>CAZXRC010000006.1:22544-155050 GCA_964642475.1 uncultured Gemmatimonadaceae bacterium | reverse complement strand
CCGACCGTCCGACCGTCCGACCGTCCGACCGCCTAGTGAGCCCCGTTCCCATTCTCCGCCCCATGCGGGACGAAACGAGGCTTGTTCGAGGGGAGGAACTCCCGCTCGGAGGCCTGGCGGATCATGTCCTTCACCCAGTCGGAGAGATGCTCGCCGTAGTGGAGGAGGAAAACGCCCCGCGACCGCTTCTGCGCGATGAACGCGATGAAGGGGGTATCGGCTTTGGCCGAATTGCAGGGCTGACAGGCGATGACCAGGTTGTCGGGCCGGTCGTACGCGGTCTGGCCCTTCCGCGGGTACACATGGTCCAGCGTGGTGCGATTCACATCGATGTCGGTGCCGCAGTAGGCACAGATCGGACCATACCGGTCGATCAGCCACTGGCGGTGAGCGTCCATCGAGCGGCGACCAAGGTTACGCGCTCTGGGCGGGGGAGGTGATGACGGCGACCTGCGATTTGCTCGTGACACAACAGCTTCCTTTGCTTCAGTTACTGAATCCAGCGAATGGGAACAGATGACCCTCCGCAGTTGACGATGTCTCAAATCTAGACAAACCCTTCCCACCTCACAAGTTGTGCGCCTCCTGGCGGTCCTGGGGGAGGGCCGGGCCTGAAATCAGGAAGGCCTGCTCGACCTCCCCGAGCCACTCCAGTTCCACCTCCCACTGCCGGATGACGAGCCGCACGACGTGAGCTGCCGCGACGACCATGGGCCCGGTATCAGCAAGGATCTCGCCAAGCGTAGTCCGCTCCCTGGCCAGCTCCCCTTCGAGGAACTCCCGCCGCCGCCGAACCAGCTGCAACCGGTCCTCGGGCCGAGCGTTACTCGACAGGCAGAGCCAGGTCAGAAAGGGCGGCGGGGGGCGTTGTGTGGCCCACTCTCCCCGTGCCAGCGCGGCAGAAAGAGCCCGGCGCCCGGCGGCCGAGACCCGGAAAATCTGGCGTTGCGGCCCGGCCCGGGAACCGGCTTCGGCGGCCCGGATGATCTGCCCGCCGGCCGCGAGCTTCTTGAGGGAGTAGTAGACCTGGGGCCGGCTGATCCCGGCCCAGTCACGCACCTCCCGCCGCTCCAGCTCCTGGTTGAGCTCGTACCCGTGCATGGGCCGCTCGCACAGGAGGCCGAGGACCACGAGGTCGGGGAGCGTGAGATCGGTGGGCATGGTTGACAGTCAATATAGTCTAATTTATACTAGCTGGTAGTCCAAACGAGACTACCGATGCGATCCCCAATCCTCTTCGCCGGCCTCCTGCTCTCCGCCGGCCTCCCTCTCCGGCCGAGATCCCCCATGGCTGCCGAACCGCTCGTGACCCGTCTCACCCCCGTCATCTTCGCCGACCAGGTCGAGCCCTGCCTCGGCTTCTGGACCGACCGGCTCGGCTTCACCAAGGTGGCCGAAGTCCCGGGCCCCGACGGGAAGCCCCAGTTCGCCATGCTGGTGCGGGATGGCATCGAGGTGATGTATCAGACCTGGGCCGCGCTGGAGGCGGAGGTGGCCGGTTCGTCACGGGCGCCCCGCGGCCACGCCATTTCGCTCTTCATCGAAGTGAGCGACATCGACCAGGTCGACCGGGCGCTGGCCGGACTCCCGCGGGTGGCGGAGCGGCACCAGACCTTCTACGGGATGGACGAGTTCAGCGTGCGGGAGCCGTCGGGGGCTATCGTGACGTTCGCGATGAAGGTGCCCGCCAGGTAATCCGTGCCGCGCTCCACGCCAGGAGCCACGCAAAGACCGGCGCGAGCAGTACCACCGCCCAACCGGGAAGGCCCACCGCCCCGCCAACCCGCGGCACGAGCCGGCTGAGGGGGCCCCAGGAGACCGTGAACCCGAGCAGCAGGAGCCACGCCGCAGCCGCCGCGGCACCGGCCCGCCACGGCGCCCCCCGCCGGATGAGGCTCCACAGCGCCGCCACCACCGCGATGCCCCACCATCCGACCGAGGCGGTCGCGCCGGCGAGGGCCGCGAACAGCAGGCAGAACTCGATCATCGCACCATCCCGGCGGGCGTCAGGGTCAGCCGGCTGGTTTCCTTCCCCAGCTCGAGCGCGGTATGGGGAAACCGAAGGGTGTCGAGCGTACCGTCCTTCCAGCGTGGCAGACCGGAGAGGTAGCGCGAGCTCGCGGGATTTCCCGACTGTCCCCCCGGGTAGGTCCCCCAGCCCCGGACCTCCGGGCCCAGTTCCACCACCATCCGCCAGCTCGGTCCGAAGAGCCCCCGCCCGCTAGAGGGATTGAGCGTCGACTGCCCCGCCTGAATCGGGATCGCCAGTGCGGAGAGCGCCGGGATCCGAAGCAGGTGATAGATGTTCGCGTGCCGGATCCGGTCCCAGCGCCATCCGCCCGAGTCCGGCTCGCCTCGGGCGGTGATCGTCTCGGTCAGACCCTGGGCCAACGCCCGGGCCAGCAGCCGGTCGCGGTCCTCCACCTCCGGCGTACGATGATCGTCCCACCACCCGCTGGTCGAATCGCGGAGCAGCAGTGCCACCACCGAGTTTTCCGGCGGGGGCAGGCTGTCGAGCTCATCCCAGAGGAGGCGCGGCAGCTGGCGCATGACGGTCTCGTACAGCACCGCCCGGGTGCTCCCGGGGGCGTACCGCAGGTCCCACTCGCCCAGGAGCCCGGTCGCCCGGCGCACGGTGTCGTTGGCGGAGAACCGCTTGCCCGCCGCGAGCAGCGCCGGAACGAAGAGCTCCGACGCGGCGCTCACCGGGTCGGTCTGGAACCGGGACATCGCCTCCGGGGTGAGGGCGCTGTCCGAGCGGAGCAGCTGGTTGATCCGCAGGGCCCGCCAGGGCGCCAGCCAGTCGGCGCGGAGGTAGCGCCCATCGGAGCGGGGATCGATCGGCTGCTGATTGGCCGAGGCGAGGAACCCCTGCTCCGGATCGATCGACTGCGGCAGTTCGGCCAGCGACCAGTCGCCGCTCCAGTCGCTGGCGGAGGTATCGCCCCGCTGCACCACGTCGCCGCGTCCGCCGGGACGCACCGGCAGCCGTCCGGTGGAGCGGATCGCGATGCCGCCATCGCGATCGGCGACGAGCAGGTTCTGCGCCGGCGCCTGGAAGCGCGCCATCGAATCCAGGAACTCGCGCACCGTCCGGGCCCGTGCCGCCGCGCTGAAGGCCCCGAGCTCGCGCCCCGATTCGAGCACCGTCCAGCGGAGCGAGTACCAGGCGCCGCCGCTGGGGGTCATCGGCCCGCGATGGGTGTAGCGCAGCGTGTCGACCGCGAGCAGTTCGCCCCGGGGGCCGCGGTACCGTTCGATCTCGGTGCGGAGCGGCCGCCAAGCTCCGTCCACCCGGTATTGGGTGGGGCTCTCCGGGTGGTCGACCACCTCCAGATACCGGTCCATCACATCGGTTTCGGTATTGGTGGAGGTCCACGCGATGCTCCGGTTGAAGCCGATCAGAACGCCGGGTGCGCCGGGAATCGTCACTCCGTAGACATCGAGGGAGTCGGGAACGACCAGGTGCACCTCATACCAGATCGATGGCAGCGTCAGCTCGAGATGGGGATCGCCGGCGAGGAGGGCGTGACCGGCGGCGGTCCGCCGGGGGGCCACCGCCCAGTTGTTGCTCCCCAGCGCATCGAAACCGGGATCCGGGAGATCGATCGACCCGATGGTCGCCGCCGAGTCGGTGCCGGCGGTGCTCGCCGGAAGCGGCAACGGGACGTAGTCGATCCGGGGTCGGGTCTGGCCGTTGGGTTGCAGCGGCTCCTGGATGGGACTGTTCACGGGGTAGAGCGCATCGGCGGCCACCGCACCCACACGGGCCACCGCGCGCCGATGCAGCTCCTCGAGGTTGCTGTGGGCCAGGGTCCACCCCATGCGCCCCAGCAGATTCAGGCTGTTGAGCGGCGACCAGCGGGCTGGCCGCCGTCCGAGCAGCAGATACTCCAGCGGACGGCGGGAGCCCAGCCGGTCGATCCACGCGTTGGCGCCGTCGGCGAAGGCATCCAGCAGCACCCGGTCCGGCTCGGGCATCTGGGCCAACCGGCGGCGGGCCGCGTCGGGCAACCCCACCTCCCGCATCTCCCGGTCGAACGGCAGCGCCTCCCGACCCACCAGCTCGCTGAGAGTTCCGGCCCCCGAGCGGGCCTGGACTTCGAGCTGAAAGAGCCGATCGCGCGCCACCACGTATCCCAGGGCCCGCACGGCGTCCGGCTCGGATGACGCGAAGATGTGCGGCACGCCCCGGTCGTCATACCGGACCTCCACCGGGTGGGCCAGGCCGGGAATCGCGGCGGAGGCACTGGGCGGAAGCTCGGCGTCGCGGGCTGTGGCCAGCGCCCCGCGCAGCGGATCGAGCAGCGGACCGATGGGGGGAATCCGCCCGGGCGGGCGAAGACTCAGGAGCAGGAGAGTGATGAGGACAACGGCGGCACTCGCGGTCCCGATGCGCCGCAGGATCACGGATGGAACCGGGCCTTCAGGAGTCGGCCCCAGGCCCAGCTCACCGGCGCCACCTTCGTGGCCGGCCCGGCGCCGTTCACAACAGGATGGCCTTCGTTGACCCAGCGGAAGAGTCCACCATCGAGATTGGAGAGCCGGGTGAAGTCGGCCTTGCCGAGGGCCTGGACCATCGCCGCCCCGACCGCCCCAGGGCCGTCATACACCACGATGGGCAGGTCCCGGCGGACATGCTCGAGCGGCGCGAGGTCGGGGTTGGCGGGATCGATGTTCACCGCGCCGTCGACGTGACTGAGCTCGAACTGGTCGGCCGGACGGGCGTCGATCAGGAGCGGTGGCGGCCGGTTGGGGTCCTTCATCCAGGCCACCAGCTCGGAGGGCGTGACCCGGCGCACGTCGCGGAACTTGAGAGCCACCGCCTCACGCAGAAGCAGCGATCCCAGGGGTGAGCCGTCCCAGACGACCCCCCCCGTGAGCCCAAGGAGCAGGACGAGGAAGACGATCGTCCGGGTAGTGAAGCGCTTGCGCGGTTTGGACTGAGGCATCGGACTTGTAAGGTATGGCGGGAAGCGATGCGGGGCGAGCCTGACCGGCCCGCCCCGCGTCTCAAGGTCCGGTTCAGCGACCCCGGCCGCCCCCACCGCCGCCGCGATCGCGGTCGTCCACCTTCCGCGTCTTGGCCAGGATCTCGGCCTGCTTGGCGGCCAGCCGGATCATCCGCTCGGGGCTCTCCGCCTTCATGACCTGTCGGGCCGGCCCGGCCGTGAAGACCACCTTGCCCTCCTGCACCTCGTAGGTAAGCGGTCGACCGGTGGTGAGCTCGTAGGTACCGACCACGTTCTCGCCGGCGCCCTGCGCGGCCTTGACCCGGTCGGCGAGGGCATCGCGGCTCCCCAGCCCTTCGAGCGAGACCGGGGGCTTTCCAAAGGGCGTAATCGGCTGCACCAGAATGGCCACCTTCGCTCCCGAGAGCGAACCGACCACCCGGACGTCCTTGCCGCCAACTTCCTTTGCCCAGCGCAACGCTTCACGCTCCGCGGGGGTCGGCGCCTTGGCGGCGGTTGCCACCGGCTGTTTGGGGGCGGCCTGCTTCTGCTGCTCCCGGGTGCGTCGCAGCGCCTTCAGGTACTCTGGTTCGTCAGACACGGCTTATCTCCGCCAGCACGTACGGTTCTTGGGGGAGGGAGAAGATACACGGGAGACCCGGCGCGGGGAATCGCCTCCGGACCGACCTTGAGTCCCGACCGACGCAGACGGGAACCGTGCATCTCAGAGCCCTGCCCGCCGAGCACCACCAGGGTGCCGGGAGGAAGCAGCCGCGGCAATCGCCGGAGGTCTGGCAGGCAGCGGCCGACATTGGACGGATCGGACCCCGAGAGCGCCACCACCTGCGGCGCCAGGCTCCAGGCGGCGTCGACCAGGTCCTTGAGCGGCAGGTCGGGGCCAAGATAGCGAACCTGCCATCCCGCCTTCCGGAGCCGGACCAGCGTCACCAGGAAACCCCATTCGTGCCGCTCCTCGGGGAGGCAGGCGGCCAGGAGCACCGGCCCGCTCGCCGTCTCAGGATCGAGCTCGAGCTTGAGGCGCTGCACCACCACCTCACTGGCCAGGTGCTCGGCGGCCACGCTCAGCCGGCCCAGCGCCCAGAGGTCGCCAATGACTTCACCCAGCGGCAGGATGACGTCCCGGCCAAAGCGCTCGGGATCGGTGTGACGGCGCAGCTCGGCGAGCTGCGCGTCCAGCCGGTCGCGGTCGAGCCGTTTGACCGACTCGACCAGCTGCGCCAGCGGGGAGCCATCGGTCGCGCGTCCCTCGGCCCGGGCGATGACCGACTCGCGCGGCTCCCGGACCAGGTCGCCGATGCGTTCTCCCGCGGCGCAGAGCCGGGCAAAGGCCCGGAGCAGGGCCACCTGTTCGCCGGTGTAGGTCCGGTACCGGTTGGGCTGGCGAGAGGGGCGGACCACCTCATAGCGCCGCTCCCAGGCCCGGAGCCGAGGCGTGGCCAGGCCGGTCAGCTCGGCGACTTCGTGGATCTCATAGGTTCGGCTGGGGAGCGGGGGTCTCATGGCGCGGTCGAGGGTTTGTTCTAGGTTATTGACATAAACACTGAACGATGATAATCCTCCCGTGCCATCGCCCGCCAGCACCGATTAGTTTGGTCCGTCCTTTCCGGAGACCCCCTCCTGACCACGTCCGCACTCGCCCCTGCGCCGGCCAATCCGCTCTACGCGGAGCCCGCGTGGCGCACCATCAACACGCTCCGCGCGCTGGCCATGGATGCGGTGGAGCAGGCCCAGTCGGGGCACCCGGGCACCCCCATGGCGCTGGCCCCCGCGGCCTGGGTGCTGTGGGACCGGTTCCTCCGGTTCGACCCCACCACCCCCGCCTGGCCCGACCGGGACCGTTTCGTTCTTTCCTGCGGTCACGCCTCGATGCTGCTCTACGGCCTGCTCCATCTGGGCGGCTATGAGGTCTCGCTTGAGGACCTGCGCCGGTTCCGTCAGTGGGGATCACGGACGCCGGGCCATCCCGAGCGGGGTCACACCCCGGGGGTGGAGACCACCACCGGGCCGCTGGGCCAGGGGGTCGGCAACGCCGTCGGCATGGCGATCGCCGAACGGGTGCTGGCCGAGCGGTTCAACCGACCGGGATTCCCGGTGGTGGCCCACCGGGTCTGGGGCTTTGTCAGCGACGGAGACCTCATGGAAGGTGTGGCCAGCGAGGCCGCGTCGATCGCGGGCCACCTCAAGCTTGGCCACCTGAACCTCATCTTCGACGACAACCACATCACCATCGACGGCGACACCGCGCTCAGCTTCACTGAGGATGTGGGGCGCCGTTTCGAGGCCTACGGCTGGCAGGTGCAGCGGGTGGGCGATGCCAACGATCTGGCCGGCCTGGCCGCCGCGCTCGAGAATGCCCGGGTCGAGACCCACCGGCCCTCGCTGATTCTGCTGCGGAGCCATATCGCCGATCCCGCGCCCACCAAGCGCGACACCGCCGCCGCCCATGGCGCGCCCCTCGGCAAGGACGAGGTTCGCCGCACCAAGGAGATCATGGGCTGGCCCGAGACGCCCTTCTACGTGCCGGCCGAAGCCATGGAGTGGCGGGAGCGGTGCCGGGTCCGCGGGCGGGAAGCGCGGGAGGGATGGGAAGGGCTGTTCGAGCGGTACCGCGGGGCCCACCCGGAGCTCGCCGCCGAGCTGGAGGAGTGGCTCTCGGGCCGGCTCCCGGCCGGCTGGGACGCGGGTCTACCGGTCTTCACCCCGGCCGACGGCGCCCTGGCGACCCGACAGGCCTCGGCCAAGGCGCTCAACGCCATCGCGGCCAAGGTGCCGAATCTGATGGGTGGTTCCGCCGACCTGGCCGAAAGCACCGGCGCCGATATCAAGGGCGCCGGAAGCTATGGGCCGGGCAAGCAGGGCCGGAATTTCCACTGGGGCGTGCGGGAGCACGGGATGGCCGCCTGTTTGAACGGCATGGCGGCGCATGGCGGGGTCCGTCCCTTCGGTAGCACTTTCCTGATCTTCACCGACTACTGCAAGCCGGCCATCCGGCTCTCCGGCCTGATGGGTCTCCCGGTGACCTATATCGGCACCCACGATTCGATCGGCTTGGGGGAGGATGGCCCGACCCACCAGCCGATCGAGCAGCTGGCGATGCTGCGGGCCACGCCCAACGTCGCCGTGATCCGTCCGGCGGATGCCAACGAGACGGTCGAGGCGTGGCGGGTGGCGGTGGCCAGGACCGATGGCCCCACGGTGCTGGCGCTCTCCCGCCAGAAGCTCCCGATTCTCGACCGGAGCCGCCTGGGCCCGGCCGAGGGCACCCGCCGGGGCGGATACGTGCTGCTGGACGCGAAAGGCGGCACGCCGGAGGCGATCGTGATTGCCACCGGCTCGGAGGTCGCCCTGGCGCTGGGGGCGGTGGACCAAATGCAGGCCGAGGGCCTGGCGGTGCGACTGGTCTCGTTGCCCTCATGGGAGTTGTTCGAGGCCCAGAGTGTCGACTATCGTGAGTCGGTGCTCCCCGCGGCGGTGACCCGGCGGGTGGCGGTCGAGGCGGCCTCGTCGTTCGGCTGGGAGCGGTGGGTCGGCTCGCGCGGGGTGGTGATCGGCATCGATCGCTTCGGCGCGTCGGCGCCCGCGGAGGTCCTCTACCGGGAGTTCGGGTTTACGCCGGATGCGATCGTATCGGCGGTACGGAAGCTGGTAGGCAGGTAGTTCGGCGCTCCGAGTGATGCGCAGCCGCCGCTCGGCATGGAACACGGAGTTCGGTCAACCACAACCCGGCACGCTGGCACTCGGCACTCGGAACTCGGAACCGGTTCAATGACCAATCCCCTCGTCCAACTCGGCGGCCTGGGCCAGAGCCCCTGGTACGACTTCATCACCCGCGACCTGGTGACCTCCGGTGAGCTGGCGCGGCTGATCCACGACGACGGCCTCCGGGGAATGACGACCAACCCCACGATTTTCGAGAAGGCGATCGCCGGGAGCGAGTTGTACGACGAAGATATCCGGCGGCTGGCAGCCGAGGGGAAGCGGCCGGCCCAGATCTTCGAGGCGCTGGCGGTGGCCGACGTGCGGGCGGCCTGCGATCTGTTCCTTCCGGTGCACCGGGAGAGCAAGGGGATGGACGGGCTGGTCTCGATGGAGGTCTCGCCCACGCTGGCCAACGACGCCGCCGGCACGATTGCGGAGGCGGAGCGACTCTGGAGTCGGATTGCCCGGCCCAATGTGATGATCAAGATCCCGGGCACTGAGGCGGGGCTTCCCGCCATCACCCACTGCCTCGGCGCCGGGATCAACGTCAACGTGACCCTGCTGTTCGCGGTGCGGCGCTATCGCCAGGTGGTCGACGCGTTCTTCGCCGGCCTGGAGCGGCGGGTGGCGGCGGGCCAGCCGGTCATCGGGCTGGCCTCGGTGGCCTCGTTCTTCGTGAGCCGGGTGGATGGCAAGGTGGGTGGCGGCAGCGCGGCGATCGCCAACGCGGCGTTGGCGTACCAGGCATTCGAGGAGCTGTTCGAGACGCCGCGCTGGGAGTCGCTGGCGGCCAAGGGCGCCATGGTGCAGCGGCCCCTCTGGGCCTCGACCAGCACCAAGGACCCCGCCCTGCCCGATGTGTACTACGTCGAGGCCCTGATCGCGCCGCTCACGGTGAACACTCTCCCCCCGGCCACGTTCGCGGCTTATCGCGATCACGGCAAGCCGGCCAACCGGATCCGCGAGGCGATCGCCGGGGCGGGGCGGGTGCTGAACGAGCTGGCGGCCCGGGGTGTGAATCTCGACCAGGTCACCGAGACCCTCGAAGTCGAAGGGGTGCGATCGTTCGCGGCTTCCTTCGATTCCCTCCTCAAGGTCATCGAGCAGAAAGCGGCGGTGCTGGTCTAGGCCAGGAACAGCCGGTAGGCCGGGTTCCCCGTCTCGTCCACCCACGGGTAGCCGACTTTCGCCAGGAACCGCCGGAACGCCGCCATCTCTCCGGGCGGGACCTGCATCCCCACCAGCACCCGACCGTAGTCCGCGCCATGATTGCGATAGTGGAACAGGCTGATGTTCCAGTCGGACCGCATGGCGCGCAGGAACCGGAGCAGCGCTCCGGGCCGTTCGGGAAACTCGAAGCGATAGAGCAGCTCGTGACTCGCGAGCGTCGCATGGCCGCCGACCAGGTGGCGACCGTGGAGCTTGGCCATCTCGTTGTCGGAGAGATCGATGGTGGCGAACCCGTGCCGCTCCAGACGTCGGACGAGGCGGCCGGTGTCCTGGCGGTGCGGCACCTCGAGCCCCACGAAGACCTGGGCCACGTCGGGATCGGCGATCCGGTAGTTGAACTCGGTGATGTTCCGGGGGCCGAGGGCGGCGCAGAACTTCCGGAAGCTGCCGGGCCGCTCGGGGATCGTCACCGCCAGGATGGCTTCCCGTTGTTCGCCCACCTCGGCGCGTTCGGCCACGAAGCGCAGGCGATCGAAGTTGATGTTGGCGCCGCAGGCGATCGCCACGAGCGATCGGTCGCGCGCGCCGTGCCGGGCCACCCAGGCCTTGGCCCCGGCAATCGCCAGGGCCCCGGCCGGCTCCAGGATACTCCGGGTCTCCTCGAAGACATCCTTGATCGCGGCGCAGATGGCGTCGGTATCGACCAGGATCATCTCGTCGACACACTTCCGGGCGAGCCGGAAGGTCTCCTTCCCGACGGTGCGCACCGCCACGCCGTCGGCGAAGAGCCCCACATGCGCGAGGGTGACCCGGCGTCCGGCCCGGAGGGAGCGGTCCATGGCGTCGGCATCGACCGGCTCCACCCCGATGATCTTCACCTCGGGGTGGAGCGCCTTCACGCAGGTTCCCACCCCGGCGATGAGTCCCCCGCCGCCCACCGCGACGAAAATGGCATCGGGGACGGCCGGGGCCTGTCGCAGGATCTCCAGGCCGATGGTACCCTGCCCCGCGATGACGTCGGGATCGTCGTACGGGTGCACCAGGGTGAGGCGCCTGCGCCGGGCCAGCGCCCGGGCATGCCGGGAGGCCTCGTCGTAGGTATCGCCGTGGAGCACGATCACCGCGCCCCGCGCGGCCACCGCCTCCACCTTGATGCGGGGGGTGGTCACCGGCATCACGATGACGGCCCGGCAGCCGAGTTTGCCGGCCGCGAGGGCCACACCCTGGGCGTGATTCCCGGCCGAGGCGGCGATCACGCCCCGGCGGCGGGCCGCGGGGGTGAGCCCCACCATCCGGTTGTAGGCCCCCCGGAGCTTGAACGAGAAGACCGGCTGCAGATCCTCCCGCTTGAGGAGCACCCGATTCCCCAGGCGGGCTGAGAGCGCCGGCGCCGGCTCCAACGGCGACTCGATGGCGACGTCGTAGACCCGGGCGTTCAGAATGCGACGGAGGTAATCGGTGGACATCGAACTGAAGTATGGCGGCATGACCGGTCTCCGAGTAGGCTTAATCGCTCCCGTCGCATTCCCGATTCACCCCGGCACCGACCTCCCATGATCGGCATTCTCCGTCGCATCTCGCTCACCTGGTGGATCATCATCTCCATGGTAGTGGGCGTCGTCCTTGGATATCTCGACTACTCGGTGTGGACCGACACCAGCCTGACCCCCTGGCTGCAGCCGCTGTCGTCGATCTTCCTCCGGATGATCAAGTCGATCGTGGCCCCCCTGGTGTTCGCCAGCCTGGTGGTGGGCATCGCCGGTCACGGCGACGACCTCAAGCGGGTGGGCCGGCTGGCCTTCCGCTCCATCGTCTACTTCGAGATCGTCACCACGGTGGCCCTGGCCGTGGGGTTGCTGGCGGTGAACCTGACCCGTCCGGGCGACGGGGTGCAGCTCACCGCCACCGCCGACACGGCCCAGGTGGCGGCGCTGAGCACCAACAAGCCCACCCTGAGCAGCGTGCTGGAGCACACCGTCCCCGCCAGCTTCGTGGAGGCGGCGGCGAAGAACGAGGTGCTGCAGATCGTCTTCTTCTCGGTGCTCTTCGCGGTCGCCCTCGCCCAGTCGCGGAGCCGGCACAAGACCACGATGCTCTCGCTCTGCGAGTCGCTGGCGGATGTGATGTTCAAGTTCACCGGTATCGTCATGAAATTCGCCCCGATCGGCATCGGGGCGGCGGTCGCGATCACCGTCGGTCACAGCGGACTGGGCGTCCTGGGCAACCTGGCCAAGCTGGTGCTCACCCTCTACGGGGCGCTGATCGCCTTCGTGCTGGTGGCCCTGCTGCCGGTGGCCCTGATCTTCCGGATTCCGCTCCGGGAGTTCTGGCGCTGGGTCAAGGAACCGTGGCTCATCGCCTTCTCCACGGCGTCCTCGGAGGCGGCGCTGCCCCTGGCGATGGAGAACCTCGAGAAGTTCGGGGTACCCAAGCGGATCGTCTCCTTCGTCCTCCCCACCGGGTACTCCTTCAACCTGGACGGCTCGACCCTGTACCTCGCCGTGGCCTCGATTTTCGTGGCCCAGGCGGCGGGGGTGGAGATGACGCTGGGGACCCAGATCCTGATGATGCTGACGCTGATGCTCACCAGTAAGGGCGTGGCGGCGGTGCCGCGGGCCTCGCTGGTGATCCTCTCGGGAACACTGCATACCTTCCACCTGCCGCTCGAGGGGATCGCCGTGATCCTGGCGGTGGATGCCCTGATGGACATGGCCCGCACCTCGGTCAACCTGCTGGGGAACTGCCTCGCCTCGGCGGCCATGGCGCGATGGGAAGGGGAGTTGGGAACCGCGAAGGAGCCGGCCGCGGGATAGTCGGCCCCCAGGTGCAACCTTTGGCGGTTCCGGGACGTCTATTCCCCGTCACCTCACCGGAACCGCCCCTTCATGTTCGCCTGTCTCGCGCTGCTGCTTCACACCGCCCCGCCGCCGGTCGTCTCCGCGCCGCTCAGCAACATCCGCTACGAGGTCACCTTCACCCGCGAGCTCGCCTCGCAGCGCCACCTCGGCGTCGCCATGGAGTTCGAGGTCGGCGGCACGGGTGACGTGGTACTCTCGTTGCCCGCGTGGACGCCGGGCGCGTACGAGATGACCTGGTTCGCCCGATGGGTCTCCCACTTCTCCCCCACCGCGGACGGCAAGGCCCTCACCTGGGACAAGCTCGACTTCGACACCTGGCGCATCCGGACCGGCGGCGCCCGTCGGGTCCGGGTGGCGTTCGAGTTCCAGGCCGATTCGCTGGACAACGCGATGGCGTGGAGCCGGAGCGACTTCGCCTTCTTCAACGGCACCAACGTCTTTCTGTACCCGGAGGGACGGGCGCTGGACTTCCCCGCCACGGTGCGGGTGAAGACCGAGAGCGACTGGCGGGTGGTGACCGGGATGCGCCCCGGGACCGAGCGGGAGACCTGGGCCGAGAACAGCTTTCACGACCTGGTCGACATGCCGTTCTTCGTCGGCCGATTCGATGTCGACAGTGCCAGTGTGTCGGGCACCACCGTCCGTCTGGCCACCTATCCCGCCGGCCAGCTGAGCGGTCCGGCGCGGGCGACATTCTGGGACCAGTACCGCACGATGTTCGCCCCGGAGGCGAGGGTCTTCGGCGAGACCCCCTTCGGGACCTACACCACGCTGATGGTATTCGATTCCGCCTTCGGGGGCGGGTCGGCGCTGGAGCACCAGAACTCGCATCTCGGCATCTACACCCCGGCGGCGATCGGCCAGACCTGGCTGGCGTCGGTCGCCGCCCACGAGATCATCCACGCGTGGAACGTGAAGCGGCTGCGGCCCGCGGAGCTGGTCCCCTATCGCTACGATGTCCCCGGACCGACGCCCTGGCTCTGGGTCAGCGAAGGGATCACCGACTATTACGCCGATCTGGTGTTGCTGCGCGGCGGGGTCATCGACTCGGCCGGCTTTCTGTCGGCCACGACCGACAAGATGGCGACGGTGGGCAACACCCTGCCGGTGGCACTGGAGGATGCATCGCTCTCCACCTGGATTCATCCGACCGACGGCACCGGATACGTCTACTACCCCAAGGGATCGCTGGCGGGCTTCCTCCTCGATATCATGATCCGCGATGCCTCGGACAACAAGCGGTCGCTCGACCATGTCATGGGGGAGCTGTATCGCACCACCTACAAGGCGGGCAAGGGCTTCGGCGGCACCGAGTGGTGGGGAGCGGTCAGACGGGCGGCCGGCGGCAGGGACTTCGCGGCCTTCAATCAGCGCTACATCGATGGACGGGAGCCGTTCCCCTGGGACAGCGTGCTGCCGCGCGCGGGGCTCCGGCTGGTGACCGACTCGGTGCGGGTTCCCCGGCTCGGCATCGAGAGCCAGTCGGATTCCACCGGATCGCGGGTGACCGGTCTCCTGCCCGACGGCGCCGGGGCCGCGGCCGGCCTCAGGCTCGGCGACGTGATCCTCTCCCTGGGCGAGGTCACGGTGAACGGCGAACAGAGCTTCCAGGAGTTCCGCGATCGCTACGCCAACCGGGACGGGGCGCCCCTGCCGATCCGGGTGCGGCGCGGGAGCGAGGAGCTGACCCTCAACGGCGCCGTCCGGCTGGTCACGCTCACCAACGACCGGCTGGCACTGGACCCGAGCGCCTCACCCAAGGCCCTCCGGATTCGGCACGGGCTCTTCGCGGGGGTCACGGAGTAGGACCACCGTCGGCGCGGGGGAAGCGCGGGGAGCCGGGAGTCCGGGACTTGGTCCCGGGCTCCCGGCTCCCCGCGCTTACCCCGCGCCCCACCCACCTGCTATTCTCCCTCCTCCGAACCGAACCCAGGCCCCTCATGTCACGCATTCACGACCTGACCGACCAGGTCCGCCGGGTCCTCGACGGCGATCCCTGGTACGGCGAGCCGATCCTCCGTGTGCTCGCCGGAGTGACCCATGACCAGGCCGCCCAGCGGGTGCTCCCCCAGGCCCACACCATCTGGGAGCTGGTGCTGCATCTCACTTCCTGGACCCGGGAAGTGAATCGCCGGCTGGTGCAGGGGGACTGGCGCCAACCGGTCGACGGCGACTGGCCCACCGCCCCCGATCCGACCGCCGGCAACTGGCGGTCGGCAGTCGGGCGATTGGAGGAGGCCCACCGGGCGCTCATCGCCACGCTGGAGGCTTTCCCGGCATCCCGCCTCGACGACCTGGTGAGCCAGGAGCGCGATCAGGCCATGGGCACCGGCCAGACCTTCGGCCAGATGCTCCATGGCCTGCTGCAACACGACGTCTACCACCTGGGCCAGATCGGGCTGCTCAAGAAGGGGGTGCGGTAGGCAGGGAGCCGAAGGCGGTCATCAAGTGGGGCGTGGCTCCTCCAGCTACGGAGGAGCTGTCAGCAGACTGTTAGCCAGCTCCTCGGCCACCTGCCGCGACACCGGGCCCGGATCGGCAGCTCCAAGGACCGACAGAATCCGACGAAAGAGCTCCTCCGGCGACACACCCGCCGCCCGGAGGTCGCGAATGGCGGTGTCACGATTTGCCTTGCTGAGCTTCTGGCCCCCAGGCCGTCGGACCAATGGGTGGTGCGCGTAGGTAGGGGCCTCCGCCCGCCCCAGCATCCGCGCAAGCCGCAGCTGGCGGCCGGTGGAATCGAGGAGATCGACCCCCCGCACAACCAGGTCCACCTCCTGCAGCAGGTCGTCCACTACCACCGAGAATTGATAGGTCCAATTCCCAAGCCGATCCTGCAACAGCAGATCGCCACATTGGGCGGCCGGCTCCCGCACCTGCTCCCCCAGCACCAGGTCCACGAATCGCTCCACCCCCGGCCCCAGGGCCACCCGGAGCCCGCGCCCCGGTCCCGGCTCGAGGCCCCGCGCCCGGCATCGACCGGAGTAAGGAGTCTCCCGGTCGGCCTCCGCCCCAGCGACCTCGGCCAGGTCCTTCCGGGAACAGTCGCAGGCATAGACCTGGTGTCCCCGCGCCACCAGCCGGTCGACCGCGGCCCGATAGCGCTCGGGATGGTCGCTCTGGCGCAGTGGCGACCCGAGCGCCGCATCGGGCCTGAATCCGAGCCAGGCCAGGTCCTCGTACAACGCCGCCTCGTACTCGGGCCGGCACCGCTGGCGATCGTGATCCTCGATCCGGAGGAGGACCGCGGCGCCCCGCGCCCGCGCCACCCCCCAGACGAAGAGCGCGTTGGCGACATGACCCAGGTGGAGGTAGCCGGTAGGGGCGGGAGCGAAACGGGTGCGGGGCACGACGGAGAGTCAGGAGACGGCGATGGTGTGTCAAGAGTCGCGAGATACGGGGCACGAAAGAGCATCGAGGGTCGACACGCCGATCCCAGGCGCTCGACCCTCGATGCTCGACTCGTGACTCGCGACGTCCCTACCCCTCCACCACCTCCGGCCGCTCGATCCGGGGCAACGTGACCCGGTGCTCGGTCGCCTCGGTCCGCTCGCTGCGGCGCAGGTCGCTGATCGCGGTGTGCACTCGGTCGGTCAGTCGGCGCTCTTCCCGCATGGTCTCGATCAGCGCTTCGGCCTGACGGGCCTGCAGCGACAGGGCCGCGGCCTTTTCAAGCACGAAGTCGATCTGGGCCTTCTGCGACAGCAGCGCCTCCAGACTGGAGCGGACATCCGACAGCATCACGTCGGCGTGGGCCAGGCGCTCCTCCGCCTGCTCCAGCTGCCGCTTCCGCACGTCCAGCGTGTGCAGCGCGCTGTCGGCCTCGCCCAGCCGCGAGAGCAGGGCATCGAGCTCCTGCCGGGTCTGGGACACCTGGGGGCCCGCCTCCGTGATCGCCCGGACGTCGGTCTGGGTCCGCTCGGCCAGCTCGTACATGCCGCGGATCTCCGCCTCCAGCTTCCCGATGGTCGCCTGCCGGGAGGCCGCCTGATCCACCGCCTGGGCCAGCTGCTGCTCGGTGCTGCGCCATTCCGCCAGCTTGACCTCGAAGCCGGTGATCCGCTCCTGCACCATCTGGAGCGCCTCGGTCCGGCCGTCGATGCTGCGCGACAACGTTTCCAGCCCGGCGAGCCGTTCGCCGGCCCGCTCCAGCGCCGACTCGATCTCGCGGGTCCGGCTGCCCAGCGACTCGGCGGCCGCGGCGGCCTCCTGCCGCAGGACCGAGGCCCGCTCGAGGTGTTCGGTGGTGCGCTCCAGAGCGGCCTGCCGCTGATCCACGTCCTTCGCCAGGTCGTGCAGTCGGTCGGCCAGGGACTGGAGGTCGCCGGTACGCGACTCGACCCCGGTGACGGTGCCCTGCACCAGGCGCACCCGCTGCTCCAGGTCGCGGAGATCGGCCGAGAGCCCCACCAGCTGGCTGGAGGCGCGACCCACTTCCTCGAGTCGGGGCGTGAGTGCCACGAGGAGTCCCTCGGACGACGCCAGGCGCTCGGCCAGCGCCCGGGAGCGTTCCTCGATGCTGGCGCCGAGACCGACGGCCTCGGTGAGACGCCGCTGCACGTCGTCCACCAGGCTCCGGCGGGACTCGACCACGGTGAGTGAGGCGGAGAGCTGCTCGGTTTCCTGCCGGAGGCTGTCGACGGTGGAACGCATCCGGTCGAGCCCGGCGACGTCCTGTCGGAGCGCCGCGACGCTGCGCTCGGTCTCGCTGAGCCAGCCATCGGTGCTGGCCAGGCTCTCGCGGGTGCGGGCGACCTGTTCCTCGCTCCGTCGCATCTGTTCGGTGGCTTCCCGAATCGCCTCGTGGCCCCGGCCCAACTGGGCCAGATCGCGCGTGGCGGCCTCGAGCCGCGGCCCGACCTCCTCGAGCTGCTGCACCCGCGGAGTCAGGCCGCCGACGATATCCTCCAGCCGCTCCACTTCGCCGGCGGTGGCACGCACCCGCCCGGCCAGCTCCTGCACGCCGGCCACGTCGCCGGCCAGAGTCTGCACCTGGGCGCCGAGGGTCTCGGCCCGGCTTCCGACGCTGGCGAGGCTCTGGCTGGTCTCGCCCAGCGCATTGAGGCGGGTTTCGCACTCGCCCAGGCCGCGGCGCAGGTCGGTGACACGCTCGGTCAGCCCCTCGAGGCTCTTCTCCTCCAGCGCCAGCCGTTCGGCGTTCTGCTGCAGCGCCTCCTTGAGCGCGGAGAGATCGCGCTGCGCCGATCCTTCGACACTGTCCAGCTGCTGCAGCCGATCCGCCAACTGGCGGCCGCGGTCGAGCAGCATGCTCTGATTCGACGTCAGCGACTCGAGCCGGGCGCCCAGCTCGGCCAGCGCGCGGGCGTACTCCTCCTGCCGCTCCATGCCGGCGTCGACCTGGCG
This sequence comes from uncultured Gemmatimonadaceae bacterium, assembly GCA_964642475.1. Taxonomy (GTDB): domain Bacteria; phylum Gemmatimonadota; class Gemmatimonadetes; order Gemmatimonadales; family GWC2-71-9; genus JADJOM01. The sequence continues at coordinate 136,986 of CAZXRC010000006.1, read as the reverse complement.
CATCAGCGTGCCGAGGTGCTCGACCCGGCTGGTCGCCCGGTCGACCGCCTCGCGCTGCTGCTCCAGCGCGGCCATCCGCTGGGCCAGCAGATCGGCCGAGGCCTTGGTGGTCGCGAGCTGGCGCTTGGCCTGGGTGACACCTTCGGTGACCGGACTGAGGCTGGCCACCAGCTGCTCGATCCCGGCCACCCGGTGCTCGGTCTCGGCCAGGCGCTGCGACATCCGGTTCCAGTCGCTCTCGAAGGCCTGCAGCCGTCCCGCCGCCGCGCTGGTGTTCTTGATGCCGGCGTCGTGCTGTTCGCGCATGCGCGACAGATCGGACCGCTGGCTCTCGAGCTGTCCCTGGGCCAGCTCGAAGTCGCTCTTGAGTTGGGCGAACGGCCCCTGCAGCGCCAGAAAGCCGGCCAGCTCATCCTTGAGCCGATCGGCCGACTGGCCGGCCCGCGTCAGGCCATCCATCTGCGCCTGGATCCGATCGATCTCGGCGGTCGCGGCCGCGAGCTTCTCGTCGGAGCGGCTCTGGCGCCCCTGCAGCCCGGCCAGCGCCGAATCGGCCTCGGCGAGCCTGTTGACCAGCTGCTCCACCGCGCTCATCTGGCGCTCGAGGCCGTTCAGCCGCTCCCCCATGGTCCCGAGCCGTTCCAGTTGGCCGATCGACCGGTCGGCGTGTCGCACCAGCTCCTCGAGCGCGGCGCGCTGCCCCTCGATCCGGTCGGCGAGTTCCTGGTACACGGCGAGTTCTTCCCCGCGAACGGCGCCGCGGCGAAGGTTCTGGAGGAAGGCACCCATAGGCGAGGCTCCAGGCAGCTCTGAACGATGATGAAGCGATGATCCGGCGGACCGGAAGATTTGTGGCAAAGATGAGGCCGCTCAAGAGCTTGGCCGCTAAGCGGTGGGCCGACAGGATGATGCGGCGGGGTGTTGCGCCGGTGTTACGGGGCCGGACGGAAGACCGGTCGGGAGAATTGCGAAGTGCAGGGTGAGCCGCGAAGGCACTACGTGCGGTAAGTCACAGGCCCAGCCCTCGGAAGTGGTTTCGCCGGGCACTCAGGAATGGCAACCAGCACTGGATGAGCGCCCACAGTGCCCGGAGTCGCTCGGCGTTGAGGAGGCGCCGGACGGGGCGGTTGCCGGGGTCGGGGGGCGGTGGCGGGGACCACCGGTGCAGCGGCATAGCCTGTGGGACCTTCGAACTCGTTGAGCGGCGAGGAGACTGACGAGGCCTCGACGGGAAGCCGTACACTTGCGGTATGGGAGTGCAGACTGTCGTGTCCTCAGGTCCTACAGTTGGTTTTGGGTCTGGCCAGCAACTTGGAACCGGGGGCCGCGGGGGCTCCCATTCGCCCGGGGTGGTGGCAAACCGATCGGCGAAAGCTCCTTGCGTTGAGCGGAAGGCGTTGCGATCCTTGGTCTTGGACGACTTCCCATCCATCGGCAGTATAGAACGCCGCGAAGAGTGACCATGGACCAAGACATCCGGGTTGATTGGGGCGAAGCCTCGGAGAATTTCGATGGCGTCAGTTCCTTTGTGGCCAAGCGTGACCTGACAATCGCAAATGAGGCGCAAACCCGATTCGATGTCATCGATCGGATGCTCCGGGAAGTTCTTGGATGGAAGCACGGGCAGATTCGTTTAGAAGAGCACCTCCGTCTCGAAGACGGTAACTCTCAGTACATCGACTACCTCCTCAGATCGGGTGATACGAGCATTGTAGTGGAGGCTAAGAAGGCTGGGGCCGCTTTCCCGTCACCAACCAAGAAGGCGCAGCTCAAACTGAATGGGGCTGTCCTGGGGTCGGGTGAAATCGGAGCCGCCATTTCTCAAGCCGTTTCGTACGCCCACACGAAAGATGCACAAGTTGTCGTCGTAACCAACGGGCTGTGCTGGTGCTCATTGTCGGTCAGATCCATCGAGACGGGAGGCTACGGGGTACTCTTCTTCCCATTTGAGAAGGAGGGTGACGCAGAGAAGCTCTTTAGGAGCTTGTCTCTCGTCGGCGTCGAGCACGGCAGCCTGGACCTGATTGCTGAGCGTCCTCCTCACGTCGAGAACCGTGTGTTGTCCATCCTTAGGGATGCTGACGGACGAATCGACAGAAACAACATAGCTGACTTCATTACGCCCGCGCTAGATAACGCGCTGTACGCAGACGCCCTTCTCACCAATCTCGAGAGCCTCGAGAAGTGCTTTGTAACTACTGAGGCACGCGTGCGTTTCGACAGCCTCCTTGGTATGCACTTGGCGGACCCGAAGCCTCAGTCGGTCACACCCGCGCGTCGAATCAAGACAGGCCAGAGCCAAGGTCCACTTGAACAAGTCGTTGAGTCTGGACGACCAACCCACGCCCCCCCAGTGACCCTCATCATCGGCCCCGTGGGTGCAGGAAAGTCTACCTACCTCAAGCACTTTGAGCTCATTGCGGGGAAGAAGGCCCTAGCCCAGCGAGGGGCTCATTGGATCTATGTTGATTTCGAGGCCATGGGACCAGGAGGTAACCCCCGTGACTTCCTGTACAAGAGACTCCGTGACTATATCCTAGCGGAGCACCCTGTGGCGAGAACCGACTATAACGCAGCCATCGAGCCAGCGTACCGCGAGGAGATCGCCTCTCTGGCCAGAGGCCCTCTAGCTCCTTTGACGAAGAACAAGACTGAGTTCCAAAGCCAGGTTGTCGCTCATATCCGGAAGGACTTTGACGCTGTGGAGCCATTCGTCGACAAGGTCATATCATACCTTGCGAGGTCTGGTCTCTGTGTAGTGGTTATCGACAATGTTGACCTTGCCGAGGATGACGACTTGGAGAAGACCGTGTTCGCTGAAGGACTGGCTTTCTCCAAGCGGGCATACTGCCACGTGATTGTCAGTGTCCGCGATAGGACCTTCGTTCGCCACCGAACTGACTCCGCGTTCGATGCTTACGAGCTCCGGAAGCTCTGGCTAGATCCGCCGCCCTTCAGGGCGGTCCTATCGAGCAGACTCACCTACTGCCGCAAGATCCTTGAGGGACAGAAGGCTCGTATTCGGATGGCCAATGGGGCTACCCTCATGGTGGAGGATCTTGGAGAGTTCTTCGACGTTGTTCAGAGTAGCATTCTAAAGAGCGACGCTGGGGACTTTATTTCCTCAGTCGCAGACCTCAACATCCGCAAGGGCCTTTCGCTAGTAACGAACTTTCTGACCTCAGGACACATTCAAGCCGACCGGGCTCTCCAGAGTCTGATCCATGGCGGGATGGGGACCTTCATGTTTCCGTTCCACGAGATCTTTAAGGGCACCATGCTTGGGCAGTGGCGCTACTACCGTGAGAACCGCGCAGAGTGTATCAACCTATTTGACTCTCACTTGGGGGGGAGTAAACTCCGACTGGTCCGCCTCACTCTACTCAACCTGCTGATTCAGCGGGCACAGCACGAACAAACCGTCGAGGTGCCCTTCTCAGATTGCATGTCTCTCCTGAGCGACATTGGTTTTTCGGAAACCCAACTTATTCGGTGTCTGGGTGAGCTTCAGGCTCACGGCCTCATTCGGAGCGTGGCAGCCTCACCGATTGACCCGGACTCCACACTCGTCGTAACTAGGAGTGGGGGGTATTACGCGAAGGTACTGACACGAAAGTTCGTTTACTGCGAGGAGTGTCTCTACGACACAGCGATTGAGAAGGAGAGCATCTGGGAGGTCCTTGCGAATCTGTCAGAGGAAATCGAAGAGTCAGGGTCCAACCTGGTACGGCGAATGGAGTTAAGGGCCGAGAGAATCAAAGTCTTTCTTGATTATCTCTGTGAGCTGGAACAAGAGGTTCTCATGCTCGCACCCAATGCAGCCTCACTTGCTGCCTGCCCCGAGATCCGGGGAGCGGTGAGAGCTGACGTAGCTCTTGCCCTACGAGGAGCGAAAAAGAACTACGGGAGGGATCGAGGAGGGCGCAAGTGGACGACATGAGCCATTAGTCCGGCTCGCACCCCAGTAGCCTGTCTATGACCAATCCTGGAAATGATGATCGTAGGTCTCCCGCGCCAGCCTGCAGAAGACACTCGGATTACCAACGATGATCCTCGCTTGAAGTCCCAGGTCCAGGGGTAGGGGCTACAAGCAGGTTGAGTCGCTGGATGCACCGCGAGGGGCCTCCCGATCGGCCTCAGCGTAACCTGCACATCTGCCGTGATGTCGGGGACCATCGATGAGCACTTGCGAGATCCGCGAAGCGTAGCCTTACAATCAGGTGCCGCCCGGGGCCGACTTGAGCTGTTCACCCACCGGCAATGCGCGGATCCGCCTGCCGCATGCCGCGAAAATACCGTTGCAGAGCGCGGCCCCGATCGGCGGCACCCCCGGCTCGCCCACCCCACCCGGCGGCTTGTCGCTGGGCACGATCGTCACCACGATCTCACGAGGCGCCTCGCGCATCCGGGTCACCCGATAATCGGAGTAGTTCGACTGCACCGCCCGCCCCCCGGCGAACGTCATTTCTCCGTGGAGCGTATTGCTCATCGCCATGATGACGGCTCCCTCCATCTGGGCGCGGACCCGCTCGGGATGGGCCACCATACCGGCGTCGATCACGAGGTCCACCCGCGGCACGCTCACCATGCCATCGGGGCCCACCTTCACCCGCGCCACCGCGGCCACATAGCTCCAGAAGCTCCGGTGTACCGCCAGGCCCCGCCCTTCGCCGGCCGGGAGCGGCTGGTCCCAGCCGGCGCTCGCGGTGGCCAGCTCTACCACCTGGCGGTAGCGGGCGATATCGATGGGGTGCTCGCCGGTCTTGGCGCCGTAATTCCAGGGATCCCCCGTCAGCCCCACTTGCGTCAGATCGACCAGGCGGTCGGGGCCCAACAGCTCGAGCAGGAACTCGCGGGGATCGCGGCCCGCCGCATGGGCCAGCTCGTCGACGAAGGAGCCGATCGCAAAGGCGTGGGGGATGTTGATCACCGAGCGATACCAGCCGATCCGCACATGGGCCGGCGCGGGACCGGTCTCGGCGAGAAGATGGTCCAGATCGAACGGCAGGTCGGTCACCCCCATCCCGGTCTCGAACGAGGCGGCGTATTGCACGTTCGCCTCGAAGGTCGACCCGATCGAGGGCAGCGCCGTCCGGTGGAGCCAGCCGGTGACCCTCCCGTTCCGGTCGAGGCCGGCTTCGAGATGCTCCGCGGCGACCGCGTGGTAGTAGCCGTGACGGAGATCGTCGTCGCGGGTCCACACCACCTTCACCGCGCCGTTCGACTCCTTGGCCAGCAGGGCCGCCTCGACGATGAAATCGGCCTTTCCCTTCCGGCCGAAGGCCCCGCCGAGGAGGGAGACATGCATCGTGACCTTCTCGACCGGCACTTTGAGAATCTGGGCCACGGTGTCGCGGGCGCCTTGGGGATCCTGGGTCGGGGCCCAGATCTCGAAGCTGTCGTTGGCGTACAGCGCCAGGGCGGCGGGGGGCTCCATCTGGGCGTGGGCCAGATGCGGCAGGTAATAGTCGGCCGAGACCCGCCTGGCCGCTCGCGCGATCGCCGCCTTCGCATCGCCCTGCCGCCGACTCACTTTGCCGGGCTGCAGGGTGGCGCGGGTGAGCGCCTCCCGGTACGCGGCGGAATCGTACCTCGCGTTGGGGCCGTCGTCCCAGGTGATCTTGAGCTTCTCTCGTCCCTGGAGCGCGGCCCAGGTGTTCCGGGCGAGCACCGCCACGCCGCCCAGGGCATTGAACGCCGTGGGTACCTCGGCCCGGGGCAGCCGGACGATCTTCACGACCCCGGGCACCCGCTCCGCTTCACTCGAGTCGACCGAGACCACCTGCCCGCCGTAGACCGGGGGCCGGGCGATCACGGCGATGAGCATGCCGTCGCGATGCAGATCCTGGCCGTAGATGGCCGTCCCGGTGGTCATGGCCGTGAGATCCACCCCGGGGATTTCCTTCCCGATATAGCGGAACTTCGACGGGTCCTTGAGGGCCGGTTCGCCAGCCGGGGCCGGGGGCATCGTCCGCGCCACGGCGACCAGCGCGCCGTATCCGACGCGCCGTCCGCTGGGCCGGTGGACCACCTCGTGGAACTGGGCTTCCACTTCGGCGACCGGCACCCGCAGGTGAGTGGCACCGGCCCGTTCGAGGAGACTCCGCACCGTGGCACCGGCCTGCCGGAGCATCGTCAATTGCTCGCGGATGCTGGTGGAGCCGTCGGTGAGCTGGTTGCCGTAGATCTTGTGATCACCCGGCGCCTGCTCCACCCGGACCCGCTTCCAGTCGGCCTCTATCTCGTCGGCGATGATCATCGCGAGGGTGGTCCGGATGCCCTGGCCCATCTCCGAGCGGTGACAGATGATGGTGACCGTGCCGGAGGGATCGAGCCGCACGTACGCCACCGGAGTGATGCCGCCGCCCAGCTCGCGGGTCAGGTCGGCGTCGTCCCGCACCCGGCGGCAGCCATCGAGCCCGATGACGAGGACCAGGCCCCCGGCCCCGATCCGCCGGAGAAACTCGCGCCGCTCGATCGGGTTCATGCCGACCTCCCGGCCGCCGAACGGATCGCGGCCCGGATCCGGAGATAGGTCCCGCAGCGGCAGATATTCCCGTTCATCGCCTCGTCGATCTGCGCGTCGGAGGGGTGGGGATGCTCCGTGAGAAGCGCCACCGCCCGCATGATCTGGCCGCTCTGGCAGTAGCCGCACTGCGGGGCATTGTGCTCCCGCCAGGCGACCTGGACCGGGTGCTCACCCCGGGGGTCGAGTCCCTCGATGGTGGTGACCTTCTTGCCACCCAGCGCCGACATCGGGGTCACGCAGCTCTGAAGCGGCTGCCCATCCACGTGCACGGTGCAGCTCCCGCACGCCGCGATGCCGCAGCCGAACTTGGTCCCGGTGAGGGCCAGCTCGTCACGCAGGTACCACAAGAGCGGCATGGCGGGGTCGCCGTCGAACGTGCGGGACTGGCCGTTCACCAGCAGGGTGATTGGCATGGGATCCTCGGCGGGGGTCGGATCGGACCAAGATACATGCGCAGCAACCTGGAGACACGCCGACCGCAGAGGCCGCGGAGGAACCGGGGGCCTGTACCCAACCGACAAGACCCCTCGATCAGACCGGCGCTACATCACCGCCGCCTGGCTGGGCGACCCGATCTGGGTGAGCGTGGTCTGTTCGCTCTTGAGGTAGGCGTAGGGATCGTGCTCGATGCTGCCCTCGGGCAGGTACTGGTACATCGGCCCCAGCTCTCGCTTGATGCGGGCGTGGTAGAACTCGGGCAGGACGGTGCTCTCCTGGGCGAAATAGGCCTGGAGGCTGGGATCGCTGTCCAGCATCCGGCGCATGTTGGTGTGGTACTTGATCCGCCCGAACCCTTCCGAGGAGATCGCCCGGACCACGTTCATGTACCGCGGGATCGCCGCCGGTGTGGCCGCGAAGCGCCGCCCGATGGCTTTCCACGAGAAGGAGTAGCGGCTCAGGTCCACGAGGTGGTCGTAGAAATCCTTCCACTCGTAGTTCTTGGGCCGCACGTTCATGGCGTGGTTGTTGTTCAGGAAGTGGAAGGGGAAGGGGAGCACCCGCCCTTCCTTCTGATACTCCAGGTTGCTCGGCGCCGCCCGGCCGAAGGCGGAGAGCAGCGAGTAGGCGGGGAAGGCGCCCGGCACGAGGTCGAGGAAGTGCTTGGTCAACTCGAAGGGATCGGGCCCCTCGTCCGAGTCGAGACCCAGGACGAAATTGGTCTGCACATACGGGATGTAGCGCAACACCAGGTTCACGTGCTCCGCGATCTGCTGCACCTTCTCCAGCCCGGTCCGCCGGGTCTTCGACTTGTTGCCGAGCCCGAACCACGACTCGATCCCCGGAAGCGCGGCCTGAAAGCCGTTCCTCTGGAGCCGCTTGAGGTGCGGCTCGGAAAGGAGCGACAGACTGCTCTCGGCGATATGGCGCATCCGCCCCTCGGGCACCGAGCGCTCGATCGCCTCCATGTATTCGTCGAACCTGACTCCGAAATTGGGGTCGTGCCATCCGACGATGGGGTCCTTGATCTTGGTGAGCAGGAAGGCGAGATCGTCACCCAACTGCTGGAAGCTCAACGGCTGGTAGTCCACCGTCGAGTCGATGCAGAAGCTGCAGGTGTAGGGGCAGCCGAGGCTCCCGATCATCGGCACGAACTTCACCGTGGGGGCCTTCTTGAGGGTGGCCGCGACGAACTTCCAGCGGGCCTCGAGCGAAGGCAGTTCCCGCGGTTGCTGCGGCGCCATCAGATGGCGGCCGTAGGGCCGGTGCTGGGCGCACTCCCCCAGCACCTCGGTCACAATGTCGCGGTCGGTGAAGCCCAGGACGTAGTCGAAGTACTTTCGCGCATCCTCGGGGTAACAGCGCGCGTGGGGCCCGCCCAGCACCGTGATGGCGCCTCGGCGGCGGAAGAGATTGCCGAGGGCGTAGGCCAGCAGCGCGGCTTCGGTGAAGGCCCCGATGAACAGCACGTCCAGGTCCGCCGGCAGCTCGGCCAGCAGGTTCTCCGGCCCGGTGTAGCAGATGTAGTAGACCTGGTGACCGGCCTCTTCGCACCAGACGCCCAGCACCTGGGGCATGATGCTGGCGAGGTTGGCGTTCATTACGCGGCTGTACAGACCGCCACCCGGTTCCTTGGCGACGAGGTCCAGAATCCCGATCTTGAGCCTGCGGGCCATGCGATGCTCCGGGGACAAATGGCGATCCGGCCGAAGCAGCGGGCTCGCGGCTTGGGCGCGGGAGGTCCGGGTGGGGGGGCCGGACGGAAAGACTGAGCGGGAAGAGACGCGGGCGGCCTGCCAGGATGCGGTCATGCAAGTCACCACCCCGCCACGACTTAAGGCTACACGCCCGGACCGGTCGCCGCAAGCGCGCGGCCCGAAAAAGAAAACCGCCTCGCACCGTGTGAGGCGGTCGCATCGATCGGGGCTGGGAAGAGGCGCCGACCGGAGTCGAACCGGTGATGGAGGTTTTGCAGACCTCTGCCTTACCACTTGGCTACGGCGCCGAACGGGACGAGTAAGGTCGCTTCCCGCCCGGTGATCTGCAAGGCCGCGCCGGTTTCGCCCGGCACCGCGCCTCCCGAATGCCGATGCGGCGCCCCGTCGCCATCCGGTAGCCGGGTGCCTAACGAGTCCGGGCCATGACCGGCCAGCGGCAGACCAGGGAGCCTTGGTCCACCCCTCAGACCTCCTCCTGCAGATTCACCGAAACGCAGACATGGTTGGGGACCACCCGGACCCGGTCGCCGACCCGAGGGCGCCACCCGGTCTGGCCGAGGTCGAGGATGCCGTGCTCCTCGGAGAGGGCGCTCACCGGCACCTCGGGGCGGTCGAGCAGTGCGCCGTACCCACCGCCGGGGGCCCGGAGCTCCTCCCTGGCGAGGGCCTTGGAGCCGGCGTCGATGACGGCCTGCCCCGGGACGGCGGTGCTCACCACCGTGGCCAGGATGCTGTAGGCGCACTCCTCCCAGCGGCAGGCCCCGATCGCGGCGGTGGTGCGATCGTTGAAGACGGTGGTGCCCGGCCGCACCTCGGTCAGCATCGGCAGGTCATGGCTCTGCCACAGGGTAGGCGTGGAGCCGCCGCTCACCCGCCGGGGCGTAAGGCCGGCACGTGCCAGCGCCTCCAGCACCTCCTCCAGGCGACCCCGCACCAGCGCCAGGGCCATCCGTCCCTCCTCGCCTTGTGCCCGAATCTGTCCGGGGTAGAACAACAGGCCGTCGTAGCGGAGGAACGGCGCCTCCGCTGCGGCCCGCGCCAGCCCCAGCACCTCCGCCGGCGTCTGGGCGCCGACCCGCCCCATCCCGGCATCCCACTCGACCAGCACCCCGATGGTCTCGCCGGCCCCGGCGGCCGCCGCGGCCAGCGGCCCCAGCGCCTCGTGGGAATCGAGCGCCACGCTCAGCTGCCGCACCCGCCCGGCCAGGCGTACCAGCCGGGCCAGCCTGGCCGCGCCCACCGGGGGATACGCCAACAGCAGGTCGTCACAGACCTCGGCCATCACTTCGCCTTCGCGGAGCGTCGCCACGGTCAGTCCCTCCGCGCCCGCCCGGAGCTGCGCGGCGGCGATCACCGGCGACTTATGGGTCTTGGTATGGGGGCGATAGCCCAGCCGGTGGCTCCGGCAGTACCCGGCGGTCCGGAGCAGGTTGGCCGCGAGGCGGGACAGGTCGGCCACCGCGGCGGGGGTCTCGATACGCTCGAGCGTGGCCTCCACCGGGACCGGGTCCAGGGCGGCCAGAATCCCCTCGACGATCGCGGGTCCCGTCGCCGGGCTCATTCGCGGATCGCGGCGATCGCCTGGACTTCCACCTGGTAGCCGTAGTGCAGCAGGTTCACCGGCACCACCGCACGGGCGGGGCGGTGCTGGCCCATCACCTCGGCGTACACCGCGTTGAAGCGGCTCCAGAGCCCGATGTCGGAGATGTAGACCGTCATCTGCAGCACCCGGTCGAGACCGCTGCCCGCGGCGTCGAGAATCGCCTCGACGTTGGCCAGCACCTGCCGGCTCTGCTCCTCGATGGTACCGACCTGGCGGTGCGTGGCGGTGGGATCGATGGGGAGCTGGCCGGCGACGTACACCAGGCCCTGATGCACGATGGCCTGGGAGTAGTGACCGGCCGGGATCGGCGCGGCGGGGGTCTGGATGGGGTGCATGGCTGGGTTCCGGAGGCCGCATGGCGGCGGGAGCAGCGGGCCGAAGTCCGCCGGGGCAGAACTACGGCGTGAGCACCGTGACGCCATCCACGTAGTAGTTGGTGTCGCCGAAGCAGCTGGTCGGTACCCCGCGGTGCTCGGTGTAGTGCAGCCGCACGTTCCTCCCCACCAGGGTGTCCAGCGCCAGCTTGACGTTCTGGTCGCGCACGGTGAAGTACCAGATGTTCTGCGGGATGGTGGAGCCTACCGCGGTGTACTGCAGCAGTTCCCCTTCATCGGTCTTGCAGAGCCATCCCTTCTGGGAAAACTTCTGCAGCAGCCCGCTGCGATAGCCGTTGGAATAGTCCCAGTGGAGCGCCAGCCAGGTGTAGATCGAGAGCCCCGCCAGTGGGACCAGCAGGGCCAGGATCAGCGCCGTGCGCAGGCGCGGAAACCGGCGGCGCGGCGTGGGCGCGGCGGCATCGGGCGTGGTCATGAGGTCCGTCCCCCTGCAAGAGTGCGCCGCGCGGACCTAGATCCCGCGCGGCTGGGTGCTGAACACCAGCCCCGAGGCCACCACGAACACCCAGCCCGCTTTCTGCCGGTCGTTCTTGAGGCGGTAGGCCAGGTCGAGCCGGGTCGGATTGGAGTCGGCGGCGCGCGACGGACTCAGGCGCAGCCCCAGCCCGAGGTTGGTGCCGGTGCGCCGCTTGCTGCCGTCGTACCAGGCGCCGCCATGATCCACGAAGCCGGCGACCCCCAGATCGATCGCCTTGAAAACGTCTTCGCCGAAGATGTACCGATACTCGGCCGTGGCGAAATAGGTCCGGTCGCCGGTGAAGGCGTGAATCGGGAACCCCCGCGGCCCCACCGCGAAGCCGAGATCGAACTCGGTGGCCGGTGCCGGGTTCCTGATCCAGCCTATGTCGGCGTGCCCGATGAGCAGATGCCGGCGGACCGGTGTGAGCACCGCGGTGCCGCCCAGGGTCACCGACCCCGAATCCAGTCCGCCGGCGTTGTAGAGGCCGTTGGCCCGCGCATCGATCCAGGCGAACCCGCCCTTGACCAGCCGGGTCCCGACCCGAAGCTGGGTGAGGAATCCCACGCCGGTGGAATCGTAACCCATGAACTCGGGGGCCAGGGTGAGTCCCACCCGGGCGAAATTGCTGACGTCGACATCTTCGTCCCGGCCGATCTTGGTGAAGCCCCGGGCCACGATGAAATTGGCCCGTCGCCACTCGAGGAAGGCGCCGACCGCCCCGGTGACGTTCTGGTCCAGGTCTTTCCGGGGCCAGACCCCATAGTCATCCCGCCGCACCTGGGCGTTGACCCCGATCCGGACGTAACCCCGGTTGCTCCGGCGGACCGCCTTGGCAGCCTCGACCCGTCCCAGCAGGTATTTGCGACGCAACGAGTCGCTGGCGTCGGCGAAGCCTTCGCGGAACCGGAGCACCCGCTCGTTCCGCACGTCGAGCAGAGTCGTGAGCCCGGCTTTGTCGCGCAGCGAGAAGAACGGCCGCTCGATGGCCACCTGGCCCCGCTTGCCGTCGCTGCGGGTCTCGTAGCGGAGCCCCAGCAGCACGCTGCGGGCCAGGAGCCGCGGCTGGAGGAACTGGAAGCCAAGCTGGTTGCGGTCGGGGGTGTGACGGTAGCGGATGGCGAATCGGGTCGCCGTGCCGAGCAGGTTCTTCTCGATCAGCGCCGCCTGCCAGTCGGTCTGGTTGCCGGCGCTGCGGAAGCGGAGATCGGCCTGGGTGGACCAGCCATCCTGGGCATACACCTTCACGGTGAAGCCGGAGTCGGTGGTGACGCTGTCGATCCGCACCTTCCGGAACACCGCCAGGGTCCGGAGGTTCCGGGCGGTCTCGGCCACATCCACCGAATCGTACGGCTCCCCCTCCCGGAAGAGGATCTCCCGGCTGATCACCCCGGGGACCGTCATGATGTGCAGGCCGTTCATCAACTTGGCGAGAAAGCCGCGGGACTCGGTCGAATCGAAGATGTCCGACCGGTGGATCTCGATATGCTTGATGATGGGGCGACCCAGCGAGTCCCGTTCGACCACCGGCGCGGTGTCGTTCACCACGCCGATGGGACCGAAGGCCGAGTCCCGGGGAGCCTGGGGGATGCTGTCCTGGGCGGCGGCCGGCACCGCGAGCGCGAGGGGAAGCAGCAACAGACACCAGCGATGCAGAGCCAGCTCCGGAGACGGGGGGCGGCGGAATGATAAGGGCGGCCCGGCTCCATTAGAATACCTGCCCGACGGAGCCGTCCTGCGCCAGAGGATGCATTCATGAGCAGTCCCGCCGGGGGCGACCGGCTGTCACTCAGCGTCAAGCGCCGCCTGACCGCACTGATCGCCATTCTGCCCGGCGCCCTGCTGCTCGTCGGGTCCGAGGTCTACGTCCGGGCCACCTCCCGACACGAGGACCTCTGGGCCCTCACCGGGCGCGCCGTGGCCCGGCGGCCCATCGCCGACTGGGCCTTTCTCGATGCCTTCTCGGCCCTGCGGGGCCGGCCCGGGGTCTATCGCGACGGCGCGGTCACCAAGACCGTCAACCGCGAAGGGTTCATCTCCACGCCCGAGATCGCCCCGGCCAAACCACCCCACACCATCCGGATCGCTTTTCTCGGAGAATCTTCCACCGCCGGCACCGGCACCCTGCTGCCCGATTCGATCACCTGGCCCTGGCGGGTGGCCGAGAATCTCCGCCGCCGGCCCGGCCGCACCGAGCGGATCGAGTTCATCAACGCCGCCCTCGGCGGCTACTCGACCTTCGAGTCGATGGGCCGGTTCTGGAGCCGGGTACGGTTTTTCGATCCCGATATCGTGGTGGTGTACCACGGCTGGAACGAGATGTACTACTTCAAGCAGGTGGACCGGATCGCCGACTGGCGCACCCTGCCGGACGGATCGTGGGGACTCGAGGCCTCGGTGCCGGTGAGGCTCTACGATCCCCGGTGGTACGACTGGCTGGCCCGCTGGTCCCAGCTCCTGACCAAGGTGCGGCTCCGCTTCTCTCCGGCCCTCAACGGCGAAGCCGGCGGCGGCCGGTTTCAGCCGGCGCTGGCCGACCACTACGACCGACGCGGGCTCGAGATCTTCCGCACCAATCTCCGGCTGATCCGCGCCACCGCCCAGACGCTGGGCGTCGAGCTCTTCGTCGGCAAGCAGGCCACCCTGATCGTGCCGGGGCTTCCCGCCAGCGAGCGGGCCCGCTGCCGGTACGATTTCCACGGCTTCGATCACGACGCTCACGTCGATGCCTTCCACCGGATCTACCGGGTCATCGACGAGGAGATCCCGGCCGATCACGTCATCGACGTCACGCCGCTCTCCGGACAGCCCGAGAATTTCCACGACCACATTCATCCCACCGATCTCGGCGCCGCCCGTACCGCGGCGATCATGGCCGATGCCCTGGCGCCGGCCGTGGCCGCGATCGAGGCCCGCCATGCCCACGCCGCGCGGTAACGCCGCCCCATGACCACCGCTCCCCCCGAACGGAGCGCGGCGCGCGAATTCCTGGTGGCGCTGAGGCTGGCCGGCCTGGCCTGGACCGTCATGGCCCTCCAGGAGCTGCTGCTCTTTGCCCGGCCCACGCCCTACGGCGGCGCCTACGTGCGCGACGCGACGGGGTACTTCGGCCGGGCCCTGTTCTACAATCTGATGGGCGTCCTGCTGGTGACGCTGCCGTTCCTGCTCCGCTGGCTGCTGGCGTACCGCGAGGCCGTCGCCGCAGCCACCGCCCGCCGCTGGCACCTGGCCCAGCTGGCGGTGCTGACGCTGACGGTCGGGCTGGACCACGCCGACAACGAGGTGATGCGTTTCCTCGGGACCCATCTCACCTTCTCGCTCCTGCGGACCTACGAGCGGGTCGGCGCCTGGGGCTCCGACATGCTGCACATCTTCACGACCGACCGGGGCGGTCCCTGGCTCCCGTTCGTGGTGCTGGCCGCCGGCATGGGGCTCGTCTGGTGGCAGGGGCGGCGGATCGTGGCCGCCGACCGGGCCGGCACCGTCATCTGGCCGGTGCGCGGCGCCCTGGCCTGCACCGCGCTTCCCCTCGCGCTCACGCTCCTGGTCTACAACCTCCCGGGGGGTCACTTCCCGCGGAACCGGGTCCGGCCCGAAATCGTGACCCTGGGCCTCGAAGTGCTGAGCGACACCCGCCCCACCGTGGCGCCCGCCGACTTCGAGCGCTGGACCCGCGCCTGGCAGAAACGCTGGCTCGCCGGCGATGCCAGCGGCGAGTGGCGCTTCCTCGGCGACACCCGCTACCCGCTGGTTCGGGTGCCGCTCGCTCAACCGGGTGACAGCGTCCGGCGGAACGTCATCTACCTGCAACTCGAGACCTTTCGCGGCTGGGACGTCGGGTTCCTCCGGCCCGACCGGTCTCCGTCACCCACCCCCTTTCTCGACCGCCTCGCCGCCGACCGCCACACCGCCTGGTGGTCCCGCTTCCTGAGCTTCGGACCGCCCACCATCAACGGGTTCATGGCGGGACACTGCTCGGCCCTGCCGCATTCGTCGCAGAGTATCAGCACCACCTACACCGGGACCTCGCTCCAGTGCCTCCCGGCGGTGGCGCGGGCCCACGGCTGGCGGACCGCCTACTTCACCGGCAGCGACCCCGACTGGGACAACCAGACCATCTGGCTCCGCCGGTGGTACGACGAGGTGGCGTTCTATCCCGAGGCCGACGAGCTGGATCGCCGGGTCTTCCACCTGGCCCTGGCCCGGATCCGCGAACTGGGCCGGTTACCGGCGCCGTTCTTCGCGACCGTGGTCTCGATCAGCAATCACTACCCGTTCCGCAGCCGCGAGCCCTCCCTCGACATCGGCCCCGCCGATACCCCGGCCCGGGCGATCCTCAACACCATGCGCTACACCGACGATGTGGTGCGGGAGTTCGTGGACTCGCTCGCGCGCGAACCCTGGTTCGGGCGGACCGTGCTGGTAATCGTGGGTGACCACGGCTACAACCTGGGCGAACACGACGGCACCCCGGGCCAGCGCAACGGCTGGCGCGAGTCGGTCTGGGTGCCCTTCCTCATTCACGGCGCCCACCCGCGGCTCGTCGGCGGACGGCGCGACGAACCCGCCTCACAACTCGACCTGGCACCCACGATCGCCGACCTGATGGGCCTCCGGGACACCACCCCCTGGCTGGGGCGGAGCCTCCTTGCGTCCCGGCCCCGGGCGGCCGAACTTGGCGTGTCGCGGGGCGATGTGCTCTTCGCCGAGACGCCGGAGTGGAGCCTGGTCCTCGATCCCGGCACCGCCGCCCTGCACCTGTACGATGCCACCCGCGATCCCCTGCAGCATGACGATGTCGCCGCCCGCGCCCCGGCCGAGGCGACCCGCCTGGAGCGGGAGATTCGCGACCAGCAGACCCTCTGGGATTACCTGATCGAGAGCGACCGGGTCTGGTTCCGCTCGCCGGCGGCGAGCCCCGGAGGGGGACGATGAGCCGACCCGCGCCCCTTCCGGTCGCTCTCTTCAATACCCGGTTCCTGCCCTACTCCCAGACCTTCGTCTACGAGGAGATCCGTCACCACCAGCGGTATGCCGCCGAGGTCTTCTGTGGCGTGCGCCTCCTGCCGGAGCGGTTTCCCTGGGATCCGGTCTTCGTGGGTGGGCCGCTGTATCGGGTCACCCGTCGCGCGCCCCACTTCGATGCCCGCTTCCGGGCGCGGGGCTACGCCCTGGTCCATGCCCACTTCGGGCCGGGCGCGGTGTACGCCCTCCCTTTCGCCCGCCGCCACCGGCTGCCGTTGCTGGTGACCTTTCACGGGTACGACGTGCCGATCCTCACCAGCCGGCGCCGCTTT
The DNA here is from genome assembly GCA_964642475.1 of uncultured Gemmatimonadaceae bacterium. Lineage (GTDB taxonomy): Bacteria > Gemmatimonadota > Gemmatimonadetes > Gemmatimonadales > GWC2-71-9 > JADJOM01. The sequence continues at coordinate 120,549 of CAZXRC010000006.1, read as the reverse complement.
CTCCCCGAGCACCTGCGCTATGCGCTGCTCGGTCCGGCCGTGCTGCGCGAAATGACCCTGGGCCTCTGTGCCTCGACCGAGCTGATGGAGCTCCTGACGGCGGCGGGAGTGGATCGCGACCGGCTCCGGGTACACCGGCTGGGCATCGACGTCGAGGCGTTCCGTCCCGGCCCGCGCGAGGCCCCGCCGGCCCAGGTGCTGATGATCGGGCGCTTCATCGAAAAGAAGGGCTTCGAGTACGGCCTGCAGGCGTTTCTGCGGGTGGCTCGCGAGGTCCCCCGGCTCCGTCTCACCCTCGTGGGCGAAGGCGACCGCGAACCCGCCCTCCGCACCCTGGTACGCGAGGCCGGCATGGGCGACCGGGTGACCTTCGCCGGGGTCCTCCCCCCCGACCGGGTCGCCGCGCTCCTCGGCATGACCCACGTGCTCCTGGCGCCCAGCGTGGTGGAACGCGGCTCGGGCAACCGGGAATCGGGGCTGATCGTGGTGAAAGAGGCGAGCGCCGCCGGCGCGGTGCCGATCGGGACCCTGCATGGCGGGATCCCCGAGATCATCGAGGACGATGTCACCGGCTTCCTGGTGCCGGAGCGCGACGTCGAAACCCTGGCCGAGCGCCTCCGACGGGTGGTGACGGAGCCCGGCCTCTGCGAGCGCCTGGGCCGGGCCGGAAGGGAGAAGATGCTCCGGGAATACGACAACCGGGCCCGGGTGCGCGCGCTGGAGGATCTGTACGACGAGGCCCGCGCCCGTCATGGGGCGGGGCGGCCGGCGCGATGATCCTGGTCCTCTGGTGCGCCATCGAGGCGTGGCTGGTCCAGGCCCGCACCTTGAAGTCGCCCCAGGCCCAGGGGGATCTCGATCCCTTCATCGACCGGACCCTGCGCTTCGGGTTCGACCTGCTCGCCTTCGGAGCGCTGGCCGCGGTCCTGCCCCGGACCTTGCTGGCCGCCTGGTTCGCCGGGTCGGCGGTGTTCTCCCTGGTGGTGCTGGCCTACTACGATGCCTCGCGCCAGCCGCTCTCGGTGCTGGTCCTGCTCCGCCGCCCCGACACGGTGCCGCTCGCCGCCATCACCCTGTCGCAGACCCGCGCCTGGCTTCCGCTGCTGCTCGGATCCTTCGCTCTCAAGATGCTGTTCCTCGTGGGCCCGGCCAACCCGGTGCCGGCGCGGTCCATCGGCGCCGCCTGCCTCGCGCTCTACCTGCTCCTGCTGCTGCTGGTAAACCGGGGCTATCGCCCGCTCTCCCGCATCGCCGGGTGGGAAACCGTGGGTGGTCTCGGCGCGGTCTACGGCTATCTCCCCGCATGGTGGGCCGAGTACCGGTGGACCGAATCGCCCGCGCTCCTCGAGCGAGCCCTGGCCCGGGCCGCCGAGGCCACCGACCGCCTCACCCCGGTCGAGACCCCCGCCCCGATCGCCAACTGGATGGTGTTCCTGCAGGTGGAGCGGCTCGATTGGGCCATCCTCGGCTTCCAGATCCGGGACCAGGACGTCACCCCCCAGCTCAATACCCTCGCCCGCCGGGCCATGCGCTACGCCGTGCGGCCCGAGCGCTGCCTCGGCAGCTCCGACGCCGATTTCATCATGTTGACCGGCCGCGCGCCATCGGCCGATCTCCCCACCTGGAAGATCCGGGACTATCCGCTGGACGACACCATCGTCCAGCGGATGAGCGCGATGGGGTTCGGCACCACCGTCATACACGGCGCCTCGGGCGAGGTGTTCGGCCGGCGCTCCGCCTACCGGCGGATGGGCTTCGAGCGCCTGATCTTCCGGGAGGAGTTCGAGCACCTCGGTCCCACCCCGATCACCGGCTGGAGCATCCCTGACGACGACCTGCTCCAGTTCGCCGCCATGGACTTCTCGGCCCGGAGCGGGCGTCAGTTTCAGCTGGCGATCACCGCCACCAGCCAGCCGCTCTTCCGTAACTACGACCGGGACCTGGCCCGCTTCTTTCCCGGGTCCGCCCTGCAGACGGAGCAGTACTTCGACGTGATGCACTACGTCGACTCCGCCCTCGGTCGCTATCTCCAGGCGCTCCCCGCGGAGACCACCGTGGTGCTCTACGGCAGCCGGACCTCCGGGGTCGAGCATCGGGGCGTCGGATACCGGAGCCGCCCGGCCGACGCGCCCGGTCTGGTGCCGTTCCTGGTGCTCGAAACCGGACGGGATCTCTCCCTGCTGCAGCGCACCGGTGAGATCGCCCGTAACGGGGAGCTCACTCTCCAGGATGCCGCCCGCTGGATTCACGCCAGCCTGGCACTGCAGCAGGTCGGCTAGCCCGCCGCCGCCGCGTGGCGGATTCACCGCGAACCGGCGAAGTTTGCGGCTCCGGTTCGCCCCCTTTCGAGGCCCGCGCACATGCCCCCATGGCTGCTGGTGATCGGCGCCATCGCTCTCGTCGCAGTGGGAATGTTCTTCGCCCTGCGATCGGTCGTGACCTCCATTCAGCGGGAAAGCGACATCCGCTACCGTCGGACCGAGGCCTGGCTCGCCATCCACGGCGTGGTCACGCCCCGGATCCCTTTCCCCCCGATTCAGCCCTACATGGCGACCCCGGAGCTCCTGCGCCATGTGATCCACCAGGTGCTCGAACGCAAGCCGGCCCTGATCGTGGAGCTGGGCAGCGGGATCTCGACCGTGATCGCGGCCTACGGCGCCGAGCAGATCGGCATCTGCCAGATCATCTCGGTGGATCACGAGGCTCGCTTCCGGGATGCAACCCAGGCGCTGCTCGCCGCCCATGGTCTTGCCCACCGGGTCAGGCTGGTGCACGCGCCCCTGGTGCCGGTGCAGAGCGGCGACCACCGGTCGGAGTGGTATGACCCCACCGTGATCCGGGCCGCGATCCAGGAGTCGGGGGCCGAGATCGGACTGCTGCTGGTGGACGGCCCGCCCGGCATGGATCACCGGCTGGCCCGCCTTCCCGCGGTGCCGCAGCTCCACGATCGGCTCGCCGCCAATTGCGTGATCCTGGTGGACGACGCCCGGCGGGCCGACGAGCAGGAGATGGTCCGGCAGTGGATGGCGCAGATGCCGGGATGGAGCCGCGAGTACTTCGAGACCGAGAAGGGGTTGATCCTGCTGAGCCGCGGGCGCTAGTCGCCCGGGGAACCCGCCGGACGGTTGTCGAGGGCGCGCGCGGCCCGGGCCTCGGGGTTCATTTCGCTGGGATGGGCGCCGTGGTAGACCAGCGACGGGTGCGCCTGGTATACGCTGGCCCGGGGAAAGAGCCGCCGGGTCAGCTGCTCGCCCACCCCGCTCGAATAGGGCCGCTTGAGCCAGCGGCGCTCCGAGACCGCGAACATCCGATAGCCCAGCAGCTCGAAGAATTCCCGGTCCACGAAATAGCCCTGCAGATCGAACCAGCGGGTGAGCCGGGCCCCGCCGGTCGCCTCCCGCCGCCGAAAATTGACCCACCGTCCCTCCGGCTCGTCGTCGTCCGAAGCGAACAGGTACAGCACCCGGCGTCGGCGATCGTGCCCCAGCGCCTCCCACCGGGCGTAGCACTCGCGGAGCATCGCCGGCCCGAACTCCAGGTCGTCCTGGAGGAAGAGCGCATGCGCGGGGCAGAGCAGCTGTGCCGCCAGAAACAGCGTCTGATAGGCCTTCCAGTAGCCCCGCTTGCCCAGCCGCTCCCGGGCGGTGAGCCAGGTGAGGTGCCCGCCGAAGAGCTGTCGCGCCGCCGCCAGCGTCGGGCCGTAATCCCCCTCGGCACCATCCTGCAGCACTACCACATGCACCCGGAGCGGTCGACCCGCCTGGGCGATCACCCCCGGCAGCGCCGCCAGCAGCCGGCCACAACTCTCGGACCGCCGGTAGGTGGTGAGAGCGATCAGGAGGTCGCACCCCGTGCCGGACGCGGTCGTGAGGCTGACGGGCGCGCCGGCGAGCGGATGGCCATCCTGCTGGTAAAGCGACCAGAATGCCGCGGCCGGCGCGCGCCGGAACAGCGGCCGGTTGAGCCGGACCTCGAGCCGCCGCACCCAGTCCTCGACCGGTCCCAGCATCACCCCTCCTCCACCCGGCGGGGAAGCAGGTCGCCGGGCCGCAGATGCAACACCCTCCGGAGGAACACCAGATAGCTGCCGAGCCCGATCACCACCAGCACGATCAGGGTGAGCGCCGGCGAGTCGAGTACCCCCCGCAGCCTCGAGGCCGCGGCCAACACCAGCGAGAGGAGGGCCAGGGCCAGCACCGCCGGTCCGAGGCTCCGGCCCATGCTCGCCGGCGTAATCGGCGCGGTGCGCCGGACCAGCGTGAAGTGGAGCGCCAGAGCCATCGGGTAGCTGAGGAGCCACACCAGTGCTACCCAGGTCATGGCGGTCGCCGGCGGCGCGAATACCAGGGCCAGCAGAAAGCCCAGCACCAGGGTCCCGCCGGTGACCACCGAGTCGACCACCGAGTAGACCGGGTGCCCGGTGGCGATGTACAGGGCGGGGAACAGCTGTGCGACTCCCCGGAGGAGGCTGGCCCACACCAGGATCTGCACCAGCGGCGCCGCGGCCAGCCACCTCCCCTCCGCGATCAGCCTCAGGATGTCGGGGCTGGCGAAGCAGATCAGCGCCACCGCGGGGCCCAGCGTGAGAAGCAGCGATCGGGCGCTCCGATAGAACGCCGCCTTGAGCTCCTCGGCATGCTCCTGGAGCCTGGCGTAGATCGGATACTGCACCCGGTTCACCAGATTGACCACGATCTCCAGGGGGGTCATCCCGAGATCCCAGGCCACCCGGTAGATGCCCACCGCCCGGGTGCCGAGAAACCGCCCCACCAGCAGGAAGTCCATGTTGCGGTAGACCTGGTAGATGATGCTCCCCGCCGCCACCCTGAGCCCGAAGCGGATCGAGCGCCGGGTGGCGTCGTCCGCCGCGGTCAGGGCCGGGCGGAAGGGGGCCAGCCACCAGAGCGCCAGCAGGAGATAAAGCCCCCGCCCCACATTGGCGATCACCAGCCCCCAGGCGCCCAGCCCCGCCAGCACCAGCGCCACCTTGGTGATCGACTCGCCCAGCGTGGCGATGGTCTGGGCCGCGCCGGAGGTCCGGAAGTCGAGGTCGCGGGTCAGGAGCTGCAGCGGCACCAGGGCCGCCCCCACGAAGATGAGCTTGGTCGCCGCGACCACGATCATCGGGTAGAGTCGCCAGTTGGCGTAGAACTGCGCCACGAACGGCGCCACCGCCGCCATCACCGCCACCGCCGCCACACCGAGGAGGGTGCAGAACCAGAACAGCCCGGAAAGCTCCCGATGCGACAGGTCCTTCTGCCGCACCAGCACCTGCCCGACCCCCAATCCGTTGAAGGCCTCTATCGCCACCGAGAGACTCCAGGCCAGGGTCGCGATGCCCATCTCCGCCGGGCCCAGGAATTGAAGCACGATGAACGTGCCGGCCACGTCGAGGAGCCGCATGGCCAGCGTCGCCCCGCCCATCCACCAGAGGCCGCGCTTCATTTCGTGCCGGGCGTCGATGGGGGTGGTCAGGGTGCGATGCTCCCGGCCGCGGGCCAGCGGCCTTTGGCCGTTGATGATCCAGTCACTAGTCTTGTGTCGTTCGCGATTCCGGTCCTCAGACACGCCGTCGATGGCCTACGGCCAGCGGCCAACGGCCACATGCACATCGTCTACGCCTACGACGCCATCCTGCCCGACACCGGGGCCGACACCGAACAGGTGGTCAACACCGTGGCGGCGCTGTCCCGCCAGGGAATCACCCTCACGCTCCTGGTGCCCGGCGACCGGAGCGGGCCCGGCGACAGCGCCGCGCTCAAACAGTACTACCAGGTGCGGGGAAGCTTCGGCGTGGAGCGGCTCCGGTACCGCTACCACCGGCTCCGGGGCCTCGAAAAGTGGTCCCATGCGCTCCGGGCCGCGAAGCACCCGCTGGTCGCGGGGGCCGACCTGGTCTATACCCGGAATCTCCCCGCCGCGTGGTGCCAGCTGCGGGCCGGCCGGCGCGTGGTCTACGAACACTTCCGGCCCTGGGGCGATCAGCACCCGCCCCTGCAGCCCGTCCTGCGACACATCCTGCGCCATCCCCGGCTGCTGGGCGCCGTGTTCCACTCCCAACACGCGCTGCAAAGCTATCGGCGTCTTGGCGTCGCCGAGTCGCGCCTGCTGGTGGCGCACAATGGCTGGGACCCGGCCCGGATGGAACCCCGGCTCACACGGGCCGAGGCGCGCGAGCGGCTCGGGCTCGACCGCGACCGCTTCACCGTGGTGTACAGCGGCCGGATGAACCAGCGCAAAGGGTTGGAGCTGATCCTCGAGTGCGCCCGCCAGGCCCCCGAGTTCGCCTTTGTGCTGGTGGGCTCCGAAGGAGAAGGCCCGGTGGAGCGCGAGGCCCGTGCGCTCGCCAACGTCCGGATCGTCCCCTGGCAGCGCTTCAGCGATCTCGCGCCCTGGCTTTACGCCGCCGACGTGCTCGTCATTCCGCCGAGCCTGGCACCGCTCGAGCGGCACGGCAACACGGTTCTCCCGATCAAGCTGTTCCTCTATCTCGCCGCCGGGCGGGTGATCCTGGCGCCGGTCGCGCCGGATACGGCCGAGCTCCTGGTCGACGATGCCAACGCGGCTCTCGTGCCACCGGGCGACGTCGCCACCGCGGTCGCCCGGCTCCGGGCTCTGGCCGCCTCCGCAGAGCAGGTGGAGCGCCTCTCAGCCGCCGCCCGCCGGACGGCGGAGGACCTGACCTGGGACGCTCGGGCGGCCCGGATTGCCCGCTTCCTCCGCCAGCGACTCGAGGCCGGCACCGAGCCTCCCCCGTCCGATCCCTGGCGGGTTGGCCGTTGGCTCACCGAGGTGGGACGCTGGTCACTGGGCCGGTAGGCGCGGAACCTGCTCACTCACCGCCGCTTCTGCGAATGCGGGACCGGTTCCCGCAGCCCGACAATTGACCTCAAGTTGTTTTCTTACAACAACTTGAGGAAATCGACTTCTGCGTCATTGCAACACACCCTTGATCGAGAGTGTGATGAAAGCACACGCCGCGCTGGACAGCTTGACACGCCTTCGGCGGGCAGAGGGCGAGACTGTCCGGGCCATTCCGCCCAGTTCCGCCCCAGCCGAAGCCGAACTGACCCTGCTGTGCCCCGGCCCCGTGAGTACCTCCAGCCGGGTGAAGCAGGCGCTGGCCAATGCCGACATCGCCCATCGGGACCGGGCGTTTGTCGAAGTGCTCTCCCGCCTCATCGGCCGCATCCGGCGCATTGCCGCGGCTCCGGGGCACGATGTGCTGGTCCTGGGTGGCGGCGCCACCGCCGCCACCGAGGCGGCACTCGCCACCTTCGTGGGCGCCGATGAGCGGATCCTGGTGGTGTCCAACGGCGCGTTCGGCGAGCGCATCGCCGAGATGGCGCAATGCCTGGGCATCGCCATGAGCCATCTGCGGTACGACTGGGGCGAGCCGGTCGTGCTGGAGCAGATCCAGGGTATGCTCGACGGCGACCCCCGGATCCGGGCGGTCGCGATGGTCCATCACGAGACCAGCGTGGGCCGGCTCAACCCCGTGAACGAAGTCGGCCGGCTGCTCGCGCCCCGCCACCTCCGCTACATCGTGGACGTGGTTTCGAGCCTCGGCGCCGAGGACTTCGATATGGTGAAGTCCCGCGCGTCGATCGCGATCGGCAGCTCCAACAAGTGCCTCCACGGCGTCGCCGGGGCGGCCTTTGTCATCGCCCGCCCCGAGATCTGGAGCGAGACCGAGCACGTGCGTCCCCGGTCGATGTACCTCGACCTCCGGCGCTATCGCGCGGCCCAGAAGGAGAACGGCCAGACCCCCTTCACCCCGGCGGTGCCGGCGGTCGTGGCGCTCGAGGCCGCGCTGCACGAGTTGGAGGACCAGGGTGGGGTCGCCGCTCGCCGGGCCACCTACCACGCGCTCAACGCCCGGCTCCGGGCGGGTCTGATGGGGCTGGGGCTCAAGGTCCGCTTCGACGGGAGCAGCGGCGCCGCCTCGCTCACGGTAGCCCAGCTCCCCTCCGGCATTTCCTTCGACTCGCTCTATCAGGACCTCCGTCAGCGCGGCTTCCTGGTTTACCGGGGCAAGGGCCCGCTGGCCCACGATTGCTTCCTCATCGCCAACATGGGCGACATCACGCTGGGGACCATCGATCGCTTTCTGGAGACCCTCTCGGTGATCGCCGAGCTGCCGGTGCGTTGAGCCCCGGTTGAGGCTTCGAGGTTGAGTTGGTGCATCGCCAACGGTGAACGGTGAGCCGGGATCGAACCTGGAGTCATCGTTCACCGTTTACCATTCACCGCTCCATTCACCCCGCCCCGCATGGATACCCAGGCCGTCATCCTCGCCGCCGGCAGCGGTACCCGGCTCCGCCCGCTCACCGAGCACACTCCCAAGTGCCTGCTCGATGTCGGGGGCCAGACCATCCTGGCCCGGCAACTGGCGCGCATCGCGGAGGCGGGCATTCAGCGCACGGTGATCGTGACCGGCTATCTCGCCGACCGGGTGGAGGAACATCTTCATCGCCATCCACCCCGGATCGAGGTGGCGCTGGCACCCAACCCCGACTTCGCCACCACCGGCAACTGCATGAGCGTGCTCGCGGCCCGGGCCCACCTCACCGGGCGGGGAATGGTGCTCTGCGACGGCGACGTGGTCCTCACCGGCGACGCGCTCCGCCGGCTGTTACAGCTGCCCAGCCCCTGCGGCCTACTGCTCGACACCGAGACCCGGCTCGGCGAGGAAGAAATGAAGGCCCAGGTGGACGAGCGAGGGAACGTGCGCCGGCTCTCCAAGCAGGTGAAGCCGGCCGAAGCGGCGGGCGAATCGATCGGGGTCCAGAAGGTGGGGGGCCCGGCCCTCCCGATTCTCTGGGCCACGCTCGAGGCCATGCGTGACGCGGGCGATACCGGCGGCTACTACGAGGACGCGTTTCAGCGGATGATGCTGGCCGGCGTTACTTTCCAGACCGTTTCGATCGGCCACCACGAATGGACGGAGATTGATGACCACGCCGACCTCGAAGACGCCCGGGCCAGGTTCGCCAGGTGAACCGGGGTCCGGGGCGGCTTCCCCGGCGGGGCCGGGGAAGCCGCCCGAAGTCGAGGAACTGGTCGACGAATATCTCCACCGGCCGATTGCCCACCGCATCGTGGACCTGCTGGTCCACACTCCCGTCACCCCCAACCAGGTCACCCTCTTCGCCGCCTCGGTAGGCGTGGTGGCGGGCGTGCTCCTCGGCGCCAGCGTGGGGCGCCCCGACCGGCTGCTGCTGGCCGGGCTCCTGCTCTTCGCGTCGGTGGTGCTCGACTGCTGTGACGGGCAGCTCGCCCGCCGGAAGCGGATTTCCTCCACGTATGGCGCGATTCTCGACGGGATCGGGGACTACGCGGTCGGGATCGCGGTGGGAATCGGCGGAACCCTGTACATCGTCGGCTATACCGGCGACCCCCGCTACTGGCTGCTGGGCCTGGCGGGGATCGTGAGCTCGGCAGTCCAGTCGGCGCTGTTCGACCACTCCAAGACCCGCTACATCGCCAAGGTGGGCCGGGGCTATGCCGAGCGGGAAGAGGATCTCGAGCTGGTGGAGACCAACCGCCGGAGCGCGCTGGTCCAAGGACGCTATCGCGATGCCTTCCTGCTGTGGATCTACCTGGCCTACTCCCGGGCCCAGCATGCGGCGCTGGCCATCGACCCTGCCGCCGATCCCGTGGGGTACCGGGCGGCGCACGCCGCTCGGATGCGACTCTGGACCTTCCAGGGTATCGGGACCCACTTCGCCTTCGCCTATCTCACCGCCATCATCGGCTACTGGTGGCCGGCGGGACCGATCCTCTACTTTGCCGGCACCGCCACCGTCTTCAATCTCCTGCTCGGCTTTCTGATGCTCCGCGAACCGAGGGAATCCCAGGCGTGAGTCTCCGCGCCACCCTGCATGGCCCGGTGGTGGGCGATCCCGATGCCCACGTCGCGGGACTCACGATTCTCCTCCGGCAACTGCTCTCGCTCCAGGACGCCGGCATCGACGAGGTCGAGGTGGTGGGATACGACCCCGACCGCCTTCCCCGCGATCCGCGCCTTACGCTGCCGGTACTGGCGGTGCCCGCGGGGGCCGAGCGCCGGGTGGACGCCGTGCTCACCGGCCGGATCGGGCTGGTGTGGCACCGGGTGCTGCCCAAGCGGTTGGTGACGGAGGGGTACCGCGGCGACATCGAGGCGGCGCCCCTCGCCCCCGGCGAGTTCGTGGTCGCTCCCACCGACAAGACCGGGCTCCGACAGGCCGAGGACCTCCTGCTGGCAGCCCTCCTCAAGGGGACCGATGGGATCATCAGCCGCACGATCAATCGCCGGCTCTCGCTCCGGGTCACGCGGTCTCTCCTCGAGACCGGTCTCACTCCCAACCAGATGACGATGGTGGCGGCGCTGTTCGGCCTGGCCGCCATCATCGGGGTCGGGCTCGGTGGTGCCGCCTGGTTCGTCCCGGGGGCGGTCTTGCTCCAGATCCAGTCGATTCTCGACGGCTGCGACGGGGAGATCTCCCGCCTCAAGTACATCCGCTCCCGCCTGGGCGAATGGCTCGACCAGGTGGTGGACGATGTGGTCAACCTCGGCTTCTTCGTCGTGACGGGGTGGGCCCTGTACCATGCGGGATGGGAGCCGGCCCGCCTGCTCACGATCGTCGGGACGGTACTCCACCTGATCTACCAGGTGGCGCTCTATGCCGCGCTGATCGTGAGCGGCGGCGGCAGCGGCAGCGTGGCGAGCATCCGCTGGCGGGGACAGAAGGAACACAGCGATACTCCCCACGACGCCGGCCGGCCCAGGTCCCTGCTCACTCAGGCGAAGGAGGCGCTGGAGATGGCCGGCCGGCGCGACTTCTTCACCTTCCTCTACCTGCCGGCCGCCCTCCTGGGCGTGATGGAAGTCGCGCTGGGATGGTGCACCGGGATCTTCGTGCTGTCCGGGCTCGCCAGCGGGGTCCACTGGCTCATCTTCGGGCCGCCGGCTCCGGCCCGGAAGGCCTGAGCCTCCGCACCACCCAGACCAGGCCGTCCATCAGCCTGTTGGCAACGCTGCTCCCCCGGCCGGCCCAGTGGTTGAGTACGTAGGTCCAGCCCAGGGGGTAGGCCCGCCGGGCCTTGCGCGCCTCCGTCCCCAGCCGCTCCCAGCCGGTGTGGATCAGTTCGAGCCGGGTGCCGTTGTCGACCGGGGTAAACCGCACCTCGATGTTCTGAGCGCTGTCGGGGGTGCGTCCCGGGTGCCAGGTGAACACCGCCCGCGCCGGCGGCTCCCAGACCAGCACCGTACCCCAGACGTGGCGGGTACCGTCGCGGGTCTCCTCGTAGATCTCCCCGCCGACTCGTTCCTCGAAGACGCAGCGTATCGTCCGGACACCCCCGACCGAGTGGGTGGCGAGCGGCCACCAGCTCCCGATCTCGGCGGTGAAGCGGGTAAAGGCGCGCTCCGGGGGCCAGGGAACAGTGAGCGCCTTGTGGAGGGGAGCGAACCGCTGAGGTGCGGTCATGAGCGTTTGCCTCCCGAGGAAGGATCCCGCGCGTACGCGGCGAGTACGTCATCCCACATCGAATCGACCCACGATCGGAGCTCGGCCAGGCCCTGTGGGGTGGCCTGGTAATACCGGCGCACCCCTTCCGGCCGGACCGACACCAGCCGGGCGCCCGCGAGCACCTTGAGGTGCTGCGAAACGGCGGGCTGGGAGACGCGGGCCAGCCGGGCCAGCTCGCCCACGGTGTGCGGGCGGCGGCGGAGACGGTCGTAGAGCCGGCGGCGGGTCGGGTCGGCCAGGGCGGTGAGGGCGGTTCCATAGGTCATAGCTTATATAAGCTATGCCTTATGGTATCGAAACGCAAATGGGCGACCGGCCGGTCGCCCATTTGGTTCCCCCGCGCCCCGGCTCAGGCGGCCGCGGTCACCCCCACCGAAGACCGGCGCCTGAGCTGCGCGCTCAGGAGCATCTCGGCCTTGGCGTAATCCTCCGGCGTGTCCACGTCGGTCCAGCGCACACCGGTGAGCGCCACCGCCGAGAAGAGCCCCTGGGCCAGCAGGTGCCGCATGCCCAGGGTCACCGAAGGGGGCTCCTGGCGGGCCACCTGGCGGAGCGCCTCGAACACCCGGGCATCAAGCCGGAAACAGCCGGTGTCCACCGCATCATAGGGATAGACATCCTTGCCGATCGCGGTGATCCGCTGGCCGCTCACCCGGACCTTGGTGGCGTCGTCTTCGTCCAGATTGACCGGGTGGAAATCCACCAGCAGTCGGCAGTGGTCGGCCGCGGCGCCCTCAACCCGGTCGAGCTGCTGCAGGACCGGATGCGCAAAGACATGGTCGGCCATCTGGAGGTAGAATGGGCCCGTCACGTACGGCTCGGCACACAGGAGGGAGACGCCATTGGGATCATGGTACCGCTCGTTGTGCACCAGCGTCAGCTTGAGCGGGGTCTCCACCCGGGCGAGGTGCGCCTGCATCTGATCGGCCGACTTGCCGGTCACGATGATCGCTTCCTCGACGCCCGCCGCCACCGCCTGATCCAGGGCATGCTCGATCAGCGCCCGGCCGGCCACCCGGACCAGCGGCTTGGGCAACTCGCCGCGCTGAGCGGAGAGCCGCGAGCCGTTGCCGGCGGCGAGAATGACGGTCTGTCGAGTGCTGTGCGGCCTGAATTCCATGATCCGGTTCACCGGGGCGAAGTAGAAGCCCACAAACGAGTTCGCGCTCTCAGGGGCAACAAGCGGGCCGAGAACTCGTTCCGAGTTCCGGGTTCCGAGTTCCGAGTTGGCTGGCTTGGATTTGTTCCATAACACATTGCCAATAAAGGGCTTACGTCAGCTAGCTCGGAACTCGGAACTGGAAACCTGCGACCTGCAGATCCCCCTTCCGCCTCCGCTCAACCCGCTGTGCGTGTCATTTGACCACGTGTCACTTCGAGTGCGAGGCCGGTGCGATTGCCCCGACGTGAGGCCCCGGTCACATTCCGCACCATGATCGCCTGCCTGCTGCTGACGGCCCTGCTCGCGGCCCGGCCCGCCGATTCCCTGGCTCGCCGCTTCGCGGTCGCCCCCGCCGAAAGCCTGCAGGTCACCGCGGTCGGTCCCACCGATGGGGCCGGCTCGGTGGTGATCATCCCCGGCCTCATCTCCCCGGCGTACGCCTTCCGCAAGGTCATGCCACCGCTGGCCGAGGCCGGGCTCCGTGCGGTGGTGGTCGAGCCGCTGGGCGTGGGCCGCTCCAACCGGCCGGGCAACGCCGACTATTCCCACACCGCGCAGGCTCACCGAGTCGCGGCGATCATGGACTCGCTGGGCCTCCGCCACGCGGTCGTGATGGGTCACGCGACCGGCACCGCCGTCGCGCTCCGGCTGGCGCTTCTGCGACCGGACCTTGTGCGGGGGTTGCTCCTGATCGAAGGAGGCGCCCTCGAAAGCGCGGCGGTACCGGGCGTGAAGAAGGCGATCCAGTTCTCTTTCCTGGTGCGGATCTTCGCGGGCCGGGGACGGATCAAGAAGGAAGTGCGGAAGGGACTGATCGCGAGCTCGGGCGACACGACCTGGGTGACCGACTCGCTGGTGGAGCGCTATACCGATGGCGCCGCCGGGGACATGGGCGCGGTCCTCCGGGCCCTCAGGGGCATGCAGCGCTCGGTCGAACCCGACTCGTTGCGGCCCAGGCTCCATGACATTCGCGTCCCGGTACTGCTGATGCTGGGCGGAGCGGCCCACGAGGGCGGCCCCAGCACCGGGCGGGTCCGGACCCTGGTGCACGAGCTGCCGCAGCTCCGGCAGCGAATCGTCTTCGGTTCGGGCCTCCACATTCACGAGGAACAGCCCGAGGCCGTGATCACCGAACTGCTCGGGCTGGTCCGACAGGGGGAATGATGCCCGCACCCAGTGCCGTCGATCTCATCCGTCACACCCTCGAACCGCCGCGGGGCCAGGCCTGGCATGGCGGTCCGACACCGGTCGGCGCCCTCCGCGGGGTCGATGCCGGGCAGGCCCGCTGGTCGCCCAACGGGGGCCGGTCGAGCATCTGGCGTCTCACCCTCCACATTGCCTACTGGAAGTACACCATCCGCCGGCATCTCGACGCCGGCGAGGCGCCCCGCTTCCCCCGATCGCCCGCCAACTTCCCCGCCCTGCCGGCCACGCCCGACGACGCCGCGTGGCGGGCCGACCGGGCGCTTCTCGCATCAGAGCACAGGGCCCTGGTGCGGGCCCTGGGCCGGCTCGATCCCCGGCAGCTCAATCGCCGCCCTCCGACCGGGAAGCGCTGGACCTGGGGGGAGATGGCCATCGGCATCCTGGCGCACGACGCCTATCATACAGGGCAGATCCAGCTGCTCAAACGGCTCTACGCCGCGCGTAAGCTTCCCCCCCAGCCAGACAGTCGGCGTTAGACTTCCGGGTGCGAAGGAGGCACTATGCGGAAGTCCCGCTTTACCGAGTCCCAGATCGTTGAGATTCTGAAGGAGGGGGACGCTGGGGTCCCCGTCGCCGAGCTGCTCCGGAAACATGGGATCAGCCGGGCCACCTACTTCAACTGGAAGACCAAGTACGGTGGGGCGTCGGTCGCTGACCTGGTCCGGCTCAAGGAGCTGGAGGCGGAGAACGCCAAGCTTAAGCGGTTGTATGCCGAGATGGCTCTGGAGAACGCGGCCATCAAGGACGTCCTGAACCGAAAACTGTAACGCCGCCCGCGAAGCGGCAGGTCGTGGCGATCCTCGTGGGCGAGCACCAGCTGCCGGTGCAGCGGGCCTGCCGGGTCGCCGGACTGTCGCGGGCGGCGCACGATGCCCCGCCGCACCCCGATCCGGAGCGGGATACCCCGGTGATCACCGCCCTCCAGTCCGTGGTGGCGGAGAGCAGCCGCTGGGGCTTCTGGAAGTGCTACGACCGGCTGCGCCTCTTGGGCCACGGCTGGAACCACAAGCGGGTGTACCGGGTGTACCGTGCGCTCCGGCTCAACCTGCCGCGGCGGACCAAGCGGCGGGTACCTACCCGGCCCCGGCAGCCGCTTGAGGCGCCACCGGTGCTGAATGGCACGTGGGCGCTCGACTTCATGCACGACGCCCTGTACGACGGCCGTCGCTTCCGGGTGCTCAACGTGCTCGACGAGGGCAATCGGGAGGCGCTGGCCGTGGAGATCGGCACCTCGCTCGCCAGTGTCCGGGT
Source organism: uncultured Gemmatimonadaceae bacterium (assembly GCA_964642475.1). Taxonomy (GTDB): domain Bacteria; phylum Gemmatimonadota; class Gemmatimonadetes; order Gemmatimonadales; family GWC2-71-9; genus JADJOM01. The sequence goes on along the minus strand of CAZXRC010000006.1, from coordinate 105,414 downwards.
GGTGGCGCTGCTGGAGCAGCTGGTGGCGCAGCACGGCGCGCCCCAGGCCTTCCGGTGCGATAACGGCCCAGAGCTCATCGCCCAGGCCTTGACGATGTGGTGCGAGGAGCGCGGCATCGCCCTGCGCTACATCCCGCCGGGCAAGCCCGATCAGAACGCCTTCATCGAGCGCTTCAACCGGACGTATCGCGAGGAAGTGCTCGACGCCTGGCTCTTCACCTCCTTGGCCCAGGTCCGGGAGGTGACCGCTACCTGGCTGGAGACCTACAACACGAAGCGGCCCCATGACAGCCTCGGCCGGGTGCCGCCCCTCACGTTTCTACCGAGGCCCACGAGCATCCCAGAGTCTAGCTACGCCCTGTCTGCTTGACGGGGGAGCTTACGCGCGCAGCAGCGCTAGTCCTGAATTCGACGGAGACACTGTGGGGTAGCCCGGCGAGAGTGCCTCCCGCGCAGACGCATGGCGGCATCCGCCCTTCGATGCACCCGGAGCTTTTCCAGCAGGTTGTGGACGTGATTCTTCACGGTTGCGAGTTCGATCCCCAGCCTGGCCGCGATCTCCTTGTTGGACAACCCTTCGTCAATCAAATGGAGGATCTCGGTCTCCCGCATTGTCAGGGGCCGCCGGCTTTGGGCAGCCGCGGATGCATGGGATGCCAGTCGGCGAAGCAGGGATGCCGCGAGGCGGGGCGAACAGACCAGTTCGCCCCGGAGGGTGCTTTCGATGGTCGCGAGCAAGTCCGCAAGCGAAGCCTCAGGTGCAACGAAGCCGGCCGCACCAGCCTCAGCCCAGCGGAGTAATGCTTCTTCGTGTTCGTCCATCCCTAGCGCAATCACCGGGCAGGATGGGCGTAGCCGCCGCAACCCACCTAGCGTTTCGAGGCTGCCGGGGAGCGATTGATCCAGCAGGATCAGCGTCGGCCAGACGGTCTCGACGACACGCAGGGCGCCGGCTGCGGTGTCGGCTACGCCCACGACGTGAAGTCCCGGCTGGTGGGCCAGAAACTCCGATAGGACCTCGCTGTACAACCGGACGCCGGACACTATCAGGATCCCGCTCACGTTCCCTCCCGATCTCCCTGAGCGGAAAGAGCTTACCACCGATTCGGCGCCCCGGCAAATCGGGCCTCTAACCCATGCACAGTTGCTAGGCGGGTGATCTTGCCGGGTGGATCTAGATCCATCTTGGCTCTTGACCGGTCTCCAGAATGGTGTAAGTAAGACGAACTAACTAGCCGGCCATTGCCCTGGCGAGCCGTAATGGCTGCCGACCGAGATGATCCATGAGCGAATGGGAGTTTCCCGGCAACATCGTGCAGGGCACCAGGGGGCCGCGCGCGCGCCTGGTCCAGGAGTGGCTCTCGCTGCACAGGTTCGGGGTGTCGGTCGACTCCGACTTCGGCCCGGCCACGCTCGCGGCGGTCAAGGGCTTTCAGAAGGACCAGGGGCTCCAGACCAGTGGGGTGGTGAACCGGACCACCTTCGAAGCCCTGGTGGCACCGATGACCAGCGCCCTCGCGCCGATTTCACCGGGGAACCAGGGGACTGGGCGGGCTGACGGTCGCCTATGCGCGGCAGCACCTGGCCCAGGCCCCTCGGGAAGTCGGGGGCGAGAACTCCGGCCCCTGGGTGCGGCTGTACATGAAAGGGAACGAAGGGGCGGAGTGGCCCTGGTGCGCCGGGTTCGTCTGCTTCGTGCTGCAGCAGGCCGCCCGGACGCTGGGGGTCAGCATGCCGCTGCCCTACACCTTCTCCTGTGATTCGCTGGCGGCGGCGGGGAAGGAGCGGAACAGCTTCCTCGATGGCCGCCGGGGGGTGGATCCTGGCGCGGTGGTGCCGGGGAGTCTCTTCCTGTCCCGGCGGACCCCGCTCGACTGGGTCCATACCGGCGTCGTGGTGAGTGCGACGGCGGAGAGCTTTCAGACCATCGAGGGGAACACCAACGATTCGGGCAGCCGGGAAGGATTCGAGGTACTGGGACGGACGCGGGGGTATGCGCAGAAGGACTTCGTGCGATTACAGGAGACAACATGAAAGAGATACTCGATCGTTGGGGAGGGGCTATCGCGATCATCCTGGGTGTGGTGGTGATCGGGGGTGCCTTGTTCTTCCTGGGGCAATGGATGACCAAATCTGCCGTCAGCCCGGAGGTCAGACTCCCGCTCCTCGCCATCGCTGGCGTGGTGGTCCTGCTTGTCACGCTCGCCCTCGTTGCAGTCAGTTTCGCCGCCTTGAAGCTGACGGACTCCACCCAGGCGTTGGCCCTGCCAGAGGGCTCCGTTCGAGCGGTACTGGCACTTTCGCTGGTCGTGCTGTTTGCCATCATGACTATATACCTTTTCGGCAGCCTCTCGAGCGGGGAGGTCAAGCGCCTGGACGGCCTCACCGAGGCCCTGCGAAGCTCGTTCGTGAAATCGGCGCCAGCTTCAGGGATCACCATCGTCGCCGAAGCCGTCGATTCCGCGACTCAGCAGCATACGGTGTTCTATCAGGTCGGCCAGACTCCGGCGAGCCAGGATTTCGCCAAGCAACTACTCGTTCTGATCGGGACGCTTGTCACCTCGGTCTCGAGTTTCTACTTCGGAACCCGCGCCGCCGCCTCGGCAGTCGGGACCACCGTGTCAGATCCACCGGCGATCACCTCCATTGATCCGACAGAGATCGAGCGAGGCCAAGAGCAGGATCTCACGATCATTGGCACGAATCTCAACCAAGTGAACGTCGTGAAGCTTGTGCAAGGGCTATCCGAGGTCAGCGCCGCCGAAGTGGTTTCTAACGCTGCGACAGTTCTCTGTACCTTCAAACTGGACGCAGCTGCTCCAGCAGGCAAATGGGACGTGATAGTGAAGGATCCGTCCAACAGGGAAGGGAGACTATCAGGAGCAGTGACGGTCAAATGATTGCCACGGAGCCCAGCGAATCTGGTAAACCGTACAACCACTTGGCGGACGAGGCTAGTAATGAAAACTACTTGCACCGCAATACTCAGCATTGAGGCTCCGGCCGCCGCTGAGGAATTCGAACGGTGGGTGCACGATGAGCCTGTGATCCTACTAGTAGTGCTTGGAGACGGAGACGACGTACAACGAACCGTAGAACGAGCCGACAAGATCGCGGCCAGCTTGCTCAATGAGTTTCCAACCTTGCCACATGTTCTCTGGGCTCGGAACCGCGTCGCCATTGAGAGTGTCATCGACTCTCTAGAGGGCTCCCCGGCTCTCAAAGCCAAGCTGAAAGACTGCAAGGCATTCGCACTCAATCTGACCGACAAACTGGTGGATGTAATCGACTCCGATGAGCCCGTCTCGCTAATTCGCCTATTCAAGGCCTTTAACAAGGCCTTGGAGAAAGCGGTCACATGAGAACCCTCCACAGATCGATCCTGGCAGGCGCGCTCCTGCTGGCGCTCCGCCCCGAGGGCGCTGCTGGACAGGCGGTCCTGCGCGTTGTCGAGGTGGATCAGGACGGCAAGAACTTCGAGGTCAAACCGTCGGGAATCGTGGATATCAATAGCACCTTGACCCTGTACCTTGACCGCGATCGGCTCCGTGCCCGGGCAATAGACATCGGCGGGGATGATCCCGCCCTCATTGGCCTGCTGGAGAGACTCCGGATCCTCGCCGCGGCGCCCGAGTCTGCCCTGGCCGTTATCGCTCCCGCCATGCGAGCCTGGACCGAAAGCGGCCACTCTGATGCGGATAAGCAGGCGCTCCTTGCCAGCCTGTCGGGCCTTACATCCGCAGCCGACAGAATACTCGATCTTGCCGACCGGGACCCGCAGCTGAGGGCCCGTTTGGAAGCGGCCCTCGAGGAGGCGGTTAGCACGCCCGGCCAGGGGCTGTACGCGACATTGTTCAGGGTAGTCGCCGACGAGGCAACACGACTGCGGTCACAACTCGACACGTTCGCAACGACACGTGGTGTGTACATCCAGTTAGGCGCCTGGATCGAGAGCTCGGGTGGACAACGGCCAATCCACCTGGCAGGGTTCGACGAGTTTCCTGAAGCCGCGCCGGTGGATATCGAGCGCTTCGGCATCCACGCGATCGCACTGACGCAGAGTCAGGAGACAGAACTGAAACGACTTGAGACCACGGCAACCGCGTTCAATTCTGGCGGACCCCAGGCCGCGCTCGACCAAGTCCTCCAGGGGTACAAGAATACCCTCGCAGAAGGGGTCGGCTCGACGGTGGCGCAGGCCACTGCTTGTGCTCAAGGTCTGGTCGGTGACTTTCAGAGTATCGCTGCCGCGCTACCGTCGAGTCTGGCACAGGTGGCCGATCCGCTGCGGGCGACGGCCGAGGATATCCGGCAACTGGTCAATCAGAGCGTCGGCCTCCGGGAGCGGTATGGCCCGGGGAGCAAGCCGTTTGCTTCCGGCGCAGACCTGCTCGCAGCCTCAAACCGTGATCTGGTGGATCTCTATCAGTTGGTCGACCGCGTCAGACAGGATCTGCAGGGCGCCCCGAACCAGATTGCGCAACTCACCCCGCAATTGCTTGCCTCTCTCGCGGCCACGGTTCAGCCGATTCGCGCCAAAGCCTCATCTTGTGCTGCAGACCTGCAACAAGCCCTGGCGACTGCCCGCGGACTCACCAAGCCACTCCTCGACTTGCTAACGGGCGTGGGCGCGACCTCGACCGCGTTAGCAGACTTTGGTGTCGAGGTTCGTCGCCTGACCGTCGATGCGGTGCCTTCCGAGCTTCAGTTGCCCCTCCGGAACGTTGGGGCTCGGGAGTCGGGAGACAGGCTGCGAATCAGGGCCGCGATGGGTTCGAAAGACAAGCCCAGAGCAGCCCTCTCTACATTCATCCTCCCGATGTACAAGGTACTGCCACACCTGGAAACCAAGGTCGGGATCATCTTCGCCGATCCCATGGGCTCTACCGAGGTGACTCGGCGATTTCAGGCTGGTGCCTCTTACAGCATCGTCTACAAGAAAGGCTCCCGCGGATCGATCAGGACGAATCAGTTTGGGTTGGTTGGGGTCGGCCTGAATATCGCGGCCCTCGACTTCAACCACGATGATGTCCCCGAGTTGGGTGCTGGCGTCGTGGTTTCGCTGGTCGCGGACCTTCTTCAGGCAGGTATCGGGTATAACGTGGGGCAAAACAGCGGGTACTGGTTCTTCGGCCTGCGGCTTCCAACGCCCACCATCAATCTGGCCGGATCGGGTGTCCAAACCAGCGAATAGTCGCACCAGTGATGGTCGTGTGGTAGAATTTCCCCGGGGGGAGAACCCCAGACGGACTCAATACCGTCCCAGGTAGCTCCGCACTTCCCACTCGGTCACTTCCCGGTTGAACTGGGCGACCTCCTCCCGCTTGGCTTCCAGAAAGCGCTCGGTGAGGTGCTCGCCCAGCGCCGCCTTGATCACATCGTCCTTCTCGAACCGGTCGAGCGCCTCGTGCAGGTCGCGGGGGAGGTCGTCGATCTGGTACTTGCGACGGTCCCGGTAGCTCATGCGGAAGATGTTGCGATTGACCGGCTCCCGGCACTCGAACTTGTGCTCCACCCCGTCGAGCCCCGCCGCCAGCTGCACCGTCAGCGAGAGGTAGGGGTTGGCCGAGGGATCGGGCATCCGGAGCTCGCAGCGGGTCCCGTCCTCGCGCCGTTCGGGAATGCGCACCAGGGGTGAGCGGTTCCGCATGCTCCACGCGACGTTGATCGGCGCCTCGTAGCCCGGCACCAGCCGCTTGTAGCTGTTGATCAGCGGGTTGGTGATGGCGCAGAAGCCCCGGGCGTGCTGCAGCAGCCCCTCCACGTACGACATCGCCGTGGCCGAGAGCTGGTGCTCGGTCTTGGGGTCGTAGAAGGCGTTGTCCTTGCCCTGGAAGAGACTCTGGTGGGTGTGCATGCCGCTGCCGGCGCGGCCCTGGATCGGCTTGGGCATGAACGACGCCACGAAGCCGTGCCGGTTGGCGATGTCGCGCACCAGGAAGCGGAAGGTGGCGATGTTGTCGGCGGTGGTGAGGGCGTCGGCGTAACGGAAATCCACTTCATGCTGGCCCGGCGCCACCTCGTGATGGGCCGCCTCCACCTCGAAGCCCATCGACTCGAGGTCGCGCACGATCAGCCGCCGGAGCTCCTCGCCCTTGTCCACCGGGGTCAGGTCGAAGTAGCTGCCCTCGTCGTGGGTATTGGTGGTGATATTCCCCTGGGCGTCCTTCTCGAACAGGAAGAACTCCACCTCGCACCCCGCCATCATCGTGAACCCCAGGCTCTTGGCCCGGGCGATCTGGCGCTTGAGCGTCAGGCGGGGACAGCCGGCGAAGGGCTGGTGATCGGGGGTATAGATGTCGCAGAGCAGCCGCGCCACCCGTCCACCCTCGTCGTCCATCGGGAGGATCCGGAAGGTGGCCAGGTCCGGCACCAGCAGCATGTCGCTTTCTTCGATCCGCACGAACCCCTCGATCGAGGAGCCGTCGAACATGATCTCGCCGTCGAGCGCCTTGGCGAACTGGCTCCGCGGCACTTCCACGTTCTTGTTGATGCCGAGGATATCGGTGAACTGGAGCCGCAGGAAGTCGACCTGGAACTCGGACGCCAGCCGGGCGATGTCGGCCGTGGAGGCACCACCCAGCTGTCGGGGAAACTCGGCGATCGAGGGACGGGAGGGTTGCATGAACAGTTCCGGGTTCCGAGTTCCGAGTTCCGAGTTGGGACCGAGTCAGCTCGGAACTCGGAACTCGGAACCCGGAACAGCTAGCCGAGGCTCTCCAGGATCTTCCACAACTCCACCGGACTGAACTCGTTGAACCGGTCGTGGATCTCGCGCTCGGTCCATTCGCGGAAGATCCACCCCGTGCTCTTGTGGCGGGTCCCTTCCAGGAAGTGCAGTCGCCCCTGGGCCAGCGTGCCCGCGACGCGGGTCTCGAGGTACACGCTCCAGCGGGTCTGGCTGCGGGCCAGGTCGCCCAGGTGACGGGCCGCGGGCGCTTCGGGAAGGGGAACCGGCGGTGGCTGCTGCGGCTGGGCCATGGATCCTCCGGGTTGCATGGAGGCTAATCGGGCCCTCAGGGCTGGGGAAGGGCGGTTCCGGGTTCCACGGGCCCTCGCGGTCGCGTAGATTCCCCGCCCCATGACCACCAGCGCACCGGCCGCGACTGCCTGCCCCTCCTGTCACGCCAGCCTCACACCCGGGGCGAAGTATTGTCACCGCTGCGGACGAGCGGTGGGCGCCGGCGGCGATCGGGCCATCTGGGTGACCGCCTGGAGCGTCGTGCTGCTGTTCGTTGCCTTCCTGGGGTGGTGGGTCACCAGCCGTTCCGAGGCGCCCACCGGACCGGACATGGCCAACGCCGGCAATGCCGGCGCGGCAGAGGCCGCCGGGACCCGCGCCTCGGGAGCGCCACCCGACATCAGCCAGATGTCCCCCCGGGAGCGCTTCCTCCGCCTGCATGACCGGGTGATGAGCGCCCAGGGGTCGGGTGACAGCGCGACCGCTCAGCGCTTTGCTCCCATGGCTCTCTCGGCCTACGGCATGCTGGACGTCACCGACATCGACGCCCGTTACCACGCCGGCGCGCTCTTCATCCTCACCCGGGCCTACCCGCAGGCGCTCGCCCTGGCCGACACCATCCAGGCGGAGGCCAAGGACAACCTCCTGGCCGATCTCCTCCGGCTCGAGGTGGCCCAGGCCCGCAAGGATGCCCCCGCCGAGGCCCGAGCCCGGAAAGCCTTCGTGGCCAACTACGAGGGGCAGATCGCCACCCGGCGCCCCGAATACGAAGAGCACAAGGCCATGCTGGCCGACCTTCGCAAGCAGCTCTCGGCTCAATAGCCGAGAGTTCCGCAGGTCCGAGAGGCCGGGGTCCGCGTTGGCTCCGGCGCGCCCAGACCCGGAACCCGGAACTCGGAACTTCTCATGACCCAGACCATCCACGTCGCCCACAGCCCCGACTCCGACGACGCATTCATGTTCTACGCGCTCGCGGAAGGGAAGATCGACACCGGCGACCTCCGGTACGTCCACGAGCTCTCGGATATCGAGTCGCTCAATCGCCGGGCGCTGGAGGGCGGACTGGAAGTCACCGCGGTCTCGATTCACGCCTATGCCTACCTGGCCGACAAGTACGCCCTGCTCAATTCCGGCTCCAGCATGGGTGACCGGTACGGCCCCCGGCTGGTGAGCACCCGGCCGGCACCGGCGGATCCCCGGACCGCCGCCCGCGGAAAGCGGATTGCCGTCCCCGGGACCCTGACCACCGCCTACCTCGCCCTCCGGCTCTATCAGCCGGAGTTCGACGCGGTGGTCACTCCGTTCGACCAGATCGAAGACGCGGTTCTCGCCGGCAGGGTTGACCTCGGCCTCCTGATCCACGAGGGCCAGCTCACCTACCAGGAGCAGGGCCTGCACCTCTGGGCCGACATGGGGGAATGGTGGTTCGGCGAAACCGGCCTGCCCCTGCCCCTCGGCGGGAATGTGGTCCGGCGCGATCTCGGCCCCGCCGTCGTGGCCCAGGTGGCCCGCGACCTCAAGGCCAGCATCGTCTACGCCCTGGAGCACCGGTCGCCCGCCCTGGCCCACGCCAGGCAGTTCAATCGGGGCATCGGTGACGAGAAGACCGACACCTTCGTGGGGATGTATGTCAACCAGTGGACCGTGGACTACGGCGACCGGGGCCGCGAGGCGGTCCGGGAACTCCTCCGGAGGGGCCATACCGCCGGGGTGATTCCCCACCCGGTGACCGTAGACTTCGTCGGGTAGGGTTTCGGCCCCTCCGGACCTGTGCTCCAAACCGGTGTGGGGTTAGACTGCATGGCGGGGTCGCACCCGAACCAGTCACGGAGTCACCTTGCCGCTGGCCGATGTGCCGATCAGCCTCCTCGTCGTCGATGACGAAGAGCCGATCCGCAATGCCCTGAAGAAGTTCCTCACCCAGCAGGGATACGACGTGCAGACGGCGGCGTCGGGCGACGAAGCCCTCCGCATTCTGCAGCGCCAGAAGATCTCCGTCCTGCTGCTCGATGTGCGCATGCCCGGCAAGAGCGGGATCGACCTCGTTCCCCAGATTCTCGAGCTCGAGCCGTCGGTCGCCATCCTGATGCTCACCGCCGTCAACGACGCCACCACCGCCGCGCTCTGCATGCAGCGCGGGGCGATGGACTATCTCACCAAGCCGATCGATCTCGCCGACCTCGCCCGCGCCATTCTGCGCGCCATCCGCCGGCGGGATAGCCAGGTGGAGCAGGCCAACCTCAATCAGTGGCTCAAGGAGGAGGTCGCCGTCCGCACCGCCGAGCTCAAGCGCGAGCGCGCCAAGCTGGAGCGGTTGTCGGTGGCCACCCTGGAGGCGCTGGTCAACGCCCTCGAGGCCAAGGACCCCTATCTGCGGGGACACTCGACCCGGGTGGCCGATCTCGCCGCGTTGATCGCGGCGGAGGTCGGCCTGGGCGACGAGCAGGTGGAACAGGTGCGGATGGCGGGCCGGCTGCACGACATCGGCAAGATCGGCATCCGCGAGGGGATCCTGAACAAAGAAGGGCCGCTTACCACCGAGGAGTACGAGCAGGTCAAGCAGCATGTGACGGTGGGATCCCAGATCCTCGCCCCGCTGGCTCACCTGGGCGAGATCATCGCCTACGTCCGCAGTCACCACGAGCGCTGGGACGGACAGGGTTATCCCGACGGGCTCAAGAGCGAGCAGATTCCCCTGGGCGCCCGGATTCTGGGCGCGGCCGAGATCTACGACGCACTCACCACGTCGCGGCCCTACCAGGAGAAGATGCCGCCCGAGTTCGCGGTGGAGCGGATGCGTGACCTGGCGAGCAGCGTGCTCGATCCCGAGGTATATCGCGCGCTGGAGACCGCCGTCCGCCGGCGCCAGGCCCTGGTGTTCCTGGACGACGCCCGAACCTGATCCGGACCGGCGTCACCGGCCGAATTCCGCCTTCTCAGTACCGTTGTCAGTGGGCCAGTAGACGAGGAGCCGCCTCGCCGCCTGGCCCGCTCGGTTACTCCAACCGGCTCCGGCTCCGGCCGAGGCTGGGTCGCCCGGATATCCGACATGGCCAAACTCGTCCTGATCATCGAAGACGATCCCGATCAGCGCCGGTTGCTGGAGCGGATGCTGGCCGGCAGCGGCTGGCGGGTTGCCACCGCGCCGGACGGCGAGTCGGGGCTGGAAGCGGCGCGGGGCCACCACCCCGATGCCATCGTCCTGGACGTCATGATGCCCCGGCTGAACGGCTTCCAGGCCTGTCGGCAGCTCAAGTCGGACCCGGCGACTGCCGACATTCCCGTGGTGATGTGTACCTCGAAGGATCAGCCCGCCGACCAGTACTGGGCCACTGAGGTCGGCGCTGACGCGTTTCTGGCCAAGCCGGTCGATGTCAGCCGGCTGGCCCAGATGCTCGAACGGCTTACGGGGACTCGGTGACTCTCCTTCGCGTCATCCTGCTCTTCGCGACGATCGTCCTCGGGCTTGGCTTGGTCGGGGTCCTGGCCTGGTTCGTCTATGCCGCCTGGCTCACCCGGGTGGAGCACGCACTGGCCCGCCGGAAGGGACTGTACCGCGACCTGGTGGCCGGACTGGCCAAGCGGGAGCGGGCCCTGCTCGAACCCGAGTTGCGGCAGCTTAAGACCCTGCGCGACTTCGAGGCGCTGGAAGCGGTCCTCGAGGAACAGGCTCGGGGCGTCACCGCCCGTCCGGACTGGCTGCTCGACACCTACGACCGCCTCGGACTGGTCGACAAGTACGCCGAGCGGCTGCGCACCGCGCGCCAGTGGCGCGAACGGGCCTTCGCCGCCGAACTGCTGGGGCGGGTCGGCAACGCCAAGGCCGTGCCGGCGCTGCTCGAAACCATCCAGGCCACCCGGGCGGAAGATGCCGACGTGCGCGAGATCGCGCTCCGCGCCCTGGCCCGCATCGCCGACCCGCGCGCGGTGGACGCGCTGGTGACCGCCCTCAAGCAGGCCGAAGTCTGGCTCGCGCCCCGGATCGCGGACATCCTGGTCCGCCATGGCGAGCCGGTGGTGGACCCGATGCTCGCCTTTCTGGCCGAACCAACCCGGCACCCGGCCCGGGCCTGGGCCGCGAACATCCTGGGGGAACTCCGGATGCCGCGAGCCTTCCCGGCGCTGATCGCGGCGCTCAAGGACCTCGACGACGAAGTCCGCGCCAAGGCGGCCGGAGCCCTCGGCAAGCTGGGCGACCAGCGCGCCGTGACCTACCTGCTCGACCACCTCCTCACCGATCCCGCCCCCTTCGTGCGGGCCCGGATCGCCGGCGCGCTGGGGCAGTTCGCCGGCAACGAAGTGATCGACCGCCTGGTGCGGGCCCTGGGCGACCCGGCCTGGTGGGTCCGCATGCGGAGCGTCGAGGCGCTGGAGCACATCGGGCCCACGGCCGAGACGCCGCTTATCGTGGCGCTCGACGACCCCGATCCCGAGATCCGGATCCGAGCCGCGGTCGCGCTCGAACGGCTGGGGGTGCCGAGCCGGCTGGTGCGCATCATCGAGGCGGGCGAGGCCACCCTGGATACCCATGCCCTGCTCACCAAGCTGGGCGTGGCCGGGGCCCGCGAGCTCCTGGCCGAGCTGCTGCACCATCCGTCCTCCGCGGTTCGCCTGGCCGTAGTGGGCGCCATCCAGGAGGCCGATCGGAAGGACCTCACCGCCGAGCTGATCGAGCGGGCCGAGAAGGACATCGACCCCGGCATCCGGGCGCGGGCCCTGGATGGGCTGCACGCCATGGGCGCGCGCGAGGGGGTGCCCGCCGCACTCGAGGCGTTGGGAAACAGCGACGAGCGGGTGCGGGCGGCGGCCACCAATCTGATCGGGAATCTGGGAGGGAGCGAGCTGGCCGATGTGATCCGGCCCCGCACCACCGATCGGGAGCCCCTGGTGCGGGCGGCGGCGGCGCGGGCTCTGGGCCTGGTGCGGGCCACCGGCGCCGAAGGGGAGTTCGCGCTGCTGCTCCGCGACCCCGACGCCCGGGTCCGCGCCGCGGCGGCCGAAGGGGTGGAAGAGGGCGGGTGGCGCGGCGCCACCCCGATCCTCATCGAGCTCCTCACCGACACCGATCGCGACACCCGGGTGGCGGCCGCGCGGGCCCTGGGCGCGGTCGGCGGCGAGGAGGCGGTGACGCCGCTGGTCCGGGCCTTTGCCGATGCGGACCGCGAGCTGGGCGACGCCATTACCCACGCGATCGCGCGGATCGACCCCGATGCCCTGAGCCGCATCATCGACCTGCTGCTGGAGCGACACGACATCGAGAGCCGGGTGCTGGTGGTCCGAACCTTGAGCGGTCTGCGCGCCCCCCATCCGGTGCGGCTGCTCGAGTCGCTCTTCCGCGACCAGGCCCCCGAGGTCCGCGCCGCCGCGGCCGACGCGTTGGGCCAGATCCGGGAGGAGCGTGTGGCCGCCATGCTGCTCCAGGGGCTGGGCGATCCCGACGCCCAGGTCCGCGCCAAGTGCGCGGATGCCCTGGTACGCCTCGACCACACCGCGGCCGCGGGCCGCATCCTCGACCTGCTGGGCAGCGATCCCTCCCCCGAAGTGCGGGAGCGCGCCGCGCTCGCCACCGGGCTCTTTCGGCCGCAGGGCGGCGAAGTAGCGCTGCTCCGGCTCAGCGCCCGTCCCGGGGAAGTCCTGACGGTGCGGGCCGCCGCCGCCCTGGCGCTGGGGGCCTACGACCAGGAGAGCATCATCGCCCGGGTCCTGGAAATGGCCGACGAGAGCGAGGTGCGGGAGGTGCTCCGCGAACGGCTCAAGAGCGACTCGGAGTACCGCCTGCTCGGACTCCGCCTCCGGGAGGCCCGCCACGTCGAGCTCCGGGCGCTGGGGAGCAGCTCCCGGGAACAGATGGAGCAGACCCTGGCCGACGGGATGCGCGGGGTGCTCTCGCCGGAGCAGCGGGTCCGGCTGGTGGCGGGACTCCGCGCCTTCCAGGGGGAACGGAGTCGGAGCGCGCTTCTGTCGGTGGTGCGGAGCGACCCGAGCCCCGACGTCCGGGCCGCCGCGCTCACCGCGGTGGGGGGGATGCTGGACGCGAGCGAACTGCATCTCGCAGCCAGTCGGGCGCTGGCCGACCCGCACAAGGCGGTACGGCACGCCGCGGTGGGCCTCTTCACCCGCATCGCGCCGGAGAAGGGGCTGCCCGGGCTCCTGCGGCTCCTCAAGGCGGAGGAGGATCCCCTGGTGCTCCAGATGGTGGCGCAGCAGGCGGAGGCGGCCTTTCCCGCCTTCCTGGACCTGGCGCTCGGGCTGGATCTGCGTGGCCAGGAGGCGATTCTGCTCACCCGGGTCGCGCGCTACATGCACCACCCCGGGCTCAAGCGGGTCCTGGCCGTCATCGCCCAGAGTTCCGCGGCGCCGGTGCGCGAGGCAGTGGCGGTGCTCTGGTCGCTGCGACCCGATCTCACCGATGGCGCGGCTCTCAATACCCTCTCGGCCGACCCCGATGTGGCGGTGCGGCGGGCCGTGGTGGGCGCCTGGCGGTCGGCCCGCAGCTTCGAGCCCCTCACCGCGATGCTGGGCGATCCCGATCCAGGGGTGCGCCAGGAAATCGCCCGGGCCTTCCTCGACGCGGGTGACGCCGGGCCGCTCGAGGCCCTGTTCCTCGATCCCGACGAGATGGTGCGAGCGGCCCTGCTGGTCACCCGGGTGCTCCGGGGCGACTGGTCCGAGGTGCCCGACGCGTTCACCGTCAGCCGGCCGGCGGCGGTCACCGCGGTGCGGGCCGCCACCCGGCTCGAGGCGCTGCGGGATCAGGCCCGCACTGCCCGCGAACCGGCCACCCGCCTTTCGGCCGCGCTGGCCCTGGCGATCCTGGGGGACGACGCGGCCTGGACGGTCATGCGGACCGATCCGGTGTGGAGCGTGCGCGACCGGGTGGGACGGATGCTCGCCGGCTGGCGGGAGATACCCGAAAGCCGGTCGAGCGCATGAGCACCGGCCAGTCCCTCGCCCTGCTGATCTCGACCCTCGGCCTGGTCCTGCAGCCGCTGTTCCTGATCTATTTCTTCTGCTACAACGGCTACATGCTGGTGCTGATCCTGCTCTCCGCCCGCCAGGTCCGGCGGCGGGTGGCGGGCCACTTCGTGGAAGACCTCGACCTCATCGACGACAGCGATTACACCAAGCCGCTGACGATGGTGGTCCCCGCCTTCAACGAGGAAGTCACCATCGTCGACAGCGTGACCAACCTGATTCACTGCGACTATCCCCGCTTCGAGGTCATCGTGGTGAATGACGGGTCGAGCGACCGGACCCTCGAGGTGCTGAAGCTGGCCTTCCGGCTCCGCCGCTCGGACCTGCCCTACCGCGACGCGATCGGCACCGCCCGGGTGCGGGCGACCTACGAGGCCACCGTCGGGCTGCCGCCCAACGTCTCTCACCTCACGGTGATCGACAAGGAGAACGCCGGCAAGGCCGACGCCCTCAACGCCGGCATCAATGCCTCCACCGCGCCCTACTTCGTGAGCCTCGACGCCGACAGCATCCTGGACCAGCGGGCCCTCAAAGAGCTGATGCGGATGGTGCAGGAGGATCCCCGGATCGTGGCGGTGGGCGGACAGGTGGCGATCGCCAACGGCTGCACCATCCGGGGCGGCCGGGTGGTGAGCGTCGGACTCCCCTCCCATCCCTGGGCCCGCTTCCAGATGGTCGAGTACCTGCGGAGCTTCACCACCGGCCGCACCGGGCTCGACCGGCTGGACTCGATCCTGATTCTCTCGGGCGTCTTCGCGGTCTTCGAGAAGGAGACGGTAATCCGCGCGGGGGGATATCTCACGCCCCTGGTGCAGCACAAGCTGGTGGAGGAGTACGTCGGCGGGCGGGCCACGACGGTGTGCGAGGACATGGAGATCGTCGTCCGGCTGCACCGCTTCGTGCGCGACAAGATGCGGGACCGGCGGATCGCATTCCTGCCCCACCCGGTGGCCTGGACCGAAGTCCCGGAACGGCTCGACTCCCTCCGCAAACAGCGGGGCCGCTGGTACCGCGGCCTCCGGGAGTCGCTGTTCTATCACCGGTCCATGCTGTTCAACCCGAAGTACGGCCGGATCGGGTGGTTCGCGCTCCCCACCTTCTGGTTCTTCGAGTACTACGGGCCGGTCATCGAAGCCGCCGGCTACCTCTTCGTGGCGGCGTTCGTGCTGCTGGAGCTGGGTTTTCACCTCTCGGTGATGAACTGGCCCTACTTCACGGCCTTTCTGCTCGCCTCGCTGGGGTGGGGCGTGCTGGTGAATGTCTTTGCCGTGCTGGTCGGAGCCTGGCGCTTCCGCTACGGCCTGGCCGATCGGCTCCAGCGCGGGCTCTTGCCCTTCAATCGCAATCGCGACGTCCTGATCCTGCTCTGGTACGCGGTGCTGGACAACATCTTCTGGCGCTGGCTGACCCTCTACTGGCGGCTGCGCGGGTTGTACGACGCCTGGCGAGGCAAGCAGGGCTGGGAAAAGTTCGCCCGCCAGGGATTCCAGCAACACGTGGAGCCTGCCCGTGCCGCATGAAACGCTGAAGCTGCGCGTCTTGATCGTCGACGACGACCAGGACTTCGGCCGCCTGGTCACCTCAGTCCTCAGGAAGGCCGGGTTCGGCGATGCCGCCTGGGTCGGTACCGGCGCGGCCGCGCTCAAGAGCGCCGCCGGCTCGGACATCGTGCTGCTGGACCATCAGCTGCCCGACACCACCGGGCTCGACCTGCTGCCGGTCCTGCGCACCGTCGCGACCCAGCCATCGGTCATTCTGGTGACGGCCCACGGCGACGAGGCGCTGGCGGTGCGGGCCCTCCGGGCCGGGGCCGACGATTACGTGATCAAGGACGGCTCACTCCCGGGCCTGCTGCCCCAGGTGATCGAGCGGGTCCGGCGGCACCGGGCGCTGGCCGAGGCCCTCGCGGCCGCCGAGCGCGACCTGGTGCACGCCGAGCGGCTGGCCGCCATCGGCCAGCTCAACGTGACGCTGCACCATACGATGAACAACCCGCTGATGGCCGCCTTCGCCGAGACCGAGCTCCTGCTGAGTAGCCAGCTGACCCGGGAGCAGCTTGCCTCGGTGGACGGCATTCGCGAAGCCCTCGGCCGCATCCGCGACATCCTCGCCCGGCTCAGTACCCTGGAGGACGCCGGCACCACCGAGTATCTCGAGGGGATCCGGATGATCGACCTCTCCCGGCGGAGCCAGCCGATGCCGGTGCAGCTGGGCGATGCCGTGCTCTGGTTTCCCGATGACGATATCGCCCGGGTGGTGACGATGCTCCTCACCCATGCCGGCTTTCAGGTCGAGCGGGTGGCGAGTGTCGACCACCTCGCCGCCCGGGTGGCGGGTGTGGCGGTGCAGGTGGTGCTGGTGGCCGGGAGCGTGACCCCGGGCACCGAGCCGCTCGGCGGCTTCACCCCGGCCCCGGGCCGCCGCTACACCCTGGTGGCGCTGGTGCCGGGCGACGGGGCGATGGCCCGCAGCGCCGGCGCGGATCACATCGTGAGCCTGCCGTTCGATCCGGGGACCTTCGTCGGCGATCTGCTGGGGGCGCTCCGCAACTGAACCGCCTCAGCCGGACGGATCGAGCAGCCAGGACAGGTCTTCGGTAGGGTCGAGTTCGAGCGCCGGTCGGCCATGCCGGAACAGCCGGATGGTGTGCGGACCGCCCGCCGTCAACGTCGCGCCCTCCCGGCGCAGCCAGCTACCCTCTCTGAGCCCCACCACTGCGAGCGCCGGATTCAGGATCAGGAACTCCCCGATCCGCTCCTCCCGCGTCTCGCCGCCATGGTTGGTGATGACCTGGTCGGTGTAGTGGGGATTGATCTGGAACGGAACCAGATCGAGCGCGCCGAGCGACGGCGGCTCCACCACCGGCATGTCGTTGGTGGTGCGGATGGTGGGGCAGGCCAGGTTGGAGCCGGCGCTCCATCCGAGATAGGGCATCCCCGACCCCACCCGCGAGCGAACCGCCTCCAGCAGGCCGGTCTGGTACATCATCCGGAGGAGCTGGAAGGTGTTCCCCCCACCCACGAGCACCGCCTCGGCCCCCAGAGCCGCGGCCACCGGATCCTCCACTTCGCTCACCGAGAGCAGCGTCACACCCAGCTCCGCGAGCGCCTGCCGTACCCGCCCCGTATACTCGGTCCAGGTCACGCTTACCCCGGCGTAAGGAACGAACAGTACCCGCTTCACCGGCCCGAGGAACTCGCGGATTTCAACCCCCGCATGGGCCAGGTATTCCCCTCCGGGATTCCGGCTGTTGCTGAGCAGGAGGAGCCGTGGGGCTGCGGTGTTCATCGTTCGCGCCGCGGCGGCCGCTTCACCACAGGATGCTCCCGGGTCTGAATCTCCACCTCCTCCCGGGTCGCCAGCCGCGGCAGGGTGGGATCGCGCTCATCGGCGGGCGACCAGGCGACCGCCACCTCTTCGGGAAGCAGGTGCCGGATCGAGTTGGCGTAGTACTCGAGGAGTGGGCGGCTGGCGGGGAGAATCACCAGGTCGGCGCCCTGCGCCACCACCAGCCGGCGCATGCGGAACATCAGCCAGGCCCGCTCCCAGACTTCTCCAACCGGGAGTTCCTGCCGGACCACCTTGGCGTCAGCCCCGGACAGTCGGTCTCGGATCTGCTCCATGCGCTCCAGCACCCGCGCCAGCGGCACCACGCTCCCGCCGAAAGAGAGCAGGGTCGCCGAGGCTAGCGGCACCGGGGTTACCGGGATCACGAGGCCGATACGCTCCAGCGCATGCTCCGCCAGGCGCTGGACGTGCGGAAGCCGCTCCGCCTTGGGCAGCGCCAGGATGCCGGCGGGCTGATCGCGGAGCCAGGCCCGCGCCGAGATCGGAGTACCGAACGCCACCGCCACTCGGCCGTAGCGCCGGAGCTGTCCGGTCAGGAAGCGGGCGAGATTCCAGCCGAGGTAGCTGGCCACGTGAGCCAGCTGGGCCGGTCGGCTCGGCCGCCGCCCGCCGACGATGCGTTCCCGGATGAGGGAGCGGTCCTCCAGCACCCGGTCGTAGTTGATCCCCACCGGCACCAGCCAGATGTCGCGGTCGAACGCGGGATCCTCGAGCGTGCGCAGGATGTAGTCGAGCAGACCGATCTTCACGGGCCGCAGCGCGCCGTCGCGGGTGAGCCCGCCCTCGGGGAATATCCCCTGGGTCACCCCGTTGCGGGTGACGAGCTGCACGTAGCGCTCCAGCACGGTGTGATACAGAGGCTCGCGGAACTGCCGCCGGATGAAGTAGCTCCCGAAGCTCTTGAACACGAATTCCAGCGGCCAGACCCGGGCCCACTCCCCCACCGCGTAGCTGATGCTCACCACCCGCGCCAGCACGTAGGCGACGACCACGTAGTCGGCGTTGCTGCGGTGATTCATCAGGTAGACCACCACGTCCCGGCGGGGAATCCGATCGAGCGCTTCCTGATCCCGGTATTCGATCGACGACTTGTAGAGCAGGTTGATCAGGAGACGGGAGAGGTTGTAGCCTAACTTGTAGTACGAGAGGACGTTGAAGAAAGGGACGATCTCGTCGATGTACTCGTTGACCATGCGGCGTACCTGGCCGGGGTCGGCTCGCCGCTCGGCGGCGTAGGCCGCGATCGCCGAGACCACCACCGGATCCTGCAGCAGCGCTTCGCGGATCCGGTCACGCCGCACCAGCTTGTACCGGTCGGTGCGGGCGCGGAACTGGAGCAGCGCCCGCTGGGCCCAGCGCCGCAACCTGATTCGCAGCACCCGCCGGGTGCCCAGGAGGAGCGCCAGGCCGACGAGCGTCAGCACCGCGACGGTGCCGGCGGCGGAGAGCCAGTTGAGCATCACGGGACCCGCCTCACCGCGCGACCGCGCTCGGCGTCTCGACCTGATACCCCATGGCCTTGAGGCGCGCGATCCGTACCCCAATGGGCGGATGGGAAGCGAGGAAGTCCGCCACGTTTCCTTCCCGGGCCGAGAGCCGGCTGGCGCTCGGATCCACGATGCAGAGGTGGGCGGCGCCCCGGGTAATGGCCGGGGTCGGCGCTGCGGCGGCGGCGAGCTTCTCAAGCGCGGCGGCCAGGGCCAGGGGGTTGCGGGTCAACTGGGCCCCGGTCGCATCGGCCAGAAACTCCCGCTTCCGGCTCACCGCCATCGCCAGCAGGCGGGAGATGACCGGTGCCAGAACCAGGGTCACGAGCCAGGCCACCAGTACGACCAGGGCGAGGGGATTGCCGTTCTTCCCGCCCCGGGCCCGACGGCCTCCCCCGCCAAGGCGGATTCCACCCCGGAGCATCCGGCCCATCCCATCGCTCATCAGGGCGATGGCCCCGACCATGGCGGCCAGGAGCGTCATCAGCCGGGTGTCGAGATTGCGCACGTGGGCCAGCTCGTGGGCGATCACCCCCTGGAGCTCGTCCCGGTTGAGCGTCGCCAGCAGACCTTCGGTGACCGCCACCGCCGCCCGGCCCGGCTCGACGCCCGTGGCGAAAGCGTTGGGATCGTGATCGGGGACAACGTAGATCCGGGGCCGGGGCAGTCCCGAGGCGATGGCCATTTCCTCCACCACGTTGACCAGCTGTCGCTCGGCCTCGCTCGCGGGCTCGGTGAGCTCGCGCGCACCGGTGGCCCAGAGGACCCGCTCGGCACCCCGGGCCCACGAGTACCAGCAGATCCCTCCAGCCCCAAGGGTCGCGACGATGCCGATGAAGGGAATGGTGTGAACCGGAGCGCCGGGACCGGTTCCGGCGGTGGCGAGGTACCACGCCAGATCACCGCCGAACCCCACCCAGGCGAAGAAGAGCACGAACCCCGCCACCAGCCAGGTGGACCGCCGCCGGTTGGAAGCCTGCTGTTCGAGGAGATTGGCTCGGTCGGGCGCCATCAGCCGTTCACCCGGAGCGCGGCGGGCTCAATTCATCCGCAGGTCCACGTTCGGCACCGCCCGTTCCGCCTGGTCCTCGATCTGCCAGAGCTCCGCCGGCGTGGCCCGGGCGAGGCCGGCCACCAGGTTGGTGGGAAACTGCTGCTGCGCCGTGTTGTACGAGGTGGCCACGTCGTTGTAGAACTGGCGCGCGAAGCCGACCTTGTTCTCGGTGCTGACCAGCTCTTCCTGCAACTGCTGGATGTTCGAGGTGGCCTTGAGCTGGGGGTAGTTCTCGCTCAGGGCGAACAGCCGGCCCAGGGCCTGGGTCAGCTCACCCTCGGCCCGGGCCACCTGCGCCACGCCGGTAGCATTCACCGCCTTGTTCCGGGCCGCGATCACCGCCTCCAGGGTGGTCTTTTCAAAATCCATCGCGCCCTTCACCGCATTCACCAGATTGGGAATCAGGTCGTGGCGGCGCTTGAGCTGCACGTCGATCTGTTTCCAGCCGTTGGCCACCTGGTTCTTGAGCGCGACCAGCCGGTTGTAGGCACTGACGACCCAGAGTGCCACGACGACGATGACCGCCAGCAGCACGAAGCCCATGTCGGTTCCTTGCGGGGGACGGCAGGAAAATAGCGGGTTGCGGAGGGGACTAGTGGCGGCCCGACAGCCCTTCGATGGCGTGACGGAGCGCCTCGGCGATGGCCTCGTCTTCGAGAGCCTCGTAGAGCGGGTGCCGTTCGTCCAGGAGCAGCTCGGCCCCGGCGCCCAGCGGCACGCGGCGGCAGAGATGCCCCCGGCCGCGGCGCGCCGGTGCGCTTTCGGCGGCGGTGGCCCAGGCCTGCAACGCCCGACCCACCTTGCCCCGCGGGGCGCCTTCAGGCACGGCGAGCGGCAACTGGTCGGGCGGCGGCAGGCGGGAGCCGAGCGCCCCGGCGACCCGCCGTTCCACCACGTCCCCGGGCAACCCGGACAGTTCCTTCATCAGGTGGTCGAGGGTGGCGCCCTCCATCTGCTGGAGCTTGATCGCCAGGACCTGGAGCAGATGGCGATAGCCGTAGGTCGCGGCGGTACCCCGACCCTCCGGCGGGCTCACCAGCTTGCGGGTCACGTAGAACCGGATGGTCCGCTCGCTCGGGCGGGCACTCGCCGCCGCATTCACCGGATACACCGACGACGCTTCCAGGATGGCCCCCGCCAGCGCCGCCAGGTCACGCAGGCTCCACGGGGCCAGGGCGGCGTACTGCCGCAGCGTGGTCAGGGCGTCCGGGGTCACGACAGCGGGAGCGGACACGGCGATAGTCACGGGGGCAGAGGGCTCGATGGTCCGGGGAAGGGGAGAGTATGCGCCACGGCCCGGACGAGGGCAAGGGCACCGGATTCCGCGTATTCCGGTGCCGGTCGGCGTTCGGCCGGTAGCGGGCGTTGCCTCGCGTGACGCTATCCTCGCGCCATGCGCCGAGGCACCACCTTGCTCGAATTGACGCTGGTGATCCTGATCACCGGGATCCTGGCGCTGGTCGCGCTCCCCGGGATCGCCGCCCTGCGCGACCGACTGGCGGTCCTGGATGCCGCGGCGCTGGTGAACAACGCCCTGGCGCGGGCCCGGCTGCTGGCCGTCGTGGAGCAGCGGGTCGCGGTGCTCACGCTCACCGCCGACTCGGTGCTGCTCCGGGTCGTGGAAGCGCCGGGCGACACCGTCCCGCGCTGGCAGACCGGCGGGCCGGCGGCACGGGGCGTGATCGTCCGGGGATTCCCCCGGGAGATCACCTTCGCGCCCAGTGGGGTCGCGTTCGGCTTCGCCAATGGGACCTACGAATTCAGCCGGGGAAGCGCGCTCCGACGGGTGATCGTCTCACGCTACGGCCGGGTGCGGCAGGAATGAGCCGCACCCGTGGTCCCCGCCACGGATCACTCCGCGTCAGGGCCCGGGTCGAGCCCGTACTTGCGGACCTTGGCGAGCAGGGTACTGCGGGCAATGCCGAGCAGATGCGCGGCGCGGCGCTTGTTCCCGCGGGTGTACGCCAGGGTACGGGCGATGTGACGCCGTTCCACGTCGTCCAGCGGTTCGGGTTCCACCGGATGATTGGGTGCCAGCGACTCCCGCAGCATCGAGTGATCGAGTCCCGGCGTGGCCAGGGCCAGCATGGCGAGGTCCAACCCCGGCACCGCCAGCGCCTGCGCCGCTTCCGCCGGCGTACCCGCGAGCACCGGAAGGTGGCCGGCGCTGCGCAGGGCGTTCAGCACCGCATCGCGCCGCCCGGCGTCGCCATCGAGCACGAGGATATGAGAGGGCCTCATGAGTTCACCCCCCTGTGATCGGCGGAATGAAATAGAGCAGGCTGGGCGATCCCGGTACCGCGACGGCTTCAACAGCCGCGCGGACTCCCCGCCCTTCCCACCCCTTCCGGTGGCGCCAGACGAGATCCCGGGCCACTCCAGTGCTCCCGGATCGCCGCCGTGGCCAATCCCGAAGACTGCCCTGCAACCAATCGGCGTGCTCGCGCACGCGCCAGCCGGTACCGCCATACGGGCAGTATTCCTGATCCAGGAGATCGAGCTCAGGAACGGCGACCACCCCCACACCATCATCACCTTCACTAACGCCGGCGGCCAGCTCAAGAGCGCGCCGGTCTGGGCCAGCGACCGCCACCGGATCGAGGGCCTCGCGCGGGGACAGCCGGTCGAAGTGACCGGGGTCATCGGTCAGTGGCGCGACCGTCCCCAACTCCAGCTCGAATCGATCCGCGGCCTGGCACCGGACGCGGTCGCGTGGGAGGAGCTGCACCCGAGCATCGGAG
Source organism: uncultured Gemmatimonadaceae bacterium (assembly GCA_964642475.1). Taxonomy (GTDB): domain Bacteria; phylum Gemmatimonadota; class Gemmatimonadetes; order Gemmatimonadales; family GWC2-71-9; genus JADJOM01. The sequence goes on along the minus strand of CAZXRC010000006.1, from coordinate 82,848 downwards.
ATCCCGGCCCGTGGTGGAACCTCCTCGACGGTTGGCGGCGCAGCCTGCGCGCCCCCCGGCTGGCCGACACCCTCGCCGTGCTGTTCGACGACCCCGACTTCCGGCGACGTTTCGAACGCTGCCCCGCCAGCCTCAACAATCATCATGCACGAATCGGCGGCTTGCTGCAGCACACCTGCGAGGTAGCCCAGCTGGGATTGGCGGCCGTCGCCGTCGTGCCCCAGGCCGATCGGGACGTCGTGCTCGCGGGCGCCCTGCTCCATGACATCGGGAAGCTCGAGAGCTACCTCTGGGAGGGACTCTTCGATACCACCGTGGTGGGACGCGTGGTCGGGCATGTCGTCCTGGGTGCGCGAATGCTCGACCGGGCCCAGGCCCGTCGCCCGACGTGTCACCCGGAGGAGCTCGAGCTGCTGGTCCACCTGATCCTGAGTCACCACGGACACCTGGAATTCGGGGCGCCGATCGTCCCGCTGTCCCTCGAGGCGGAAATCCTTGCCCATGCCGACCTGCTCAGTGCCCGCACGGCGAGCTTTGCCGAGGCGCTCTCCCGCCGTGACCTGTTCCGCATCGATGATCAGTTTTCGGCCAACCCGATCTGGCAACTCGATCACAGGCGCCTCTGGCGGGGCAGAAGTGACTGGGGATACGTCCCGGAAACATGAGGGCGGTCCACTGGACCGCCCTGTCACGATCGCCCGGCATCAGCATGGGTGACGCTGCGCTCCTGCACGGAACTGGAGGGGGTGGGATCGGCGCGAACTCCGGCTCCATCGACGAGCGGCTATCATACACACAGGCTAGCGACTCGTTTGTGGACGTCAAGGCCCTCCGTCAGCCACACGCGCGGTCTAACGCGAAGCGGCCGCCGAGCTCGGGGGCTCGGCGGCCGCTTACCACGTTGACAGGCTGAGGTCGGGGCTTACGCCGCCGTTCTTCTCTAACAATCCACCGTGAGCTGAATCGCGCTCCCGGTTGTGGCTCGTCAGGCCTCAGTCGTTGATCCCCAGGCCGGATGGCCGTCCCACCTGGTTCGTCTCCGTAAGCGCTGCGATTCGGATCGGGTCGCGGACCGACCTTTCGCACTGCACTCCGAGGCGCCGGATCGGAGTGGGTAAGGCGCGCGACTGGCCTTACCTGCTGAACCAGGGCGATCACCGGGATCACAGACCACCTAAGCCCTTGCCGACGTCGGTGTGTCTCCCCCGATATCCTGTCCAGACTCGCCGGTCGGCCGCCAGTAGAGCGAGGGGCTCTGCTACGTATCCGTCCTGCGGTCCACCCAAGATAGAGCCTCCCGGAACGCCTGCAAGCGCCTGTCTTTCTTCGGCTTAGCTCATGTCAATCAACCGCGGTGTGGATAGCTAACTGGTGTGGAAGCACGCATCTGGCACACATCTCCACACGATTGTGGAATTGTGCACGGCGACCTTTCCACACCTGGGGGAAAACCGCGGAGCAATTACTGGCGGTCGGTAGCGGAAGGAGTGGCGCCGGCGCCGCGGGTGTTGGGCCAGTATTGCTGCTGGAATGCGAGCCTGAAGTACTGCGCTGCCGTCGGCCGGTACTGCTGAATCGCGGCCTGGACCCGTTGACCTCGGCCGATTCCGTAGCCCCGGAGCTCCTCCGCCTTCTCGGGTGCCTGCAGCGACGTAAACTGGCCGATGCACTCCACCAGATGGCCCCGCAGGGTTTCCAGTGCCCGGTCGAGGGCCAGGCGGGCGCTCCTGGGATCCGGCGCCGGCAGCTGGCCCCGACCCACCACGGTCCGGGTGCTGTCCAATTGGACGGTGGCCGACCGGCAGCGGTCGGCCATGATCCGCGCGCGGGAGCGGAGTGCGGCGTCGCTGGCCCGTTGCAGGTCCCGGGCGATCCGGGCCGACGCCGCCTCCACCTGCTGCAGGGAATCGCGCAGCTGATACAGGGAGGTGCGGACGGTACGTTGCGCGGGGTCGAGCGCGGGCTCGGGCTGGACCACGGTCTGGGCGTCGAGGGCCGACCCGATCGGGGCCAGCGCCAGGAGAATGAGGAGCGAAACAGCCTTCACGATTCGAGTCCTACTTCGATGTAGCGATAGTCAGGCTCCCCATCGGGAGCCGAGAGAAGACAGCCGGCGCTCGAGGCCGCGAACCAGCCGCCCACCAGCGTTCGCGGTACATCCAGCTGCCCCAGGATCGGGCCGAGCCAGCGCCGCAGGTGCCTCACCTCCGGGGCCCGCCGGCCCAGCAGCGCCAGAAGGGCACCGGCGCCGCTGGTGGCGCGAAGGAAATGGGCGAGGGCATGGGCCCGCTGGGTGAACTCAACCGCCTTCACGCCCGGCTCGTCGAACAGGACCTTGCCCTCGAAGACGTCCATGGGCGGTGCATCCAGGCGGGGGCCGAGGTAGATGTACTGCCGGTGACCCTCGACCTTCCGCTCGATCACAGCAGCGGCGGTTTCGCCCGTGAGCCGCGCGGCGTGGAGCATATCCTCATCCAGCAGCACCCCGGTCGCACGGGTCCACTCGAGCGCGGCCAAGGCGATCTCGAGAGGACAGCCCACCGCGTCGTCGAAGGCGACGATGCGGGGTGCCTCCCCCGCACGCATGATGAAGTGCGCGAGCGACTCGGCCCGGTCGCTGAAGCTCCGGACCGTCACGGCTTGGGCATCGGTCATAGCTAAAGATAGCGTGACATTCGGAATTGTGGGCCGTAGGCCGTTGGCCGCTCCTTGTCGAACAACCCTCCGAGTCCAGGGGCTCGAAGGGCACCCGCCACGAACCACCAGCGGCCAACGGCCCATGGCCAACGGCCCCTACGGCGTCAGCTCGCTCTTCGCATCCACCTTCACGATCCACAGCCCCGAGTTGATGTCGGGCACGTAGATGTACCCGTCGCGGTAGATCGCACCCCAGGCGTTGGAGGCGTTCGGGACCAGCCCCTGCTTGTCGCCGGTAACGACATGCGCGATCTCACGGCCCTGCTGGAGCAGGTCGCCCCTGAGCTCTCCCGAGATGTCGAGCACCCGGAGCCCGCCCTGGTAGTCGCCCAGGTAGAGCGTGTCGCCAGCCACCCAGACGTTGTGGGTGCCGCCGTCCTTGGGCTCGTAGTGTGCCACCACCCTCGGGTGCGCCAGATCCGAGACATCCACCACGTGCAGCCGGCCATAGGCCCGGCCCAGCCCGACGACGCCGCCCCCTTCGGTGGGACGGGGCTTAGCGGAGAACACCTCGTCGCCCACAAAGACGTATTTCCCCGCCCGCCAGGCCGTGTGGGTGCCGCGAATGAAGCCGGCACCGCCCACCGCCTCGACATCGCGGTACAGGGTGTTGAGGTCGTACTTGAGCTGGCTCACCATCACCGGGTTTTCCGGACTGCCTCCCTTCACGCCATTGCCGACGTCGAGGACCACGAGCCCGTCGTTCCAGTAGGAGAGGTAGGCCAGTCCGTCGCGCACGTCGATGTCATGCAACATCCGCCCGGCCGAGGGCCGGGCTGTCTCCCACCGGGCGACCTGGCGGGGCTTATAGGGATCCCGGATATCGATGACCCGCATCGACCCGGTGGCATCGTCGGTGAGGTACACGTACCCCTTGTACACGTAGGTCGAGTGGACCCCACCGGTAACGGTCTCGGTGAACTCGGCGATCTGCTTGGGGTGGGCCGGATCCTCGAATGAGAGCACCACGATTCCGTTCTTCCGGCTGGAAGCGCCCTCCCGGGTCAGGACGCCGTAGCGGCCGTCCTCGGTGGTCATCAGGTCGTTGATCGTTCGGGCGTCGACCACCACCGAATCGGTTATCGATGGCTTCGCCGGATCGGACACGTCGATGGCGTAGATGCGGTCGGCGATGGTCGTGAGATATCCGTGCTTGCCGTCGGGGTGAAGCCAGAACTCCGCCGCCGAGTACTTGAGCGGCAACCGCCCGACCAGGGTCGTGGGCCGGCGGACATCTCGGGACCGCGCGGTGATGATCGCCTCGGCCGTCCGGCCCGCGAAGGTGGCGTAGACCCGATAAGTGCCCGGCACGTCGGCGACGAACCCGGCATCGGTCACCGTGCCGCCGCCGGAGCTCACCGACCATTCCGGATGCGCGTCCACGAGGGGGCGGGCGCCGGCCCGGGCCGAGAATCGGAGCGGCACCACGTCGCCGGTGCGCACCTCGGCGCTGGCGACCTCGAGCGAGACCTGGGTCACCGGGTTGGGCACTACCGTCAGGCTCTGGCGCCAGGTGGCGCGCCCCGCGGTGGCCGTCACCGTGGCCTGCCCGGGCCCCTTCGCGGTCACCCGCCCGTCCGGCGCCACCACCACCACCGCCGGGCGGTCCGAGACCCAACGCACTTCGTCATACCGCCGATCGTCGTTCGTGGCGTAGGCCACGGCCTCGAGTGCGACCGACTGGCCCACATAGAGCCGAGTCAGCCCCGGGGTCACCACCAGGCGACTCGCCGGCTGAGGGAGAATCGTGACGCGGCCGAACGCGGTCGCGGGGCGGCCACCGCCGTTGGGTCGGACCATGGCCGTCACGGTGATGGTTCCGGTGGCACCGCCGGTGACCAGGCCGGTCGAATCCACCGAGCCCTCGAAGAACCCACCGGCGGCGAACCAGGTGACCTTGGCTGGGACCATCCGTCCCGCCGAGTCGTACCCGACCGCCTGCAACCGCAATGTGTCCCCCACCAGCACTGCGGCTTCCGCCGGTTGCACCACCGCCCGTGCGATGGGCGAGGCGGGAGGCCTGGGAGGCGCGGGCGGCGGGGGCGCGGCTGGCTGCTGCAGCGCCGCCAGGAGTATGGCAGCAAGCATGAAGACCTCTTGTTGGATTTTGCGGTCCGGAATCTAGCCGAAGGGGACCCGGGCGCCACCTGATGCGGTGTCGACGCCGTCAGGCAGCCGGCTTCTTGACAGAAGCCGGAACCGGCTAGAGGTTATCGCTCAAGACGCTGAACCTCGTCACGCCCAGTTCACAACTGCCCACGGACTTGCCGCCTGGTCGGGCCTCTTCGACCGGCGTTTTGCTTTGCCCCAGCCATTCGGGCGGGGGTGTTTTCCGGAGCCGGTGAGCTCCCACTACCGAGGTAGAAGCAATGGCGAAGGGTACCGTGAAATGGTTCAATGATGCGAAGGGTTTCGGGTTCATCGCCCAGGAGGGTGGGAAGGACGTCTTCGTCCACCATACTGCCATCATGATGGAAGGCTTCCGCAGCCTTGCCGAGGGCGATCAGGTGGAGTTCGACATCGTGGAAGGACCGAAGGGACTCCAGGCGTCGAACGTCCGCAAGGCCTGAACGAGCGGTTCGCCTTCTCCAGCGCCCCGGGGCATGGGTCCAGACACCTGCGCCCCGGGGACTATCGCTCCAGCCGACTACTGCCCACCAGCCGGAGCGTTCATATTCAGTCCATGCGCCTCCCCGTTCCGACTCTGCTCCTGACACTCGCCCTGGCGGCGCCCGCCGCCGCCCAGACGGTGTCCCCTCTGCCGCCACTGAGCTTCCTCGGGTTCGAGGCCGGGGCCCGGCTCGACGCGATCAGCCAGCAGGTACAGGCCCTCGGCGGTACCGGGCTCCGCTGCGACCGCTCCCGCCGCGACCGCTCGGTGAGCGAGTGCCGCGCCACGCTCTTCGATCCGGTGTGGAGCCGCCCCGTGGCGCTCTGGCTCTCCGCCATGGACAGCGCGACCGGTGTCCTCACCCTCTCGGGCCCGGTCACCGGCGAGCAGCTGGACGGCTGGAAGACCGAACTGGAGACCGCGTTCGGCGGCGTGGGCGCGCGAGTCCAGGGGCCCCAGTGGATGCTGCAGTGGGTGCGTCAGGGGAGGATGATGCGGCTCACCTGGCGGGTGGACAACAACGCCAAGGTCGCCTCGGTGAGCCTGATCGACGGATGGGTGCTCGACGACTGGGGCCGCCGCCGCGATCAGCAGGCGCCTCCCGCCGAGCCGCGCGCGCCGCGGGATATCCCCCGCGCCAGGCCCCCTGCGAGGGACAGCGCCTCGGTCGTCGCGCCGGTGCCGGTGGGGGAGACGCCCTCACCCCAGTAGGCGCACCAGGAAGCTCCCCTCGCCGACTTCCATCTCATAGGCCCCAACCAGTCGCCCCTGTTCCTTCAGGCGACGGAGCAGCGTACGCACCCGGGTGCGGATCGGCGCGCCACCACCCGATCGTCCCCGACCGGTGATCAGCCGCACCACCGCCCCCGGTCGCGCCCGTGCCTGCGCCGTCAGGAATCGCTCGGCATTGTCGGTCGCTTCCCGCACCGTCTGGCCGTGAAGGTCAAACTCCGCCGCTGGCGGTCCCACGATCCAATCACGCATCATACGACAGCGGTCATTGCCCCAACCTCCGCCAATCGTTAGCCTTCAGCCGGTCTGACTAAGGCTTTCTTAACCGCACTGCCGATGCTCCTCTCCAGTCTCCGGCGTCTGAACTACGCCGCCGTGATCTCTTCGGTCGGCCTGATCGTCGCAATGGCGGCGCTCTCGGTCGTTTCCCTCCGGCAGACGACCCGACAGACCACCGAGGATGTGGTGGCCCTCCAACAAGGTACGACCCTCGGCAGCACACTGGTGACGGCGGTTCTCACCCAGATCGGCGCGGCGGAAGAGTACCTCAATACGCCGAGCCCCGCCGTCAAAGCCGCGTTCATCGCCAATGGCGACTCGGCCTACCTCTACCAGGCGCGGCTGCGGGAACTGCCCCACTTCGACGCCGGTGACCGGCGGCTGATCAACCTCGTCGCCTCCACCCAGGCGACCCTCGAAGTCGCCTACGCCAATGCCCACGCCCTGGCCGACCTAGGACGTACCCCCGAGGCGCGGCTGGTGGCCGCCCGGGCCAAGACCGCGGCGGACACGCTGGTGCAGGCGGTCCGGGAGCTCAGCGTGGTCCAGGGACGGCACGCGGTGGAACGCGCGGCGGGGCTCCGCTCCCGGGCCGGCTTCTACCAGAAGCTGCTGATTATCGGGGCCCTGGTCGCGATCATCATCGCGGTCTCGGCCGGGGGCGCGTTCGTACGACTGGTCGATCGCCAGCTGGCTCGGCTCAGCGCATCGGCCGACCGTTTCGGCGCCGGTGACCTCCGCCCGGTGCAGCTCGGCGCAATGCCTGAGGAGCTGGCCCGACTGGCCCATGCGATGGACAACATGGCGGCACGACTCCGCGCGGTTGTGGCCTCGGTCGTCAAGGAGTCGCAGCAGCTCGCGGCGAGCGCCGGCGACTTCTCGGCCATGAGTGAGGAGATCGCCGCCTCGAGCGGGGAGATCTCCGCCGCGATGCTCAAGATCTCGGGCGCGGCGGAACACCAGGTACAAGGCATGTCCGAAGCCGACCAGCTCCTGACCGCGCTGCGAGAAACCTCGGCGAGCAACGCCGACGCGGCCGCGCGAGTAGTGCGACTGGCCGAGGAGATTCGCCGTACGGCACTCCGCTACCGCCAGGATGTCGAGGCCGCCCGCAGCACCCTGCTGGACGTGCAAGGCGTGGTGCAGACCAGCTCCCTGCAGGTCCGGGCCCTGGTAGAGCGGTCGGAGTCGATCACCGAGTTCATCGATCTCATCAAGCAGATCTCGTCCCAGACCAACCTGCTCGCCCTCAACGCCGCGATTGAAGCGGCCCGGGCCGGGGAGCACGGTCGGGGCTTCGCCGTCGTGGCCGAGGAGGTCCGCCAGCTCGCGGACAACAGCGCCCGCGCCGCGGAGGAGGTTACCAAGACAGTCGATTTCATCCGCTCCCAGGTGCGGGAGGTGGCGGAGACCATGCAGGTCGGCACGACCAAGGTGGGTGGCATCGGCTCGGTGGCCCAGGCGGTGGTCCAGGGACTCGACGCCATCGGCTCGGCCGTGGGGGAGGTGCAGACCGCGGCGGGCGCACTGGCCACGCAGGCGGGCCAGAATCGCGATGTGGTGGGAGAACTGGCGGGCCGCACCGCGCTGGTCAGCCGCGCCGCCGCGGAGCACGCCTCCTCCAGCGAAGAAGTCTCGGCCGCCGCGGAAGAACAAAGCGCCTCGACCGAGGACATGGCCGCCTCAGCCGGGGCGCTTCTCGATGCCAGTACCCGACTCAGCAAGCTGGTCGGGGAGTTCAAGACCTGAACTACTTCCGCTTCTTCACCGGCTTCTTGGGGGCGGCCTTGGGCTTGATCTTGGCCTTGGCCTTCACCGCCTTGCCCTTCTCCGCGGCCTTTTCCGCCCGGCGCTGAGCCGCATCCCGCACTTCGATCAGGACTCGGTCCCCCTCCTCCTGACCCACCAAGCCGCGCCGGGTGGCGTACTTGATCAACTCTTCCGCGTCCGCCAGCTGAAACTCACCCACCCGGGCCGCCGCCCGGATGATGTTCAGGAGAGCGTCCGCTACGGGGCTCCGCAGGACGTTTGCGATGCCCGGAAGCGTCTCCAGCAGCGTCGAGATCTGGGAGGCGCCAAGTTCCGAGGCCAACCCGCCCTCCTGGTGAATGCGAGAACCCGCACCGGCCGTTACCGGAGGGTCAATTGGGCGGCAACGTACCACGCAGCCGGTGGTGAGTCAAGAATTTCGCTTGGTAGTACGGTTCGCAACTACCTGCATGGTGTCATCGACTGCTGGCCCGTAAACACCAAGGGGTCAAGGCTTTCGCCCTGACCCCCGGAGGTCCGCCGCACCAACGGAGCCTAGAAGCTGTACCGGAGCATCCCACTGGCATCCCAGCCAAAGACCGAGCTGGACGAGCCGCTGTCAGTGAGCCGAATGGACCCGACGTCGATCCGGCCCGAGGGGACGAAGGCCAGGGCCGGCGAAAGGGCGATCCGGAGGCCGGTCCCGAAGCCGAACAGGTTTCCTTTCCCGATCTCCGGCGACCAGAGCCGAGCCTCCGCCACGGGCTCCAGGGTGAGCTTGGCGCCCAGCGGGAAAGCCCCCGCAATACCGCCGGTCAGGATGTTCTCTTTCCCGCCCACGCCGGCCACCGACGACTTCGAATCGGTCCGATGGTAGTTCCAGGCATAGATGGACAGGGTACCGTTGCCGGCCGGCGTCACCAGACTGGCATCGACCAGAAACCGGTTCCCCGGCGAGTAGGTGGCGCCGCTGCCGCTGCTGGGCGTGAGCTCATCGTTCGAGAAGGTGCTGAACGTGCCGCCCAGGGCGAAGCGGCTCCCGCCCACCAGCCGGTCGACCCCGACGCGGATTCGTCCCTCGATCCCGGGCTGATACTTGAAATCGGGATCGGTGCCGTCGTTGAACGGCTCGTATTCGCCGGTCCACCGCAGGCTTCCCGCGATCCCCACGTTCCATTGGCCGAGCGTCGTGGCGGCCGAGAGCCCGGGGGTGACGGACGCGGCGGTCCCGTAGGTGTTGACCGGAAAGAGCAGGAAGTTGGAGGACGCGCCCGCGGCGGTGCCGAACTGCTCCTGGGTGGTGGTCTTCTTGCCGGTGGGGAGATTCACCACCACGCTGGCCACGAGCGCATCGTTGCCGAGCACATAGGCCAGGCGGAGCTGGGTATCGGTCAGGCTCGAAAAGGTGGATGTCCCGGAGCCGTTCTTGACCGAGGTGCTGGCGTACCAGGTGCCCAGGTCGAACGAGAAGCGCCGACCGAGCGGAACCGCCACGGCGAACGGCACCGCGATCTGGCGGATATGGTCAGTGCCGAATTTGCTGTCGAAGCCGTACTGGCGGACCTCCACGCCCGAGACGGCCGATGCCGAGGGGTAGAGGTTAGTCTGGGCCCGCAGGGCGGCCGGCAGGAACGCCAGGAGAGTCGCCGCCCTGGCGGCACGGAGGATGGGCGCGATCATGGGCGGGTGATGATGATGATGATGGTACCGAAGAGTCCGCCCGGCGTATCGGAGCCGGTGGCCTCGGGAAGGTCGGGCTTGCTTCCCGGCTGGCGGGAGACCGGCGATCCGGTGCGACTTACCACCGTCCCGCCGGTGCTCGGGCTGGTGGTGAGCACCCCATCGCGCAGGATGGCCCAACGGTTGGTGGGGGCGCCGGTCTCGCCGCCGCGAGGCTGGTTCTGTCCGGCATTGGCCAGTTGCGGCGGGGTCAGCTCCACAGTGGCGGCCACCCGGCTCGCGGTGGCCTGCTTGTCCTTGGCAGCCCGGAAGTTGGGGTCGCGCGCGACGGCAGCGGTGTAGTTGTCGGCGGCCGCCTTCCAGTCTCCGCGGTCCTCCGCTTCCAGCCCGCGGCTGAAGGCGAGGAAGGCCTGCAGGTCGGCGGTGGGTCGCTCGCTCAGGGCGCGCGCTTCGGCGGGCGAGAGGGTGATTCCCATCTGCTGGAGCAGCGCGGCGACCACCTGCTTCTCCATCGCGAAGAGCTGCTGCAGCTGATCGGAGGCAGAGCCGGTGGCGACGACGTTGGCGTTGGTGGTATTCACCATCGCGGCATCGAGCCGAATCTGCGACCGGGCCGGCACGTCCTGCACCGAGCCCTGGAGTACGCTTGAGGCACGCAGCAGGCGACCGGAGCGGGCTCCGCTGGCGGGGTCGACCCTGCCGGACTCGGTCAGGGCCATCTCGTCGACCAGCGCCTGTACCTGTTCCCGCTCAAGCAGCTTGAGCCGGCTGACTTTGGCGAGGTCGCCGATCATCAACTGGGTCAGGCCGCGACCAACCGGCGCCAGGTCGGCGTTCGTCCCGACGTAGCGGAAGGGGAACACCGCCACGGCATTTTCGGTGGCCGGCTGGGTGGAGAGGGTGGCCTCCCGGGCGATGGCATCCCGTGCCGCGGCGCGCAGCTCCTTCCTGGTCAGCAGCGTCAGACGGTCCTGAATTTCGCCCTTACGACGCGCATCCCGGGTAAGTCCTACCGCTCGCGAGTACTGGGTCCGGGCCGAATCGAGCTGTCCCAGCTCCTCGTAGGCCAGACCGAGGTAAACCCGGGCGGTGTAATTCTGCTCACCCAGTGCCAGGGCGCTCTGGAGCACGTCGCGGGAGCGGCCGAATTGCTTGTTCTCGAAGAGTGCGATACCGACTTTGGTGGCGAGGCCGGCGTCCCTGGGGTTCCGGGCGTACTCGGATTCCAGGGCGTTGAGGTCCAGCGGGCCGGGCTGCGCCGGTTGCTGACCGCCGGCACAGCCCGTGGCCAGCACAACGACGGCAGCCACGACAGGCCATTTCACGATGCGCATACCATCCCTGGGTTGGGAGAGGTGAGGGATGTCCCAATGTACCGGCCCTCACCGGATTGGGAAGAGGGGACCCGCATGCGTACCCCGCCTCGATTAGACCCTACTGCACGACCAGTAAACCGCTCATGCGATACGACATATGGGTCAGGCACCGGAACCGGTAAACTCCGGCCCTCAGGGCCGGAATGGTGAAGCGGAACCGACTGCCGGAGTCGGCCAGAACGGGGGACCGCAGTTCCCCGCCGCGGGGGAGCGACAGGGCCTCTCTCATGAGATCTATGGCGCGTGCGTCGAAGTCGGCAATCTCGAAGCTCACCGCAAAGGGGGCGCCCCGCTCGGCCCGGAACTCTATCTGATCGCCCGGTTTCACCGTGAGCCTGCCGGGAGTGAACCGGAAGAGGCTGCCATCGGGCGCTCCGGTCAGCCGCACAACGTGAGCCCGCTGGGCCGCCGCCGGACCAATCAACAGCAGACCGCCAAGCAGCAGCAGAGAACGGGCCACGTTTGCGCCTCAAAGTATGAACAGATACATTGCGGTCCAGCGGGACCGGCGCGTCCTGCGCCGTCGGTGCCCGCCGGAAGGACGGCCCCGTGGGACGTCGCGGCATCAAGGAATACCGGCCAGGGGAAGCGCTCGTACTGATCGCGGCTGACCGCGACCACAAACCGTTGGTTTGCCCCTCCTGCAGTACCCCCAGCGTCGAACGCCACCCGAAACGTAACGACCAGCCCGCCGGCCGGGTGACTCTCACCTGTCGCGCCTGCGGCCGGGTGGCCTCCTATCTGGAACGGGGGACATTCACCACGCCCGAGGAGCCGCGACGCGCCTGACCGGGATCATCGGTCATGAGCCTATGACATAGAACGCGCGGGTCCACCCGCGCGTCTCACTTCGCGCCCCCATCCCGCCGTAGGCGTTACGTTACAGCATGCCCTCCCCGACCCTCCTGATTTTTTTCACGGTTTTCATCGACCTCATCGGATTCGGCATCGTCCTGCCGCTGCTCGCCAGTTATGCCGCAGCGTTCCGGGTGAGCGACACCGCCATCGGCGTGCTGGTGGCGAGCTTTTCCCTGATGCAGTTCCTGCTGGCGCCGTGGTGGGGACGACTTTCGGATCGGATCGGCCGGCGACCGGTGTTGCTGATCGGCCTGGCAGGCAGCGCGCTCTCCTACCTGCTGTTCGGCCTGGCGGGATCGTTCTGGCTGCTGCTGCTCTCGCGCATCGTGGCCGGTGGCATGGGCGCGACGGTCAACGTGGCCCAGGCCTACCTGGCCGACGTGAGCCCGCCGGAGAAGCGCGCCAGCGCGATGGGGCTGGTGGGGGCGGCCTTCGGCCTCGGATTCGTGGTAGGCCCCGCCATCGGCGGCATCAGCAGTGGCTGGGGCAATGCCGCGCCGGGACTGGTGGCCTCGGCGTTGGCAGCCGCCAACTTCGTCATGGCGTGGCTCTGGCTCCCCGAATCGCGCCCCGCCGTGCCGGCCGAGGCCCAGCATCTCGAGCCAGGGCACTGGACCCGGTTTCTACTCGCGTTCAGTGCGGTGGGCTTCACGACCATCGCCTTCACAGTGCTCTACGTGGTCTTCCCGCTCCAGCTGGAGCGGGCCCTGGGCTATGACCGGCACCACTCGGCCTACTTCTTCGTTCTGATCGGCGTGGTGAGCGCGGTGATCCAGGGTGGACTGATCGGGCGGATGGTGCGCCGCTTTGGGGAGCGGGCGCTGATGGCCGTGGGGGCGCTTCTCATGGGGGCGGGCCTCGCGCTGCTGCCGGCCGTGCTCGCGCCGCCCGGCCAGGTCGGACCGCTGATCGTGGCGCTGATCGCGATCGCCGCGGGCTCGGCGATGGTGTCTCCCAGCGCGGCCACGTTCGTGAGCCGGGTGGCCTCCAGCCACGAGCAGGGACGGGCTCTGGGTCTCCTCCAGAGCGTGGCCTCGGTCGCCCGCATTACGGGCCCCATCGCCGCCGGTGCGGCCGCGACCCATCTTGGCGCGGGCCGGGCATTCCTGGTAGCGGGAGGGGCGGCGGCGCTGGGGGGAGTGAGTGCCGCGCTGGGCCGCGATCGCCTTCTCAACGCCCTCCCGGGGCTGGGGGGCGCGCCGCGGGCGAAGTGAGGAGTTACCTGGGGCGGGAGAGGATCCGGCCCCAGCGGATGGCGCTCAGCGCGGGCAACATCTTCCAGGTCGAGGGATCGTAGCTGTAGTAGATAATCAGCGGCGTGCCGCGGACGTTGGCGCGGGGGAGGAACCCCCAGTAGCGGCCGTCGTAGGAGAGATCCCGGTTGTCGCCCATCATGAACAGCGAGTCGGGGGGCACCACGATCGGCCCCCAGTCCTGCAAGTCGGGGTTGTAGCCCGCGGTATCGCGGCCGGCGAGGTGGCGGATCTGCCAGCTGCGCATCTTGAAGCGGTACTCCGGCGATTCCGACTTGGTGGGGATATCGTGCCGCACGTAGGGCTCGTTCACCCGCTGACCGTTCCGGAAGAGGACGCCCTCCCGCATTTCCAGGGTATCGCCGGTCATGCCGATCAGGCGCTTGACCACCTTCAGGCCTTCCTCCTCTACCGAATCGAACACCAGCACGTCGTTGCGGCGTGGCTCCCGGAAGGCGGGGAGGCGCTTGCCAATGAGGGGTACCTCGGCCCCATAGACCGCCTTGTTGACGAAGAGGAAATCGCCGATCAGCAGGGTGTTTTCCATGCTGCCGGAGGGAATCCGGAAGGCCTCGATGAGGAAGGTGCGGAGGAGGAGCCAGACCACCACCGCCACGCAGATGGACTTGGTCCACTCCCATAAGACCTGGCGGGTGGACGGCGCGTCGGCGGGGCTCTCGGTCATGACGGGATCGGTTCGGGGCCCCGGCTGGTTCAGTAGGGCACAGTAAGGAGACAGTTCCAGCGGGTGGCGGTCAGCTTCGGGACGAGCCGCCAGCACGCTGGGTCGACGCTGTAACAGATGACGAACGGGCTTCAGGAGAGGTTCCGCCGGGGAAGGAACCCCCGGAAACAGCCCTCGCCGGTCAGGTCGCGGTTCTCACCCCATCACCAGCAGCGACTCGGCGGGAATGGCCGGCGGTCCCCCATTGTCGCGGTCGGGACGATAGGGCCGTCGCGGCGTTCCCGCCAGTCTGGGGGTCTGCCGGGACGGTGGAGCAGGACGGAGGGGCGGGCGGGTGGGTCGCCACGGTCACGGGACCCAGTCCGCGACGAAGAGGTTGGTCTCGCTGTTGCCGCCGTGGCGGTTGGAGGCCCAGACCAACTGCTTCCCGTCGTAGCTGAACATCGGGAAGGAATCGAAGTCGGGGTGGGTGGTGACCTTCTCGAGCCCGGTGCCGTCGGGGTTGATCAGATACAGGTCGAAGGCGCCGCTGCGCGGGTTCTCGTAGTTGGAGGAGAAAATGATCCTCTTGCCATCGGGGGTGAACACCGGGGCGAAGTTGGCGCCGCCGAGGGAGGTCACCTGCCGGGGATTGGAGCCATCGGCATTGGCGACCCAGACCTCCACTCGCGCGGGGCGGACCAGCCGCTGCCCCAGGAGGCGGAGGTAGTCGGAGGAGTCGGCCGCTGTCTTGGGGTACCCGGCCCGCCAGACGATGTACTTGCCGTCGGGGGAGAACCAGGCGCCGCCATCGTACCCGACGCGGTGGGTGATTCGCCGGACACCGGTGCCGTCGACGTTCATCGTGTACAGCTCAATGTCGCCATCGCGGGTACTGGTGAAGATGATCTTCTTCCCATCCCACGACACGGTGGCTTCCGCGTTGTAGGAGCCGTTATCCGTCAGCTGGCGCAGGTCGGAGCCGTCGGGTTTCGAGGTGTAGATCTCCAGCTGGCCAATGGGCCAGACGTAGCCGTGACTCCGGTCCGGCGCCGGTGGGCATTCGCGCGCCGCCTTGAAAGTGGAGCTGTACAGCACCCGCCGGTCGTCGGCATAGAAGAAACCGCAGGTGGTCCGGCCGTAGCCGTTCGAGATCCGCCGCATGCCGGTGCCATCGACATTGATGAGGTACTCCTGGTCGCATCCGGCATCGACCTGCTCCTGCCGCTGGAAGATCAGCTGCTTCCCGGAGCGGGAGAAATAGGCTTCGGCGTTGTTGCCGCCGAATGTGATCTTGCGGATGTTGGCCAGATGGCGTTCGCCGGGTTCGGCGGGGACGGTCTGGGCGGCCGGCGGGGCGGCAGGAGCCGGAGCGGGGGCGGGGGATCCACCGCTGCAGGCGGCGACCAGTACCATGGGCAAGACGCGACGGAGAAGCACGACTGCTCCACTCAGCGATTGGGGGCTGAACAATAATCCGACCCTCTGAACGGGGGGAGGGTAAAAACACCGAGGCCGGACTCCGGAAGAACCCGGAGCCCGGCCTGTGTGAAGGACCAATGAAGCGCTAGTTGGTCTTGGTCAGCTCCACCCGGCGGTTAGCCGCGCGACCCGCCACGGTCTTGTTGTCCGCCACCGGCTTGTCAGGGCCGTAGCCCTTGGCGGTCATCCTGGCGGCATCGACCCCCTTGCTCACCAGGTAATCCTTGACCGCGCCCGCCCTGGCGGCGGAGAGTCGGGTGTTGGTGGCCCGGCTGCCGGTGTTGTCGGTGTGACCACCGATCTCGACCGTGACCTCCGGGTTCCCCTTGAGGGACTCGGCCACCCGATCGAGCACTGCCTGCGACTCGGGCTTGAGAATGGCCTTGCCGGTCTCGAAGTACACCCCTTCCAGCACCAGGCTCGCGCCGGCGCCGAACAGCGCCGGGCAGCCCACCGCGTCGACCTTGGTGCCGGCCGGCGTGTTGGGGCACTTGTCGGCGTTGTCCAGCACGCCGTCGCTATCGCTGTCGAAGGGACAGCCGGTCGCGTCGACCCGGGTCCCTGCTGGCGTGTTGGGGCACTTGTCCTGCAGGTCCGTCACGCCATCGCCGTCGCTGTCCTTGGGGCAGCCGTTGGCGTCCACCGGGGTCCCGGCGGGGGTGTTGGGGCACTTGTCGGCCGCATCGGTCACGCCGTCACGATCGCTGTCCTTGGGGCAGCCGGTGGCGTCCACCGCGGTGCCGGCGGGGGTGTTGGGGCACTTGTCGCTGAGATCGGTCACGCCGTCGCCATCGCTGTCCTTGGGGCAGCCGGTGGCATCGACCGGAGTCCCGGCGGGCGTGTTGGGGCACTTGTCGAGGTTGTCGGTGACTCCGTCGCCGTCCGCGTCCTTGGGCAGCGAGCAGCCGTTGGCGTCAACCGCTTCCCCGGCGGGCGTGTTAGGACACTGGTCGAGCGAGTCCTTCACTCCGTCCTTATCCCGGTCGCCGTCACGCCGCGCCCCAAACAGGAACGAGAGCCCGGCCTGCAGGCCCCAATGCCAGTTGTGGTCGGCCTGTTCCACCGTGGCGATCTGGCCCGGGGGCCCGAAGCGGCTCTCGGGCTTGAAGATGTAGTCGCCGGTGGCATCGAGTCGGATGGAGATCAGGTCCCCCATGCCGAGTCGGACGCCCACCAGGCCGCCGGCGCCGCTCGAGGTCTCGCGATAGGCCTCGCGGAACAGCTGGCGGGTGTACCCACCCCCGAAGAGCAGGGCGCCGTGCTCTCCCACCGGGAGGTTGTAGACCAGCCGGGCGTGCAGCGGGATGGACCGGATGAAATCCTGTCCTTCGGAGTAGGTGGGGGTGTAGGAGGCATCACCCTCGACCGCGAGATTGGGCAGCACGAAGACGCCCAACCGGCCGCCGAAGCCCACCCGGTCGTCGAAATTGAGGGCGTTGTCGAACTTGCTGTAGCGCCCGAAGCCACCGATCTCGAATGCCCCGGGCTTCTGTGCGAACCCGGGGGCCGCGCTCAGGGCCACGAGCGCGCCTGCGAGCAGAAGACCTTTCATGCGCATGGAACCTCCCTCTCCCTTGTGGGTTGTGCCTGCCCCTCGACGGCGCCGACTCTAGTCGCGGAGGGAAACTCAGTCAACCGCGCTGACAACCATGTGATCCACGTCACACTAACTAGATCCAAGTGCCGCGAGGACTTCCGCCGCGTGACCCCGGGGCCTGACCCTGGGAAAGAGGGCGGAAATCCGGCCGGCAGGATCGATGATGAATGTCGAGCGGAGGATACCCTGATACTTCCGCCCGTACATGCTCTTCTCCCCCCAGGCCCCGTAGGAGGCCGCCACCGCATGATCGGGATCGGCCAGGAGGCGGAAGGGGAGCCGGTACTTGGCCTTGAACTTCTCGTGGGAGGGAATATTGTCAGGCGAGACGCCGAGCACCACCGCACCGCGGGACTGCACCGCCGTCCAGTGGTCACGAAATTCGCACGCCTCGGCGGTACAGCCGCTGGTATCGTCCTTGGGGTAGAAGTACAGCACCACCCGCTGGCCCCTGAAGTCCTTCAGGGAGAGCGTTCCGCCCCCATCGGCCTCGAGGCAGAAGGAGGGCGCCTGGTCTCCAACCTTGAGCATGCCCCACCCGGCAAAAGTGACCCTACCATCCCCAACGTTGAACGACCGCGAACCCAACTAATCTACTACCCCCCGCCAGCTCGAACGTTCCGGCAAATTCCTCTTCATTCGACCATCACCCGCGAGCTAGGGAGGGGCGTGTGGACCCGGAGCACCGGCGCCTCGCCACCCACCCGCGCCTCGCGGTCGTAGAGGTTCCAGGTTCCGAACCCGTCCTCGGACTCGGGCTCCAGGAGGTAGGCGGCCAGCACCCCCGCGCGCTGGTCGGTTCCGACATAGAACCAGCCGGCCGCCAGGTCGACCGGGCGCTCGTTCCACCGCCCCGTCAGGGTCACGGTACGATGTCCCTCGAACGCGAAGGGTGCGATCTGCAGGCTGTCGACGGTGAATCCCTCGGCCCGCCCCTGCCAGGCCTCGGCCAGTCGCTCGACCACCACCCCCTGGGCCCGGAGCAGGGCGACCAGCGGGGCGTGCTGAGGGGGAAGGAGGTAGCCCGCCGGGCGAGCCACCTTGCGCGCCGCCACGAACCGGTCGTAGACCGGCATCCGGATGGCCTTGAAGACCCCGGTCCGGATCCGGCGGGCAAAGCCGTGATTGCCGTCGCCATCGGCGCGGGTGATCTCGGCGATCACCTCCTGCCGGGTGGGCGGCGCGAAAGTGGAGCGCAGGGCAATCGAGTCAGGCCGCCAGACGGCGCCCTCGGCGAGCACCCGTCGGACCGTGCTGCGCTCCTCCGCGGCGAGCGAGAGAATCTCCCGCAGGAATCCGTAGGTGGCCCGGATCCGCGCGGGGAAGGGATCGTTGCTGTAGCCCTCGCTCAGGATCGCGATGCGGCCCCGCATCCCCATCGCATTGGTGCCGAATCGGGGCCGGGCGTCGTAGGTCTCCCACCCCAGGGTCAGGGAGTCGGGTTCCTGGTTGCGGAAGTTGCCGTAGGGGAAGGTCTCGATCTTCTGCCGTCGCCGGAGTCGGTCGCGAACGGCAGGCAGGAAGTGGTCCCGGGCGTAGTCGTTGGCGGGGTTGGAATTGGGATTCAGCCCCGGGGCCCAGGTCAGGGCGTAGCCATGGTAGCTGCCATTGGTGGTGTGCAGGTCGATGAAAATGTCGGGCTGCCAGCGGTCGATCAGGGCCAGGGAGGCCCGGGTCTCTGGGGCTTCCTGCTTCACGTAGTCGCGGTTGAGATTGAGCCCCTGCCCGTTACCGCCACCCCCGACCCGTTCTGGACCATTCTGGCCCGGGCGGTTCGCGCTACCGGGACCGACGCGCTCGTTACCGTCGACGTTGTAGATCGGCACCACCAGGACAATCACGCTGTCGAGCAGCGGCTGCAGGACGCCGACGGTGAGATCGCGCAGCAGCATCTGGGCGGCTTCCTTCCCTTCGACTTCGCCCGAATGAATGTTGCCCTGGATGTAGATGACCGGCTTGCCGGTCTGCCAGGCGTCGCGCGGCCCGTCGACCATGGGCCGGGCGGCGAGGGCCCAGGGGATGCGGCGCCCCTCAGGACTCTGGCCCAGGGTGCCGATACGCAGGGGGGCGCCCTGGTGGGCCAGCGAATCGAGGAAGCCCAGCAGGTCGGCCACGGTCGAGGTTTCCTGCCCGGCGGTCCGTTCGGGACGGGTGGACTGGGCGACGAGGCGGCCCAGGGGCGTGGCGGCCAGGAGCCCGGCCGAGAGGGTCAGAAGGTGACGCCGAATCGACATGGATGGGTGGCACCAGGAAAGGGTGACGGGGCGCACCGGGATGGGCGCGGGGCCCGGTTCGTGCCTTACGAACGGGCGGAGGCGGCATGCCACCGATTGCCGGATGGCCCGCCTGAACAGGAGCCTGAACTTATGCGAGAAGCAACTATGGGTCAGCCGCGTCCGTCCGGATTCCCGTTGGTCGACCGCCTCGGCGAGCTCTGCATCAGCGGGCGGGACAGCGCCGCCTACCTGTGGCAGGTCCCGGCGGATGAAAATGTCCGGGGCGAAATCGGGAAGAAGCTCACCGAGATCCGGGCGGAATGCGAACGCCAGAACCGGCGGGAGATGAATCGGATCGTGGGGGAGCTGGAACTGGCGGTGGCCGCCTCACCCAGCCCGCAGCAGGTGGAAATTCTGCAGGACGGCTTCGACCGGCTGGTGAAGCTCTGGCAGGCCGCCAAGTCGGGGCTGATGTAATCCGCGAGCCACGCCGGTGAGTATCCTATGAGGGCCGAATCGTTGAACGATTCGGCCCTCATGCATTCCGGCGAGCAGGCGACCGCTCCCTACGCCGGCAGCCATTGACAATGCCCCCCGCACGGGG
The DNA here is from genome assembly GCA_964642475.1 of uncultured Gemmatimonadaceae bacterium. GTDB lineage: Bacteria > Gemmatimonadota > Gemmatimonadetes > Gemmatimonadales > GWC2-71-9 > JADJOM01. The sequence goes on along the minus strand of CAZXRC010000006.1, from coordinate 63,050 downwards.
CCAATTGGGGCAATCCACCTGTCCTTTTCCAGCCTGGAGTCCCCCGTGGTTTCATCCCGCCTGGCGGGAGCGCTCCGGTTCGGGCGCGCCGCCCTGATCGCCTCCTCTACCCTCGCCCTCATCACCTGCGCGGAGGATCCGGTCGGCCCGGCCACCGGAGAAGCACGGCTGCGGATCGTCCCGACCTTCGCGAATGCGCTGGTGCCGCCCCTCACGATCGATGCGGTGCACGTCGGTGTGTCCCGCCCGGACCCGGCCAACGAGACCAGCATCAGCGTCTTCGATGACACCGTCGCGTTCAGCCCCGACGCCAACACCCTCACGCTGCGCGACATCAGGATCCAGCTGTCGGACCAGTCGGAGGACCTGGACGTCATCCTCGAGCTCCTGGCCGGCACCACCGTGATGTTCGTGGGCCGGCAGAGCGTGACGGTGGTCCGGGGGCAGACCACCCGGCCCGCGAGCATCGTGCTGAATTACGCCGGTCCGGGCGCCAACGTGGCCCGGCTGCAGCTGGCGCCCCGCGACACGACGATCGTGCCGGGAGCAGTGGTGGACTTCCGACTGGACGCGTTCGACAACGCCGGGGCCCCGGTGCCCCAGTACTATGCCTCGTGGAGCCTGACGGGGGGACCGGCGGCGGGAGCCCGGATCAACGCGGCCGGCCGACTCACCGCGCCGGGGGTGGCAGACACCTTCTTTGTGAAGGCCGTCAATATCCCCACCAACTCGGCCGACTCCACCCGGGTCATCGTGGCACCGGCGGGGCCACCGCCGCCCACCGCTGTCATTCCTACCCCGATCGCCGCGGGAGACAGCCACACCTGCGAAATCCGCGGGACCACGACCTACTGCTGGGGTGACAACCGGATCGGGCAGCTGGGCGATGGGAGCACCACCCCCCGCCTGATCCCCACGCCGGTAGCGGGCGGACATGTCTTCGTCGCGCTCGCCGCGGGGCTCTTCCATACTTGCGGCCTCACCGCTCAGGGTCAGGCGTTCTGCTGGGGCGAGAACAGCAGCGGTGGCCTGGGCGACGGCACCACTACCGCCCGCTCCACGCCGGTGGCGGTGCTGGGCGGGTTCACCTTTGCCCAGCTCGCGGCCGGAGACGGGTACACCTGCGGCATTACCCTGACGGGCCAGGGCCGCTGCTGGGGCGCCAACTTCACCGGCTCCCTGGGTAACGGCACCACCACCAGCAGCTCGACTCCGGTCCTGGTGGCGGGCGGGCACACCTTCGTCCGAGTCAGCGCCGCGGGTCAGTTCGACAACAACGCCAATCACACCTGCGCCATCGACGCGGGGGCCCTGGGCTGGTGCTGGGGGGCCAACTCGCTGGGCCAACTGGGCGACGGCACCACCACCCAGAGCCTGGTCCCGGTGGCGGTCACCGGGGGCCATCTCTTCGGCGAAATCGCGGCGGGGGCGGTGAGCGGCTGCGGTGTCACCACCGCCGGGGAGCTGTACTGCTGGGGTCCGATCCTGGGCCTGCAGGGGGGGACACCCCAGCTCATCGGCGGCGGCTTCACCTACAGTGCGATCGACGCGGGGGACTCGCACCTCTGCGCCAGGACCGCTGCCGGTTGGCGCTGCGCCGGCGGCAACAGCGCGGGCCAGTTGGGCGACGGCAGTGGTACGACCCAGAACACGCCGGTCCTGACGAGCGGCGGACTCAATTTCACCAACATCGCGGCCGGCACCCGGCATACCTGCGGTATCACCGCCACCGGCACCTACTGTTGGGGCAGCAACAGCCAGGGCCAGCTCGGTACCGGCGACCCCGGGCTCAGCAACTCGTTGGTCCCGGTCAAGGTGGTGGGCTCGCCAGCGAGCGTGGCCATCGGCCAGGGCAACAACCAGAGCGCCCCGGCGGGCACCGCGGTCGCGGTGCCGCCCTCGGTGCTGGTGCGCGATGGTTCGGGTACGCCCCTTCCCGGCGTCGAGGTTATCTGGACGATCACGGCCGGGGGTGGGACGGTCGATGGCAACGTGACCCTCAGCACGCTGACCGACAACACCGGGGTCGCCGTGACCGGGGTCTGGCAGCTGGGTGCCACGCCGGGGACCAACACGATGACCGCGACCGCCAGCGCCGCCGGCGTGAGCGGCAACCCGGTCAGCTTCACGGCCACCGGTACCGCGGTAATCACTCCGGTGGTCAGCTGGACCGGGGGCACCAGCACCGACTGGAGCCTCGCCGCCAACTGGACGCCGGCCCGGGTGCCGACGTTTGCCGACAGTGTGGTGATCGGCGCAACGGCGCAGTTCCAGCCGACCCTCACCGCGGATGTGGTGACCGGAGCGGTGAGCATCGTGACGGGAGGGCGGCTGACCATCGGTGGCCACGGCCTGGGGACCACCAGGGGGCTCAGCACCAGCGGCACCGGGGTTTTGGTCATGCAGAACGCCAACGACGTCGTCTCGGTGGTGGGAAACGCCGTCTTCGATGGCGGCAACGAGCTCAACCTGCTCAGCGCCGGCGGGCTCAGCATCGGGGGGAACCTGACCCAGCGTGCCACCACCAGCGGGGACAGTTATCACCCTTCCGGCACCCATATCACGCTCTTCTCGGGCGCGAATCCCTCGATCAGCTTCGCCACACCGGGGCTGGTGCCGGGGACCTCGCATTTTCAGGACCTGGCATGGGCCGGCGGCACGATGAACCTGCTCACCCCGGTCATGGCCCACGGGACGTTCACCATTACGGCGCAGACCGCATCGACGATCGTCGGCACCGCCGGGTCGCGGCTCACCGTGGGAGAGCTGCTCAAGGCCAGCCCGCTGGTATTGAACGGCGCACCCCTCACCATCAGCCAGACGGTGAGCGGGTCGCTCACGCTCAGCGACCTCACGTTCCAGAACCAGCCCACCAATGTGGGCCAGCTGGTGGTGAGCCACCCGGGCACCGGTGGCACGGCCAGCTTCACCAATATCGCGTTCAGCACCACCCCGGTGGCCCCCAACGGCTTCTATCTCGATGCGGTCGACGTGAATGGGCCGACGGACGGAGCGCTCACCATCGACATGGTCACGCCGAACCCGGTGACGCCGGGGGCGTTCCTCCGGACAACCGGTGGCGCGGTGGTCCGTTGGCCTGTCACGCAGGGTCGGACCTGGACCGGAACCCTGAGCAGCGCCTGGAGCGCGGGGGGCAACTGGAGCGGTGGGGTGGCACCGACGGCGGTGGACAGCGTGGTCATCCCGGCGGCGACGAACCCACCGATCCTCGACGTGCCGGTGAGCGTCGCCGCGGTGAACGTCACCGGAGGCATCCTCTCCCTGGGCGGTCAGTCGCTCACCACCAACCGCGGCTTCAGCACGACCGGTACCGGGCGGGTCACGAGCCCAGCCGGCAGCATTCTCTTCGTGGGCGGCAACGCCACCTTCAGCGGGGGCGACCAGACCGGGCTGCTGCTGGCCGGTGAACTCCGGGTGTCGGGGAACTTCACCCAGACGGGTCTCGCCACCAGCTTCGTGGCCGGCGGGACCCACACGGTTGCCTTCGTGGGCATCGGGGCCCAGACCATCTCGATGGCGGACGGGGTGAACAGCGCCTTCCAGAATATCGACATCACGAACAATGTCGGGGCCGTCACTCTCGGTACCAATCAGTCGCTGACGGTCAAGGGAACCCTGTCGCTGGTCGCCGGGACCAATCTGACAGGCTCCGGATTCGTGACCGCGGGCGGGGTCAATGGCGTGACCGGGAGCCGTCTGGGTGTGTCCCAACTGACCGTCCCGGCCAGCAACCTCGCGGTCCTGGGAACCTACGCGGTCGCCCAGACGATCCTGACCGGGGGCGGCGTTCTGCGCCCGGCGAGCTATACCAATCTGCAGCTCGAGGCCGGCCCCCAGTACAGTCTGGGTGCCAACCTGGGGGTCAGCGGCAATCTCACGATCCTTGGTGACCTGGCCGTCTCCGGCCGGACCGTCGCCGTTGGCGGTGACCTGGCCACCGCCGGGACCGGCGTGCTCACCATGGTCAATGGCGCCGATCTCGTGACGGTGGCCGGGGCCACGTCGTTTTCCGGCGGGGACGAGACCGGGAAGCTCACGGCAGGCATCCTCCGCACCAGCAACCAGTTCCTGCAGGATGCCACGACCAGCCCGACGTCCTTCCTCGCCTCAGGCACCCACACGGTGGAGATCGTGTCGCAGAACCCGTTCGGCGGGGTGGTGAGCTTCGCCACGCCGACCGCCTCCCACTTTCAGAATCTCCGGCTCCTGTTCCTCTCCAGCCTCACCAGCGACATCGAGGTGGCCGGCAGTCTCGAGGTGAACTTCAATGCGGCCGGAAATCTCTTCGCCCGGCGGGTCCGGGTCGGCGGGAACTTCACCAAGGACGGCATCGGGTTCTTCGGCCCCACCAGGCTCACCCTCCTTGGCGGCTCCACGGTCCTGGCGGAAACCGTCGGTCCCGATACCCTCGAGTTCCTCGGGGCGGCGCCGCAGACCTTTCCGCCCTCGACTTTCCCCGGGACGGTCCTGATCGCCAACGACGTCACCGCGCCGGCAGGCTTCGTCGGTATCACCAAGGACCTGGCGATTCAGAACGGCGGCATTTTTCGGCTGGGAACCGTCGGCAGCAATTTCTCGGTGGGCGGGAACATGAGTACGGCGGGCACGGGGCGACTGGAGATGATTGACCCGACGGCGGCGCTGATCGTCTCGGGGAACGCCACCTTTGCCGGCGGCAGCACCGCCGGGCTCCTGACCGCTGGAACCCTGAGCATTGGGGGGAACTTCACCCAGAGCGCGGTGGTGAGCACCACCAGTTACGCGCCGAGCGGGACCCACAAGACGCTGTTCACCACCACCGTATCCCGAACCGTCTCCATGGGCTCGCCGGGAGCGGGGGCAGGCGGCTCACACTTCCAGGTGCTGGATGTCTCGGCCGCGACCGGCGGGCTGACCCTGGACGTGAACCTGCAAGCGGACTCGATCATCTCCACCAGCGCGGCGGCGAAGATCTCGAGCCCGGGGGTGACGCTGACGGTGCGGCGGGCACAGGTCGCGGGTTTGCAGCTGGTCAACACGACCTTCAGCCTGGACGAGCTGACGAGCTTCTCCACCGAGAACTTCAGTAACGTGACGTTCAGCGGGTTCCCGACCACCGGGACGACGATGTTCAAGGTCAGCGGTCCGGGTTCCGCGGTAGCGGCCCGCCCGCCGCTCACGACGACCAACGTGAACTTCCAGACTCTGCCGGTCGGGGCCGGCAATTTCTACGTCGATCTGACCAGCAACAACGGATTCAGTGTCAATCTGAACATGACCACCTCGAACCAGGCGACGAACAGTGGCGGTAACGGCGCGGCCCTCACCAAGGTGACGCCCGCGACGGGCGTTGCGACCGTGACCTGGTAGCGCGATGGGTGCCGTTCCCTTATTGCTCAGGCTCAGAGTGTCTGACCGACCTTCTCCAGCCCATTCAGCAGCGCCTTCAGGTGCGCCTCCCCCGTCCGCGGATTCATGATCGTGGTCCGAAGCACCCGTCGGCCATCGAGCACCGTCATGGTGATCCACCCCTCGCCCGACCGATTGTACCGCTGGCGCAGCTCGTAGTTGATCCGGTCGAGCTCCTCGTCGTTGCGGTGCCCGTCGGCCAGGTAGCGGAAGCAGAGGATATTTCCCTCCGGCCGGTGCATCGTCTGGAAGCTGGCCCGCTCGCTCAGGAGCTGGTGCAACCGGTCGGCGGTGTCGCAGAGCCGGTCGTACAGGGCCCCGATCAGCGTCGCCCCGTAGCGCTGCAGCACTAGCCAGACCTTGAGCGCATCGCCCCGCCGGGAGCACTGGAAGCTCCGCGGACCGAGGTCCCAGACCCTCGCGTTCTCCCCCCGATGGAACAGGTAGGGCGCCCGCTGCAGGAAGGCCTGGTCCAGCTCGGCCCCGTGCCTGAGGAGCACCATCCCCGCCGAGAGCGGAAGCAGCATGGTCTTGTGCGGATCCCAGGCCAGCGAGCGGGCCCGGTGAATCCCCCATACCCGGTGCCTATGCCGATCGGAGAAGAGCGCGGTGGCGCCGTGGGCTCCGTCCACGTGCAGCCAGATCCCCCGGGTCTCGCAGAGCCGCCCGATGGCCTCCAGATCGTCGAAGCTGCCGGTCGGCGTGGATCCGGCGGTCGCGACCACGGCCATCACGCTCCGCCCCTCGCGTGCCAGCCGGTCCAGGGTTTCGACCAGCGCCGCGGTGTCCATCCGGTACTCCCGGCTCGGCACCGCGATCCCGTTTCGGAGCCCGAGCCCCAGCTGGCCGATGGCCCGCGTCACGGCGTAGTGACACTGCTCCCCGTACACCACCACCGGCGGAGCGGCGCCCACGCCCTGCTCCCAGGCATCGGGGATCGCGGCGGCGCGGGCCGCCAGCAGCGCGGTGAAGGTCGCTTCGGTACCGCCCGACGTGAGGGTGCCGCCGCTCCCCTCGGCCCAGCCGACCAGCTCGCCGAGCCAGCGCACCAGCCGGTGCTCGATGAGCGTGACCGGCGGCGCCATTTCCTGCACCGCCGTCGAGTTGTTGATCGCGCTGATCAGCGCCTCCACCCAGATCGACGCCGGCAACGGGGCCGAGACCTGGTGCCCCATGTACATCGGATGGGTAAGCCGGGTGACCTCGGGCAGGATCTCCCGTTCGACCCGGGCCAGGACCTCCACCAGGGGTCGGCCGGTCTCGGGCATCGCTTCGTTGAACCGGGCGTCGAGCTCTTCGGGGGTGAGGCGAGTCGAGACCGGACCCTCCCCGCTGGAGGTCTGGGCCAGATAGCGCGCGACCAGGTCGAGAAAGCGGGCGCCGGCCTCGGGGGTGATGTCGCGGTCCAGCTCGGCGAGCAGCGGATCGGGTGCGGTCATGCCGGCGGCGGGGAGTGAGGAGCCGGTAAGATAAGGGACCGCGCTCGACAAATTCAGGAAGGCCGGGACGCTCCCCCCTTCGCTAGTTGTTCTCCACCTTCTTCGGCACGGCACGCTCCACCACCGTGGGCGCCAGTGCGGCGCCCTCGAAGAGGCGCTCCTGGCCGCCCACCACCACCTGCTCGCCACTCTCAACCCCGCTCCTCACTTCCACAAAGCCCGGGCTCCGCACCCCGATGCCGACCTGGCGCCGGGCAGCCTTCCCTTCCTTCGACACCCACACGAAGAAGGCGCCCTGCAGCGGCAGCAGCGCGTCTTCGGGCACGATCACCGCATGGGGCCGCACCTCGGTGGCGAGACGGGCCTCGGCGAACATCCCGGCGGCGAGCTGCCGGCGGGGATTGGGCACCACGGCCTTGATGAGAATCGTGCGCCCGGGGAGCTGCACCACCGGATCCACGAAATCCACCAGGCCGGCGAATGTCTGGCCCGGCAGCGATCCGACCCGGAACTCCACCCGCTGGCCCCGCTTGAGGCGGGTGGCGAATCGTTCCGGGACGGTGAAGGCCACCCGCTGGGGATTCACGGTCTGGAGGCTGACCAGCCTGGTGCCGGTGGTAACGTAGTCGCCGAGCGAGACATAGCGCTGCCCGACGATGCCGGCGAAGGGCGCGCGCACCGTGGTGCGGTTGAGCCGGAGGGTCAGCAGATCGAGCTCGGCCTGGGTGCTCCGCGCGGTGGCTTCCGCCTTCTCCAGGTCGGACGCGGACGACGCCTGCTGGGCCAGCAACTCGCGAGTCCGGGTAAGCGCCTGCCGGGCGAGATCCCGGTCGGCCTCGGCCTTGGCGACCTGGGCCTGGAGCTCCTGATCGTCGATACGGACCAGGGCCGCCCCCGCGGGCACCTCGGTTCCCTCGGTCACCGGAATCGCGATGACCCGTCCCTCCACGTCGGGCCGCAGCTCGATCGCCTGGATCGCCTCCACCTGGCCGGTGGCTTCGATCGCGTCGATCACGGTGTCGGTGCGCGCAACCGCGACCTCGACCGCGCTGGGAGGCATTTCCCCGCCACCGCCCGGTCCGCCACCGGCCTTGGCGTCGCCCTTCTTGCAGGCAGCGAGTGCGGTCAGCCCGAGCGTGACTACGTGCACATACCTCACTGATTGCCTCCCTCAGTTCGCGACAACCTGGTACCGAGAATCGCCTCCAGCCGGGCCAGCGCCAGGCGGGCGGCATAGCGGGAACTCACCAACCCGGACTCCGCGTCGGTGAGGTCGTTCTGGGCCCGGATCAGCTCGATCACGGTGATGGCCCCGGCCTGGTAGCGGGCCTGGTTCACCCGGTAGTTCTCCCGGGCGACGAGGAGCGCGTCGGTAGCCACGAGGTACGCCGCCCGCGCGGTGGCGTAGCCGTCGTAAGCCGCGGTCACGTCCCGCAGCGCCGCGCGCTCGAAATCGGAGCGCACTGCCCGGGCCACGTCGCGATCGGTCCGGCTCTGCCGGATCTGCAGCTCGCGCAGGCCGTTGTTCCAGATCGGCAGCGTGGCCGTGAGCGTCAGCGACGAGACGTTGCTGGCATTGGGGAAGAGACCGACGTCGAAGCGGCTGTGGGCGGCGGAGAGATTGAGTGTCGGTAGATAGGCGCCCCGCCTGCCCCGGAGCACGGCCTCGGCCGCCCGTTCCCGAGCGCGGACCTCGCGGTAGGCAGGGCCCTGCTCCAGCGCTTGCAGCACCGCGTCGGTCAGCGTAAGGGGCAATTCGGCCGGCGGGGCGGAGTCGAGCGCCGCCGCCGAGGCGGGCCCGTCGAGACCCACCCGGCGGCCCAGCTCGGCCTGGGCCACCCGGAGCGCGGAGGACTGCACCAGGAGCGCGACCTGGGCGCGGGCCAGCTCCAGCCGCACCGAGAGAGAGTCGGACTGGACCGCGGCTCCGCTGGCCACCCGGGCCCGCGCCACCCGAAGCGCCTCTTCGGCCCGCTGGGCGCGCTGCGTGGAGGCCCGGGTCAGTTCCTGACCGGCCAGGACATCGTAGTACGCCGATTCGGTGAGCAGCGCCGCGGCGTAGCGGGTCCGTGCCTCGCTGGCGGTAGCCGCGGCGAGCTCGGCCGCGCTCCGCGACAGCTCGGTGAACTTGCGGGCGCTGAAGATGTCGTAGCTGGCCGCAAGGTTGAAAGTCGAGGAGGTGCTCGACTGGTTGAAGGTCCCGATGTTGAAGAAGGCCTGGGAGTACTTGGTGTAGTCGAGACTGGCCTGGGCCGACGGGACGAAGAAAGCCACCTTGGCCGCGGTCCGGGTCCACTCGGCCTCACCTACGCGCCCCAGCGCGGCCACGTAATCGGGGTTGAGCCCGACCGACCGGGTGAGAGCCTCGCTCAGGGTGACCACCGGCAGGGTGTCCCGAGTCTCGGCGGTGGCGGGTGCCGCAAGGACCAACTGGAGCGCCAGAAGAAGAGAGGTCACCGAGCGTCCTCCACCGGCCGGACGGCAAGCTGCTGCAGGTGTTGCAGGTCCTTGGCCTCCCGGCCCGCGAGCCGATCCATCAGGCTGTAGACCACCGGCACCAGGTAGAGCGTGAGGAGGGTGGAGAGAAACACCCCGCCGACGATGGCATACCCCAGCGGACGACGGCTCAGGGAGCCGGCGCCGAGGCCGAACGCGATGGGGAGCGCGCTGGTGATGGTGGAGACCGAGGTCATCAGGATGGGGCGGAGGCGGATGCGGCCGGCCTCGAGCATCGCCTCGACCGCCGTCATTCCCTTCTCCTTGAGCTGGTTGGCATACTCCACCAGCAGAATGGAATTCTTGGTGACCAGTCCGATCAGGAGGATCATCCCGATCTGGCTGTAGAGGTTGAGCGTCGAGTGCCTGACCCAGAGCGCGGCCAGCGCCCCGGTGACGGCGAGGGGCACCGCGAGCAGCACGGTGAACGGGTGCACCAGCGACTCGAACTGCGAGGCCAGCACCATGAACACCACCAGCAACGCCAGTCCGAAGGCGAAGTAGAGCGACCCGCCGCTCTCCTCCAGCTCCCGCGATTCGCCGGCCAGCGCGGTGGTGCTGCCCGCCGGCAGGACTTCCCGGGCCAGGGCGTTGAGGGAATCGATCGCCTCGCCGAGGGTGAAGCCGGGGGCCAGGCTGGCGTCCAGGGTGAAGGCCGCGATCCGGTTGTAGTGATTGAGCTGACGGGGCCCGATCCCCTCCTCCACCCGGGTCACCGCCGAGAGCTGCACCAGCTGGTTGTCCCGCCCCCGCACGTAGAGTCCCGAGACATCCGAGGGGGTGGCCCGCTCCCGCGGATCGAGCTGGATCATGACGTTGTAGAGCTTGTTGTCGCGGGTGTAGGTGCTGACCTTCTGCCCGCCGAGGAGCGCCTGCAGCGTCCCGGCGATATCGCCCACCGGCACCCCCAGATCCTCCGCCCGGTCCCGGTCGAAGTTGATGGTCAGCTGCGGCTTGTTGACCCGGAGATCGGTGTCGACGTTCTGCAGGCCTTTGATCTGCCGTGCCCGGTTCACGAAGCTGTCCATGACCGAACCGAGGACCTGGAAGCTCGGATGCTGGACCACGAACTGCACCGGTTTGCCGAAGCCGCCGATCGCCTGGGGATTGCTGGCGAAGGCGAAGATACCGGGGATGGCGAAGAACTGCATCTGCACGTCGCCGATGATCTGCTCGGCCGAGCGTTTGCGGTCCTGGTAGTCCTTGAGCTTGGTGAAGATGATCCCGCTGTTGGGGCCGGTGCCGAAGTTGACCACACTGAAATGGCTCTGCACCTCGGGTGTGCGGGTGACGATCTGTTCGATCTGCCGCTGGTAGCCGTCGGTGTAGGCCAGCGACGCGCCCTCCGGGGCGACGATGAAGGTGAGGAACCAGCCCTGGTCGTCGGCCGGGATGAACTCCCGCTTGAGACTGCGGAAGAGGACCACCGCGGCCACTACCGCGGCGGCGGTGGCCAGCAGGACCGCGCCCCGGCGGTGAAGCGCCCAGCGGAGGCTCCTCCCGTAGACGGCGGCCAGCCCGTCGAAGCCCCGCTCCAGCAGCTGGTACAGCGCGCCGTGGCGGGGCGGCACCCGGAGGACCTTGGCGCAGAGCATCGGGGTCAGCGTCAGGGCCACGAAGCCGGAGATCAGCACCGAGCCCGCCACCGCGATCCCGAACTCGTTGAAGAGCCGTCCGGTGTTGCCCTTGAGGAAGGCCAAGGGGGTGAACACCGCCACCAGCGAGATGGTGGTGGCGATGACGGCGAAGGCGATTTCGCGGGTGCCGTTGGTGGCGGCGACCTCGGGCGACTCGCCCAGCTCCTCCTGGTGCCGGTAGGCGTTCTCCAGCACGATGATCGCGTCGTCCACCACGATGCCGATGGCGAGGGTCAGCGCCAGCAGCGTGAGGTTGTTGAGCGAAAAGCCGAGGAAGTACATCACCGCGAAGGTCGCGATGATGGATGTGGGAATCGCGAGACCGGGGATGATCGTGGCGCGGAGGTTCCGCAGGAAGAGGAAGATGATGACGACCACCAGGAACGCGGCCAGCACAAGGGTCTCCTGCGCCTCCCGGATGGAGCGGGTCACGAACTCGGAGCCGTCGAATCCGACGGCGATGTTCACTCCCGGCGGCAGCGAGGCCTGGATGGCGGGAAGCTCGTTACGGATCTCCTCGGCGACCTGGATCAGGTTGGCCTTGGACTGCCGCACCACCCCGATGGCCACGGCCTGGGTGTTGTTGAACCGGAGGGCGCTCCGCTCGTCCTCCGCCCCCAGCTCCACCCGGCCAAGGTCCTTGAGCCGGGTGGTCTGCCCATCCTTGCTGCTCACCACCAGGTTCTCGAACTGGGCCGGGGTCTTGAGCTCGCCCAGCGACCGGACCGAGAATTCGCGCCGAGCCGACTCGATCCGTCCCGCGGGGACTTCGACGTTGCGGCTGCGGATGGCGGCCTGCACGTCCTGCACGGTGATCCCCCGGGCGGCGAGCTCCCGGGAGCTGAGCCAGACCCGCATGGAGAAGCGCCGCTCGCCGAAGATCTGGGCGCTGCCCACCCCCCGGAGACTCTGGAGCCGCGCCTTGACCCGGCGGTCGGCGATGTCGGAGAGCTGCAGCAGGTCGTAGTTGTCCCCCGAGAGCGCCAGCCAGAAGAACGGCTGGGCATCGGCTTCCTGCTTGGCCACCACCGGTTCCTCGATATCGCGCGGGAGCCGGCCCCGCACCCGCGAGACCTTGTCGCGCACGTCCTGGGAAGCGACGTCGACATTCCGGTCGAGGGTAAACTCGAGGGTGATGTTGCTGACCTGTTCGGCGCTCGAGCTGGTGAGGGTCCGGAGCCCGGCCACGGTGCTGAGCTCCTCCTCGAGAATGTCGGTGACCGCCGATTCGATCACCTGGGGATCGGCGCCGGGGAGCACCGTGGTAACCGAGATGATGGGCGGGTCCACGTCGGGGTAGTCGCGGACCGGGAGGTTGAGATAGCCGATCACGCCGAACAGCACGAGCCCGAGGCTCAGCATGCTGGCGAGAACCGGTCGCCGAATGGAGATGTCGGACAGCTTCATCGAAGGCGCTCGACTGCGGGTGGGAGGGTGGCCTACGGGCGCCCGGGTTTCGGGGTTTCAACGGGGGTGAATCTGGGGGGCGCCGGGCGATGCCGGAAGCCCCCCCGGGGACTTACCTTCGATCCATGGCCATCAAGCTGAGTGCCCGGCAACAGAGCCAGTTGGCGTTCCTCGAGCTCCTGCCCCCCAAGTTCCAGCGGTTCCTGAACGTGGTCGAACAGATGAGCGCTCCCAAGGTCGATGAGGCCCTGGTCCGGGGACTGATCCGCCAGCTGGACGAGATCAAGTCGGGCGCCTCCCAGCTCGGCATGAACGGCCTGGCCGACGCCGCCAGCCAGATGGCCTCGACCGCCCGCCGGGGCGGGGGCCAGCAGGTCAAGGTCCGGGGCCTGCGGGACGGACTGGGAGTGCTCAAGATGAACTTCGAGGGCGCCCTCAAGAAGGCTTCGGTGCCGTTGGCGGAACGGGCGGAGGAGGCGGAGGGAGAGGAAAACTCGTAGGGCCGAGGATAGCCCCCGGCCCCGTAATGCTCGAAGCCGGCCTACTTGGCCGAGCCCGGCTGGTAGACCTGCTCCCCCTTCTTCCTGAAGTAGCCGTCGATCACCGGTCCCGCCATGATAATGATCATCCCGTGGATGATGACCCCCGCCAGAATCGATACATAGGTGAGCGCGGCGAGAACCCCCGCGGCGCCAATGCTGGCGAAGATGATGCCCAGAACTTCCATGGTGACCGGCCCGTCAAAGAAGGTGGAAACGAACGGGTAATAGGTTACACCGAACCGGGGCGGGATTCAACCAACCGGCCCCAACCACCCCCACATCCGATTCAGGATCGTCGTCATGCGCCTTGCCATTCTCCTGCTCGCGATTCCCGCGGCCCTCGCAGCCCAGCAGGGGCCGGGGGATCACGGTCCATCCAAGAAGCTCGAACGCGGCGGCGCCTTCCCGCCCGGCTGGACCGTCCGGGTGGACGACGGAACCGCCGCCCAGGTCGAGCTGGTGCCCATGGCGCCCGGCTGGCACGCCACCACGGCGACCTCCTCAATCCTCTATCGGGACCAGGACCAGGCCAGCGGGAGCTACGAGGTGTCCAGCAAGCTGCATCTCTTCCCCGAAGGCCCCGGCCATCGTGAGGCCTTCGGGATCTTCATCGGCGGGAAGGACCTGCAGGGAGCCAACGAGCGCTACACCTACTTCCTGATCCGGGGCGACGGAACCTACAAGGTCAAGCGGCGGGCGGGCCCTTCGGTAACCGATGTGACCCCGGGCTGGACCGGGCACCCGGCGATCGTGAAGGCCAAGTCCGACGGCTCGGTGGCCAATGAGCTTGCGATCGCGGTGGCACGGGACAAGGTGAGCTTTCGAGTGAACGGGCAGGAGGTCTATGCCGCCCCGCCAGGGACGGTGGATACCGACGGGATCGTGGGTCTCCGGATCAACCACAATCTGTCGATTCACGTAGGGAGTCTGACGGTAACGAAGAAGTAGTCGCCAGTCGCGAGCGAGGGGAGAGGCGGTCTCTCCTCCCCCTCACTCCGCCGTCCCCTCGAGCGACCGCCGCGCCTCCTCCGCCACCTCCCCCTCGCCTTCCAGGGTGATGCGTTCCAGCGCCTGCCGGGCGGCGGGGGTGTTGGCCGAAGCCAGCGTCCGCACCACGCCAAGCCGCCGCCGGAGCTGGGCCTTCCCGAACGAAAAGAGCCCGTGTCGCTCAAGGGCCACCCGGGTGAGCGCCGCGACCGATTCGGGCGCGTTGATGGCCGCCAGCGCCCGCAGCAGCTGTTCCCAGGTAGTCGGGTCTTTCTCCGCCTCGAGGGCGGCGAGCAGCGGCATGGCGTAGGCGCCCGAGCCCCGGGAGGCGAGCGCCTGCCCGGCTCGGCCCCGGGTGGCGCTGGACTCGTGGCTCAGCGCTTTCCGCAGGGGCTCGAGGGCCGCCTTGTCGCGGAAGCGGGCGAGGGCGTCGATGGCGCCCAGGCGGGTGCGCTCGTCGGGGTGATCCACCAGAGGCGCCAGATCCCGAATCGCGTCGCCGGCGCCCAGACGTCCCGTCAGCTCCACGCCGAGCCGGACCTCCGCGAGGCGCGTGCTGCGGAGGAGGGGAATCACCAGCGGCGATGCCTCCGGCATCCCGCCCAGGGCCTCGAGCAGAAAGGCCCGCGGGCCGATGGTATCGCTCTGCTTGAGGATCTCGAGGATCCGCTCCGCCGCCGCGAACCCTCCGACCCGCAGCACCTCGGCGGTGCGGCCCTGTTCCTCGGGGATCCGGTAGCCCTGTTCGATCAGCGCCTCCACCACCGGCCGGGTGAGCAGGCGCTTGAGCGCGATGTGCAGCGTCCGACGCAGGTCTTCCCGGATCTGGGGCAGGAAACGGAGCGCGGCCTGGGCGTCGTGCAAGGCGGCGAGCCATTGCTGCCGGGCGATCGCCTTCTCGAGCTCGCGCAGGATCCCTTCGACCATCCCCGCGAGCTGATCGCCGCCGCGGGTGCGGGGCACCGCGGTCGCGCTGGCGGGGTCGATCGACTCGCGGGGGCCGGAGAATGCCAGTGGCAGCGGGTCGGGCAGCAGCCGGACCCGGACGGAGGCGGTACTGGGGATCGGGGCGTCGTCGGCCGCCAGGGCCCGGCCGAGGGCCAGCAGTTCGGCGGGATCGGTGCCGGGGGCGATGAGGATCGCGTCGACCCGGCGGGCCTGGAGCCGCTCCTTGAGCGGGTCGCCGTCGACGGCCCAGCTGTTCTCGATCCCGGCCTCGATCAGCATTTCCTGCCGGGCGACTCGGGCCGCCACCTGGTCCAGCGCGGCCTGCACCGCGCTGTCCGGCTCGGGGCGCTGCCGGAGCAGTTCCAGCAGGCGGCCGAAGAGGTCGGGGAAGGGCGGGTCCTGATCGGATTCGGGCGGCACCATGGATCGGAGTATACTCGCGCGCCGGTTGCTTGACAGCGCCTTGCGCGAGCCCTATATACCCTGCGTTGCCGATCTATTTCGACCACCCTGCTTCTCCCGCAAGAATTGCCAAAACGCCATGACGCTGCTGTCCCGCTACAATGCGCCCAATAATGTGAACCGACCCCGTGTCGGAGCGGCGCGATAGCGTTTGGAGTAAGTGCGCAACGCCATCGGCCCGCTCCCATGGAGCGGGCCGTCTTTTTCGGTACCCGATTTTCCCATTCTGGCCAGCAGTGACCTTCCAGCGAGGAGAACCCCCGATGCGCGCATTTGTGGTAGGAGCGTCAGTCGCAGCCCTGATCGCGGCCACGGAGACGGCGGCGGCCCAGACCACGGTGGGGTGGGATGCGGCGGTCTTCAGCAGCTACGTGTGGCGCGGCCTGACCCTGAGCAGCAAGCCGGTCGTGCAGCCTGACCTGTACCTCACCATTCCGCTCGGCAAAGCCTCGCTCACCGCCGGCGGCTGGGCCAACATCGAGCTGGGGAAGTACGACGCCCCGGACATCGGTGAGGGCGGCGGGCGCTCGAGCCTCGACCTGACCGAGTTCGACTGGTGGGGTGAAGTCGGCATCCCGGCGGGCGTCGCGACCATCACCGCCGGCGCCACCGGCTACATCTACCCCAACGACTTCGGCTTTACCAGCGACGTCAACACCCTCGAGATCTACGGCAAGGTCGGCCTGGATGTGCCCCTCAACCCCAAGCTCTCCGCCTATTACGATGTGAAGGCCGTGAAGGGCTTGTACCTCGAGGGCAGTGTCTCCCATGGCATCCCGATCGGTCCGCAGACGCTGACCTTCGGAGCCCTGGCAGGCTTCAGCAGCAACGAAACGCCCGATCCGGATGACGACTCGTTCAACTTCAGCGACGATGGCCTGACCCACGTGGACCTCTCGGCGTCCATGGGCTTCACGGCCGGCCCGCTCTCGATCACCCCGGCGGTGCACTTCGTGATCGCGAACGACGATTTCACCAAGTTCACCAAGCTCAACAAGCAGCACGATGCCAAGATCTGGGGCGGCGTGACGATCAGCTGGTCCAAGGCGTTCGGCGGGAAGGCGGAGGAGTAGCGGTCAGGCGGTCAGACGGTCAGTGAGAACGGAGAACGGGAGAGACCAGCGATGATCTCTCCCGTTCTGCTTCAACGACCCTCCGACCGTCCGACCACCTACCCGCCCGCCGCGATCTCCTTGAACGTGTCCTCCAGCCGGTTCAACATCTCCCGGAGCAGACTGTCGGGAATCGCGAGCGCCGGCTCGATCCGGATGGTCCGCGCCTTGGAGTAGGTTCCCGCCACCAGCACTCCACGCTTGAACAGTCCGGCGGCGCACTGGAAGCCGACCGGGTCGGTGGGGAATTCCAGCCCGATGAGCAGACCCTTCCCGTGCACGTCGGTGAGGATCTGGGGATAGCGCTGCTGCAGGACCCGCAGCTCCCGGAGCAGGTACTCGCCCTTCTGCGCCGCCTGGCCCGGGAGATCCTCCTCCAGCGTCACTTCGATCGCGGCGATCCCGGCTACACAGGCGATCGGGTTGCCACCGAAGGTGGTGGAGTGGATGATCGGATTGGGGATCAGCACCTCCCAGATCTTGGGCGTCGAGATGAACGCCGAGAGCGGCATCACGCCCCCGCCGATCGACTTCCCGAGGCACATGATGTCGGGTACCACGCCGGTGTGGTCCACCCCCCAGAGCTTGCCGGTGCGACCCATCCCGGTCTGAATCTCGTCGGCGATGAGGAGCGCGCCATGCCGGGTGCAGATCTCCCGAAGCCGCGGCAGGTAATCCTCCGGCGGGACCACGCCGCCGGCCTCGCCCTGCACCGGTTCGACCACCACGCCCGCCGGCAGCTGGCCCACCGCCTCCAGCACGCCCATCTGCTGCTCCAGGGCGTCGGCATCGCCGTAGGGCACGAAGCGCACATCCTGGAGTCCTCCCTCGAACGGCAGCCGGAACGAGGCCTTCCCCATAAGCGAGAGGGAGCCCATCGACTTGCCGTGGAACCCGCCCAGCGTCGAGATGAAAGTGTTTCGCTTGGTATAGAGCCGGGCCAGCTTGATGGCTCCTTCGATGGCGTCGGTGCCGTTGTTGATGAAGAAGCAGCACCCTAGATCGCCTGGCGTGACCGCGGCGAGGAGCCGGGCCAGCGCCGCCCGCCAGGGTTCGAGCAGCTCCTGGCTGTTGAGCGCCATCCGGTCCATCTGGTCGCGGACGGCCTTCACGATCTTGGGGTGATTGACGCCGGCGGAGAAGATCCCGTAGCCCCCGAGACAGTCGATGTACTCCCGGCCGAGGAGGTCCTTCAGGATGGCGCCCTGACCCGACCATTCGACCGCGGCGAATTGCCCCGCCTGGGTCACCGACTTCCGGTAGGTGAGGAACCCGCGATTGACGAACCGGTCGTAGGCCTCGACCGTCTCGGCGATGAAGGCTTCCTTCTCCGCCCCGGCCATGGGCCGGCCGCCGATCAGGCTCAGATAGCGGTTACTCAGCTTCAGAACATCGGGATTCGCCAGGCGCAATTGATCGGCCCGCCTTTCGTCAGTTCGTTGCAGGGGGGTGCTGAGGTCGAGTCGCGCCTACCTCACGCCGACTTGATCTCGGTCCAGATCCGGTCCCACAGCTCGTTCGCCGTTCCCAAATCCTTCTGGTACTCCAGCCGCTGAAACTCCTCCGCCGTGGGATACGGCACCGGCCGCTTCATCCGGGCCAGCGCCGCCTGGTTGGGGGAGCCGTAGCCGGTGAAGTTCGAGATCCCCGCCCCGACCTCCGGGCGCAGCACATAGTTGACAAATTCGTGGGCCGCGCGCTTGTGGGGTGCGCTCGCGGGAATCACCAGCGAGTCGGTCCAGATGGTGCACCCTTCCTTCGGCAGCACGTACCCGATCGCCGGTTGTTCCGCCTTGGCCTGTTCGGTATCGCCGTTCCAGAGCTGCGCCACCCATACGTCACCGGAGATCAGCTGGCCCTTCACCGGCGCCGAGATATAGGCCTTCAGGTTCTTCTTGGCCGCAAGGGCGTCGGCCTTCGCGCCACTCAGCTCGGCCGGGTCGACCGAGTTGAGCGAATGCCCCCGATAGCGGAGCCAGGCGCCGATCACATCCCGCATGTCGTCCATCTGGGTCATCTTTCCCTGGTATTTCGCGTCGAGGAAGATGGCCCAGCTGTCGCCGGGCGCGGGGATCTTGTCGGTCCGGTAGGCGAACCCGGTGGTACCCCACTGATAGGGGATGGCGTGCGCGTTCTCCGGATCGAACACCGGATTCACGAACGTCGGCGCCAGGTTCCCCAGGTTGGGGAGGTACTTCCGGTTCAGCGGGGCGGCGAGGTTGGTCGCGGTCATCACCGGGACGATGTAGTTGGACGGGACGACGATATCATATCCCGAGGCCCCGGCCTGGAGCTTCGCGACCATCTCCTCGTTGCTCTCGTAGGTGTCGTAGGTGACCTTGACCCCGAATTCCTTCTCGAAATTCGGGATGGTGTCCTCGGCGATGTAATCGGACCAGTTGTAGATGTTGAGTTCCTTCTCGATCGGTCCGAGATCGCCCCCGCTCTGCCCCGGCGTCCTGTCCTTGCCGCAGGCCGTCAGGACCAGCCCGATGGTGGAGAGACCCACCCCGAGCGCCAGGGCCCGACCGACGAACTCCCGCCGCGAGAGCGTGCCACGTTCCAGCTCCCCTACCAGTCGCCTGACCTCCGTCTCACTCGGCATCCAGTCCCTCCTTGCGCGGTGTTACAGCAGCCAGTCCTTGAGTTGGTAATATGCCCCGGCGGCCGGAAGAAACCACGGGCGCCCGGTGTAGAACGGCACCGGCGGAAACGGTACCGCGGAAAGGGCCGGCCAGGTGCCCGCGCCCGCCAGGGCCCGTCCCACCTGGTCGCCCAGCCAGCTGGCCAGCGCCACCCCGTGCCCACCGTAGCCCAGCGCGTACGTCAGCCCGTCCCGCCGCCCCGCGTGGGGCAGGTGGTCGCGGGTGAAACCGAGCGTACCTCCCCACCCGAAGTCGAGCGGCACACCGGCCAGGTCGGGGAAGACCTCGACCAGGTCCCGACCCAGGGTCCGGATACTCCGATCCAGAGCCTCGGGCAGGAAGGCCGCCCGTCCGCCGAAGACCAGCCGGTGGTCGGCTGAGCGCCGGAAGTAATGCAGCAGGTTCCGGGTGTCGCTCAGGACCCGGCCCCGGGGAATGAGCCGGGCGGCCTGGGCCGCCTCGAGGGGAGCGGTCGCCACGATGAAGCTGCCGACCGGCACCACCCGCCGCGCCAGCCAGGGAACCAGGCGTCCGGTGTAGCCGTTGGTTGCGACGAGGACGTCGCGCGCCACCACGGTTCCGCTCCCCGCCGCCAGGCTCCAGCCCTCCCCCCGGCGCGTAAGCCTGGTGACCGGCTGACCCTCGCAGAGCAACGCCCCGGCCCGGGCCGCGGCCCGCGCCAGACCATGGACGTACGCCGCCGGCTGCAGTGCAGCCGCCAGCGGGTCCAGCAGCCCGCCGTGATAGCGGTCCGACGCGATCTCGGCTGCCAGGTCGGTGGGACCGAGAAGGGTGGTCGGGTGGCCGAAGTCCCGCGCCAGCAGGCGCTGCTCCTCCGCGAGCCGGGCCAGATGGCGGGGCTTGGCGGCAAGCGTCAGGGCCCCGCCCCGGTGCCATCCGCACGCGATCCCTTCCTCCGCCACCAGCTGCTCGACAAACCGGATCGCCTCGAGACTCGCCTCGAAGAGCTGCCGGGTCAGGGGCAGGCCATGCCGCCGCACGAGGGTGTCCAAGTCGGCCTTGTACCCGGGCAGGACGAAGCCGCCGTTGCGGCCGCTGGCGCCCCCGCCGATCCGGCCCTGTTCCAGCACCGCCACGCTGGCGCCGGAGCGGGCCAGCGCCCGGGCGGCGGCGAGCCCGGTGTAACCGCCACCGATCACGAGCACATCGACCCGCTCGGGCGGCGCGGCTCGTGGCAGCGCTTCGAGCGCCGCCGTGGCCTCCCAGAGCACCGCGCCGGGGATCATCGCGCGCTACGGCCGGGCCCGGTCGAGCGCCTGCAGCACATCGGCCACCAGGTCTTCGGTGGCCTCGCAGCCCGCGCTGAACCGGATGAATCCCTCGCTCACCGGGTCGCCGCCCCAGCGGGCCCGCCGCTCGGCCGTGGAGTGGATCCCGCCGAAGCTGGTGGTCTCCCGGACCAGCTCCAGCGCCTGCAGGAACCGCTCCGCCCGGGGCCGGACCTGGAGGTCGAAACTCAGGACCGCGCCGAAGCTCGACATCTGGCGGGCGGCCACCGCGTGGCCGGGATCGCCGGGGAGCCCGGGATAGCGGAGTCCGGTGACGTCCGGGCGAGCGTGAAGCTGACGGGCCAGGGCCCCGGCGTTGTCGCACTGCCGCGCCAGTCGGAGCGGCAGGGTCCCGAGCGAGCGGTGGGCCAGCCAGATTTCCATGGGGCCGGGGATCGCGCCGTACTGGGTGCGCCAGGTGCGGAGCCGGGTCATCCACTCGGGGTCCCGGGTGGCGACGTGGCCCAGCAGCAGGTCGGAATGTCCGGTCAGGGCCTTGGTGTCCGAGGCGAGCGAGAAGGTGGCGCCCAGCGCCAGCGGCTGCTGCAGGGCCGCGGTGGCGGTGGTGTTGTCGACCGCGGTGAGCACCCCGGCACTTCGGGCCAGCCCGATCAGCTTCCGGAGATCGCAGACCTCGAGTCCGGGATTGGTCGGGGTCTCGATCCAGAGGAGCCGGGCGCCTTCGAGCAGCGCCGCCTGGGCCTCGTCCCGGGTGGGCGCGAGCCGCACCGTGATGCCGTATCCGGCGAGCCAGGTCTGGGCGAAGGTGCGGGTGGTGTAATAGGCATCCGCGGGGAGGACGACCACGTCACCCGGCTTGAGCGTCACGCCCAGGACCGCGGCCGAGGCCGCCATGCCGGAGGGGAACGCCAGGGAGGGCCCGCCCTCGATCGTCTCCAGTGCGGCCTCCCAGGCGCTCCAGGTGGGGTTGTGGAACCGGCCGTAGGTGTACGGATGGCCCGCCGGGTCGCCCGGCGACACGTAGGTGGATGCGAACTGAGGTCCGGGAAGAAAGGGGCCCGGGGCCCGATGACTCGGAAGTCCGGCCTGGAGAATCAGGGTATCGCGATGCATGGGACCGTGAGAGTAGTGGGAACGGATCAGTGACGGTCCTGCCCAGCCTGGGCCGGAGACGCCGGCACACCGGCCAGCGCCAGCGCCCGGGCCAGCACCGGGTCTTGGCGCCCCCGCATCTCCTCCCCGCTCGGGAGGATCACCTCGTCGGGAACCACGCCGACATGCTCCAGCTGGCCGCCGTCCGACATGAACAGGTCGCCGATGGTGACGCTGGTCCCGAAGAACGCGCCGGTCTGGGTACCGCTGATGTGGAGATAGAGTCGGCTCACCCGCACCGCGCCGGCGGTGCGATCGCCCAGCACGACTCCCCGCCCGGTGAGCTGCATCGCCCGGGCGAAGACCTCGGACGCCGAGGCCGACGCGGCATCGACCAGGACGATCACCTTGCCGGCATAGCGGTGGTCGCCCTTTCCCTTGACCCGCAGCTCCTCGTCCTTCTTGCGGCTGCGGATCCGCGCCGCGACGAAATCGGTCTCGTGGAACAGGCCCAGGAAACGGGTCAGCTGGTCGACCGACCCGCCCCCGTTGCCCCGCAGATCGATGATCATCGTCCCGTGGCCCTTCGCCTCCTTTTCGATCCGGTCCACCCAGTCGGGGGCGTCCCAGAAGCGGGGAAACTGGAAGACGATCGCCCGCTCCCGGTAGTCGAGCCAGCGGAGCTGGTTCTCGTCCATCTGCTGTCGTTCCTCCCGGAGAATCTGCCAGAGATCCACCGACACCGACGGATCGATCTGCTGGCGCCGCTCCACGATTCTGCCGGTGACGATGAGCGGCTGGGGTGAACCGCCGGGGTGCATCGCGGTGAGCCGCAGGTTGGGCGAGCTCCGGAGCGCCTCGAGGAGATATTCCAGCTGCCAGAGATTGTCGCGCGTCACCCCGATCCCCTCGACCGACAAGACCGCGTCACCGGGCCTGAGACCCTGTCCCTCCGCGTCGCTCCCCTGGGTCACCCGGTATACCCGGCAGGTGTCTCCCACGAACCGGAAAGCGAGCCCGTACTCCGCCCGGTAGACCAGCCCCGGCGGGAGGAAGAGGGTGTGGGAGTCGTTGAAGGCGGCGGTGGTAAGCGCGATCGTGGCCAGGGTCTGCTCCACGGTGGCGGCGGCGCGGATCCGGTTGGCGGCGGTGTCGAAGGTGGCCTGGAGGGGAACGCCGTGATAGGTCGTATCGTAGTAGTTCTTGGCGATGTCGTCCCGCACCTGCTTGAGCATGTCGAGGGCCCGTTGCCGGTCGAACGAGCTGATGCCCTGGGCCGACACCGGCTGGCTGGAGAGCAGGAGGGCGAGCGTAACGGCGAGTCGGGTGCGCATTCAGGTCCTCCCGGCGGCCGGTGCGCGCGCCAGGCGGTCGGCCAGGTAGATGAGCCCGGCGGTGCCCGCCAGGATGATCGTGCTGATGGCGTTGATACTGGGCTCGATGTTCTTCCGGACCATGCCGTACACCACGATCGGCAGGGTGGAGGACCCGGTGCCCGAGACGAACGATGTGATCACGAAATCGTCGAACGACATCGTGAACGCCAGCAGCGACCCCGAGACGATCGCCGGCCAGAGGAGCGGGACCGTGATCTTCCAGAAGGTGGTGATCTCGTCCGCGCCGAGGGTCATCGCGGCCTCCTCGAGACTCTGGTCCATCCCCTGCAGCCGGGCCAGCACCACCACCACCACGAACGAAATGCAGAAGGCGATGTGCGCGATGGTGATCGTGGCCAGCCCGAGAGGGATCCCCAGGAGCACAAACAGAATCAGGAGCGAAATACCCACCACGATCTCCGGCGTCACCAGCGGCACGTAGAGGAAGGCCTCGATCGCGGTCCGGCCGCGGAACCGGTGCCGCGCCACCGCCAGGGCGATCAGCGTCCCGAACAGTGCCGAGACCACCGTCGCCACCACTCCCACCACCAGGCTCGCCCGAAGCCCGTTCAGGATGTCCTCCCGCTCCAGCAACCGCCGATACCACCCCAGGGTGAAGCCGACCCAGGTGACGCTGTACTTCGAGTCGTTGAACGAGAAGAGCATCAGTACCACGAGGGGGAGGTGCAGAAAGAGGTACACCAGCCCGGTCACGACGATCAGCCAGCGGGGGAGCCTCACCGGATCCCTCCCCCGCCGGGGGAGCGGTCCCGGACCCGGAGATAGAGGAGCACCGCCACCAGCACCAGGGCCATCACGATGAACGAGGCGGCCGACCCGAAGGGCCAGTTGCGCGCGGCGGAGAACTGGTTCTGGATCAGATTGCCGATCATGACTTGCTTGGCGCCGCCGAGAAGATCCGAGGTGAGGAAGCTTCCCAGCGACGGGATGAAGACCAGCAGGCAGCCGGCCACCACCCCCGGCAGCGAGAGTGGCAGGGTGACCCGCCGGAACCGCGCCACCGGTCGCGCCCCCAGCGCCTCGGCCGCCTCCAGGAGGGAAAGATCGAGCTTCTCGAGGGAGGCGTAGACCGGCAAGATCATGAACGGAAGGAACCCGTACACCAGCCCGCACATCACCGCGAACGGGGTGTAGAGCATCTCGATCGGCTCGTCGACGAGACCGGTGGAGAGCAGCAGGGTGTTGAGAAAGCCGGTATCACGCAGCAGGAAGATCATCGCGAAGGTGCGGACCAGGAAGCTGGTCCAGAACGGCAGCACCACGAGGAAGAGCAGCGGATTCTTCCACCTGCCGCTCTGGGCGATGAGATACGCCACCGGGTAGCCCAGCAGCAGGCAGAGGACGGTGGCGGCGAGCGACCAGAGGAAGGTGCGCTGGAGAATCTGGAGGTAGAGCGGGTCGATGAACCGCCGATAGTGCTCCAGGGTCCACCCCGGCTCCACCCCCCCGTAGACGCCCCGCCGCATCAGACTGTAGACGAACATGATCAGGATCGGCGCCAGGAAGAACACCAGCAGCCAGCCGGTGCCCGGGGCCAGCAGGGACCAGGCCTGGAGGGCCGGTCGCGGGTGGAGCACCCGGAGCAGCCGTTGGCGCAGCGTCATGTGTCCGCCTCCAGGACCTGGCAGTCCTCGGGCAGCCAGGCCACCGCCGCGCGATCGCCCCGCGTCCACGGCAGCGGCTTGATGAGCTGCCCCTCGTTGCGGAGCGCCACGGTGCAGTCGGTCCCGTCCGCCAGGGTGACCAGCACGTGCAGCGTCTCGCCCAGGTAAATCACCTCCCGCACCGTCCCGACCAGGGCATTTTCGCCCGCGGGGACCAGATCGGGCGGAAAGAGGTCCATCCACTCGGGCCGGACCGCGATCCGGACCTCCGCCTGCTCGCCGACCCGGGTGCCGGCCGGCAGCACGAACTCGCCCAGCTCCCCCCGCACGGCCAGGTGACCATCCGACCGCCTGACCGCCCGACCGCCGAAGAAGTTCGATTCACCGATGAACTTCGCCACGAACGCGGTCCGCGGGTTCTCGTAGATCTCCGCCGGCGTGCCGAGCTGCGCCACCCGTCCATTGTCCATGACCGCAATCCGGTCGGACATGGTCAGCGCTTCCTCCTGGTCATGGGTGACGTACACGAAGGTGAGACCGAGTCGCTTGTTGAGCTGCTTGAGCTCGAGCTGCATCTCCTTGCGGAGCTTGAGGTCGATGGCGCCGAGCGGCTCGTCGAGCAGCAGGATGGCGGGCCGGAGCACCAGCGCCCGGGCCAGAGCCACCCGCTGCCGCTGGCCGCCGCTCAGCTGATGCGGCATCCGCCGCGCGAAGGTGCCCGGATCGAGCCGCACCATCTCCAGCGCGCGGGCCACTCGCTCGGGGATCTCGGCCCCGGGAACCCGATGCTGCTCCAGCCCGAACGCGACGTTCCGCTCCACCGAGAGGTGGGGGAAGATGGCGTAGTTCTGGAACACCATTCCGATCTGGCGCTCGTAGGGCCGCTTCCGGTTCACCACTTCGTTCGCGATCCGGACTTCGCCCCCGTCGGCGTCGGGCTCCTCGAACCCGGCCAGAAGCCGGAGGGTGGTGGTCTTGCCGCAGCCCGACGGCCCCAGCAGCGAGAAGAACTCTCCCCGCGCGATGCTGAAGCTGATGTCGTTGACCGCCTTCACCTCGCCAAAGGACTTGCTGACCCGGGTGAACTGGACGATGGGGGCGTCGCCTGCCGGAACGGTCACGAGCCGGTTGCCCCCAGGAGAGCGGTCACCGCCTCGCGGAAGACCGCCGTGTGCCGGTCGATGTCGGCCTCAGTGGTCTCGGGCGCGATCAGCGCCATGTTGTGGAACGGGGTAAGCAGGATGCCGCGATTGAGCGCGAAGAGATGCATGAACCGGTCGAGCTCCAGGTCGGCGGCCGCCGCCGCCTCGGCGCCGTTGCGGGGGGCGACCGGCCGGAACCAGTACTCGGCCCGGCACCCCAGGCGCTTCACGATCCAGGGCAGATGGAGCTCCGCGATGACCCCTTCGACGCCGGCCTGGAACCGTTCGGCCAGCGGGATGGTCCGGGCGTAGCTCGCCTCGGTGAGCACCCGCTCGAGCGTCGCCCGCATGGCGGCCAGGGCCAGGGCGTTGCCGGCCAAGGTGCCGCCGATACCGCCGGTATCCGAGTCGGCCAGCGCGATCCGCCCCTGGAGGCGCGCCGCCACTTCGGCGGAGAACCCGTAGATCGCGGCCGGCACCCCGCCGCCGAGCGGCTTGCCAAGGGTGAGCAGGTCGGGCTCGAGCCCGTGGGCCCGGGTGTAGCCGCCGGGTCCGGCGCAGATGGTGTGGGTCTCATCGAGGATGAGCAGCGCGCCGTGGGTCCGGGTGAGCCGGCGCAGGGCGGCGTGGTACCCGGGATCGGGATGAATGATCCCGATATTGGTCATCGCCGGCTCGGCCAGCACGCAGGCCACGTCGCCGGCGGACAGCGCCGCCTCGAGCGCGGCGAGATCGTTGAATTCCACCACCCGGGTGGTCGTCGCGGGATGCACCGGCGGGCCGATGTTCCCCGAGCGGGGCTCCACCCGCCCGTCGACCAGGGTGGCGAAGGTCTCGTCGACCGTGCCATGATAGCACCAGTTGAAGACCAGGATCTTCGGTCGGCCGGTGAGCATGCGTGCCAGGCGGATGGCGAACCGGTTGGCGTCGGTGGCGGTCATGGCGAACTGCCAACAGGGCAATCCGAAGCGCCGGGTCAGTTCTTCCGCCACCCAGATGTGATCCTCGGAGGGCAGCATGAACGTGAAGCCCCGGGCCGCCTGGCGGACCACGGCGTCGACCGTGGCGGCGGGCGCGTGGCCGGTCATCGCCCCGGTGTCGCCCAGACAGAGATCGAGATACCGGCGCCCGTCGACGTCGGTGAACCAGGCGCCCTTCCCCTCCCGCACGAACAGCGGAAAGCCACCGGCCCATTTCACCATCCAGTGCATCGGCACGCCCTCGAGCAGGCTCCGTCCGGCCCGCTCGAAGAGCGCCCGCGAGGTCGGGTGCTCCGCCTCGAAGCGGCGCTGCTCGGCGCTATAGAGCTGGCTCAAGCGACTGCGATCGATCATCTGCGGTTCCGATTTCAGTTCAACACGACCAGGACGCCGAGACCATCGGGTTCAGTCGCCCACCGCCGCCGCCAGCGCCGCTTCCATTACCGTCAGTCCCTCCTCCAGCACTTCGTCCTCCACCGTGAGCGGCACCAGCACGCGGATCACGTTACCGAGCGTTCCGGCGGAGAGCAGGATCACACCCCGCGTGAGCGCCTCGCGCTGGAGCCTGCCCGTCAGCTCCTTGTTGGGCGCCTTGGTGTCACGGTCCGTCACCAGCTCCATAGCCACCATGGCGCCGAGCCCGCGGACATCGCCGATCTGGGGAAAACGCCCCTGCCACGCGGTGAACCGGCTCCTCACCCGCTCGCCGACCTGGGCGGCCCTTGCCGGAATGTCCTGCTCCCGCATCACGTCGAGCACCGCGAGGGCCGCGGCGCAGGCCAGCGGGTTGCCGCCGTAGGTTCCACCCAGCCCGCCCGGCTGGGCCGCGTCCAGCACATCGGCGCGGCCGGTTACCGCCGCCAGTGGCAGCCCGCCGGCCAGCGACTTGGCGGTGGTGATGAGATCGGGCACCAGGCCGTAGTGCTCGCTGGCGAAGAGTCTCCCGGTACGGCCGAAGCCGGTCTGGATTTCGTCGGCGATGAAGAGCACGCCGTGGTCCTTCGCGAACTGGGCCAGGGTCTGCACGTACTCCACCGGTGCGGGGATGAATCCCCCCTCGCCCACCTCGAGCTCCATGATGATCGCCGCGACCGAGCCGGGGTCGACGATGCCCGCAAAGAGGTGGTCCAGCCAGGTCCGGTCGGCCATCCCGCACCGGCCGGCCGGCCGCCCAGCGGCCGCGCCGCCACACTCGCAGCGATAGCAGTAGGGGAACGGAATGCGATACACCTCGGGCGCGAACGGACCGAAACCCTGCTTGTAGGGGTGGACCTTGGCGGTCAGCGTCATCCCCATGTAGGTCCGGCCGTGGAAGCCGTGCTCGAAACAGACGATCGCCTGCCGGCCGGTGAAGCGCCGGGCCGCCTTGATGGCGTTCTCCACCGCCTCCGCCCCGCTGTTCACGAAGAAGGTCTTCTTGGCGTGCCCGCCGGGGGTGAGCCGGTTGAGCCGCTCGGCCAACTCGATGTAGGGCTCGTACATCGAGACCGGAAAGCAGACGTGGGTGAAACGGTCCAGCTGCTCCCGCACCGCCGCCACCACCTTCGGGTGTCGGTGCCCGGCATTGACCACCCCGATCCCCCCCCCGAAATCGATCAACCGGTTCCCGTCGGCGTCGGTCACGACCGCGTTGTCGGCCTGGACCACCGCGATCGGGGTGGTGGCGGGAACGCCGCGCGGCACCGCCTGCTGCCGGCGGGCGGTCAGGGCCTGGCTTCTGGGCCCGGGAATGGGCGTGACCAGTTGGATGACGCGGGACATGCGGACGACTCCGGGGAAGGGCGCGAGGGTAATCTGGAGGAAAACGGGGAGGGATGCGAGGCGGCCGTCAGCCGTCGAGCGCCCGCGTGACCGCGTGCACCAGTTCGGCCGGCAGGTAGGGCTTCTGGATGAAGCCGGCGAACCCCTCGCGGGTCCGGGCGCCGGCGGTCGCCTCGGCGCTGTAGCCGCTCGACAGCAGCACCCGGATGGCCGGCCAGCAGTCGTGCAGCAGCGCGAAGGTCTCTTCGCCATTGAGCTCCGGCATGGTGAGATCGAGCAGCACCAGGCCCACTTCGGCATGGGCGGTCTTGAGGATCTCGATCGCGGCTCGCCCGCTTTCCGCCTGCAGCACCCGGAAGCCGGCCCGTTCGAGGGTCCGCCGGGTGACGTTCCGCACCATGGCCTCGTCATCCACGATCAGGACCGTGCGGCGGCGGCCCGCCTCGGGACCGCCCCCGTTCCCCGCGGGATGCTCGACCGCCTGGGAAACCGCCGGAAGCAGGACCCGCACCGACGTCCCCTTCCCCGGACTGGTATGGACCTGGATGGCCCCGCGATGCCCACGGACGATGCCGAGCACCGCCGGCAGACCCAGCCCCCGGCCCTGGAACTTGGTGGTGAAGAACGGGTCGAAGATCTGCCGCGAGGTCGGTTCGTCCATCCCGGGGCCGTTGTCGGCAATCTCCAGCAGGCAGTAGCGACCCGGGGCCAAGCGGGTCCCGGTGATGGTGTGGTCCAACTCGGCATCGAGAAGCTCGACCTGCTCCGTCCGGACCGTGATGGTCCCGACCCCGTCCGCCATCGCGTCGGAGGCGTTGGTGAGGAGGTTGAACACGACCTGGCGCAGCTGGCCCGCGTCACCTTCGAGAAATCCCGGCTCGCGGTCGAGGTCCCAGACGATCGTCACCTTGGGGGAGAGACTCGGCTGGACCAGGCGGGCGGCGTCCTCGACCAGCCGTGACAGGGCGAGACGCTCCACCACGAACCGGCCCTTGCCCGAGTAGGCCAGCAGCTGGCGGGTGAGATCGGCCGCGCGCCGGGCCGCGACCTCGATTTCGCGGATCGGGTCCTGCAGCGCGGAGTCCCCCGGCACCTCGGCCAGCGCCAGCGCGGCGTTGCCCAGGATGCCCATCAGGAGGTTGTTGAAGTCGTGCGCGATGCCCCCGGCCAGGACCCCGAGACTCTCGAGTCGCTGGTGCTCGCGCAGGCGGCCCTCCGCATCCCGCAGACGCTCGGCGGCCGCCTTCTTCTCGGTGATGTCGACCACGTACCCCTGGGTCAGGACCAGCCTGCCGTCAGAAGCGCGGACCGGCATGGTGAAGTCGGCCACCCAGCGATAATGGCCGTCGGCCCGGCGCAGCCGGTACTCGTGCTCGAAGTGGCTCCGCCCCTGGGCCAGGAAGGACGCCTCCTCCGCCGCCACCCGGGGATAGTCGTCCGGGTGCAGCAGACTGGCGTAGAGCACCTCCCCCCCGGTGAGCGCCCGCACCGGCCAGCCGAAGACGGTCTCGACGTTGGGCGAGACGTACTCCGCGGGCCACCCCTCCTCGTGCCGCCACTTGAACACCACGGTGGGGCCGTCCACGAAGAGACTCCGCTCGGCCTCCAGCTGCTCCACCAGCTGCTGCCGGTCGATGGCAAAGGCCGCATGGGCCGCGATCAGCCGGGCCAACTGGACCAGGTCGGTGGGGAAGGCGCGGGGCTGGTCGTAGTACATCATGAACTTGCCGATGGTCCCGCCGCCGGCGACCAGCGGGATGAACGCCATCGCGCGGAGGCCTTCCGCCAGCATGATGTCGCGGTAATCGGCCAGGCTTGGGTCCCCGGCCACATCGGTGACGAGGATCGGCACGGGGTCCGGCTCCCCCGGCATCCAGGGGGTATGACCCTCCACCGCCCGACGGTACCCGTCGGAGAGCCCCTCCCAGGCCTTGAACCGGAGCCTGCCGTCAGGATCGAAGAGCAGCACCGAGGCCCGAGAGGCCTCCAGGACCCGGGTGACCGTCCGGAGCGCTTCACGGCAGATCTGGTCGACGGTGGCTGCCCGGCTCATCGCCAGCGTCATTTCACCGACCGCAGTCAGTCGCTCGAGCACGGGCAACCTCTCCAGCCAGAGACCGGGTGGACGTCGGAGCCAGCGCCGGCGAGGGCATGGGAACGGCACCCGGCGCTGTCGTGAGGCGGGTACAGCCGCACAAATGTACCGGTCCCCGCCGGAGGCGACAGGTGCCCCCGATTGCATCCCGCAGGTCGCCGTGTAGGTTACCGCTGGCCGGCTATCCTGAAGTCCCCCTCACACTACTGCCATCCAGCTGAGGCGCATCGTCCATGTCACTGATCCGTGCAGGCAGGCTCATTCTCCCGGTGGCCGCGGTGGTGCTGGCCGGGTGCGGCGGCGAGAAGACCGCCGCCACGCCCCAGGCGACCGCCGACAAGATCACCATCCAGCCGACCAGCGACGCCCGGGCCGATGCCGCGACCTACCTGGCCAGGCTCTGCCCCAAGCCGATCGGTGGCGAGCTCAATTTCATGGTGTGGGAGGGGTATACCGACACGCTCTTCACCCGGCCGTTCGAGACGGCCTGCGGCGTGAAGGTGAACGCGACCTATATGGGGTCGAGCGACGACCTGGTGGCCAAGCTCCGCGCCGGCGGCGCCGAGACCATCGACCTGGTCTCGCCCTCGAGCGACGCGGTCACCGCGATCATCGAGGCGGGCCTGGCACAGCCGCTCGATCTCAAGCGGATTCCGAGCTACGGCGACCTGATGCAGAGTTTCCGCGACCTCAGGGTCGCCCGGAAGGACTCCTCGGTGTATGGCCTCCCCTGGGCCTTCGGTCCCAATCCGCTGATCTTCGACACCGCCAAGGTGAAGCCGGCGCCCCAGCGCTGGGCCGAGCTGTGGGACAAGAAGTACCGGGGCAAGCTCTCCCTGCAGGACGATATCGCCACCCTCTACATGGTAGCCCAGGTGCTGGGTCTCGACGACCCGGCCGATCCGAGCAAGCTCTACAACCTCTCGGATGAGGACCTGGCCAAGGTCAAGGCCAAGATGCTCGAGCTCAAGCCCAACGTGCGGAAGTACTGGGCCACGGCGGGAGACATGACCCAGCTCTTCCAGAGCGGCGAAATCGTGGCGGGCGAAGGCTGGCCGCTCATGACCACCCAGCTCCGGGCGGCCAACTTCCCCGCGGGCGAGACCATCCCCTCCGAAGGCACCACCGCCTGGGCCGACCACTGGGTGCTGACCAAGGGAGCCCGGAACCTCGACGCCGCCTATGCCTGGCTGGAGTACGCCGCGCAGCCGTTCACCCAGAAGCTCATGTCCGACGTGACCGCCTACAACGTGGCCAACTCGGCGGCGAAGAGCTACATGGCCCCCGAGGCGGCGGCGCTGCAGAAGGACATCGCCGACTACGGCCCCAAGGTGAATTTCTGGCAGTGGGGCTCGAAGCGGGACAAGTACCAGGAGATCTGGAACGAGGTCAAGGCGGCGAAGTGACCCGGGCGCGGCCGTTGGGTCATCCCGCGCGACGCGAGGGATCCCTGAGCTGAACGGTGAGCGGGGCGCGCGGCGGTTCCGCCGCACGCCCCGTTCAGCGTTCACCGTCTTCCTGTCCGGGCCTCCATGCCGAACCCCATTCTCCAGCTCCACCAGCTCACCAAGCAGTTCCCCAACGGCGCGCTCGCGGTCGACGCCGTCTCGCTCGACGTCGCCCCGGGCGAATTCCTCACCCTGCTCGGCGCCTCCGGGTCGGGCAAGACCACCACCCTGCGGATGATCGCGGGGTTCGAACACCCCACCCGCGGCGAGATCCTGATGGACGGGCGGCCGCTCACGCTGCTCCCGCCGTTCAAGCGCGAGCTCAACACCGTCTTTCAGCAGTACGCCCTCTTTCCCCATATGAGCGTGCGGGACAACGTCGGCTACGGCCTCCGGATGCGGAAGGTGGCGGCCGGCGAGATCGCCACCCGGGTGGCGGAAGCGCTGGAGATGGTCCAGCTGGGCCAGCTCGGCGACCGGGCCCCGCGGCAACTGTCGGGGGGG
Source organism: uncultured Gemmatimonadaceae bacterium (assembly GCA_964642475.1). Taxonomy (GTDB): domain Bacteria; phylum Gemmatimonadota; class Gemmatimonadetes; order Gemmatimonadales; family GWC2-71-9; genus JADJOM01. Next base: position 30,693 of record CAZXRC010000006.1, on the reverse strand, counting down.
CAGCAGCAACGGGTGGCACTGGCGCGGGCGCTGGTCAACCGGCCCAGGGTCCTGCTGCTGGACGAACCCCTCGGCGCGCTCGACCTCAAGCTCCGCAAGGAGATGCAGCTCGAGCTCAAGCACCTCAACCGCCAGCTCGGCATCACTTTCCTGTACGTCACCCACGACCAGGAGGAAGCGCTGACGATGTCGGACCGGATCGCCCTGATGCGAAACGGCCGGATCGAACAGCTGAGCGGACCGCGGGAAATGTACGAGCAGCCGGTGTCCCGCTACGTCGCCGACTTCATCGGGGAGACGAATCTGCTGGCCGGCCACGCCGGCGGACGGTCGGAGGGTCAGACGGCCCGGGTGCGGGTGGGCGACACCGAGATTCTGGCGCGGTCCCCCCGGCCGCTCGTGACGGACCAGGCCACCTGGATCGCCATCCGGCCCGAGCACATCCGCCCGGCCGCGGCGGGGGAGGGACCCATCCGGCTCGACGTCACGGTTCAGGAGGTGGTGTTCACCGGCGTGGTCACCCGGGTCCACGCGCGTCTCCCGGACGGCGCGCCCCTGGTGCTCCACTGGCCCGCGGGGTCGGCGGCGCCGGCGGCCCAGACCCGCCTTACGGTGACCTGGGAGGTCGAACGGGGGAGTTGTGTCGGCGACTGAGGGAGCGCGGGTCACCCTGCTCGACCGGCTCCGGGTGCACACCCGGCTCCGCACCCTGGTGGGGGCGGCGCTCCCGGTCGGCTGGGTCACGGTGCTCCTCCTGCTGCCGTACCTCTTTCTCTTCGCGCACTCCTTCTTCCGGCTCAGGAGCGGCCAGCTCACTCACGAACTCACCCTCGAGAACTACGGCCGGCTGTTCGGCACCTCGCTCTACCCCCGGACGATCCTCTTCTCCGCGGGGATTGCCCTCCGGGTCACGCTCTGTTCCCTCCTCCTGGCCTATCCGCTGGCCTATCTGCTGGCATTCAAGGTTACCCGTCACCGGAACCTGCTCTACATGGCGGTGATCATTCCGCTCTGGGTGAGCTACCTGGTGCGGGCCTATGCCTGGAAGATCATCCTGGGACAGGAGGGGATTCTCAACGGCTTTCTGATCTCGCTCGGGATCATCGACCAGCCCCTCACGATGCTGCTCTACAGCAAATGGGCGGTGATGCTGGCGCTGATCCACATTTACACCCCCTTCACGCTCATGCCCATCTACGCGGTCCTGGAGGCCATCCCGGCGTCGTACAAGGAGGCGAGCCAGGACCTCTACGCCAGCCGCTGGGCCACCTTCCGGCACGTGGTGCTGCCGTTGTCGCTGCCCGGGGTGGTGGCGGGATGCACCTTTGCCTTCGTGCTCAGCATGGGCGACTTCATCGCCCCGGTGCTCCTGGGCGGCAACGACAGCGCGCTGATGGTCTCCAACCTGGTGGTGAGCCTCTTCGGGGTGGCATTCAACTGGCCGCTCGGCGCCGCCGTGTCGGTTGTGATGCTGGGCATGACCCTGGTGCTGCTCACGCTCGCGCGCAGCATCGAAGACCGGATGAACTATGCCGGTCAGTTGGACGGCCGGTCAGGTGGCCAGGGAGCGGCCGTCGGCCGGGGGTCGTTGCGCCCATGACCAGACCGCTGACCGCCCGGCCACCCGACCGTCTGACCGCCTCGCTGTGGGTGACGGGCGCGCTGGTCTTCTTGTTCATCTACCTGCCCCTCGGCGTGGTTGTGCTCTACGCCTTCCACGACGCCAGCATCGTGGCCTGGCCGTTCCGTCCGGCCACGACCCGCTGGTTCGGGGCGCTGCTCCAGGACCGGGCCCTGATCGACGCCGCGATCGCCAGCCTCAAGTTGGCGCTCATGGCCACCGCCCTGGCACTCGGCATCGGGGTGCCCGGGGCCTTCGCGCTCGACCGACTCCAGTTTCCCGGCAAGGCCGTCTTCGAGCGCCTGGTGCTCCTGCCGCTGATCCTCCCCGGCGTGATCACCGGGGTCGCGCTGCTCACCTTCTTCTCGTTCATCGGGCTCTCGCTCTCCAGCGGCTTTCCCCTGGTGCCGGGATGGCCGGTGGTGCTGGGCCACGGCGCCGCCCTGACCTCGGTGGTGGTGACCCAGGTGTACGCCCGGCTCCGCCGCTTCGACCGGGTGCTGGAGGAAGCGAGCCAGGACCTCTATGCCAACGAGTGGTTCACCTTCTGGCACGTCACGCTCCCCGTCATCCGCTCCGCCGTGCTCGGCAGCGCGCTCCTGGTGTTCACCCTCAGCCTGGACGAGATCGCGGTGACGTTCTTCCTGATCGGGCGGCAGAACACGATTCCGCTCCAGATCTGGGGCCTGCTCCGGCGCGGGATCACGCCGGAGGTCAATGCCGCCGCCACGATCATCTTCGGGTTGTCGGTGGGCGTGATCGTGCTCTGGGCCCGCCTCACCCGCGAGGCCACGGACTAGCGGGCACGGTCGGGAACTGACTACCACAGAGGGACACAGAGGGACACAGAGGAACCGAGTCAGAGTACGACCCGACGATACTGCAGACGTCCCGCTCCGAAGTTGATGATCAGCGCCTTCTGAAACCGACCCGCCTTCATGTAGTTGATGACTTGAGCGAACTCGGGCCCACCGATGGCGGACCTCGCCTTCAGCTCTACCAGCAGTGTGTTGAAGCAGACCAGGTCGGCCCTGAAACGCGTAGCGAGGAGAGTGCCTCTGTACGAGACTGGCAGTGAAACTTCCGCGCGGAATGGAATCCCCCGCACTTCAAGCTCAATGTGCAGCGCGTCGCGATAGACCCCCTCCAGAAAGCCGACACCCAGCTCCCGATGGACCTGCAGAGCCGCGCCGATGACATCGTAGGTCTGAGGATCGGAGGACCGATCGTGCATCTCCCAATGCTACCAGGAATCACCTTGGTCGATGGACCGATTCCTCGCCGGAGAGTGCGGTTCTACGCACCTCGTGTCTGTGTCGATCTGTGTCATCTGTGGAATGGGTGACGCTGATGAAGGCCGGTTGCGGAGCGACGGTATGGGCGGTAGCATAGCCGCGTCCCTCTCGCCCCCGAGATCATGCCCGGATCCAGGACCCGCCCCGCACACGATCATCCGCGCCCGCCCGAGCTCCTGGGCGAACGGCGCTTCGATCCGACCCGGTTCGGCTCGCGCGCGGAATATCGCGCCGCTCGCGCCGCCCTCTGGGCCGGCTTTATCAATGCCGGCGCCACGCTGGCCGAGGTGGCCGGCGCGGCGGGGTTGTCGGTGCAGACCGTGCGGCGGATTCTCAAGCAGGAAGGGTACGTCAATCCGCGGCGCACCCGGCATCACCCCGCCCGGGACCCGCTCGCGGTGCTGCGGGCGCTGCGGCACCCCGCCGCCGCCTCGTTGGGTGCGACGGCCAAGCTCGCCGGCGTGCCGGCCGCCACGGCTCGGCAGATTCTCCGGAGCCTCCTGCTGGAGCCGGCGGCCCGGCGGCTCTGGCGGGCCCGCTCCGCCCGCTCGGCCCGGCGGCGCCGGCGGGAATCGGCCCGACTCGCGCGGTAACTACCGCCCGCTCGGTTCGGCCCACCCCAGCCGCGCCGAGACCCGGGTGGCGGCCTGCTTGAGGAGCCGGCTGCACCGCTGACGCGCCTCGGTCTTGAGCCGGCCGATGGGACCGCCCACGCTGATCGCGGCAACGACCAGCCCCAGGTGATTGCGGATCGGCGCCGCCACCGCCACGAAGTCGGGCTCCAGCTCCCCCACCACGGTGCCCTGCCCCTGCGCCATCACCCGCTCCAGCTCGAGGTCGAGCGCCGCCCGGGTGGTGATGGTACGCTCGGTAAAGCGGCGGAGCGGCGCCGCCTCGTCTACCTGCGCGGCCTGGGACGGCTCCAGGGCCCCGGCCCGCGCCGCGGCCAGCAGCACCTTGCCGGTGGAGGTGGCGTACGCCGGCCAGTGGGTGCCGATCGACGGCGCGGTGCCGAGCAGATGCTGCCCGTGCACTTCGTCGAGAATCAGGGTCTCCCCCGCATGCAGCACCTCGAGGCTGCTGGTCTCGCCGGTCTCGCGCGCCAGCCACTCGAGCTCCGGCCGCGCGGCGGCCAGGACGGTGGTGGCCCGCTGCGCCCGGGCCCCGAGGTCGATGGCGGCGGTGCCGAGGCGGTAGGCGCCCGCCGGGCCGGTGCGCGCGATGTAGCCCGCCAGCTCCAGCGCGCTCAGGATCCGCAGCGCGGTGGGCTTGGAAAGCCGGTGCTCCCGGGCAACCTCCGCCAGGGTCCACTGGGGACGCTGGTCGGTGAAACCACCGAGAATGGCGAGGGCGCGCCAGACCGCCTGGGCCCCGTGCGGGGGCGCGGCGCGCCGGCGGCGGGGTCGGGGCCGGGGGCCGACCGCGGGAGCGCTCAGCCGGCCCTGCCGTGGCCCAGCGCCTCGAGGTAGTACCGATCGAACGACGCCGGGATCGACTCGCGGTGCGAATACGGCCCGGGCCGGTACCCCCGCGACTCGATGCCCTGCTGGCTCAACTCACAGATGTGCCAGTCCTGCCGGTTGGTCAGGTCCCAGAACGCCACCCCGTCGTCGATATCGAACGCCGGATCGGTGAGCGTCCGGGGATGAAAGAGCCAGGAGCAGCTCACCGAGGTCTGGTTGACGCTCCTCGGCCAGAGGATGTGGTACATCACGTAGTCGGGGTGGAGGCTCAGGAGCATGTTAGGCATGAGCGAGTAGTAGTACACCCGGCCATGATCCTCGGCGGGGATGTCGGCGCTCACTGGGCGACCGCAGACCCGGCCGGACATGGTCATGCTGCCGTCCCGGTTGTTGAGGTCCATGTAGCCGCCGAGGAAGGGGCCCTCGGTGAGGTCGTTCTCGCCGGCGGTGGGCGGGGTGAGCCGGGTGAGCTCGGGATGCACCGGCGCGCAGTGGTAGCACTCGGAGTAATTCTGGACGATCAGTTTCCAGTTGGCCCGGACCGTGTACTCGATGGTCCGACCGATCCGCAGATGCTCGCTCCCGAAACGCGAGAACCGGTTCCACACCGGCGCCAGGTAGCGCTCCAGGGGATCCGGGTCGGGCGAGAGGTTGAGGAACAGGAACCCTTCCCAGGACCCCACGGCCACGGGCCGGAGGGGCCAGTCCGCCTTGGCGAAGCCCGCGAGGTCGTTGGTGGAGGGAGCGCCGACCAGCCGGCCGTCCAGCGCGAAGGTCCAGGCGTGGTAGGGGCACTGCAGCGTCTCGGAGAACTGGCCCTGGTGGGCCTCGCAGAGCCGGCTGCCGCGATGGGGGCAGACGTTGTAGAAGGCCCGGAGGACCCCGCCCCGGTCGCGCAGCACGATCACGCTCTGACCCGCCACGTCGGCCAGGAGGTACTGACCCGGGTTGGCCACCTGCTCGGTCCGCCCCACGGCGACCCAGCCATCCAGCAGCAGCCTCTCCTGCTCCTCCGCGAGGATGGCGGGGTCGGTGAAGTAGGCCTGGGGCAGGGTCCGCTGACCCTGCTGGGCCAGCTGGCGGGGGGTATAGTTGACCGCGGTCATGGCGCTCCTCCGGCGGGGCGACGGGTCTTCCCAAATCGGGACCGGCGCCACAGATTATGAAACGCCGTTCCACATTGTGGAATGAAGATCACCGCCGGGCCACGCACCGTCAAGAGGCATCCTCATGCAGCGCTACGACGCCCTCATCATCGGCGGGGGCCATAACGGCCTCGTAACCGCCGCCTATCTCGCCCGGGCCGGCCGCACCGTGCTGGTGCTCGAACGGCGGGAGCTGGTGGGCGGCTGCGCCGTGACCGAAGAGCTCTGGCCCGGCTTCAAGGTCTCCACCGCCTCCTACGTCAACAGCCTCTTCCGCCCCGAGATCATCCGCGACCTCGAGCTCAAGCGGCACGGTTTCGCCATGCTGCCCCGGAGCCCGTCCAGCTTCACTCCCTTCCCCGACGGGCGCTATCTCCTCATGGGGCCGGACAAGGAGATGACCCACCGGGAGGTGGCCAAGTTCTCGCGGCGGGATGCGGAGAACCTGCCGATCTACGAGGCGATGCTGGAGCGGGTGGCCGATTTCCTCGAGCCGACCCTGGTGCAGACTCCGCCCAACCCCTGGTCGATGAAGCCCGGCAACCTGGTGGCGCTCCTCAAACTCGGCCTCGCCTTCCGCAAGCTCGGTCCCGACGGCCAGAAGGCGATCGAGATCCTCACCGGGGCCGCCAACCCGATCCTCGACCGCTGGTTCGAGTCGGAGGAGGTGAAGGCCACCATCGCCACCGATGCGATCATCGGCGCCTTCGCCACGCCCTCGATGCCGGGCACGGCCTACGTGCTGTTCCATCACGTCATGGGCGAGTGCGACGGAGTGCGGGGCGTCTGGGGGTACGTGCGGGGCGGGATGGGCGGGCTCTCCAACGCGATCGCCGCCGCCGCGAGGGAGAAGGGCGCCGAGATCCGCACCAACGCCACCGTCGCCCGGATCCTGGTGCGCGACGGGCGGGCCGTGGGCGTGGCGCTGGCCGATGGCACCGAGATCCGCGCGAACAAGGTGATTTCGGGGGTCGACGCCAACGTCACCTTCCGCAAGCTGATGGACCCCCGGGAGCTGCCCACGGAATTCGCCGAGTCGGTCCGCCATCTCGACTACGCCAGCGGCAGCGCCAAGATCAACCTGGCGTTGTCGGAGGTGCCGGACTTCAGCTGCCTCAGGGGCAACACCCCGGGGCCGCAGCATCGCGGCACGATCCATCTCTGTCCCACCCGGGAGTACATCGAAAAGGCCTTCGATCGGGCCAAGTACGGCTACATCTCGGAGAACCCGATTATCGAAGCCACGATCCCCTCGTCGCTGGACGAGACGGTGGCCCCCCGGGGCAAGCACGTCATGTCGATGTTCACCCAGTATTTCCCCTACACCCTGGCGCCGGATGCGGGGAGCCTGGAGGAAAACAAGAAGCGTTACGCCGAGCGCTGCATCGACATCATGACCGAGTATGCCCCGAATTTCCGGAAGTCGGTCATCGACTACCAGATCCTGTCGCCGGTCGATCTGGAGCAGCGCTTCGGGCTGACCGGCGGGAACATCATGCAGGGCACCATGTCGCTCTCGTCGCTGTCCTTCATGCGGCCGGTGCCGGGGTACGCCGACTATCGCACCCCCATTCGGGGGCTCTATCTCTGCGGTGCCGCGACGCATCCGGGTGGCGGCGTGATGGGCGCCTGCGGCTACAACGCGGCGCGGGAGATCCTGCGGGACGGGTGAATCGGGTGGCTTGAGGTCGGTGCGGTTCAACGCAGAGGCGCAGAGAACGCAGAGGGTACCCTGAAAGGGACGGCACCACGCCAACGCCCTGGCCCCTGAACTCAAGGTGAACTCATCGTGGGCAGCGCTTCCTGCCTGCGACGAGTCCACCTCAAGTACAGTCCCTCGGGTTCCGCAGGCATCCTGAACGTGCTGGATCCCTCCGCGGCCCTCCGCGTTCTCTGCGCCTCTGCGTTGAATGCCCAACCATCCCTGCACCGGACGCAGCCACCTGTGACCGTACTGGACGAAATCCCAAAAAGCGATACACTCAACTCTCCTGAAGACTCGGCCCCGACCCTCGGCACCTGATCCCCATGACCGCCTACCAGATGTTCATCGACGGCAAGTTCGTCAACGCCAAGAGCGGCAAGACGTTCAACGTGTACGACCCGGCGACCGAACAGGCCATCGCGACCTGCCCCGCGGGCGAAGCCGCCGACGTCGCCCGCGCCGCCGAAGCCGCCAAGCGGGCGTTCTACGGCGGCTGGCGCACCACCTCGGCCCAGGAGCGCGGCCGGATCCTCTTTCGCATCGCCGACCGGATCCGGGCCCGGCGCGATGAGCTTGCCCGGATCGAGACCCTCAACTCCGGAAAGCCGATCGTGGAGTCCGAGTACGACATGGACGACTGCGTGACCTGCTTCGAGTACTACGGCGGGCTCGCCACCAAGATCAACGGCGAGGTCATCCCGGTGCCGACCAACGCCATGGTCATGGCGGTGAAGGAGCCGATGGGTGTGGCGGGACAGATTATCCCCTGGAACTACCCCCTCGCCATGGCGGCCTGGAAGCTCGGCCCCGCGATCGCGGCCGGCTGCTGTGTCGTCATCAAGCCGGCGGAGCAGACGCCGCTCACCCTGCTGGAGGTGGCCCGGGATTTCGAGGCCTGCGGACTGCCTTCCGGCGTCATC
>CAZXRC010000006.1:0-22523 GCA_964642475.1 uncultured Gemmatimonadaceae bacterium | reverse complement strand
GATGGTGGCCCATCCCGACATCCGGAAGATCGCCTTCACCGGCTCGGCCGAGGTCGGCAAGCTGATCATGCGGAACGCCGCCGACCAGCTCAAGCGGGTCTCACTCGAACTGGGGGGCAAGTCCCCCAACATCTTCTTCAGCGACTCCGATTTCGAGGCCGCGGTCGACGGAGCGCTCTTCGGCGTGTTCATCAACCAGGGCGAGGTGTGTTCCGCGGGCAGCCGGGTGCTGGTGCAGCAGGATATCTACCAGCGCTTCGTCGAAGCCTGCGCCGCCAAGGCCCGGACCATCAAGGTGGGCCCCGGCATCGAGCGGGAGACCAAGATGGGTCCCCTGGTAAGCGCCGAGCAGCGCGACCGGGTGACACAGTACCTCGCGATCGGCAAGAAGGAGGCGAAGGTCGCCGCCGGCGGCGGCACACCGGCGCAGTTCAAGCAGGGCTGGTACGTCGAGCCGACGATCTTCTACGACGTGGACAACGGCGCCAGGATCGCGCAGGAAGAGATCTTCGGCCCCGTGATGAGCGTGATCCCGTTCAAGGACGAGGCCGATGCCCTTCGCATCGCCAACGCCACCCCCTACGGCCTCGCCGCGGCGGTGTGGACCCGCGACATCTTCAAGGCCTTCCGGGTGGTGAAGCAGCTGGAGGCAGGCATCGTGTGGGTCAACCACATGCAGCCGACCATGCTCGAGGCCCCCTGGGGCGGCTACAAGATGTCGGGCTTTGGCCGGGAGCTGGGCCACTGGGGCGTCGAGGAGTATCTCGAGACCAAGCAGATCTACGTGAACCTCGACGAGGCGCCGATCGCCTGGTACTGAGGAGCGGCGGGGGCCACCGGCCGATAATTACCAGGTATAATTGACAATATTATAGCCGGGTAATATTATGAGCCCCCATGACGACCTTCGCCGCCTTCGATGGCCCACGGTTGATCGCGCGCGGTCCGCTCGCCGACGTGCTGGCCGCCCTCAAGCTGGGGGGATACGACCGCCCCGATGCCACCCCGGCCATCTTCGACAATGAGTCGGGACAGCAGGTGGACTTCGACCTGCGCGGCTCGCTCAGTGACATCCTCGCGCGGGTCGCGCCGCCGGCCGCTCCGCGCCGGCCCGGCCGACCCAAGCTGGGCGTGGCAAGCCGCGAGGTCTCTCTGCTGCCACGGCACTGGGCCTGGCTCGAGCGCCAGCCCAACGGCGCGTCCGCGGCCCTCCGGCGGCTGGTCGATGCGGCGAGCCGGGCGGGTCAACAGGAGGCCTCCCGGCCGCGAGACGCAGCCTACCGGGTCATGTCCGCCCTCGCGGGGCATCGGGAGCATTTCGAGGAGGCCGCCCGGGCCCTCTTCGCGGACGATGCCTCGCGATTCCAGAAGCTGATCGCCCGGTGGCCGGCCGACATTCGGGAGCATCTCGACTGGATGCTGGCACCGCGGCCCGCGAGTCCCGCTCGATGACCATGCGCCGGTGACTCACCTGGCGGCTCCCGTCCCCCGGGAAACGAAGCGACCCTCCGCGGGGCGGAGGGTCGCTTCCTCCAGGAGGCCCCTGAGACGACGACCTCAGCTCACCTTCACCTGGATCTCGCGGGCCCGGGCCTTCTCGGCTTTCGGGAGCGTGATGGTCAGCACGCCATGCTCGAAGGTGGCGGCGACGCGATCGGGATCCAGGGTGTTGGGCAGCGTGAAGGTCCGCTCGAACGAGCCGTAGCTCCGCTCGAAGCGATGCACCCGGCTGTTCTCCTCGACCATCTGCTTCTTCTCGCCTTTGATGGTCAGGGCATAATTCTCCAGCGTGATCTTCACCTCCTCGGGACGGATTCCCGGGAGTTCCACCACCAGTCTGAGCCCATCGGCGGTCTCCACGATATCGGTCGCGGGAATCCAGCCGGTCGCGAGGTCGGCGCCGTTGGAGAATGGCCAGGCGGTGAAGGCCTGGTCCAACATCCGATTGAGCCGACGAACGTCGGCCAGCGGGCTACGATGAGAAATCATCAGCGACATGGTTGCCTCCGATACGTAAGTGCTATGCGTTCACAGACCCTGCCGGCTCGGTTGCCGGGGCGCCGGCGGAGTGTGCAGCCGGCGTGCCGCGGCAGCAGGGGGAGTTTCGGTCAGACTGACAGCGTGCCAGAGGGCGACGAGGCAGGGGGTCGGTCGGAGTGACAGCCGCGTTCAGGGTCGTGACGCTCCCGCCGCACGGTCGAGGCTGGCCTGCGCCGCCACGCCGGCCATCGCGAGGTCGGCCAGCTTCCGCCAGGTCGTCCGGCCCGCCGGCAGGGAGAGGAGGGGAGCGTAGTCGATCGGGGGCCCGAACCAGAGCCGAACCGGCTCACCGCCCCGCCAGCGGCGGCTCACGATTTCGGGGAGACTGTTGCTCAGGCCGGCGACGAAGGCCGGCACCACGATCGGCCGGGCCTCATACATGAGTCGTCCGATCCCCGGTTGGGAGGGCAGGAAGCTGTAGGGATCGCTTCCCTTGTTCCGGGTCCCTTCGGGGTGGAACCCGATGAGCCGTCCGGGCCCTTCCCGACTCAGGTCGGCCAGATGGGCCAGGGCCCACTGGTCGAACCGGCGATACCCGGGGGTGTGGAAGAACGGTGGGTACATCGACCACCAGGCCACCACGCCGTTGAGCAGCACTCCCCCCATGCGCTGGTAGTAGTACCGGCCCCGCACCGGAAAACAGGTGGCCTTCCACCCGGGGAGCCGCCGGAAGAGAGTGCTCATCACCACGTAGAGATCGAAGAAGCTCCGGTGATTGGCCACCAGGATCACCGGACGCTCCCGCGAGGTGGCGGCCACATGTTCAAGGCCGTGAACCTCAAGCAGGTCTCCCAGCACGGCCTCGATCCAGCGGGCCCCGAGCTCCCGCTGGCAGGCAAACCAGAGCCGCTGCCAGCGCCCCTGGTTCATCCGGCGGACCAGGCGCACGGCAAAGCGCTCGAATGGAGCCAGAGCGTCGAGCGGTGGTGGGGTATCCATGGACAGGGGTCAGGGAAGAGGCCTCGCACAGTATACTTGTGCGGGCGGAACCGAGGCGACGTATCACACCCCGGAGGCGGGCGGATGACGAGCTGGCGGGAACGGTGGCGGGGACTGGTGGCCCTGGGTCCGGCGCTGGCCCTCGGTGCCCGGGATCGGGTGCAGGTCGAGCGGCTGCCGCCTTTCAGCTCGCGTATCCTGGGCGAGGTCCGGACGGTCGACGTCTACCTGCCCCGCGGCTATCGCGGCGACAGCTCCGGCACCTTTCCGGTGCTGTACGTCAACGATGGCCAGGACATGGTTGCCGTCGACCTGCTCCACCTGCTCGACTCGCTGCAGCAGGAAGGCGCCATGGCCCCGACGCTGGTGGTCGCGATTCACGCCACCGACCGGCTGCAGGATTACGGGACGGCCGGCATCCCCAACGCTCAGGGACTCGGCGCGCGAGCCACGGAGTACGACGCCTTCCTGCTCGAGGAGTTGATGCCCGCGATCGCCTCCCGCTACCGGACCGCGCGGGGAGCCGGGTCGACCGCGGTCATGGGCTGGTCGCTGGGCGGGCTCTCGGCGTTCGACCTGGCATGGCGTCATCCCGATCGCTTCGGCGCGGTCGGGGCCTTCTCCGGCGCCTTCTGGTGGCGCACGGACGACTCCAGCCCAGTGGCCAAACAGGTGTCGCGCATCATGCATCGACGGGTCCGCGAGACCGCCGGGCAGCCCCGCGTCCGGATGTGGTTCGAGACCGGCCTCCAGGACGAGTCGGCCGATCGTGATGGCGACGGGGTGATCGACGCGATCCAGGATACCGAGGAACTGCTGGACGAGCTTACCCGCAAGGGCTATCGCCGGGGACCCGACATGGTCCATCTCACGGTCGAAGGGCGGCACGACCTGCCCACCTGGAAGCGACTCCTCCCGGAGTTCCTGACCTGGGTGTTTCCGGGCACGAGAGCCTGACGCCCGTCATGGCCACCCGACTCCTCCTGCTCGGTACCGGCCTCCCCCACCTGGTGGTGCTTGAGGCGCTGGGACGACACCGGGCTTCCGGTGCCCGGACGACCGTCGTCTCGGACGAGCGACACCTGGTCCATCCCGGGATGGTGCCCGGGTTCCTGGCCGGACGCTACCAGGAGAGTGAGATCGGGCTCGACTTGGCGCAGGCCGCGGCGGCCGCCGGAGCGGAATTCGTGGAAGGCCGGGTCCGCACGATCCACCCGATGGCCTGCCGGGTGGCCCTCGAGGACGGCGCCACGCTGGACTATCAGGTGGCCTCGATCGCGCCGAACCCAAGTCACCGTGGGGTCGAATTCCGAACCCCGAGCCACGCACATGGTGTGGGGTCGCTGGAAAAGGCCCGGATGCTGGCCGCTGCGCTCGATTCCCTCGGGGCGACCCCCCGGCCCGAGCCGCGCCGGATCGTGATACTCGGCGCCACGGAGTTGGGGGTCGAGCTGGCCCTCGCCGCCCGAGCCCGTCTCGACCGCCAACGCGCCACCGATGTCATCATCTCCATACTCGAGAGCCGCAGCGAGCTGTTCGGCGGCCGGCTGCGTGCCTGGGCCGAGCGGGTGGAGCGGGTGCTGGCCGAGCGGGACATCATCCTGCGGCTGGGAACCGGAGCCACCGAGGTCGGAAGCGATTTTGTACGATTGAGCGACGGCCGGGTGCAGCCGGCGGATCTGGTGCTGACGGCGCCGGCGGCCGCGGCCTGGCCGCCCCTCAAGGCCTCGGGCCTTCCGGTCGACGGGCACGGACATCTGCTGCTCGACGAGACTCTGCAGGTCCAGGGTTCCCCCGCCCACTTCGGCGCCGGACCGGGCACGGCGCTCGTCGCCGGACCCAAGACCGCATTTCCGGCATCGGCACAGCTCCGGATGGGCCGGGTCCTGGCGCGGAACCTGGCGCTCGCGGTGGCCGGCCATGAGCCAACCCATCGCTTCCGGGCGCGGGAACGGGAACTCACCCTGCTCGACATCGGCGATGGGCGGGCGGTCCTGCTGGCGGGACCGGTGGCCACGGTCTCCCGTCTGGCCCTCCGGTACAAACAGATGGGCGACCGGCGCCTGATCGCCCGCCTCCGCGGCGGGGCGTGAGCCGGGCACCTGCGGAGGGTGGAACCGAGGCGCTGGAGGAGTCGTAGGGGCCGCCCTGAGACCGTACCTGCCTGAGCACCATAGTGCAGATTGGCACATTCCGTAGATCCCGGGTACCATAGGAAAGCAGTCCCCCACCTTACCAGGGAGTCGATCCGTGGAACGCCGTGACTTTCTCCAGCTCGGTGGTCTGGCCGCCGGCGCCATACTGATCCCCCGATGGGATCCGTACGCGCGCCCCTGGTCGGGGAGCCTCACCGCCATCCCGACCGCCGACAAGAAGCGGCTGGCCAACATCGCGCTGGACACCGCCAGGGGGCGGGGCGCCAGCTACGCCGACGTCCGCATCGCTCGACAGCTCAATCAGTTCATCAACGGCCGCGAGACCAAGATCCAGAACGTCACCAACACCGAGTCCTTCGGGGTGGGGATCCGGGTCATCGCCGACGGCACCTGGGGCTTTGCCGCGACCCAGGACGTCACGCCGGACGGGGTGAAGCGGGCCGCCGAGACGGCGGTCGCCATCGCCAGAGCCAATGCCCGGCTCCAGACCGAGCCGGTAACGCTGGCGCCGCAGAAGGGCTATGGCGACGTGGCCTGGCGCACGCCGATCGAGAAGAACGCCTTCGAGATTTCCATCAAGGAGAAGGCCGACCTGCTCACCGCGGTGGGTGACGCGGCGCTCAAGGCCGGGGCCAGTTTCATCTTCACCGGTCTGTTCCTGGTGAACGAGCAGAAGTACTTCGCCTCCACCGACGGGAGCTACATCGACCAGGACGTGCACCGGACCTGGCCCAACTTTCAGGTGACGGTGGTGGACAAGGAGAGCGGCAAGTTCGAGACCCGGGACGCCCTCTCCGCGCCGGTCGGTATGGGGTGGGAGTATCTCTCGGCCCGGCCCGCCGGCAAGGTGAAGACCCCGGCCGGCGCGCTGGTCTATGGCAGCGCCTACGACATGCTGGAGGATGCCCGGCTCGCGGCCGAGCAGGCGAAGGAGAAGCAGAAGGCCAAGTCGGTGGAGGCGGGCAAGTGGGACCTGGTGCTCGACCCCTCGCACATCTGGCTCACGATCCACGAGTCGGTGGGGCATCCGCTGGAGCTCGACCGGGTACTGGGATACGAGGCCAACTACGCCGGCACCAGCTTCGCGACGCTCGACAAGTGGCGCTCCAAGTCGTTCAAGTACGGCAGCCCGCTGGTAAACTTCGTGGCCGACAAGATCCAGCCCGGTTCCCTCGGGGCGGTGGGGTACGACGACGAGGGCGTGAAGACCCGCGAGTGGGACCTGGTGAAGGGCGGCATTCTGGTCAACTACCAGGCGATCCGCGACCAGGTGCACATCCTCGGTCAGCAGGAATCCCACGGCTGCTGCTATTCCGACAGCTGGAGCGACATCCAGTTCCAGCGGATGCCCAACGTCTCGCTCCGGCCCGGCACCAAGCCGCTGACCCCGAACGACCTGATCGCCGGGGTGGAGAAGGGCATTTTTATCGTGGGCGACGGGTCGTACTCGATCGACCAGCAGCGGTACAATTTCCAGTTCGGCGGGCAGCTCTTCTACGAGATCCGCAAGGGCAAGATCGTGGGCATGCTGCGTGACGTGGCTTACCAGTCGAACACTCAGGAGTTCTGGAACGCGGTGGCGGCGATCGCCGATCGGCGGGATTACCGGCTCAACGGCTCCTTCTTCGACGGCAAGGGCCAGCCGGGCCAGGTCAGCGCGGTCTCGCACGGAGCCGCCACCACCCGGGTGAACGGCGTCAACGTCATCAACACCGCCAGGAAGATCGGATAACGCCATGCCTGAACTCACCGAAGCCCAGGCCCGCGAGTTGATGAACCGGGCCCTCAAGATGTCCAAGGCCGAGGCCTGCGAGATCAACATCGGCGGCAACACCGGCGGCAACATCCGCTACGCCCGCAACACCGTGTCCACCGCCGGCGCCACCGAGGACAGCACCTTCGTGGTGCAATCGTTCTTCGGACAACGCAGCGGCACCGCCACCGCCAATCAGTTCGACGACGCCACGCTGGAGCGGGCGGTCCGGCAGTCGGAAGAGCTGGCCCGGCTGGCGCCGGAGGATCCCGAGTCGATGATGCCGCTCGGACCCCAGAGCTACACCCCGGTCCCCGCCGCCTACGCCGGGTCGACCGCGGGCATCACCCCGGAGTATCGCGCGCGGGTGGCGGAGGCCAGCATCGGCCCCGCCCGGGAGGTGGGGTGCGTGGCGGCGGGTTTCCTGCAGGACAACGCCAGCTGGCAGGCGATGGCCAACTCGGCGGGCCTCTTCGCCTACCACCGCCAGACCGGGCTCAATTTCTCGGTCACCATGCGGACCGAGGACGGTACCGGGTCCGGCTATGTGGAGCGGGACTACAACGACGCCAGCAAGTTCGACGCGGGCGCCGCCTCCCGGATCGCGGCCCAGAAGGCCGCCGCCTCGCGCGAGGCCCGGGCCATCGAGCCGGGCAAGTACACCGTCATCATGGAGCCCACCGCGGCGGTGGAACTGCTGCAGCCGCTGGTATTCAGTCTCAACGCCCGCCAGGCCGACGAGGGGCGCAGTCCGCTTTCCAAGGCGGGCGGCGGTACCCGCCTGGGCGAGAAACTGGTGGATGAATCGGTGACGATCACCTCCGATCCGGGGAACGTCGACGTGCCGGCCTCCCCCTGGAACGGCGATGGCCGCCCCTTCGCCCCCACCACCTGGATCGAGAAGGGTGTGGTGCGGAACCTGTTCTACTCCCGGTATTGGGCCGAGAAACAGGGCAAGCCGGCGACACCGTTCCCCGCCAACATCATCATGGCGGGCGGCACGGCGTCGCTGGAAGATCTGATCAAGGATACCGCCCGAGGCGTTCTGGTCACCCGTTTCTGGTATATCCGCTTCGTCGACCCGCAGACCCTGCTGCTCACCGGTCTCACCCGTGACGGCACGTTCTACATCGAAAACGGGCAGATCAAGCACGCGATCAAGAATTTCCGGTTCAACGAGTCGCCGATCATCATGCTCAACAACGTGGACGCACTGGGCCGGCCGGAGCGGGCGCAGGGAGGCCTGATTCCCCCGATGCGGATCCGGGACTTCACCTTTACGAGCCTGTCGGACGCGGTGTGAGAGCGGACGGGCGGACGGGCGGACGGGCAGGCAGTCAGTCGGCCAGCGCAGCGCAGGGAAGTCCCCGGGCGCGAGCTGCGTTTCCCTTGACCGACCATCAGACCGCCTGACCGCCTGACCGTCCCTCCCGTGCCTCGCTTCACGTTCACCCGCCTGCAGTACACCTCCGGCGACTGGGACGTCGACCAGCGGATGCCGGCCAACCTGCTGCATTCCCTGGTGGAGTACACCACCATCGATGTCGATCCGCGGGAACGGGTGGTGCCGCTGGCGAGCGCCGATCTCTTCGATGCCCGCTTTGCCTACCTGGCGGGACATCGCCTGGTCCAGTTCACCGGGACCGAGCGGGGAAATTTCGAGCGCTTCGTGCGGCGGGGGGGGTTCGTGCTGGCGGATGACTGCAACCACGATGTCGACGGCCTCTTCGCCCGATCCTTCGAAAGCCAGATGGAGGCGATCTTCGGGCCGGAGGCGCTGCGGAAGATCCCCAATACCCACGAACTCTACCGGGCCGTCTTCCCCTTCCCCGACGGGCCGCCGACCACCGGCCTCGAGCTCAACGGCTGGGGCGACGACCTGGTGCACGACTATCTCAAGGCCATCGAGATCGACGGACGGATCGCGGTGCTGTACAGCAACAAGGACTACGGCTGCGAGTGGGATTACGACTTCCGCAACAAGCGCTTCCTGGCGGAGGACAATACCAGGTTCGGGGTCAACATCGTTACTTACGCCATGACAGCGTGAAGCAGAAATTGGAACCGCAACGCAGAGACGCGGAGGCCGCAGAGGATCCCCTTGGTGCTCTGCGCCCTCTGCGTTGCTGCTTGAGCTAAGGAACCAGACCTGAGCTGTGGGCCAATAGATGACCGCAACTGAAGGTATTGAGCAGGTAGAGGCCACGGTCGAACGACTCGGTGCACTCCGACGGGAGGTCGCCCGGGTGATCGTGGGACAGGATCGGGTGGTGGAGGAGCTGCTCCTCGCCGTCCTCGCCGGGGGCCACGCCCTGCTGGAGGGCGTCCCGGGGCTGGCCAAGACCCTGCTGGTCCGGACTCTGGCGGAGGCCACCGACCTCTCCTTCCGCCGGATCCAGTTCACACCCGACCTGATGCCGTCGGACATTCTGGGCACCGAGGTGCTGGAGGAGGACCTCGCGACCGGGAAACGCTTCTTCAAGTTCAACCGCGGCCCGATCTTCACCCAGGTGCTCCTGGCCGACGAGATCAACCGCACGCCGCCCAAGACCCAGGCGGCGCTGCTCGAGGCGATGCAGGAGTACGCGGTGACCTACGGTGGCACCACCCATCCCCTGGATCGCCCCTTCTTCGTGCTCGCCACCCAGAACCCGATCGAACAGACCGGCACCTATCCCCTGCCGGAAGCCCAGCTTGATCGCTTCCTGCTATACATCCGGGTCGGCTACCCCACCGCGGACGTTGAACGCGAGGTCCTGGCCCGGACCACCGGCCTGGACGCCGCGCCGATCGGCCGGGTGGCACAGGCCAGCGACATCGTCGCGGCCCAGCGGCTGGTGCGCGAAGTGGCCCTCGGCGACCCGCTGCTCGACTACGTCACCCGGGTGGTGCGCGCCACCCGACCCGAGAGCACCGACGTAGCGTACGTGCGGGAGTGGGTGCGCTGGGGCGCCGGCCCCCGGGCCGGCCAGGCGATGATCCTCGCCGCCAAGGCTCGCGCGCTCCTCGCCGGACGGTTCGCCGTGACATTGGAGGATCTCAAGGCGGTGGCCGCCCCGGTGCTGCGCCACCGGGTGCTGGTGAACTTCCGGGCCGAGGGCGAGGGACTCGGCGCCGACCAGGTCACCCGGGTCCTGCTCGACCAGGTGCCGCCGCCACGGAGCCCGCTGGCGTGAGCGACGCGGCGCTTTCCTACCGCTTCGTCACCGCCAGCACCCTCGCGCTGGTCCGGGACCTCGAACTTGCGGCGCACCTCGTGGTCGACGGGATGATGCTGGGCCGGCACACCAGCCGGCGGGCCGGCGCCGGCCTCGAGTTCAGCCAGTACCGCAGCTACCAGCCGGGGGACGATCTCCGCCGGATCGACTGGAAACTGCTGGGCCGCTCCGACCGCTATTTCGTGCGTGAAGCCGAATCCGAGACCAGCGTCACCGTGCGGCTCCTCCTCGACGCCACCGGCTCCATGGCCCACGAGGAGGAGGGCATCAGCAAGCTCGACTACGCCCGCTACCTCGCCGCCGCGCTCGCCCTGCTGGCCCACCGACAGGGCGACGCGGTGGGGCTCTACATCTTGAGCGACGGCAGGGCGGTGACCCTCCGCCCCCGCCGGGAGCCGAGTCACCTGCACCGACTGCTGCACGAGCTGGAACGAACCCGGCCCGCGGGTCGGTGGCCGGTCTGGTCGGCGCTGGAGCGGGCCCTCGCCCCCGACGCCGCCCGAGGCATCACCATCCTGATCGGCGACTTCCACGAACGGAGTGACGAGATCCGCTCTTCGGTGCGGCGTCTCGCCGGGGCGCGCCACGAAGTGGTCTGCTTCCAGATCGTGGGCGACGTCGAACGGGAGTTCGGCTATCACGGCACGGTCACCCTGGAAGAGCTGGAGACCGGTCGCCGGCTGGATCTGGTGGCGGAACGCTCCCGCGCCGCCGCGGTGGAGCGCTTCGAGACGCAACTCCGCGAGCTCCGTTACGCGGTGGAGGGGAGCGAAGCGGTGCTGGTGCCCTGTTTCCTGGCCCAGCCGTTCGAGGCCCCCCTCCGCGAGTACCTGGGCCGCCGCCATCGGCGCCCCTGATTCACCCGCCCGTCCCGTGTTCACCGCTCCGCTCTGGCTGTTCGCGCTGGCCACCCTCGCCATCCCGCTGGCGCTGCATCTCTGGAGCCGTCGCCCGCGCGACCTGATCCGGGTCGGGTCCCTCCGCCATGTCGCCGATCTGGTCGAGGCCCGCTCCTGGTCCGCCCGGCTCACGGAACCGCTGCTGCTCCTGCTTCGCCTGGCGATTCTCGCCTCCGTGGTGCTCGCGCTGGCGGGACCCCGCCTCGGTGGCGGGCGGCTGGGCGGAACCGTGAGCCAACTGGTGCTGGTCGAGCCGGCTCTCCTTGCCGACTCGGCGGTGGTTCGCGCCGACCCCCTGCTGGATTCGCTGGCCCGCTCCCGTGCCACGGTCAGGCTGCTCACAGGCGATCTGCCCCGGCTGCAACTGGACGGAGTGATCTCCGACTCGGGGTTGGCGGGCGGCGGGCTACCTCCGGAGCACACGACCCTGTGGGACCTCCTGCTCGCCGCGGATCGTCTGGTCTCGCCGGGCGGCACGATGCTGGTGATCGCCCGGCCACGGGTGGCCCTGCTGGGGGGACGCCGCCCGGCGCTGGCCGCCACCGTGCGGTGGCACATTCCAGTCGCCGCTCCGGAGCGGCACTGGCTCGCCGGCCGGTGGTCGGTGGCTCCTGACACGATGCTGGAATTGACCGGCTGGGGGTCGGCGGGCGGTACCCGTTACCGCTCGCGCCTGGTGAAGGGGACCGTGCCGCCGGGGTGCGGGGGCTGTGCCGACACGGTGGCGGTCCTGATTCAGGCCGGGGATACCTGGTCGCGGCGCCGAGTCCATCTGGCCGCCCTGGCGGTCGGCGCGCTGCTGGGTCAGACCGTGGAGCTGGCGCCGTCGCCCGAGCGAGCCGACCTGGTACTCGCGACCGCACCGCGCTCCCCACCGCTCCAAAGCGCGCTCCGCCCGGTCGCCCTGCTCACGCCGGTGGCCATCGGGAGCGGCGCCCTGGCCGATACTGTCCTGGCGCACTGGCCCAGGACTCCACTGGCCCGGGACCTCTCCGATCCGCGTGAAGTCACGCCGTCGCAGGTGCTGCCCGACCTTGGGCCCCTGAGCGCGCCGGAGCGCCGCGACGCCCGACAGCCGCTCCTGTTCCTCGCGCTGATGCTGTTCGCGGTCGAACGCTGGCTCGCCACCCGGCCCCGCCGGAGCCCCGCCTGATGGCCCCGGCCCACGCGCTGGCCGAGCTGGCACGACGGCACCGCCTGGAGCGTGCCGGGGTCCGGATCCTGGCCGGCCAGGCGGCCGGCGTGAGCCTGGCGGGCCTCCTTCACTACGCCGGCGGCGGGGGCCGGGGAGCGCTGCTCGGTCTGACGACGGGTCTGGCGCTCGGACTGGTGGCCGCGTGGCTGGAGGAGCGGCAGTCGCCGGTGGATGGCCGCACGGTCGCGCGGCATCTCGACCGGGTGTTGCCGGAGCTGGAAGAGAGCGCCACCCTGCTGCTGGACGACCCGGCACCGGGAGCGCTGGCCCGGCTGCAGCGCAAGCGGGTGGAACGACACTTCGATGCCGCACGGGCCCGGGCAGCCCTCCCGCACGTCGAGCTCCGGCGCGCCACCGGCGCCGGCCTGTCGCTCCTGCTCGCCGGCGCAGCCCTGCTGCTCCTGCCTCCCTCACCCCGCGGGGTCCGCTGGGTCAACGCCCCGGGCGGCGGGACCACCATACTGGCCCTGCGCTCGATCGAGGTGGCAGTCACCCCACCCCGCTATACCGGGCTCCCGGCTCGGGCGGCGCTCGCGGGGGATCTGGAAGTCGAAGAGGGGGCCGAACTCTCCTGGCGCCTGGTGACCGCGGGCCCCGTGGATCACGCCTGGCTCATCCCTTCCACCGGCGACTCCGTCCCGCTCGCGCTCCGCGACGCGGGGCGATGGGAGGCGAAGACCCGGGCCGAGCGCTCGATGCTGGTCCGGGTGCGGCTCCGCCAGGCCGACTCGCTGACCCTCACTTCGGATGACTATCGGGTCGCGGTCCGGCCGGACCGGCCCCCGACCGTTACGGTGATCACGCCGGACGAACGGACCACGGTCGAGCCCCGGGAGCTGGCGCCCGTCCCCGTCGAGGTGGCGGTCAACGACGACTACGGTGTCGACAGCGTGACACTCTCCGCCACCATCGCCAGCGGACGGGGTGAAGCGGTACGGTTCCGCCGCCTGCGGTTGCCCCTGGCGGAGCGACGCCGCCGGGAGGGGCACGGTGAGACCCTCCGCACCACGCTCAACCTCAGGCACCTCGGCCTGGGCCCCGGCGACGAGTTGTACTTCGACGTCGAAGCCACCGACCGTCGGACCCCGGTTCCCAATCGGGCCCGCTCCGAGACGATGTTCATCCGCGTGCAGGACTCGGCCTCGGCGCCCCCGGCCGACCTGGCCCGGCTCGCCATCGGGGCCCAGCCGGAGTACTTCCGGAGCCAGCGACAGCTCATCATCGATACCGAGAAGCTTCTCACCGATCGGCCGACGCTGAGCCGAGCGGTATTCGGGAGCCGCTCCAACGAGCTGGGGATGGACCAGGGGCTGCTGCGTCTCAAGTACGGCCAGTTCCTGGGAGAGGAGTTCGAGGAGGAGCTCCAGCCGATGGGCGGGCGGGAGCACGCCGCCGGAACCCCCGCACCCGAAGAGCAGGAAGCGCCCCAGGCGGGCGACGAAGCCCCCGGGAGTCCCGCAAACCCCGACGCCAAGACTCCGCCCGCGAAGCAGGCGGCCGAGCAGTTCACCCACAAGCACGACGATACCGAGAATGCCACACTCCTCGGCCTGTCGGTGAAGGACAAGCTCCGGGCGTCGGTGGCGGCGATGTGGCAATCGGAGCTTCGGCTCCGGACCACACAGCCGGAAGCCGCCCTGCCGTACATGTACCGGGCGCTGGAGCTGATCAAGCAGGTACAGCAGGACTCGCGGGTCTATGT
The DNA here is from genome assembly GCA_964642475.1 of uncultured Gemmatimonadaceae bacterium. Classification (GTDB taxonomy): domain Bacteria; phylum Gemmatimonadota; class Gemmatimonadetes; order Gemmatimonadales; family GWC2-71-9; genus JADJOM01. The sequence continues at coordinate 8,621 of CAZXRC010000006.1, read as the reverse complement.
GCAGCGGGTGGGATTCGAGCCGCCGCCCATCGAGGTGGATCAACTGCGGCTCCGCGGGAAGCTCACCGCCATCGGCGACCATCGTCTCACCCGCACCGGCCGGGCGCGCGACAGCCTGCCGGCGGTGCGACGGGCCCTGGCGCTGCTGCAACCCGCCGGGGCGGAGCCGAGTCCGGGCGAGGCGCTGCGAGTGGCCCTTGCCGAGGCAGGTCAGGAGGTGGCCGGGCTTGCCGTGGATGACCCGCGGCTCCTCCCGCTGCTCCGCGATCTCCGGCAGCTGGACGATTCGTTGGCCCGAGGCGGCTCCTGCGAACCATGCTCCGGGCTGGTGGTGCGGGGCCTCTGGGCCGCTCTCCCCCCGGCGGAGGCGCGGCTCGAGGAGTCGCCCTCCCACGAGTCGCCCCTGGCCCGCCGGTTCGGCGCACTCCTGCGCGGAGCCCGCCGATGAGCGCCTGGCTGGTTCCCCTCATCCTGGCCACCGCCGGTCTGGTGTGGCTGGAGCTTCGCCGGCCGGAACGCTCGCATCTCGCCGCACGGGTCGTCGCCGTGCTGGGCGCGGTAGCGGCACTGGTGATCCTGCTCTCGCTTCGACCCGATCGCGGGCCCATCACCCTGCTCACCCCCGGCGTCTCCCTCGCCGACCGCTCCCACGGCGCGGTCTCGCTCGATCAGGCGCAGTCGCTGGCGGCGCTGGCGCGAAGCCATCGCCCGGTGCGTCTGGCCGGGTGGGGTCTGTTGTCGCACGAGTGGCCCGATCCGGTACCCCGGATCGCCGGTTTCGAGCCAAGCCCGTTGCCCACTGGGATCGTTCGTCTCGACGCGCCGGCCGAAGTCGGCGTGGGGGAGCGCCTGCTGGTGCGCGGCAGCGTCGTCCTTGAGCGGGGAGCCCGGGGTGAGGTCGTCCTGGAGGACCCCGCCGGGCCCCGTGACTCCGCCCGAGTCACGGCGGACAGCGCCGACTTCGAGTTGAGTGACCGCCCCCGGGCGCCGGGCGCGGTAGCCTATCGTCTCCGGTTCCGGACCCCGGGACGGCCCGAGCAGGCGGAGACGCTGGCGCTCGCCGTCCGGCAGGTGCCGATGCCGGCGATCCTGATGCTGGATGGGTCTCCCAGCTTCGAGACCGGCGCGCTCAAGCGGTGGCTCGCTGAGCGGGGAACCCCCATCACCGTCCGCACCACCATCAGCCGGGACCGCTACCGCACCGAAGGCGTCAACGGCTCGCCCAACGAGGTGGGGCGACTCACACCGGCCCTCCTGGGCCGCTTCGATGCGATACTGGCGGACGGGGCATCGCTCGCCGCGCTCGGGAGCGCCGAACGGAGCGCCCTCGACCGTCAGGTGCGCGAACGGGGGTTGGGCCTGCTCGTCACCGCGGACGTCCCGTGGCTCCTATCCCGGGGCGCCTGCGACCTGGTGCGGGGATTTGGGTTGGAGCCGATCGCGGTGGCCGCGCTCGGCCCGCGCGACCGGGGCGAACGGCGGGTGACCCGTCCGGTGCTGCCGCAAGCGCCGCGTCAGTCCCGTACCGGGATCGATGCCGAGGCCTCGAGCCTTAAGCCGACCGCGGAGGGAATAGTCGGCGATGAACTGGGCCGGCTGGTGGCCGGGTGGCGGCGCGCGGGGGCCGGCCGGGTTGGGGTCACCCTCCTCCGCACCCCATCCCGGTGGCTCCTCGAGGGGGAGCCGGAGCTCTACGCCGCGTACTGGTACGCAATGCTCCGCGCCATTACCCGGGATACCACCACCCGCATCACGATCGGCGGCGATGGCCCCCTCCGCGAGAGGCATCCCGTCGCGATCACGCTGCACCTGACCGAGCCTCCCACAGCCGCGAATGGCCCGGTCGCGGCGGTCATCGCGCCGGACGGCCATCGAGACACCCTGGCCCTGGGTCAGGACCCGTTTGATCCGGCCCGCCTCGTCGGCCGCTACTGGCCCCGCTCGGCCGGTTGGCATCGGCTGGCGCTTCGGGGCGGACGGACGGTTCCTTTCCGGGTGACTTACCCGGCCGAGTGGGTCGGCGTCGAAGCCAATGCACGTCTGGCCGCGAGTCTGCCGCGGGTAGCAGGCGCCACCCACCCCGTCGCCGCCGAGGACCGTGTCCCCCGCCTGGGACCGATGGCGTTCGCGGCCCTGGTGCTGGCGCTCACCTTCCTCTGGGTCGAGGGGCGCCGAGCCCGATAGTCGACTCGGCGGGCGAAGCCCACCCCTGTATTACTCCCGCCCCGTGCGGCATTGTAGGTCTGTGAGCCACCCCACTGTGACATCGCCACTGCCCCCCGCTCCGGGCGCCTCGGACCTGATCGCCCGGGTTCGCGATGGAGATCCATCGGCGCTGGCCGAGGCCTATCGACGCTGCGCTCCGGGACTGCTGGCCCTGGTCCACCGGATCACCGGATCGGTGCCCGACGCCGAAGACGTGGTTCAGGATCTCTTCGTGGGCCTCCCCGAGGCCCTGCGGACCTACCGGGACGAGGGGCGGTTCGAGGCCTGGCTCCACCGGGTGGCGGTCCGCCTCACGCTGATGCGGCTGCGTAGCGCCCGGCGACGGAATGAAGTCGCGCTGGATGGGCAGGGACTGGTCGCACCGCCCGGGCGGGATCCTGCGGGGTTCGACCTTCGGGTGCGGCAGGCCCTCGAGGAGCTGGATGGGGAGCAACGTGCGCTCGTGGTGCTGCGGGCGATCGAAGGGTACTCCCACGAGGAAATCGCGGCCCTGCTGGGCATCCGGCGCGGAGCGGCACAGGTGCGGTATCATCGCGCCCTCTCGCGACTCAGGGCCAGGCTGGAGGAATCATGAACGACACCGAGTTCGAACGGCGTCTCCGCGAGGCAGTCCGGGGACAGCCGGTGCCCCCACCTTCGGAGGAACAGATGCAAGCGATCCTGTCACGCCGGCTCGCGCGCGACCGCGTTGGGTTGCCCCATGACGCGGCTCCCGCGGGTAATGGGCTCCGACGCTGGGCCGTGGTGCTCACCCTCGGGGCCGCCGCCTCGGTGCTCGCGGTCGCCTGGCCCCAGGGGCCCCGCTCCGCCGCGGACCCGCTGGGCGCCGCCGGCCTCACGGGAGTCGACCCGCTCTACGCCCAGGCCACCGATCGGCCGACGTTCCCCCTCATCCGACCGGCGCGCCCGCTGGTGCCCGGCGTGTGGCACTACGGCATGGCCTGGCCCTGGACCGGCCCGATCGACTCCACCGAGTCCTGGACCCAGCAGCTGGTGATCGGCAGCTATGAGGGAGCGCCGGCCTACGGCTATCGCTATGGCAAGGACCGTAACGGCGGCGCGGGGCTCACCGACACGCTCTGGCTCAACCGGGAGACGCTGCGGCCGCTCTCCCGTGAGGCGGCCAACGCCACGGGCGGGCACGTTACCCAGATCTTCAAGGCGAATTCCATCCTCACGGGGTTCCGGACGCCGGGGGGGATGACCACCTGGCACTCGGCGGATCTCGACAGCCTGGGACCGGTGGTGAAGGGACTCGGACGCCTCCCAGCCGATCTCTACGAGAGCCAGGGTCCGGTGGCCCTCTGGCGTCCGCAGATCGCCGCCTCATTGGGCGCGGCAGAGCTGGGACCGGGATGGCGGGGCAGCATGGAAGTGCTCGTCTCACCGCTGACGGTGTATGCCCTCCGGTTCTGGCTCAACTTCGAGGTGGTGGGCGAGGAGCGGGTAGCGCTGCCGGCAGGGAACTTCGAGGCCTGGAAGATCCAGGTGGGCAAGCGGCCGGGGTTCTCCGCCTGGGTCAGCAAGAAAGAGCAGTGGCTGCTGCAGCTCGGCAGCGAGAATACGCCCCGCGGGTCCCGCCAGGTGCTGCTGTCGGCCGAAACGGCGCCGTCGAGGTGAGCGGTTTGAGGTGAGGAGTGAAACGGTCACGAGGAGCTCCGGCGGGAGCTCCTCGTGACCGTTTCACTCCCCCGCGCCCCTTACTTCACCCGCCACACCTCGACCCGATTCTCCATGAAGAGCGGCACCGCGATCAGACCCCGCAACTGATCGACCCCCAGATCGGCCGGGGAGTTCACTCCGGTCACGACCTTCGTGTTGCCGGTGGGGGACACGGAGAAGACGGTGGAGTCGGCCCAGCTGGTCACCAGCAGATCGCCGCCCACGATCTCCACCCCATCCTGGGCGCCGGGGCCGGACCCGAGCGTATCCACCGTCGCCACGCCGGGCTTCCAGCCCAGGAGCGTCGGCCCGCCGAATGGCACGACGACGAACCGACCGTTGGCGCCGTCCCAGGTGATCCCGTTGGGTCGTCCCAGCCAGTCGCCCTCGGCCAGCACCTTGGCGGTCCGGCCGGTGATCCCGAAGATCCGGTCGGGACCCGGGTGCGTCACCCCGCCCTTCTCGTCGAAACCGATGCCGGAGTCGGTGATGTAGATGACACCGTCGGGCCCCACCGCGACATCGTTCAGGAAGGTGGCCTGCTTGCCCAGCTCGATGCTCGTCACCGGCTTCCCGGTGTGGGTGTCGAAGCCCCGGAGCGCATCGATGTCCGCCACCCACAGGGTATCGCCCACCAGGGCCATGCCCTTGGGCGCGTTGAGCGTCACGCCGTCCCGACCGCCCATGATGAAATGGAGACTGTCGATCGCCCCGTCGCGCGTCAGCCGGCTGATGAACCCATTGCCGTCCTTGGCGACCGGCGAGCCATTGATGTTGGAGACGAACCAGGCATCCCCCTTGGCCGACCAGAGAACCGACTCGGGGGTGCTGAACCCGGTGACCGTGGCGACCTTCGAGGGTTCGGCCGGAGGCGTCGCCGCCGCCGGAGCCGGAGCCTCCTTCCTGGCACAACCGCTGGCCAGGGCCAGCACCACGAACGACAGCGCGACGGACTGCTTCACAGGACACATCCTTGGGTTGACGGGTAATCGCGGGGTGGGGCGCCGGGGGCAATGTATCGAGCCCCGACCCGGCTGTCATGCCTCGGGCTCACCGTTCCGATGTAAGCTTTGTCCCGTGACCGGGGTTACTGCTCCGATGAGCCTGCCACTTCCCGAAGCGCCGGACGTGACCGCCGATGGCGATCTCGCCGCACGTGCGGCCGCGGGCGACACCCCGGCCCTGGGAGAGCTCTACCGGCGTCACGCCCCGGACCTGACGCTGCTGGCGGCCCGCCTGCTCGCCAGCCGGGCGGATGGAGAGGACGTGGTGCAGGACCTGTTTGTGGGTCTCCCGGAAGCGTTGGCGGGCTATCGGGAGGCCGGCAGGCTCCCCGCCTGGCTCCGCCGGCTCACGGTGAACCTGGCGCTCAAGCGGCTGCGGACTGTCCGGCGGCGCCGCGAGGCCGACATCGAGCCGGTGCTCGCTGCCCCGGCCGCCAACGCCGATCAGGTGAGCCTGCGGCGGGCCGTCGAGGTACTGCCCGTGTCCCTTCGCACCGTGGTGGTGCTCAAGGTGGTCGAAGGGTATTCACATGCGGAGATCGGCGAGTTGCTGGGCATCAGCCGCGGGGCGTCGGAGGTCCGGCTCACCCGCGCACTGGACCGGCTCCGGAAAGCGCTGGAGGGGTGACGATGCACCATACCGAACTCGAAGAGCGAATCCGGCAGGCGTTTGCCGAGGAACCCCGGCCCGTGCCGGACGCCGGGATGGCGGAGATCGCGGCTCGTCGGGCCAGGGGCGAGCGGGTCGCCTTGGTGGGAGCGGCGCGGCGTCCCTTCTGGTGGACCCGCTGGGCACTGGTCGGCGCCGCGGCGGGGCTGCTCGGCTGGCTGGGCCTCCGGGGGACCGTCTCCAGCCCTTCGCGAGAAGCGACTGTGGTGGACCGGCTGGCGAATGCGGCGCTGGCCCCCGATCCCCTGTTCGCACAGGGCTCGGCCCATCCGTCCTTTCCCGTGGCGCAACCCAGCGGCCCCGAGCTCCGCCCCGGCGAGTGGAGCTTCGCCACTCTGGAACCCGGTGGCTCCACCGCTGCATCCTGGACTCGGACCACTCGGCTGGCACGGGTGGAGTACCATGGTAGCCAGGTGTGGCGCTTCACCAGCGGTTCGGATCGGGCCTCGGGCCCGCTGGGTTGGCGGGACACCTCCTGGCTCGATCCGGAGACGTTGAAGCCGATCGCCAGAGTCTCCCAGGTGTCCGGCGGGGCGGTGATAACCGAGGAGTACCGGGACGACGCAATCCTGACCGGCTACACCAGCAATGGAAGCACCACGTGGCGGTCGATCACGATCGACACGACCGGCCAGATCACCTCGGGAATCCGGATCACCAGCGACCTCTTCCTGGCGACGCTCAAGCGGGCCCCGCTCAACCGCGATTGGAAGGGGAGCATCCAGCTGTTGGGAATCCCGAATGGCGACATGGCGTCGCGGCGCTGGTTCGACCTGGGCGTGGTGGGAGAGGAACGGATTACCGTCCCGGCGGGGACGTTCGACTGCTGGAAGATCCGCTTCCTGAGATACAGAGACGACCGTCCCGACATCGGCTACTTCTTCTGGGTCAGCCAGCGGGAGCAGTGGATCGTGCAGCAGGGAGGCCAGGGACTCCGCGGCCCCGGCTTCCGGACGGTACTGGTCGCCGCCCGGGAGGAGTAGCCGCCTACCGGTCGAACCTCCATCGGGCGGTGTACTCCGGCGAGAGCTGGAGCCCTCGGATCCGGGCCCGCACCAGCTCGATCGGCATCTGATTGCCCGTCAGCACCGCGTCGTGGAAGGCCTTCTCCGTCATCCCGCCCTTCGTGACCGCTTCCGCGTGCAGCGCCCGGAGCTGGAGCGCCCCCAGCATGTACCCCGCCTGGTACATCGGCGGGTAGCTGCCGTTGAACGACCGCCGCACCTCGGCGGTCGCGTTGGCCCGCTCGTGGCCCACCTTCTCGACCAGGAAGTCGATCGCCTGCTCCGGGGTCATCTGCCCCAGGTGGAACTTGAGCGAGAAGATGATCCGGGCCGCGCGGTGCATCCGCCAGAAGAGCATCCCCACCCGGTCCTCGGGGGACTTCGGGAATCCCCCGTCGTACAGGATCATCTCCCAGTACACCGCCCATCCCTCGGTCCAGAACGGCGTCGCGAAGGTGTTGCGGTGCGCGTTGTAGCGCGCCCCATAAAAGCCCTGGAGGTGGTGTCCCGGGATGAGCTCGTGGTGCACCGTTGCGCGGGCAAAGTGCAGGTTGTTGCCCCGCATGGTCATCCGCTTGTCTTCGTCGGCCACGGCATCGGTGGGGAACGCCACATAGATGTGATCCCCGCCGAGGAAGAAGGGATTCACCTTCTGTTCCTCCGGGGTCAGCATGATGACCCGCCAGTCATCCCGCGCCAGCGGCGGCACAGTGAGGAGATCGCGGCTGCTGACCCAGTCGGCGGCCTCATCGGCCAGGCGCTTCACCAGCTGCGGCTGCTGCCCGGGGCCGACATGGTTCAGCTTGACCCGCTCGAGCGCGGCGTGCCAGTCCTCGCCCAGCCCCATCGCCCGCGCGGCGTTCTTCATCTCCGCTTCGCACCAGGCCAGCTCCCGCTCGCCGATGGCGATCAGCTCTTCGGGACTGTACGGGATCATCTCGAACGCGATATCGCGGACCAACGCGTCCCGGCCGAGGGGATCTCCCACGATGGGGTCGTCCTCGCCGGGACGGACGCCCAGGACCTTCTCCCGCAGCGACCGGCCGTAGGTTCCCAGCGCCGAGTCCGCCTTGGCGTAGGGGGAGGCGGTCCACCAGGTGAAGAGCGGGTCATACCCGGCGTAATGCTTCTGCCAGCGGGCGAGGATCTTCCGGTGCACCTCGACCGCCTGGGCCGCGCGCAGGGCGAGGATCCTGCCCGGGCGGGTGGCGCTGTCCGCCGACTCGATCGCCCGCCGGGCACTGTCGGCCTGGCGGGCGATGGCGGCGAGGGTCCGCGCCGAGGCCTCGGACTGGACCGAGTCCACCCGTTCGCGAGCCTCGTCCAGTGCCCGGATGGCGGCGCCGAACGGCAGGAGCGGGCCCAATTCGGCGAGACGGCGTTCCTCCAGATCGAGCAGATCGAGCCGGTGGGTGATCGCCTGGCGAAGGAGCAGGTAGTCCACCTTCCCTTCCTGCGAGAGCCGACCGAAATCGATCCGGGTCAGCTGCTGGGCCCAGCTTCGGTAGAAGCTCCGGCCCGCCTCGCGGCGGGCCCGGGACCACTCGGCGGTGTAGCGCTGGGCCAGGCTGTTTTCGTCAGCGGTGAACCGCACCACGGCCGGGCGCAGCTCGCTCTGGTCCTCACGGGCGATCGTCGGAGGTGTGACGTAGGCGGCGCCGTCGCGCACCGGTCCCCGCTCCACCAGCTGTGCGGCAAGGAGCGACGGGGTCGACAGGAGGGCCAGCGTCAGCGGTCGCATGATCACGGCTTCACGTAAAGCTCGCCCCCCGCCCGCCGGAACTCCTCCGACTTCTGGGCCATGCCCTGGGCCGCGGTCCGGATGTCCCGCGTGATCTGCATCGAGCAGAACCGGGGACCGCACATCGAGCAGAAGTGGGCGACCTTGGCGCCGTCGGCCGGAAGGGTCTCGTCGTGGTAGGCCCGGGCGGTCATCGGGTCGAGCGACAGGTTGAACTGGTCCTCCCAGCGGAACTCGAAGCGGGCCTTGCTGAGGGCGTCGTCGCGCTGGCGGGCCCGGGGATGGCCCTTGGCCAGATCGGCGGCGTGAGCCGC
>CAZXRC010000005.1:38623-162718 GCA_964642475.1 uncultured Gemmatimonadaceae bacterium | reverse complement strand
CGCTTTCATCTCCCGCAGGGTCCGGGCCGCGTCCTCCCCTGCCCGGGTCCCGCGGTAGCGGTCCGCGAAGCGCGCCAGTTCCACCATCAGCCGGTCCTGCCTGCCGGTCTTCCGATACAACTCGATCAGCAGGTTGGAGGCCAGCCGATCCTCCCGGGGACTGGGCTGGCCCTGCCGAATCTCGAGATAGAGCCGTTCCGCGGCGCCCGGGTCGTCGAGATGCCGGAGGGAGAGTTCCGCCAGCTTCACGCGGGCCAGGTGATCTCCCGGTTTCACCGCCAGGTGTGCCCGATACGCCTCGGCCGCCTCCCGGTAGAAGCCCCGGGCGGTCAGGGACTCGAACGAGGAAAGGGCCGGGTCGGGCGGAATGCCCCCGCCGGCCAGCACTACGTCGGTGAAGGCCCGCGCCGAGCGGTCCATCAGGTGGAAGACGATCCGGGCGAAGAGGTACACGGCCGGGACATCGAGGAGGAACAGGAACAGGAGCAGCGGGCCCCCGATCCACCCTCGGGCATACGCCAGCAGTTCGCCCACGACCAGCAGCAGCAGCGCCCACGGCAACAGCAGGACGAACAACTTGAGGAACTGCCCCCGTTCCGCGGAGTCCAACTCGGTGGCGGCTTTCATGGCGACCCTCCGGAGGGCGGTGGCTGCAGGCGACGCAGGTCAGTGAGCAGGGCCTCCGGCCCGACCGGCCTCCCCAGGAACCGCTCCAGCACCTCCCGCGCGCCCCGCTCGCGGCCAAAACGATACAGCGAGGCACTGAGCCAGGGGTAGAGGTCCGGATGATCGGCGGCGATCGGATGCCCCCGTGCGGCGGCTCGAGCCCGGAGATCGGCGGTCAGGAACGCCCCGAAGGCGTAGTTGATGAGATACCCGGGTGCGTCGATCAGCTGGCCGCGCATGGCCCACCAGGACCACTCCGGATGGGGGGCGATGCCGAGATACTCGCTGGTGATGTCGCTCCAGAGGCGATTCGGGTCGCTCCCCGGGGCGCGATGCACCCGGATCTCGAACAGGGCCCAGGCCATGTCCATCATGATGCCGCTGTAGCGGGCCCGGAGCGAGGCGGCGAGCGGCGCGCTTGCGCCGAGGAACCGCTCCTGCCACTGCGGCTCGTACAGCTCCATCGCGGCGAGGTCGGCGAGCGCTTCCGTGAAGGTGTCGTTGTCGGGCCAGTCGCGCCATGCCGGGCGGGTCCGGATGGCGGCGATGTGAATGGCGTGTCCGGTTTCGTGCAGCAGCTCGCCCAGGTTGTCGAATCCCCCATCCAGATAGGCGGTGAACACCCAGGGTTCGGCCGGGGTGCGGCGGCCGAAGTCGGTGAAAGCAACGGGGTCCTTCCCCGGCCGGGGGCGCAGGTCGTAGCGGACCCGGAGCGAATCGGGCGGGGCTCCCAGCGAGCGGTAGAAGGCCCGGTTCACCCGCTCCAGATCCCCGACCGATGGCACCCGCGGGCTCAGGAGCCGGCTCGCTTCGCCGGCGCGGTAGTACCAGTCCCACGGCTGGATGAGAGCGTCGGGGAGGGTCGCGCGCCATTGCTCCAGGGCGCCGGTGAGCCACCGCTCGAGCGCCGGCATGTCGAGCCCGAACCCTGGGGCCTTGGCCTCGATCGGGGACTCTCGATCGCCCCAGGCCGCGCGCCGGAGACGGAGGAGCGTGCGGTAGCGGCTCCCGGCGCCGTTGTCTCCGTTGACGCTCCGCCATACCGGCGCCAGCGCCAGGAAGAGACGCCGGCGGATCTCGGGGTCGGGCTCCCGCCCGACCCGGCCCAGGATGGCGAGGCGGTCGAGCGTGTCGCCATCGACTACGATCGCGCCGGCCGCGAGCCCGTAGTCGGCATAGACCCGGGCGGTGAGTTCGGTCAGGGAATCGCGAGCGGTGCCACCGAGCGCGGTGGCGCCGTCGAGGCCGCCGAGCCAGGCTTCACGCATCGTCGCCCGAGCTCGGCGGTCGGCAGGCGCGAGCGAGGTGGTGTCCAGCCGCGCGAGCAGGTCGGCAAAGGCCGCCCGGGCCGCCGCGAGGCTGTCGCCAACCGCCGCTCCGGTAACGCCGTCGGGGGTGGTGTCGCTCGCGAGGGAGGCCAGCAGCCGGGACTGGTCATCCCAGTCGCGGAGCCGGGCGTACTGGCGCTCCAGCGGCGCCAGCCGGCCGACGGGGGCGGGAAGACCCGGGGCGGCGCCGCACCCCCAGGCCAGCAGGAGCAGACCACTCCAGGCCAGGGCGGATACCGGTCGGCTCCGAACCGCCGCCGGGCCCGCCCTGCCTCTTGGGGTCATGGCTGAGGCACCAGGTCCTCGGACGGCGGACGGGTAGCTCCGATATCGCCGGCGTCGCCATCCCACCACCACTGCCGCGCCAGGGGCCGGGCCCGGGGATAGACCTCGTCCAGGGTGTCCCCGTCGTAGAGCCGCCCGTTCTTCATCACGTAGCGGACGGTATTGGTGTTGTGGATGTCCTCGAGCGGATTGGCGTCGAGGACTACCAGGTCCGCCAGCTTGCCCGGCTCGATGGAGCCGAGATCCTGCCCGAACCCGATGGCCTGGGCGCCGAAGATCGTGCCCACCCGCAGCACGTCGTGCGGCTTCATTCCGCCCGCCGCCATGGCCCACAGCTCCCAGTGATCGCCCAGGCCGTCGAGCTGGCCGTGCCCCCCCAGGCCGACCCGGCCGCCGGCTTCGACGATTTTCTTAGCCCCTTCGGCGATCCGGGCAAAGACGTATTGGTTCTCCCGGAACCAGGGCCGCCGCTCGGCCCGGTTGTCGATCTCGGCGTGGGGAATGAAGCGCCGGACCTTGGGCATGTCGTGGATGTCGTACTTTTCGTAGAAGTAGTTCTCGGTCCAGGGGCCCCCGTACGACACCAGGAGCGTGGGGGTGTAGGTGATTCCTGACCGGGCGTAGAGCTGAACCGCATCATTGAACAGCGGCATGATCGGCAGGGAATGCTCGTGCCCGGGATAGCCGTCCATCGCGGCCGTCAGGTTCATCTTGAAGTCGAGCCCCCCTTCGATAGTGGGCATCAGCTTCTGCTGCCGGGCCGCCATGATCACCCACTGACGCTGCTTGCGGTTACCGGCCATGTATTGCTTGATGGTGTTGATCCGGTAGAACTCGCTGTAGCGCTTGAGCGAATTCTGCACGTCCTCCAGACTGGCGAACGGCTCCTCGATATAGGGACCGAACACCCCGGGGCCGGTATGATAGATCCGGGGACCGATGAGATCGCCGGCGTCCACCTGGTCGGCGTAGGTCAGCACGTCGGTGGTGCTGGTCTGGGGATCGCGGGTGGTAGTGACGCCCCACGCCAGGTTGGCGAGATACTTCCAGACCTGGGGCTGGTGCACCCCCCAGGCGGGCCAGGGGTGGGCGTGGATGTCGACCAGGCCCGGCATGACGGTCTTGCCCCGAAGATCGATGACCCTTGCCCCGGCCGGCGCGGGGCAGGCGCCGGCGGCGCCGACGCAGGCGATGCGGTTATCGGTGACGATGAGCCGCCCGTCGTCGAGGACCTCGTCACCCTTCATCGTGATGAGGCGGGCGCCGGTGAACACCACCGTGCCTTTCGGGACGTCCCGCGGCACCCGCAGGACGATGTCGAGGCGGTCGGCCTGATAGGCGGCCGCCTTGGCCAGGGAATCGACCCGGGCCTTGAAGGCCGAATCGGCCTTGGCACCGAGAGACTTCACGCTGTCGGCCCGGGCGGAATCGGCCGAGAGCTTGAGCCTGGCGAGAGAATCGGCCACCGGCATCCGGTAGCGGAAGAAGCTCCGGCCCAGCGACCAGGTGACACTCCGGCTGTCGCCGGCCCACCCGATGAAGTCGCCGCCGACCTGGGTCAGCCGCTGCGCCGGGAAGATCGCGGCCTTGGGGTCGGCGATGTTGACGCTGAGCGGGCGCTGTCCGGTCTTGGGCAGATCGATCAGGTAGATGTAGTTGTTGACCAGCGCCATCACCTTCTGGCTGTCCGGCGCGATCAGGATCTCGTCGGCGGTATTGGGTTCCGCGCCCGGCGCGTTGATGGTGAAGCCGGTCACCTTCACGTGCGCCACCCGATCGGTGCCGTCGTAGCGCATCGACACCAGCCCGTCGCCGGGATCATAGATGTAGATCCGGCTGGGATCGCGGGAAAAATGGGGCCGCCCGCCGGGATTCACCGGGGCGATCCTGGTGGGCGTGCCGCCCCTGGCTGGCAGCCACACCAGCTCGTAGCCGGGACCGAAGGCCTCCGAGACCCGGGCGCCGCGGGGTCCGCGGAGGGCCACGATCCGGTCGCCGGCCGGCGACCAGGTGGGAAACTGGTAGAACGCCGGCTCGCCGGTGAGTCGCCGCGGCGTGCCGCCGTCGGCGGGGACCACCTGGATCGCGCCCCCGCGGTTGCCCCACGTGATATAGGCGATCTGCTTGCCGTCGGGGGACCAGGCCGGATGCTGCTCGTGCACCGTGTCGCTGGTGAGCCGCCGGGGAGTACCGCCGGGGTAGTCCATGACGTAGAGTCGGTCGAGCCCGCTCAGGACCAGCCGCTTGCCGTCGGGCGAGAGCGAGGCGTCGCGCACCTGTCGAAGCTCGATGGCCCCGGTGTCGACCGGGGTGTCGAAATGGACCAGCGGCCCGACCTCCAGCGTCACCGACGCGGTATAAAGGGGACCTCGGTGGCGGCCGCGGTGGCGAGCTCCACCCGCCAGATCCGGCCGCCCCAGGTGGTGAGCAGCGCTTTGCTGTCGGGGGTGAACGAGCTGCCCGGCATGAGGTCGCGGGTGAAACGGGATTCCTGGTCGTCCCGCTGGACCGGGTACTTGAGCCAGCGCTCGTCACCGTTCTCGAGATCCCGCAGCCGGAGACCGGTCTCGCCATCGTGTCGCACCGCGTAGACCAGCCAGCGGCCATCGGGCGAAAGCACCGGCCGCATGGCGCTGCCGTAGATGTCGGTCTGGGGGAAGATCCGGCCGGTCTCCCGGTCGAAGATCGTCAGCTGCCACTGCGTGAGGTCGATGTTATATCCGAAGCCGCCCCGCTTGCGGGCGTACCAGATGTAGCGGCCATCTTTCCCGAAGGCCGCGCCCAGACTGTTGATGTTGGTGCCCCGCCCCTGGCCCAGCGCCCCGGCCCCCTTGTCGTCCTTGGTCAGGCTCAGGCCGGGACCTCCGTCCTTGTGAAAGAGCCAGAGGGCGTAGCTGCTGCCGAGGGGGGCGTTGGTCTTGGACGCGACGATGTAATTGCCATCGGGGGTCCACTCGGGGGAGGCGAAGAGGGCGTTGTCGCCCTTGCTCACCTGGGTGGTGCGGTTCCCGTCGGCGGTGATGAGCCAGATGTTCTCGCTCCCATCGCGGTCGCTCAGAAACACGATCTGCTTCCCGTCGGGCGACCAGCGCGGCTGGGAGTCGAACGCCGGGCCGCGGGTGAGGGGCGTGGCGCGTCCCCCGCCGGCCGGCAGGGTGTAGAGGTCGCCCATCAACTCGAAGACGATCGTCCGCCCGTCCGGGGAGACGTCAAGCGAGAGCCAGGTCCCCTCACTGGTCTCGTATTCGATGGTGCGGGTCGGAACGAGCGGGAGGGAGTCGACCTTCTTCTTGCCGGTATCGGCGGGGGAAAGACTGAGCAGAGCCAGGGCGCTGGCGACGAGCATCGGTACTCCGGATTGGATGGAAGACGATCGCTGCAATACCGCTATCCCGCGCCCGCCAGGCGGGGTCCACTCCCGGGATCGGGGGGTCTGGTTGGGCGCGGGAGGAACCTACTCCACGCCGGCCAGGTTGAAGATCGTGCGGAAGGCGCGGAACAGCTCCCGGAAGTCGTCCGACCGCGCCGTCACCGATCGGGGGCCCAGGCGGGCGATCCCCGGAGCCATGGCCGCATGGTCGGCGTGGACCGTCTGGGCGAAATCCACTTCGAGCGTGACCGGCGACTGGAGCAGGAAGCGCTTGGCCCGGGCCACGCCGTTGCGCCGGGCATCCTCCACCACCTCACGCATGGAGTCGCGGATCAGGGCCCGGGCGGTCTCGGGGGAGAGGTGCCGGGCGGCGTGGCGGCTCACCGCCTCTTTGACGGCGATGGTCTGGACCCGGTCGCCGAGGAGCGCACGGGCTTCGAGCCCCAGCGCCTTGTCGCCGGTGACCAGCGCCACCGGCACGCCGAAGGTGCCGGCCAGGGCGGCATTGATGCCCAACTCGCCGACCGATGTGCCGTTGAGCCGGGCGTCCGTGATCCGATCGGTGTAGGTGTGATCCAGGATCGCGTTGGCCGTGCCGGCCTTGGCATGGTACCCGATGAAGCCGGCCAGGTCCCACCCCGCCTCGACCCCTTCCATCATTGACCAGGTCTTCGGTCCCCCCGACAGCAGCTCTGCCCCCGGATGGAGCTCCTCGGCCAGGAGGTTCCGCATGGTCCAGTGGCTGTCGTTCACCAGCACCCGTGACGCTCCGCCCGCCAGGGCCCCTTCGATGGCGGCGTTGGCTTCCAGAGTCATAAGCCGGCGGAAGCGGCCGTACTCCCCCGCGCAGCGCGGGTCGATCGGGTTGGTCTGGTCCTCGTGCACCACCCCGGCAATGCCTTCCATGTCGATGGAGAGGTAGACGCGCATAGTCGGGGTCGTGAGCCTCGAGCCGTAAGCCGTGAGCTGGTGCCGAACGGGACCGGAGTCGTTTGGGCGAAGGGGCTAACAGTATCGTGCGTCGTGGCGGTGCGATAGGGTGCTCGCTTACGGCTTGCGGTTAACGGCATACAGCCTACGGCTACTTCGGCCCCTCCTCTTGACGCTACGATGTCCATCGTACATATTACGACAGTCATCGTACACTCGGAGCCGTCGTGTCTCAGCCACTGTCGCCCCCCACTCCCGCCGAACTCCAGCTGCTTCGGGTCCTCTGGAGCCGGGGGCCCAGCACGGTGCGGGAGGTGCACGAGGCGCTCAACGCCGGGAACGAGACCGGCTACACCACCACCCTCAAGCTGATGCAGAACCTGCACGCCAAGCAGCTGGTGCGGCGGGACGAGGGACAACGGCAGCACGTCTATGTCGCGGTGGCCCGCGAGAGCGATACCCTGCAGGGCGTCGTGCGGGGGCTCATCGACCGGGCGTTCGACGGCTCCGGCGCGGCGCTGGCGATGCACGCTCTCGCGGCCAAGCCCGCCTCGGCGGCGGAGCTGGCCGACCTCAAGGAACTCATTCGGCGTCTGGAGCGTCAGGCCGGCAATGACTGACTTCGCGGTCTTCCTCGCCCCCATCGGTCGCTGGCTGGTCCACTCCCTCTGGCAGGGAGTGGTGGTCCTCGTCGCCTGCCTGCTGCTTCGGCCGGCGATGCGGCGACAGTCGGCGGCCCTGGAATGCCGGGTGACGACCTCCGCCCTCGTGGCGGTGGCCCTGCTGCCGTTTCTGACGGCGGGCGCCGCCTGGTTCGCGGGAGGCATGGAGCCCGCTGCCACGGCCGCTCTCGGCCGGTCCGGCTCGGTGGTCCCCGTCAGCGCCGACCTGCTTCGGCTCATGCAGCGCCACCTGACGTTCGATACGGCTCGCGGGGTCTTCGGCGTCTGGCTGGTGGGAACGGTCTTGTCGCTGGCCTGGCTGCTGCTCGGCACCTGGCGCGCCCGCCTGATACTTGCCGACAGTCGACCGTGCGCGGTCCCGGCCGCCCCTCAGCTGGCCCACCAGGTCGGGCTCCGGGCAATGCCGGAGATGCGGGAGTGGCATGGGGCCAGGACTCCCTTCGTCCTCGGCGGTCTCCGGCCCGTAGTGGTGCTCCCCCCCGGGCTGGACCGGGTGCTGGACGCGCGGGAGTTCGAATCGGTGCTGTTGCATGAGCTGGCCCATGTGACCCGTCGCGATGTGGGTGCCAACCTCCTGCTCCGGCTCCTGGGCGCGCTGGCCTGGTATCAGCTTCCGTTCTGGATCCTCTTGCGGGAGCTGGAGCGGGCCCGGGAACGCGCCTGCGACGATCTTGCGGTGCGGGCGATGGGCCGGAGCCTGCCGCTGGCCCGGGCACTGGTCTTCCTGGAAGAGCGTCGCGCCGGTGGGCCCCGGCTTGCTATGGCCGGCACGGGCGGCGATTTCGCGGCCCGGATCCGGCGGATTCTCTCGGAGGCGGGACCGAGCGTACCCGGCTCGCGGCGACTCGCGAGCGTGGCGCTTGTTTCCCTGCTCGTGGTGACCGGGTCGACCCTGCTCTACGCCGGCTCAGCCGAGGACAGCCTCAGCCGGTGGGCCCGGGGTGTGCACGCCCTGGTTCAGGCCCGCGACCCCGCGGGCCCATTCACGGTCGAGCTGGTCGGCGGCACGCTGGTGGCCGCCACCATCGATGGCAGCCCGGTGCCATCCGACCGGATCGTGCAGGAGGGTCCCCGGGTGGCTCTCCTCGATGCCGACGGCCGCTCCCAACTCACCCTCCGGGTCGAAGCGCCCGGCACCATTCACTGGACGCCCAGGCCTCCTCGAAGTCCCTGACCCATCTCAATTGGAGCATCAGATGCATTCGCTGCGACGCAACAGCTCGCGGCGCGGGCTCGGCCTCTGCCTTGTCGCCGCCGCTCACCTCGCCACGGCCTCCCCGGCCCGCGCCCAGGCCGATACCAGTGGCGCCGCGCAGGCTATGCGGGACTACCTTGCCGCGACCGCCCGTGACGGCGGCAGGCTCTGGGGGCGCTCGCTCGCCGGACCGATGATCCTGGTCGATCCCGAGACTCGCACCGCCTTCGCCTCGGAAGAGCCGCCCGGTGGCACCTTCACCGAACGGAATGGCCTTTGGGCGGGCACCATCCCGGAGGGGATCCCGGTGGCGAACTTCGCGCTCACCTGGGTGAATCGCCGCTGGGCCATGGTGCTGCTCCCGGTACCGACGGACCGGTTCCTCGCCTTGCAGCTCCTGGTCCACGAGTCGTTTCACGGGATACAGGAGGAGTTGGGACTCTCCCGGCCCGACCGGCTGAACGCCCATCTCGACGAGCGCGATGGGCGCTACTGGCTCCGGCTCGAGCTCCGCGCCCTGGGGGCCGCCCTGGCCGCCCGGGGGGAGAAGAGCCGAGCCGCCGCGGGCGATGCCATGCGGTTCCGGGCAGCGCGGCTGGCGCGCAACCCCGGCGCGGACACGCTGGAGAACAGCCTCGAGTTGGCCGAAGGGCTGGCGGAGTACACCGGGACCCGGGTGGCGCTCGACTATCTGCGCCTCCCTGAGCGTCGCGCCGCAACGCTGGCCCGCGACTTCGAGGGCCGGAAGAGCTTCGTCCGCTCGTTAGGCTATGGTACCGGTCCCGGGCTCGGTCTCCTGCTGGATCGGTTCCATCCCGGGTGGCGGCGACGGGTGGGTCAGGACGGGTTCGCGCCGCTGCTGGTGACGGTCCTCGGTCTCGCGTCCACCGCGGCGACCGAGGCGGCGGGTGCCGCCGGTCGCTACGGGGGCGACTCCATCTCGGCCGAGGAAGGGCGGCGGGCCGAAGCACGCTCGCGGATGCTGGCGGAGTATCGCGCGCGACTGATCGAGGGGCCGGTGCTCGAACTGCGGCAGCAGCGCCTGCAGCGGGCCTTCAATCCCAACGAGCTCGTTCCCGCGGGCGGTGACGGGACCATCTATCCGACGGGGACGTTCGGGGCGGCATGGGGCTCCCTCGAGGTGGAGCGCGGGGGAGCGCTGCTGGCGCTCGACTTCTCGCTGCTACGGCTTCCGGCTCCGGCCGTACCGGAGGGGACCACCATCAAGGGCGATGGCTGGACCCTGACGCTGGCGGAGGGATGGGCACTGGCTCCGGGAACTCGGGCGGGGGACTGGACGGTGGTGAAGCGGTAGCTGGACGGGAAGACCCGGGGCCCCACGGCCCCGGGATGAATGCTGCCGACCGGCGGGCGACCCTGCTAGCTTCTTGTGCCATCCGCACTCGGAGCCCGCCTTCAGGCGGGTACCCGTCGCCTACGGTCGGAGAACTTCCCACTACATGCACATCGACACCTGTCCGGCCCCCCGCATCCAGCCCGAGGAAGCGGCCGCGTTGGCGCGGCGACTATACGGCCTCTCCGTCACCGCCGATCCCCTGCCGGGCGAGTTCGACAGCAACTTCCGACTCACCTCGCCGGAGGGGCGCCGTTTCGTCTTGAAGATCATGCACCCGATTCGGGAGCCGATCTTCGTCGATCTCCAGTGCGCCGCCCTGGCCACTCTCGCCGAGCGTGCTCCCGAGCTGGCGTTACCCCGGGTCGTCCCTACGGCCACCGGGACTCGGGTAACCGCCATCGAGCGGCCGGAGGGTGCCCGACTGGTCTGGATGCTGGACTTCCTCCCGGGCCGTCCCCTGGCCGCGATCCGGCCTCACACCCCCGAACTGCGGCAGAGTCTGGGCGAGCTGCTGGGCCGGATGGACCGCGCTCTGAGCGAGTTCGACCATCCCGGCGCGCGGAGGGAGCTCAAATGGGATCTGGCACGGTCCGGATGGGTCGGGGATTACCTCTCCTGCGTCGAGGACCCCGTTCGTCGGACGCTGGCCGCGGGCTGCCTGGAGCGGTACCACCGGGAGGTGGTCCCGGCGCTCGGCGCCCTGCGGCAGAGCGTGATTCACAACGATGCCAACGACCACAACGTCCTCGCCACCGGGGCCCGGGCCGAGCCGCTGCGGGTGACGAGTGTGATCGACTTCGGCGACATGGTGCACACCATCACCGTGGCCGAGCCGGCCATCGCCGCGGCGTACGCGATGCTGGATCAGCCCGATCCCCTGGCGGTTGTGGCCTCCGTGGTCCGGGGATACAACCGGGCGCTGCGGTTGACGGAGGGGGAGGTGGCCCTGCTGGCACCGCTGGTGGTCACACGCCTGATGGTGAGCGTGGTGAATTCGGCCTATCGCCGGAGCATCGTCCCCGACGACCCCTACGTGACCATCAGCGAGCGCCCCGCCTGGGACGCGCTGCACCGGTGGGCCACCATTCCGCCGGCGCTGGCGGAGTACACCCTTCGGGCCGCCTGTGATTACGAGCCGGTGCCTCGGTCCGGGAGGGTGGTGTCCTGGCTCCGCGCCCGGGCCGACACGCTCGGGCCGGTCCTGGACACCGATCTGCGTCGCGGCCCGGTCGAAGTCCTCGATCTGAGTGTCGGGAGCCGGTTCCTCGGCGCCGATCCCGCCCATCTGTCGCCGGAACAGCTGGGGCCGGCGATCGACCGGCGGCTGGCCGAGGCGGGTGGAGCGATCGGCGTGGGTCGGTATGACGAGGTCCGGCCCCTGTACACCGCCGGTCAATTCGCCGGAGACGATTCGCCGGTGGCGGAGCGTCGGGTGCTCCATCTTGGCCTGGATCTGTTCGCCCCGGCCGGGACCCCGGTCCGCGCTCCCCTGCCGGGGACGATCGCGGCGCTGGCCGACAATGACCGGCCCCAGGACTACGGGCCGGTGATCCTGCTGCGGCATGAAGACGGATCGGGCGAGGCGTTCTACACCTTGTACGGGCATCTCAGTGTGGCCTCGCTGGCCGGACGACACCCGGGCCAGGCGGTGGCCCGGGGAGAGACCCTGGGGACCCTGGGTGACACGACGGTGAATGGTGGGTGGCCCCCCCACCTGCACCTGCAGCTGATCGTCGATCCCCTCGGGCTGGGTACCGACTTCCCGGGGGTGGCCAAGGTCGGCGAACGGGCGGTGTGGACCAGCCTCTCGCCCGATCCCAATCTGTTGCTGGGGATCCCGGCGGAGCGGTTCCCCAGCGCTGCACCGTCGTCGGAGGAGACTCGGGCGGCCCGCCGGGCTCGCCTCGGAGGGTCGCTCAGTCTCAGCTATCGCCGGCCGCTCAAGATCGTTCGCGGCTGGCGCCAGTACCTCTACGATGACGAGGGGCGGGCCTACCTCGATGTGTTCAACAACGTCCCGCTGGTGGGCCACAGCCATCCGCGGGTGGTGCGGGCCATCCAGGAGCAGGTCGCCCTGCTGAACACCAACACCCGCTACCTGCACGACAACATCACCGCGTATGCCGAGCGGCTGACGGCGCTGATGCCGGATCCCCTTCGGGTGTGCTACTTCCTGAATTCCGCGAGCGAGGCCAACGAGCTGGCCCTGCGGCTGGCCCGGACCCATACCCGACGCTGGGGGGTCGTCGTGCTGGAGCACGCCTACCACGGCAACACGGGCAGCCTGATCGAGATCAGTCCTTACAAGTTCGACGGTCCCGGGGGCAGCGGTCGCCGGCCCTGGGTCCACGTGGCACCCATGCCGGATGACTACCGCGGACCCTATCGGCGTGGCGATCCCGACGCCGGTCGACGCTACGCCGAACCGGTGGGGGCGATTCTCGCCTCCGCCACCGACATCGCCGCCTACATCGCCGAATCCCTCCCCAGCGTCGGGGGCCAGATCGTGCTCCCGCCAGGCTACCTGCCGGCGGTCTATCGCCAGGTGCGGGCCGCGGGCGCGCTCTGTATCGCCGACGAGGTCCAGGTGGGCTTTGGCCGCCTGGGGACGCACGTCTGGGGATTCGAAACCCAGGGAGTCGTGCCCGATATCGTGGTCCTCGGCAAGCCGATCGGGAACGGGTTTCCGCTCGCGGCGGTGGTGACCACCCCCGAGATCGCCCGATCCTTCGACAACGGGATGGAGTTCTTCAGTACCTTCGGAGGCAATCCGGTGGCCTGCGCCGCGGGGCTCGCGGTTCTGCAGGTGGTGGAGGAGGAGCGGCTGCAAGCCAACGCACTCCGGGTCGGTGGGCATCTGCTCACCGGACTGGCGGACCTTATGCCCCGATTCCCGCTGGTGGGAGACGTCCGGGGCAGCGGCCTCTTCCTCGGGGTGGAGCTGGTCCGGGACCGGACCACCCTGGAGCCGGCCGGAGCGGAGGCGAAATACGTGGTGAATCGGCTGCGGGACTGCGGGGTGCTCGCCGGCACCGATGGGCCGTACGACAACGTGCTCAAGATCCGTCCGCCGCTGATCTTCTCGGACGGCGATGTCCGGCTGTTCCTCGACACCCTCGCGGCGGTCCTGGCGGAGGATCCGGTCGCGTAGTCGTGGTAGCGCGAGACGATGCGTCGCGCGCCTGGTGCGATTCGGAAGTGCGGCCGCGGACGGACGGCGGCAAAGGCCCGGAATCAGAACCCTACAGAGCGAATCCCATGGAGCCCTTCGATCGCGCGTGTCAGGCGCGCGCCTTCCCGATCAGTCCGGCCCACCGGTCTCGGTGCCCAGGCCCGTGGCGCTGACCTGGGAACCCCCGCCGGCCTGGCGTCGAATCGCTACCCTGGATCTGCACACCGGCGGCGAACCGCTCAGGGTCATCACCGGCGGGCTTCCCCCGATTCCGGGCCGCACCGTCCTCGAGAAGCGCCGTTACTTCCGCGATCATCTCGACGGGATCCGCCGGGCGCTCATGTGGGAGCCGCGAGGACATGCGGACATGTACGGCGCGGTGATCACCGCCTCGGACGATGCCGATCTCGACGTCTTCTTTCTGCACAACGAGGGGTACAGCACCATGTGTGGCCACGCCATCCTGGCGCTGGCCAAGCTGGCGGTCGAGGGAGCCCTGGTCCGAGTGACGCGGCCGGTGACCCGGATGTCGTTCGCCGTCCCGGCGGGGCGAATCGAGGCCGAGGCCCGGGTCGACGACGATGGCGTGGTCCGGTTCGCCTCGTTCCGCAATGTGCCGAGTTTCGTGCTCTGCCGCGATCTCGCGGTCGAGGTCCCCGGCACCGGACGGGTGATCTGCGACATCGCCTATGGCGGGGCCTTCTACGCTCTGGTCGATGCCGGCATGTTGGGTCTCTCGCTCGACGGCGCCTCGGTGGACCGACTGATCGAGGTCGGCCGCCGGATCAAGCAGGCGGTCATCCGGACCGTGCCGATCGCGCATCCATTCGAGCCGGACCTGAGCTTCCTCTACGGGACGATCTTCACCGGTCCCGCCCGGACCCCGGGGCATCATAGTCGCAACGTCTGCATCTTCGCCGATGGAGAGGTGGACCGATCGGCCACCGGTTCCGGGGTCAGCGCCCGGGCGGCGCTGCACCATGCGCGGGGCGAACTCCCGGTGGGGATGCCGATCACGATCGAGAGTATCGTAGGCAGTACCATGAGCGTGACGGTTGCCGGCGAGACCGGCTTCGGCCCCTATCCCGCGGTGATTCCGGAGGTGAGTGGCCGGGCCTTCATCACCGGTCGCCACGAATTCCTGCTCGATCCGGACGACCAGCTGGGGCAGGGTTTCCTGGTTCGTTGAGTCGTTCGCCCAACCGCACGAATCGACCCCCCTGAACCGCGCCTGGCGGCCCCTGACCGCCGGGCGCTATCTGGTCTTGATGTCCAGGATCGGCCGGCCCAGCAGCTTCATTTTCGGCGTGACGCCGAGACCGGGGCGGCTCGGCGCGGCGAGTCGACCCCCTTTGCGGCGGGGTGCACCCTCGGCGAAGGCGACGGTGACGTAGGAGTTGAAGTCGGTGGCCGAGAAGAGGAACTTCTCCGGCGTGCTGTGGGCCAGGTGGCTGATGGCGGCGGTGACGATATCGCCGCCCCAGGTGTCCTCGATGGTCATCGCGATGCCGAGGGAGATGCAGAGGTCGCGGATCTGTCGAGCCCGGGTCAGCCCGCCGACCTTCGAGATCTTGAGATTGATGACGTCCATCGCCTGGTCGGCGACGGCCCGCACGACCATCCCGATCCCATCCACGACTTCGTCCAGCACGAACGGCCGGTTGGTATGCCGCCGGACCGCCAGGCACTCCTCATAGGTCAGGCAGGGCTGCTCCAGGTAGACATCGACGTCGGCCACCGCCCCCGCCACCCGGAGCGCGGCATGCTGGCTCCAGCCGGTGTTGGCATCCGCGACCAGCAGGTCGCCGTCCTCGAGTTCGCCCGCGGCGGCCCGGATCCGGGCGATGTCGGTGTCGGGGTCGCCACCCACCTTGAGCTGGAACTTGCGGTACCCCTCCTTCCGGTACTGAGCGATCCGCTTCGCCATGCGGGCGGGCGTGTCCTGCGAGATGGCCCGGTAGAGGGCGAAGTCCTCGCCCACCCGGCCGCCGAGCAGGGTGACGACCGGCAGACCGCTGGCCTGTCCCAGCAGATCCCAGCAGGCCACATCGATCGCCGATTTCACGTAGGGATGTCCCCTGAGCGCCGCATCCATCCGGCGATTGAGCGCCTCGAGCGACAGGGGATCGGCGCCGAGCAGTTGGGGCGCCAGTTCGGCGATACCGGTCCGCGCCCCTTCGGCGTAGGCCGGGAGGTAGGCCGGCCCCAGCGGGCAGACCTCGCCCCAGCCGGTCAGCCCCGCATCGGTCTCGACACCGACGACCGTGGAGTCGAACACCGAAACACTGTTCCCACCGGACCACTGGTAGCTTCCCTCGTGGAGCGGGAGATCGATCTGCCAGGCACGGATCGCCTTGATCTTCATGACACCCCCCGGATCGAGGACTCGGCCGTGGCCGAACGCCACATGAGAATGGAGGTATAGGTCAGGACCCCCACTACCAGCCAGCGGACCTGGTCGAGCGGCAGGGACTTGACGATGAACGCGGCCACCAGCACTCCGGGCAGTCCGCCGATCGCCAGGCCGACCGCGGCCCGTCTGTCATATCGTCCACCGGTGTAGAAGCGGATCGCGGCGGCCGGGAGAATCAGGGCGGCCGAGCCCATCATGATGGGGAAGGCGGCGGTGGGGTTCATGCCGAGGAGGCTCACGACCGCCATGCAGGGAGCGTAGTTGCCGATCCCGAGCGAGGTGAGCGAGCCGATCAGCCCATTGGCCAGGATGGCGGCGACCAGCGCGATGCCGGTCAGGCCCAGCGCGTCGCCACCCGGCGGGAAGACCTGGAGCTGGCGGAGCACGATGAAGATCGCGGTGACGAGCAATGCCACCGCGAGTGCGAGCTGAATGGTGCGTCGGGACCAGCGCAGGACCCAGCTGGCCCCGAACCACGAGCCGATGGCGCCGGCGGCGATCATCCCGATCAGGGTGGGCAACTCCACCCGGATCACGGTGATGTAGAGGATCGCCTCCAGGATCGTCGGCAGGGAATGGCCCACGTTGAGTGTGCCGGGGATGTCTTCGTCCTTTACCACCTTCCCGATCTTGAACGCGGTGGTGGTCGTAGCGAACGACCCGACCCCGAGCGTGTCGAGGAAGTCGGTCACGAAGCCGAGCCCCAGGAGTCCGGCCCAGCGGGCGGGGGACAGGGGCGCCGGGGCCTGCGGGGCGGTCGTAGTCGACAAGGCTGCTCCTTCACTGGTGGTAGGCCTTCCGGCGCGGTCCGTCGGGCGAGCGACCGCGGACAACTCACACGTCGCAGATGCGCACCCCTTCGCCCAGTGAGGTCATCGGGTCCCGCCGGGGGATGAACTCCTGGGCCACGTAGTCCCGGTAGCCCAGCTCGACGATCGCCTGCATGACCCGCCGGTAGTTGAGCTCCTGGGTCTCGTCGATCTCGTTGCGTCCCGGCACTCCGCCGGTGTGAAAATGTCCGATGAACGGGGCATAGGTCCGGATGGTACGGATCACATCCCCTTCCATGATCTGCATGTGGTAGATGTCGTAGAGCAGCTTGAAGCGGGGATGGTTCACCCGCTTGGCCAGCTCGACGCCCCAGGGGGTCCGATCGCACTGGTAGTCGATGTGGTCAACCTTGCTGTTGAGCAGCTCCATCTGCACCGTGACCCCGTGGCGCTCGGCGATCGGCAGGATCCGGCCCAGCCCCCGGGCACAGTTGTCGATCCCCTCGTAGTCCGACAGCCCGCCGCGGTTCCCCGAGAACACGATCATGTTGGGGAAGCCGCGCTCGGCGATCATCGGGATCAGCCGCTCCGATTCCCTTACGAACCGGTCGTGCTCGCTGGGGTGGTTGAGTCCCACCTCGATCTCGGTCGGTCCGTTGGCCATCGCGCAGGTGAGACCGTAGCGCTTGACGGTATCCCACTGGGTCTCCCCCAGCAGCTCGACCGAGGCGAGTCCCAGATCCCGAGCGTGCCGGCAGAGGTCATCCAGCGGCATCTTGTCGTAACACCACTGGCAGACCGAGTGCTTGAGATGGCCCTTGAGGCCCGGTGGCGGAGGGTCGCGACGACCGATGGCGCGGCTCCCGCTCAGCAGCGCCGCCGCCGACCCGAGGGCGAGGACCGCCTCCCGCCGGGTCGGGTGGTGACCGGACTCCGGCATCCGATCCTTCATGGCTGCATCCTCCCCGAGAATGGTCCGCAACCGCTCAGATCCGCAACCGCTTCAAGAATGCCGCCGCGCCCCGGGCGAAAGCCATCGGGTCGGCCGGCTCATCGTGCTCGGCGAAGTAATGCCGGATACCGGCGGTCCTGTGTCGCCCCAGGATCCCGGCAAAGTCGATGGTGCCGTCTCCCAGGTTGACCATCTTCTTCCCGGGCGCCATGTCCTTGACGTGGACCAGGGGGAACCGCCCCGGCCAGGCGGCGAAGTAGGCCAGCGGGTCCTGCCCGCCGTAGGCGATCCAGAAGAGGTCCAGCTCGAACTGTACCAGCCCCGGGTCGGTCTCCTTGAGCAGCACGTCGTAGGGGATCCCCCCGTCGGCGGGGGTGAACTCGAAGTCATGGTTATGGTAGGCGAAACGGAGCCCGGCCTTGCCCGCGGCCGCGGCGGCTTCGTTCATCATGGCCGCATGCCGGCGGTAATGCTCCAGGGTTCGTTCGCTCTCGGGCAGCCACGCCAGCACCAGGTACTCGTGGCCGACCGATCGGGCATACTCGAGCCGCTCGGGCCAGTGACTCCGCAGGTCATCCAGCTCCACATGGGCCGAGGGCGCCGCCAGGCCGGTCCGCTTGAGCATCGCCCGGATCTCGGCGGCGGGCCGTCCGGCGTATCCGGCGAATTCCACTTCTCGGAACCCCGCTTCGGCCAGGGCCGCGAGGGTCCGCTCCGGATCGTTGCGGAACAGCTGCCGGACCGACCAGAGCTGAATCCCCGGCCGGTCAATCCCACCCTTCCAGGCCCCGCCGGGCAGCCGCCCCGCCGCATAGAGTGCGGCCGTCAGGTTCAGGAATTCACGCCGCTGCATGTCAGGCTCCTTGCAAGAAGGGGTGAGCGCCCAGCCGGTAGGCTGCCGCTCGCGCGACTATAACTCGTGACGCCGCAGGAGGTCCACCGCGTGATTGACCGCCCGGGCCGTGAGCGCCATATACGTGATCGAGGGGTTCTGATTGGCGGAGGACGCCATGCAGGCCCCGTCGGTCAGGAAGAGATTGGGGAGGTCGTGGGCCTGGTTCCAGCGGTTGAGCACCGACGTCCGGGGGTCGCGGCCCATCCGCGCGGTTCCCATTTCATGGATGACCAGTCCGGGATCGACCTGGTCCCGCATTTCGGTGATGTCCTTCGCACCGATCGCGTCCAGCATCTCCTGGGCGGCAGTGATCATCTCCTCCATCTGCCGGAGCTCGTTGGGCCCGTAGCTGCAACTGATCCTGAGCGCCGGGATGCCCCAGGCGTCCTTGAGTTCGGGATCCAGCTCCACCCGGTTCTCGGCACGGGGGAGGCACTCGCCGAACCCCTCCAGACTCATCATCCAGGGACCCTGTTCGCCGATCAGCCGTCGCTTGTATTCGCGGCCCAGCCCCACCCCGGCTCGCCGCCATCCTTCGCGATAGGCCTCACCCTGATACGCGAAGCCGCGCAGGAAGCCGGGTTCCTTGCGACGTACGTTCTTGAAGCGGGGGATGTACACCCCGTTGGGACGGTTGCCGTGGTAGGTGTGGTCGTCGAATCCTTCGAGTCGGCCCACCGCGCCATGGCCCATGGTGTGGTCCATGAGGTAGCGCCCCAGCACACCGCTGGAATTGGCGAGACCGGCCGGGAAGTCCGGGCCCGCCGAGTTGAGCAGGAGCCGGGTGGATTCGAGGGCCGAAGCGCAGAGGAAGACCAGGCGGCCGTGGTACTCGGTCACGGCGCGGGTGCGGGCGTCGATCACCCGGACTCCGGTGACGCGGCGGCGCCGTGCGTCGTAGAGCACCCGCTCCACCACGCTGTCGGGAAGCAGTGTCATCCGCCCGGTGGCGCGGGCCGCGGGCAGGGTGGCGTTTACCGCGCTGAAGTACGACCGGGTGATGCACCCGCGGTGGCAGGGCCCGCAGTAATGGCAGGCGGCCCGCCCGCCGTGCGGCTCGGTGAGCACGGCGCACCGGCCGATGGTGAGGACCCGTTCGCCCCCAAAGGCCCGCCCCAGGCGCTCCCGGGCAGCCGCCTCGGCGCAGTTGAGCGCCATCGGCGCGAGGAACTGCCCGTCGGGCAGCTGGGGGAGTCCCTCGCGTTGGCCGCTGATCCCGATGAACCGCTCCACGTGGTCGTACCATGGGGCGATGTCGGCGTAGCGGATGGGCCAGTCCACCCCGACGCCTTCCCGCAGGTTGGCCTCGAAGTCGAGGTCGCTCCAGCGGTAGACCTGCCGTGCCCACATGATGGACCGTCCCCCCACCTGCCGTCCCCGGATCCACTTGAAGGGTTTGTCGGCCGGAGTGCTGTAGGGATTCTCCCGGTCGTTGACGAAGAACTTCGCGGCCCACTCGTCACAGGCGTAGCAGTCCCGCTGAATCCACTGATCCCGCTCCAGCCGCTGCCGGTCGCGCCGCCCCCGGAAGGGCATACGCCACGGCTCCACGTGTTCCACGTAGTCCCGCTCGGGGACGGTATCCGGGCCGGCCTCGAGGACCAGGGTTCGGAGTCCGTGCTCGGTCAGTTCCTTGGCGGCCCACCCGCCGGTCATTCCCGATCCGACGACGATGGCGTCGTACTTCGTGGTCCGGGGCATCAGTGGTGCTCCTCGTTCGCGATCGGAACGCAGGCGTCGTAGCGCCCGGGGATTACGACCGTCCGCAACACTTCCCGCTGGACCCGCTCGGAGGTGAAGTAGCCGTACAGTGTCAGCCACTTGAGACTCCCGAACGCCTGCTCGGCGCTGCCCGGGGCCCCTTTCACTCCGTCGAGGCTGGTGAGGAGCTGCAGCTGCGCGGCTTCGTCCAGGGTCAGGAATCCCGCTCCGGCCCGCCGGTCGAGGTCCCCCAGCCCCTTCAGGAGCGCGGCCCGCTCGGTGTCGGTGTGCCACTCAGCGAGCATGAGATCGATGAAGGCGGGGACCTCCACATCCAGGGCGCCCGGGGTCTCGGACGCGGGGAGCACCAGATCGGCGATCCGGGCAATCAGCGCGTGCTGGTCGGGCCGGAGCGCCGTAGGCCGGGTGCCGAGCCGCATATGGATTGCCTGTCCCACCCGCCAGCGATGACTCGGCGCGAGGGGAAGGAGCAGGCTGCTGCTGACGCCGCTGGCGAGGAGCGTGAGGACCTGGCGACGATTCATCGGTTAGGCTCCCGGGTGGGGCGGGGTCCGGCCGGTCGGGACGAGGCGGACGCCGGCCGCCGGGCGAGTGAGTCCCGAATGAGGGCCAGCGCGCTGGCGCGTGCCTCCCCCTCCAGGGGCAGGCGCGGCGGGCGTACCCGCTCGGTTCCCCGACCCACCTCCTGTTGGACCAGCTTGATGAGCTGGACAAAGGTGGGGACGGTGTCCAGTCGCAGCAGCGGCAGAAACCAGGCATAGAGGGCGTCGAGCTCGCCGCTCGGTCCATCCAGCGCGAGGTTGAAGAGCCGGATGGACTCCTCCGGAAGCGCGTTGACCAGCCCGGCGATCCATCCGACCGCGCCGGCCGCGATGCCCTCCACGATCACGTCGTCCATGCCGACGAAGATCCGGAACCGGGGCCCGCTCAGCGCCCTGAGACCGGTGATCCGGCGGATGTCCCCGCTGGATTCCTTGACCGCGTGGAGATTGGGATGGCGCGCGCCCAGCCCGACGATCTGCACCGGCAGGTAGTCGGTGCCGTAGGCGATCGGGTTGTTATAGAGCATGCAGGAGAGTGAAGTGGCTGCGAAGATCGCGCTGACATGGTTCTCCATCTCCCGCGTTGTCCCGCGATACACGTACGGGGGGAGCACCATGAGACCGTCGCACCCCAGGTGCTGGGCGGCGGAGGCAAACGCGACCGCGTCGGCCGTCGACAGGGCCGAGACCGACGCCACCAGTGGCACCCGCCCGCGGGTCGCCTGCCGGCAGGTCTGGAGCACCGCGACCTTCTCCTCGGCCGAGAGCACCGCCGCTTCGCCCAGCGAGCCGGGAGTCACGATGCCGTGGCATCCCCGCTCCACCAGCCAGGCGACCTGCTCGTGCAGGGCCACGTGATCGATCGAGAGATCGGGGGCAAAGGGGGTGGTGATGGCGGGGAAGACGCCCTGCCAGTCGGCCGGTTTCATCGGGATCCTCGATCGGGTTCGTGGGAGACCGCCATCCGCGCGATCGCCTGCAGCGTAACGGTGACCGCCGGCGGCCGCAGGGTGTCGCGAGGCCAGCCTCGCAGGTAGGTCATTGCCGGACCGCAGACCCGGCCCTGGCAGGGCCCCATGCCACACCGGGTGTAGAGCTTGGCCTGGCGCGGGGTCCAGGCGGGGTCGAGTGCGCCCAGCGGGACATCTTCGCAGCGGCACACCAGGGTGTCGCGGTCGGGCAGCCCTCGCAGCTCGTCACGGAGCGCAAAGGCCGCCTGCATCCTGGTGGCATGGCGCCGGAGCCGGTCGCGCCGGCGGATGAGCCGGTCGGGATGCTCCCGGCAACCGGCCGCCGCGCGTCCGGCGATCTCGCCCTCCACCAGGGCCAGCTCCATGCCCCCGATCCCGGTGGGCTCCCCGGCGCAGTAGACGCCGGGCACGCTGGTACCCTGGTGGTGGTCGACCATGACGCTGTCGCCTTTCACCTCGCAGCCCAGGACGGCGGCCAGCTCGATGTTCGGCACCAGCCCAAAGCCCACACAGAGCCAGTCGCAGGGGTGAGACCAGGTCCGTCGTCCGTCGGTCACGGTCGCCCGTTCAACCCGGTCGCGGCCCTCCGCCCGGGTGACCCACGATCCGGTGCGATACCGGCGGAGACCCAGCCGGCGACGGTACGCCGCCGCCTGGAGCAGCCGTCCCGGGGTCCGCCACAAACCGGCGGCATAGGCCGCAAGGGACGTGGTGGGGGTTTGCTCCGCGATCTCGACCACCTCGGCGCCGCGTTGGACGAGCAGGGCACCCACCGCCAGGAGCAGCGGGCCGGACCCCGCCACCAGGACCCGCTGCCCCTCCACCGCCAGGCCACCCTTGATCAGGGCCTGCATCGCGCCGGCACCGAGCACGTTCGGCAGCGTCCAGCCGGGGAACGGAAGGAAGAGCTCACGGGCTCCGGTGGCGAGGACCACGGTCCCGGCGGCGATCTGCATGGGCTCGTCCCCCCGGGCGGCCCAGAGGTCGTACCCGCGCGCCTCGCGCCCTGCCGTCACATCGAACACCGCCACGTCGCTCACGAGTCTGGCGCCACTGCGGTGCCAGCGCCCCAGTCGGCGCCTGGCCTCGCCGCCGAGGTCGTCGGCGTCTCGGTGACGCCAGATCTGTCCCCCCGGTCGCGCCCCCTCGTCCAGCAGGATCACCCCCGCACCCGACTCGGCGGCGCTGGTCGCGGCGGCGATTCCCGCCGGTCCGGCGCCGACGACGACCACGTCGGCCGTCTCGTCCGGGGTGGTGGTGGGCGTATCGCGCATCAGCGGGTCGGTCCGGGCCGGGTCACGATCCGCATGCCGTCACGGCACCGCTCGAGACAGGCGCGGCGATGCGGCGCCCCATCGATCGTGACCCGACATTCGTGGCAGATGCCCATGCCGCAGAGCGGTCCGCGGGATCCGGCGCCCGTCACCGGGAGACGGAACCCGACGACGCCGGCATTCAACAGCGCAACGGCTACGCTGACATCCTCTGGCACCGCGTAGGTGACCCCGTCGACCACCAGCCGCACCCGGCGTACCGGGGCGCTCATGCCGCGTCCGGCATGGCGCGATCGACCCGATAGGGGGCGGGATCGATCGCGGGGGACCGGCCCAGGATGAGATCGGCCAGCAGCCGGGCGGTGCCCAGCGCGGTGGTAACGCCGAGCCCTTCATGGCCGGCGGCGACCCACGCTCCCTCCGCCTCCGGGCAGCGTCCGATGAGGGGCAGCTGGTCGGCGGTGGATGGACGGAACCCTACCCAGGCACGAAGCACCTGACACTGTGCCAGGCCCGGGAGGTACTCCATCGCCCGGGCGAGCATCCGTCCCAGCAACGGGCGATTGAGCTCCCGCTCCCACCCCACCAGCTCTCGCGAGGAGCCGATCAGGAGCTGGCCATTGGGCCGCGGCTGAACGTTGAAGGCAATCGACTCCGCCGTCAGCGTGTGGGCGCTCCCCATGTAGCCTAACTCGATGAGCTGGCGGCGGCAGAAGCCCTCGTACCGCCCGGTGATGGCCAGGTGGCCCCGGCGCGGAACGATCGGCAACGCGGGCATCAGGCTCGCTGCCGCTGGGCCGGCGCAGTTGATCGCCAGCCCGGCCTCCAGCGTCTCGTCCCGCAGCCGGACCCGTCGGGCGCCGATTTCCATCACCTCGGTCCCCTCGCGACACGCCGCGCCGTGGGCCCGAGCCTGGTCGAGCAGCCACCGGGCCGCGGCCGGGGGATAGAGAATCCGGTCGTCCGGCACCAGCAGGCCGCCCGTCAGGCCGTGCCGGAGTGCGGGCTCACAGGCGCGCAACTGCCGCTCGTCCAGCAGCTCGGTGTGGATCCCGGCCCGAGCGTAGCCGGCGGATCGCCGTCGGGCCTCGGCCAGCTCGGCGGCGGCGGCGGCGATCCAGATCGTGCCACTGGCGTGGTCGCTGCACTCGGGCGGCAGCGCCGGGGCGAGTTCGGTCCACAACCGGCGGGAGTAGGAGGTCAGGGCGAGCTGAGCGGCGCTGTCGTCCATCACGACGACATGCCCCATGGCCGCACCGGTGGCGCCGCCGCCGGCGAACCCCGCCTCGAGGACCAGCACCCCGAGCCCCTCCTGGGCCAGGGCGAGCGCGGTGGCCGCTCCCACGATGCCGGCGCCGACCACGATCGCATCCGGATGGCGCGTCATTGGCTCAGCCGCCCAGCCCCGCGCGAAACGGGTCCGCCGGATCGAAGCGCAGCGTCGCCTCGGCGGTTACGTAGGCATGGCCTTCGATAAACGGGACCAGCTCGGTCCCTTCCTGCTCCAACCACCCGGTGAAGAGGCTCCCGGTGATACTCTCCTGCCGCCAGCGCTGTCCCAGCGCCAGAAGGCCGCGGGCGTGCCGGACGGCCATGAGTGCGGAGGTCCCGGTCCCGCAGGGGGAGCGGTCGTAGGCCACGCCGGGGCAGAGCACGAAGTTCCGGGCGTCGGCGTCGGCCCGGACCGGCGGCCCCGAGAGTTCGACGTGGTCCGCCCGAGCGGCCCCGCGGTTGAGGGACTCGCGGATGGCGATGGTCAGGTCGGTCAGGCGTCGGGCGTTGCCGAGGGTGAGCGGCTGGTCCGGGAGGTGAGTGAGGAAGAACCAGTTGCCACCCCAGGCCAGGTCGCCGGTGAGCCTGCCGAGGCCGGGGACATCCACTTCGATATCGGATGCCTCGTGCCGGGCCGGCACATTTCGGATGGTCACGGCGCCATCGCGCCCGGGCCAGGCCCGAACGGTACCAACCGGGGTATCGATCACCGCGGTGTCGCCGCGCAGCCGACCCAATTCGCGGAGCGTACGAACCACCCCGATCAGGCCATGGCCGCACATGCCCAGGTAGCCTACGTCGTTGAAGAAGATCACGCCGGCGTCGGACCCGGGCTCCACCGGCTCGGTCAGGAGCGCCCCGACCATGGCCTCGTGGCCTCGGGGTTCGAGCACGACGCCCCGCCGCAACCCGTCCTGGTGGGCTGCGACATGGTCCCGCCGGGCGGCCATGGTTGCGCCCGGCACATCGGGCCACCCGGCGATGATCACCCGGGTGGGCTCGCCCTCGGTGTGGGAATCGACGACCTGGATCCTGCCGCTGGCGGGGCTCACGCCTGGATCTGCACGGTCTTGAGTTCGGTGTAGAACTCCCGGGCGGAAGGGCCCTGCTCCCGTGAGCCTGACGAGGAGCCCTTCATGCCGCCGAAGGGCGCGTGCGGGTCGACTCCGGTGGTATCGCCATTGACCCGGACCAGGCCGGCCTCGATGCGCGGGACATAGCTCAGCACGGCCGAGAGGTCCCGCGTCATCAGGGAGGCGCTGAGCCCGTAGGGCGTGGCATTGGCCAGCTCGATGGCCTGGTCCAGGTCGGGCGCCCCGAGCACCACCAGCACCGGGCCGAACAACTCCTCGCAGGCCACCGGGGACCGTGGGTCCACATTGCGGAGCACCGTGGGCTCGTAGTAGCTGCCGGTGGCGAACGCGCCTCCGGCCGGGCGGCCGCCGGTTACCACCGTCGCACCCGAGGCGGTCACCATCCGATGAACCCGGTCGCGGGCCGCGGCGGAGATCATGGGTCCGACCGCGGCGGCGGGGTCGTCCACGGGCCCGAGCGGCAGCGCCCGCACCTGCTCGACCAGGCGCTCGAGGAACGGCTCCAGGACCGATTCCATGACGATCGCCCGGCTGGTGGCGGTGCACTTCTGGCCGGCGTAGCGCATGGCGCCCTGGGCCGCGAGGCGGGCGGCCCGGTCGAGATCGGCGTCGGCGGCGACGATCATGACGTTCTTGCCGCCCATCTCGGTCTGAAACCGGAGGTTGCGGCCGGCGGCCGCGGTGGCCACGCCGGCGCCGACGGTAGCCGATCCCGTGAAGCTGACGGCCCGCACCGCCCCCTGTTCCAGCAGGGCTCTGCCGGCGATGGCGCCGGTGCCGAGGAGCAGGTTGAAGACCCCGGCGGGAAGCCCGGCCTGGGCGCTGGTCTCGGCCAGCAGCGTGGCGATCCGGGCCCCGGCCTCAGCGGGTTTGAGCACCACAGTATTGCCGAAGGCGAGCGCCGGGGCGGTCTTCCAGAGGGGGATGGCCACGGGGAAGTTCCAGGGCGTCACCAGGGCCACGACCCCGAGCGGTTCGCGGAGCGAGTACTGCAGGGCGCCGGCCACCTGCGCGGGAATGACGGTGCCGACGTCCCGGACGGCCTCCCCGGCGTAGTACCGCAGGATCGCGACGCCGCGGGCGACCTCACCCGCCGCTTCGGTGATCGGTTTGCCCACATCCCGCACGATGGCGCGGGTCAACTCCTCCCGCCGAGTGGCGAGGGCGCCGGCCCAGGCGTAGAGGTGCTCCGCCCGGGCGGGCCCGGAGAGGGCGCGCCAGCCGGGGAGGGCGGCGGCGGCGGCTTCGGCGGCGAGGGCGGCGTCCCGCGGGTCGCCGGCCGGACCGAGGGCGACGAGGTCGGCGGGATCGGCGGGGTTACGGAGCTCGATCCCGTCGCGGCCCTGCGCGGGATGCCATCGGCCGGCGAGCCAGTGCTGGAGGTGCGGAGCGGTCATGAGTGCGGAGGGTGGGGCCCGTGCCGGGTCCGAGCCGGGCGTTGATCAGGATATTGTATACAATATCCCAAGGTAGCACCAGTCGCCACTTCGGGCCGCGGGTCACCCCGGCGGCGGCAGCTGCTGCTGGCGCAGGAACTGAAGCAGTCGGTCCCGCGCGCCGAGAATGTGCCGCCGCAGCAGCGCCGCCGCTCCGCTCGCGTCGCCCCGCCGCACCCGGGACAGCAGACCGGCGTGCTCCCGCTGGGCCTGGCGCCGGCCGTGGGTCAGGACCAGCTGCATCCGGGAGAACCGGTCGGTCCGGTGGTGCAGGTTCTCGGCCACCGCGAGGGTGCGGGGCCGCCCGGCCGGGGCGTACAGCGCGGCGTGGAAGGCCCAGTTGAGCCGGCCCCAGGCCCGTACCTCCTCGCTGGCGAAGGCGTGGTTCAACTCCTCGACCGCGTTGCGTGCCCGGGTGGCGTCGGCCGGCCCGAAGTGGGGCACCGCCCGGCGCAGCAGATCGCCCTCGATCAGGCTCCGCAACTCGTACAACTCGCCGATCTCCTCGGGGGAGAGGAGCGGCACCATGGCCCCACGGTGCGGGGCGAAGACCACCAGTCCCTCGGCATCGAGCTGGCGCAGCGCCTCCCGGACCGGGATACGGCTCACGCCCAGCCGGGCGCTCAGCCACTCCTGCCGGATCGGCGCGCCAGGCGGGAGCTCACCATGGAGGATGAGCTCCCGAATGGCATTCACCGTCGCGGTGCCGAGCGTTTCGCGGGGCAGGATCGTGGAAGTCATCCCGCAATCCTACTTGAGCCGGTCTCCCCTCCGCCAGCGGCGCACCGACCGGCGCCGGGATCAGCGCCGGGTCCGCGCGACGATCCCGTCCCCGACCCGAAAGTAGTCCTGTCGCAGGCCGGGCTTGCCGGCATAGGCCGCTCCCGCGGGACTGGGTCCGCCGGCCCCGGCGGTCCCCAGAGCGATCGCGTTGGCGGCCCGGGTCACCGTGCTGCTCCCGGCGTCCACCAGCCCGATGGTGGGGCCCCCGCCGCCACCTCCACCGGCACCGCCGTCGCCGCCTTTGCCACCGTTCCCGCCGGCGGCGCCTTCTCCGATCTCGTCCCACTCGTGGCTCTGCATCGGGCCACCCAGGCCGCCTTTGCCGCCTACGCCGCCGGGGCCGCCCTTGCCGCCGTTGCCACCCTTGCCGGTGACGATGGCGTTGTTGGTGATGACGGTGCCGGTCGCGTCGATCATCATGACGCCGAACGAACCGCCCCCGCCAAACCCGCCGACGCCGCCCTGGCCGCTGCCGCCGCCACCCCCGCCGCCGGCGCCACCGTTGCCGGCGCCGTCATCGCCGTCGTACTGACCGCCGCCGCCGCCGCCGCCGCCACCCCCGCCGCCGGGGACCCCGGGCTGACCGCTCGAGCCGGTCGCCGGGAGGTAGCCGAAGCTCGCGTGAATCAGGCCGAAGCCGGCCCCGGCGGCTCCAGGCGTTCCGGTCGCTCCGTCCTTCCCAGTGCCGCCTGTCACGCCGTCGTAGCCGGGGTCGCCATACCAGCCGCCCCCGCCGCCCAGTCCGCCGTTGGTCCCGCCACCGGCGGTGCCACTCAAGCCGGGGTGATTTCCTTCGCCGCCGCCGTTGCCGCCGCGGCCGCCCGAGTTGGGCCAGCCCAGGCCGCCCAGGCCGCCCACACCGGGGGGATCGTCGTCATTGTTCCCCGGGGTGCCCTGGGCACCGGGCAGACCCTCGCGGCCGGTCCACCCCGCGATGCCTTCCTTGCCGCTCGCGGCGTTGCCGGTCTCGATGGTATTCCCGTTGATGACGATGTTCCGGGTCCCGTTGAGCCACACCCCGATGGAGCTGCGATCCTCGTCGGCTCCATCGGCGATGCCATCGGCGCTCTGGATCACCAACCCGTCGAGCTCCACATCGGAGACCCCGACCCCGGTGATCGCCTTCCGCCCGCCGGCGATGACGGTGGGATAGAGCGCGGGATCCCGGAGCCAGGTGGCCCGGCTGTAGCCGCCGAAGAGGCTTACCCCGCTCGCGAGCTCGAGGCTGCCGGGATAGGTCCCTTCCCCGATATAGAGATCGGCGCCCCCGGCGGTTTCCCGGGCCCGCTGCATCGCCTTCTGCAGGCTCCGCATCGGCGCGGCCGGCGTGCCGGGGTTGGTGTCCCATCCGGTACGGCTGACGAAGAGTGCGTGATCCCTGTCATGCAGGATGAGCACCGTGACCGTGTCGGGCGGGCTCAGCGCCTCGCCATTGCCCACCCGGAGCTCGAATTGCACGCTGGTGACAAACGCCGGGGCGGTGAAGCCCGGAAGCTGGCCCTCCATCGTGCCCGCGCCGCCGGTGACATCCGGACCGCCCACCTGTCGCCAGACGCAGGTCAGTCCGGTCGAGCAGCTCCGGGTCCCGTCCAGTCTGACGTATTCTCCCACCGTCGCGGTCAGGTCCGGGCCGGCCTCCACCACGTCGGGCACCTCCACAGGCGCGGTGCTGTCGTCGCACGCGATGAGGGACGCCAGCAGGACCGCGGCGGCCTGCATCGCGAGTCTGGTCAGTCGTGACATCGGGTCCTCCTCTCCGCTCGCGCCTCAGAACTTGTATTTCCGCATCAGGTTGTCCTCGAGATAGCGTCGCTGCTCCCCGGTCAGGACCGCAGGGAACGCCATGAACTCGGCGATCTCCACCGACGCGTTGGGAATCGACTGCACGTTGCCGATCCGGGCGCCGAGGTAGTCCTGCAGTGGCGTGATGGCCGCGGGGTTCCAGGACGCCTGTTCGCCGTCGATGTAGATCGACATGCCGCGGAGCAGGCTGAACTCGAGGGTATACAGATGGAACTGGTCGGGATACGGCACCCGGTCGGTCACCACCCCGAGCCCGAAGTGGTTGAAGCCGAAGGTGTAGGGATCCGACCCGGTATTGGCGCGGGTGTTGAACCCCGCCTGCAGCATCCGGTTGGGCAGCAGGGTGTTGCCGCTCAGGAAGGTGAAGCCGTACGAGGGGTTCAGCGTGAACCGCGCCACCGTGGAAATGGTGTAGTCGGTGCCGCTGAAGCTGCTGCCGACGAACCGGAGCCAGGCCTGGTTGCCGAAGGTGACCGCCGGCATTTCACCGTTCACCGCCCGGGCCACCAGCAGGGGCTGGAGCGAGTCGGGGGCGGTGTGGTCGAGGTAGGCCTCGTTCCCCGCCTCGGAGAGATCGGGCCAGCGGGTGAAGCGGCCGGTGACCCCCGCGTTGGTCTTGAGTCTGGGATCGTCGGCCGCGAGCCAGATCATCGGGGCCCCGAAGGTCTCCATGATCGGGCGGCAGTCACGCACGTCGTACTGAGTGTTGAGACCGACCTTCACGATCTTCTCCGGCCGCCGGACGCTCCGCACCACGTAGGAGATCGGGAGCCCGGTCTTGATGTTGCCGCCTTCGGCCAGGAACGACTTGAGCGAGTCGAAGCTGCTGGTCACCGCCCGAAGGGCTTGATTGGCGTCCCCGCCCAGCGCGTAGGCCGTCACATGGAGGCTGTCGAGCCGGTCGACGAACCGGGCCTTGGTGGTATCCTCGAACTTCCCCAGCGCGCCGCTGAACGAGAGGTTGATCGAGGCGGCGATGCTGTCGGCGCTCTGGGTCGATTCGATCAGCAGGTAGAAGATCCGGCCGAAGGTGACTGACGAGATGAAGGTGGCGGGGTTGCCCGAGCCGACGAACGGCTTGAGGTCGTCCGGGGTCACGTCGTCGGCGAACATCTGCTCCGGCGAGGTGGGCAGCTCGAAGGCCACCGTGTAGAACGCCTGGTTGAGCTTGACCAGGAACTTGTTGTGGTTGCGCCGGGTGTTCACCGACACCGAGAGGCCGCCCTTCATCTTCCAGAGGCTGTACGCCTCCCAGCTGGCGTTGGTGGCCACCGAGAGCTGCTTGTCGGATTCCACCCGCTCGGTGGCGAAGTTGAACCGGGCCGGGAGGTTCCCCGGATTGGTGCCGATGATGTCGTTGGCCGCGTCATAGATCGAGCCCAGCGACACGACCGGCACCGTCCGGCTGACACCGCCGGTGGCCCCGTTGTTGAGCGTCACCACGATGGTCCCGCCGCCCCGGCGCACCGGAATCGGCTCCGGCGTGGCCTGGGTCAGGCTCTTGCCCTGGAGCAGGTTGCCCGGATAGATGATCTCGGAGTTGGGGTCGAACAGGGGAAAGTCTTCGGGGGCCCGGGTGACATCATAGGTCCGCGTAACGCACGACCAGTTCTCGTTGCCCCGCAGCTCGGTGCTCTTGAGCGAGTCGGTCACGAGGCTGTGCTCGGCGACCTCGGGGAGGTCGCCGCCGCTGGCGATGACGTCCTCGAACGTGGATCGGACTGGGGCGGTGCCGTTGTCATCACCGCAGGCGATGCCGGTCAGGACGAACCCGGTCAGCACGGCGGCGACGAGCCGGCGCCCGCGGAGGGTGCCTGGCGACATGGGCATGATTCTCCCGCCGGAATCCCTGCTTCCGGCAACGGATGAGGTACGACTCGAAACGGCTGAGAAGCGAAGGGTCCGGCACGGGCGGGTGTACATCGGTACGTCTCGCAGGTCTCTGACGACCCCCGCAAACACGGGACCAGTCGATGCGTCACCGCCTTGCCAAGGGCCCGCGTGAACCCGCAGTCGGGTCCACACTGGACGGATACAGTAGGGGGGGACGGCTGAAAGGGGGGTGAATTCGGCCCGAAAGGAGCTAACCAGTTCCGGCGGATCTGGATAACAGTTGCTTCACGTCCCGGGGGCACCTCGACGCAGCGTCACTGCCCTCACGCCCGCGGGGCCGCGGTGATCGAATGGCAGTCAGTCGGAGTCGATGACCGCATCCACCTCGATTTCGACCAGGAGGGCGGGGTCGATGAGGCGGCGCACTTCCACCATCGTAGCGGCGGGGCGGATGTCGCGGAAGAATTCGCCGTGGGCCCGGCCGACCGCTTCCCATTGGCTGATGTCGGTCACGAACATCCGGGTGCGCACCACGTGCCGCAGTTCGGCGCCGACCTCCTTCAGCGCCTCCTCGATGATCCGGAAGATCCGCACCGCCTGGGCGTAGGGATCCCCCGGACCAACCACCGCGCCATCGGGCCCGATCGCGGTGGTCCCGGCCACATGGACCGTGTTTCCCACGCGCACCGCCCGACAGTAGCCCACCACCGGTTCCCACCTGGCCCCACTGGAAACAGTACGCCGCATGGCTGGAGGGTAAGCCACGCGGCCGAGGGGAGCAACGGCGGCCGACCTACGCCGCTGGTGTGGCCTCGCCGTCCCCCGGCGATTGTGCCACCGGCGCCGCCGCTCCTGCATCTGCCGGCGCCGCCGGTGCGGCCGGCGGGGTGAAGACCTGGACCCTCGCCGCAGCCGCCGGGGCTTCGGCCTGAGCGGCGGCCTGCGCCGCCCGGTAGGTCCGCAGCAGCGGCTCGAGGTGCCTTTCCAGGCGGGCGAAGGTCTGGACCAGGTCGAAGGGTTTCAGCAGATAGTCGAGCAGTACGAGGTCCTTGAGTTGCAGCAGCGTCTCCCGGTCTTTGCTGGCCGAGGTGACCACGATCGGTACCGAGCGCAGGACCGGGTGCTCCCGGATCCTGCCGATCAGGGTCACGCCGTCCATCACCGGCATCTGCAGGTCGCAGAGGATCAGGGCGGGCCGGAGCTCACCGAGCATGGTCCAGGCCGCCTGTCCATCTTCCGCCTCCCTGGTTTCGACTTCGGGAAAGCGGGACAGCAGGCGCCGGAGGATCCGGCGACACACCGGCTCATCGTCGACCAGGAGGACCATCACGATGAATGACCCGGCTCCCGGGGCGGTGGCAACAGCCGTCGCACCTGCGCGGTGAGTTCGGCCAGGTCGTACGGCTTGGGGAGGTAAGCATCCGGGGCCGAGCCATTGGGCGGCGGGGTACTGTCTTCCTGCGAATAACCACTGGTCAGGATCACCGGGAGCGACGGGGTCCTCCGCTTGAGCTCGCTCAGGACATCCCACCCCGACATGCCCGGCATCCTGACATCGAGGATCACCAGGTCGAATCGGGCACTCCCGTCGCCGTGCAGCCGGAGCGCCTCCAGGCCGTCGCGGGCCTCGACTACCGTGTACCCGCACAGGCCCAGGCCCTGCCGCAGCGGTCGGCGCACCGAGGCCTCATCGTCCACCAGCAGAATGGTGCCGCTGCCGGTGCCCGGCTCGATGCCCCGGGGCGGTTGGGCCTCGCCGGCGGGCTCATGCGTACGCGGGAGATAAATCTGGAACAGGCTGCCGGCGCCGGGGGCGCTCTCCACGGTGATCCCGCCCTCGTGCTGGCGCAGGGTCGCATAGGCGGTCGCCAGTCCCAGCCCCGATCCCCGTCCCGGGGCCTTGGTGGTAAAGAACGGCTCGAAGATCCGGGGCAGAACCTCGGGAGGAATCCCTTCGCCGGTGTCCCGCACCTCGATGCGCACGAACTCGCGGCTGGCGATGGCCGCCGGGGCGCCCCAGGCCCCGGCCGCGGCCCGGGCGGTGGCGAGAGTGAGGACGCCGCCATGGGGCATCGCTTCGAGGGCGTTGTGCCCCAGGCTCACCAGCAGGTCGGTGAGCTGCTCCAGGTCGGCCCGGATCCGCCAGTCGCCGTGGTCGAGTCGCGTCACCAGGGAGATCCGGGGATCGAGGTCCCGTCGGAGGACCTGACAGGCCTCCTCCACGATCCGAGCGGGATCGATCGGCTGGCGCAATCCGGGCGCGGGCCGGGCGAAGTTGAGCAGCCGGCGGACCAGCCGGGCGGCGCCGCGGGTGGCCTCCTTGACTTCGATCAGCTCGCGGGGCGGGACCCGGTCCTGGGAGATGATGCGGAGGCGGGCCGCCTCGATGCTCCCGCTGATCGCGGCGAGCGCGTTGTTGAAGTCGTTGGCGATGCCGGCGGCCAGCGTGGCCACCGCCGACATCTTGGCCGACTCCTGGCGCTGCACCAGCGCGAAATCGCGGCCCCCGGTAGGCGTCACGGTCACCACCCATCGGCCCGGGGCCCCCGGGCCCGAGAGCGGTGCGGCGGCGATGTCGCAGTCGAATTCCTGGCCATCGAGGGTGCGTCCTCGCGAGCCGGGCCAGCGGTCGGACCCGTTCGAGCGGCCGGACCGGAGCAGCCCCCCGAGGGCGGCATGATCCGGCAGCGTCAGCAGCCGATCGATCGCCGCGCTTCGAAGAGCTTCCAGGGGCCGGCCAAAGAGACGCTCGGCGGCGGGGTTGGCATCCCGTACCAGCCCTAACGGGTCGAGCACCAGCACGGCATCGGGGAGCGCGGCCAGCACCATCCGGTCCGCCGGGGAGGTCGTCGACGAATCCATGGCGGGCATCGGGTAGGGATCCAGCCGCAGGTCGGCGCGGAACGGGGGGCGCACCGGATCAGGCCAGCGCCCGGCGTGCGGGGGTGACGGGGGCCTCCGGCTGCAGCGAGCGCAGCACCCGGACCAGCTCGGAAAGCTCGTAGGGCTTCTGCAGCGCGGGACAGCCGCACTTCTTGAGGAAGCTCTGGGTCTCCTCCCGGAGGGTGTCGCCGCTGGTGAACACCACCCGGCCGGTCATCGCGGGGAACTCGCGCCGGATCCGTTCGAAGAACTCCTCGCCCGAGATCCCCGGCATCCGGAGATCCGAGAGCACCACGTCGAACCGGCTCTGACGGAGGAGCTCGAGCGCCGCCTCGCCGCCGGCCGCTTCGGTCACGGAGAAGCCCGAGCGACGGAGCAGGCGGCTGATGCTGCGCCGCACGCCGGCCTCGTCGTCGACGAGCAGGACCCGGAGCAGGCCGCTCTCGCCCGCCTGAGGCGGAGCGGGGAGCTCGTGAGCGATCCGGGCGGGCGAGGCGTCGACGGGACCGCCGTCGGCCGAGGGCCGCTCGGTGGCCCCCAGCGAAGGCAGGGTCACCGCAAACCGGGCCCCGCCCCCCTCCCGGTTGGTCACCGCGATGGTGCCGCCGTGGGCCTGGACGATGCCGGCCACGATCGAGAGGCCCAAGCCGGTGCCCTTGCCGGCCGGCTTGGTGGTATAGAACGCCTGGAAAATCGTATCGCGCAGCTCGTCCGGCACCCCGGGGCCGTCATCCTCCACCGCGAGGACGATCCGCTCGGCCCCATCGGGCGCGAGGGTGATACGGACCGCCCCGTAGCCCCGGCCGGCCACAATCGCCTGCTGGGCGTTGATGATCAGATTGAGGAGCACCTGCTGCAGCTGATTGGCGTCGCCCCGGATCCGGCTCCAGAGGGGATACCCTTCGAGCGGATCGAACCGGGGCGACTGGAGCGCGATGTTGTGCAGCTTGAGGTGATGGCGCGAGAGCGCCACCGTCCGGCGCACCACGTCGGCCACGGAGCAGATACACCACTCAGGGGGATGCTGCCGGGCCGAGGCCAGGAGTCCGTGGACGATCTCGCCCGCCCGGCGGGCCTCGACCAGGATCAGCTCCAGGTCCTCCCGGAGCTGGCGAAGGGGGATGCCCTGGTTCAGATACTCGGCCGGGGCGGGCGAGGAGCCGCCGGTCAGGCCGCCCCCGCGGGGCCAGAAGGCCAGGATGCTCTGAGCGCTGGCGACGATGGTCGCCAGCGGATTGCTCAGCTCGTGGGCGACGGAGGAGGCCATCTGCCCGATCAGCGCCAGCTTGTCGCGCTGGATGCTGTCGGACAGGGCGGGGTGGCCGGGCGGCTCCGCCGCCTCAGCCCCCGGCGATGCGGCCGGCAGGATCGGCCTGACCATTCCGGGCTCCCTCGAAGGCCGCGTCGACCATGGTCTGGTCCGCCCGGGAGCGCGACATGGTCGCGTCCGGGTTGAAGGCCAGGTGGGCCGAGGAGCCGGAGCTGAACATGGGGAGCAGCTGCTCCTGCCCTCCCGCTTCGGCGTTCCGATCGAACAGGGCCGCTACCGTGGCCACCCGGGCCTCGAGTTCCAGCAGCGAATGGGTGACGCCCTGGAGCTGCTGCGAGGTGATATCCTGGAACTGCAGGTGATTGTAGAGGGCGCTCACCTCGTCGCGGAGCTGCTGGAATCCTTCGGCGCTGGCCTTGTGGTTGGCCTGCTGCTCAAGCGAATTCACCAGCTCGATCGAACGGTCGAGCCCGTTCATCAGCTCGATGGTGGCGCTCTCGGTGGTGCTGGTGACGTTGCTGAGACGGTTCTGGGTGTCGCGGATCCGCTCCACCGCATGGGCCTCGATGGCCTCGCGGGTCAGGCGGATCCCGCCCAGGATCTCGGTGATGTCGGCGTGCGCACGGAGCAGAATGCCGGGGAGCTGGCCCAGATTGGGCTGGGCGGCGAGCTTGGCCGCGATCCGGGGCAGCTTCCCCAGCCGGGGCCATTGGTCCCGCAGATTCTTGAGTTCTTCGAGCAGCTCGGTGGTCAGCCCGAGCGTACTCTCGAGCTCGGCCGCCAGCGCTCGGACCAGGGCGACATCCATGACACCCTCCGAGAGAATCAGGCCGACCCAACAGAGAGGATCTGGTCGATCTTCTCCTTGAGCACCTGGGGCGTGAACGGCTTGAGGATATAGCTCGAAACGCCGGCCTCCACCGCCTGCATGATGTCTTCCTTCACGCTGCGGGTGGTGACCATCAGAATCGGCGTCTTGGCATGCTGGGGATTGCTCCGCAGTCCCTTCACGAACTCGAGTCCGCCCATCACCGGCATGTTCCAGTCGGT
Organism: uncultured Gemmatimonadaceae bacterium; assembly: GCA_964642475.1. GTDB lineage: Bacteria > Gemmatimonadota > Gemmatimonadetes > Gemmatimonadales > GWC2-71-9 > JADJOM01. The sequence goes on along the minus strand of CAZXRC010000005.1, from coordinate 126,769 downwards.
GATCACCAGCTCGATGGACCCGTCACACTTCGTCAGGGCATCGCTGCCGTCGCCCGCTTCCACCACGTTGTCGTATCCGATGCTCTTGAGAGCATTCACCACGATCCGGCGCATGGTGGCGGAATCGTCGACGACCAGGCACTTCATTGTCTGCTCCGTACGCTCAGGGTGCTTACACGACCGGGTCGGACCCGGTCAGGTCATCCTTGACTCGCTCGGCCACCCGATCCAGCACCTGGGGACTGTCGTAGTACCCGGTGGTAACGCGCTTGAGAATCTCCTGCAGCCGCTCGGCGCCAAGGCCCGAGGCGCTGGTCCGGTCGGTCGCCCCCGATTCACGGGCCCGGGCCGAGAGTTGCACCTTGTCGTCGCCGGCGCCGGCATCCGCGCTCTTCGGCTCGCCCGCCGCCCGCTGGACCTGGCTCGACTGCCGGGCGGACTGGTTGCCGGGTGCCTGGTCGATGCGGGACCCGCCTGCGCCGCCGGCGCCTGCCGACTTCATGGGATCGATGGACATGGTCAATTCCTCAATTGCTAGGACTGTCGGCCCGTATGCCCCGGGACTTGAGCCGGATCGCCCCGCTCACTGCCCACCGTGACGCGGGGATTCCGTGCCCTGGACCAACGCCGCCAACTCCTTGGGCGACAAATGCAGCTTGTTGGCCTTCTCCGCCGCTTCCAACCTGGCGGCCAGGATCCTGGCCTCTTCCGACAGGACCGCACGGTCCTGGGCCGGCGCCGCGGGACTCTCCGCGGGCCTGACCGTTTCCCGGACCCGACTGGCCGGCGCCGCCGGCGTGACACCTTCCAATGCGTGAACCGACATACGCTCCTCCGGCTTCTCGAACCGATGTGGCCGTTGCTAGGAAGTATCGTCCAGGACCCGGCAGAACTTGAGGGTAGCCCTAGCCGCAGCGGTCGAGAAATGCCGGTTCGGCGGAGGTGGGGGTGTAGCCGGCCGGCGCCGCGGCAGCGGGGTATCGCTCAAGTTCCACGATGGAACGAACGATCGCCTGCCGTCGATCATGGGCCTGCTCCGCGATCACCCGGACGACCTCGAATGCTCGTTCCAGCTCCGCGGACAGCGCGGTGAGGAGATCATCCGCCTGGTCGCGACGGGGTCCGGCGGCGTCCTGGAGGGGCGTGCGCAGGACCGTGAGATGACGGCAGGCCGTTTCGAGGCCATGGACCACCGCCTCCGCCTGGCTGGCGAGGTCGGCGAGCAACTCGGGGTCTTCGGCCCGCAGCGCGGCGCGCTGCCCCTCGAGCAGCGCGGCGTAGCGTGCCACCGCGGTGCGCTGAGCGGTCAGCAGGGCGCAGGCGCGCTCGGAGAGCGGGACGGGGAGATCGCTCACGCGTTCACGGCCGCGGCGACGGGCGTCTCCGCCACCAGTACCGCCGCCTGTTCCCACGCCTGGTGCAGCGAGGTGACCATCTCCAGCAGGCGGACCAGGCGCGCCTTGTCCGGGTGCAGGTCGGCCTGGGTAATCTCGTGGATGAAGTACTCGTAGAGCTGCGCGAGGTTCTCGGCGATCTCGCCGCCGTTGGCGCGGTCGAGCGAGAAGGCCAGTTCGTACACGATATCGCGGGCGCGGCACAGGGCCTTACTGCGGCCCTCGATGTCCCTTGCCTCGATGGCCCGCTCCCCCTGGCGGAGCGCGCTCACCAGGTGGGAATACAGGAACACCACCAGCCGGGGGCCGGACATGCTCTGCACGTCCATGGCCTGATACTTCGTCGCTGCGTGGCTCATCTAGTTCTTCCCTGAAGTAGAGGTCAACGAGTTCAGCACCGCGATGACGGACTGCGACTGGGACTGCAGCCGCCCCAACGCCTCTTCCATGCTGGCGTACTGGCGGAGCAGGCTCTCCCTGCGCACGGCCAGCTGGCCCTCGATGCGATCGGCCCGCTCGTTCAGACTCTTGACCTGGTCGCTGAGGGCGGTGCTCCTGGTATCCAGGGTGCCGGTGCTGAAGTCGGTGTACTGCTGCACCTGGCGCTCGAGCAGGGAGGCGGTTCCCAGCGAGACCGTGACGTTGCCACCGTCACCCGTGGTCGCCCCGGTATACCGCACCGCGAGACCGGCGGCGGGGTTGCCGGACGCCGCCACCAGGGACTGTCCCGACCCGGTCGCCGCCTGGCCGTTGATGGTGCCGGCGACGTCGAGGCCGTTGGTGTAGGTGCCGGCGGCCACCGGCACGTTGCCGAGCGCGCCCCCGGCGCCGTACGCGACGGTGATGCCGGCGCTGCTGCCCCATTGGCCCTGCGTCAGGGTGAGTTCGCCGCCGGCCTCGGTGGCTACCAGGCCGAGCCCCTGGGTCCCGAAGGCGGTATTGAGCGCCGCCGCGATGGCGGCCGAGGTCATGCCGTTGGTCAGCGTGATGGTGGCGGAGCGCCTAGTCGCGGTATCCGTCACGGTCATCGTGTCGCCGGTGGCATCATCGGTGTAGCCGCCTCCGAGGCCGGAGCCCGCGACGGTGGTCTGGGTCGCGGCCTGGGTGATGTTGACCGGGTAGGTGCCCGCCGGCGTCCGGGAGCCGGAGCTCAGGTAGTACGTGGATGGGCCGGTGCTGCTGCCGCTCTGCTGGAACAGCTTCTGGAGGTCGGCCTGCCGGTCGGTAAAGGCGGCGCTGAACTTGGTGGTGTCGAGCGACAGCTTTCCGTCGCGGCCCAGGGAGAGCCCTGCCATGCCGGCGGTGGAGAGATCGGCGGCGGCGCCGCTGATGGTCGAGAGCAGAGTCTGGGGCAGCGCGGTCTTCGGCAGGCGCAGCAGGCTGTCGCCGTAGAGCGGCGGCAGCGAGATGGTGCCGTCGCGCGGCGCGGTCTGCTGCTGCTGAATGAACCCCACCACCGCATTGTAGGCGTCGACGAAGCCCTGCATGGCCGCCTGCGCGTCGCTCCCCGAGCGGGCCACGGTCACCGAGGTCACCCCGCCGACCTCGGCGGAGGTGAGGCTGAGGGTGACGCCCTCGATCGCGGTGGTGATCACGTTGCTGGTCGCGGTGAAGGCCACCCCATCCACGGTGAAGGCCGCGTCCTGGCCGGCCGTCAGGATGGCGGTGTTGTTGAGGGTGGTCGGCGCGCTCAGGAACCCGAGGGTCTGGAGCGCGTTGCCGCTGGTATCGGCCAGGGTCATGCCCTGGGTGCCGGCCTTGACGCTGGTGAGCACGAGTCGGTTCTGTCCCGCGCCGGTCGTGATCACGCTGGCGGCCACTCCGCTGGGGGTGCTGCCGCTGTTGCCGGCGTTGATCTTGTCGCGGATGTCGGCGAGCGAATCGGTCGCCAACACCGACACGCTCACTCCGTTGAGGGTGAAGCTGCCCGCCACGCCGGCCGGGCCCGAACTCCCCGGCTGGACGGTGCTGCCCAGCTTCTGCTGCTGCGCCAGCGCCGTGACGCCCACCTGGTAGCTGGCCGGCACCGCCAGCGACGAGGCGCTGGCCGACACCAGGGCACGGCTGCCGGCGGCGATCGTGGCGGTCGCGCTCATTTTCCCGAACGCGGTACCCTCGCGCAGCGCGGTGGCCTTCTGCTGCAGCGCCTGCAGCAACCCCTTGTAGCTGGCGATGGCGCTCTGCCGGGCCTGCAGCCTGGTCGCCTGGGCCCGCAGCCGGTCGGCCGGCTGCTTGTCGACGGCGATGATCTGGTCGACGATGTCCCGGTAGTTGATGCCGCTGACGACGCCCTGGACTGAGCTGGTCGGTGTGGTCGCCATGGGGACTCCGGACGGAGAGGGGAGGAGCCCGGGCGCCGCTCACGCGACGCCCGGACCCACCTGAAGACTCGCGATCAGCCCTGGAGGAGCCGGAGGACCGACTGCGGGGCCTGATTGGCCTGCGCCAGCATCGCGGTGCCGGCCTGCTGCAGGATCTGGAACTTGGTGAACTGGGTCATTTCGAACGCCATGTCGGTGTCGCGAATGACCGACTCCGCCGCCTGCACGTTCTGGAAGGTCGAGGCGACGTTGGTCGAGGCGTACTCGATCCGGCTCTGGGCCGAACCGATGACACCGATGGCGGTGCCGACCTTGCCGATCGCGACGTCGATCTTGGTCAGCTCGCCCTGGGCGCCGGCCAGGGAGGTGAGGACGCCGGCCGCGGCGCCGAGGAGCGTGGCGGAGTCGGTCTTCAGCGACGCGCCGCTGATCGCCACCGTGTCGTTGCCGGCATAGGCACCGCTGGAGCTCACCAGGAAGGTGCCGGCGTAGGTGCCGTCGAGCAGCGCGCTGCCCTGGTACTTGGTGGTCGACGTGATGCGGTCGATTTCCAGCACCAGCTGCTGGTACTCGGCGTTCAGGTTGGCCCGCCCGGTGGTGCCCGAGCTGTCCGACGCGGCCGAAGTGGCCAGTTCCTTCATGCGGTCGAGGATGGTCGCGATGGTGTTCACCGCGCCGTCCGCGATCTGCAGCACCGAGTTGGCCTGCGAGGCGTTACGCTGTGCCGCCTGCAGGGACCGCCCGGTCGCACGGAGATCGTTGGCGATCGCCGCGCCCGCAGCATCGTCGGCGGCACGGTTGATCCGGAAGCCGGACGACAGCTTCTGAATCGACTTCTCCATGTTCATCCCGGTGACCGTGAGGTTCCGGTAGGCGCCGTACGCTGCGGTGTTGGTGTTGATGCGAGACATGATGAATCTCCTGGTCCTGCAAAACCCCGGAGCGTCCCTGCTCCGCCCTGCGGTAAGACGGCCCGTGGTGGCCGTTAGGTGGGATATCGGCTGGGTTGGTCGGAACTTGAGCCGCCGGCAGGATGGAGATGCCGGGACCCGGCATGAAGGGCTGGCCATTCTTGCCGACCGGTGGGCCGGCGGGAACCGGCGAGAGGCCGCGTGGCGGCCCGATCGTCACCCCGGAGCCGATGTCTAAGTTGCAGTGGCGAGCATGGTTACCGCACAACCCGGGGCCCCGCAGCCCCCTCCCTCCGCATTGGCCCCGGCCTTGCCCAAGTAGCGGCGACTTTCGCCGATCCCGGCTCCACGGATGGAATGCCGAATGCTCAAGACCGCAGGAGCGGCCGACCAGGATGTCGCCGCGCTGCTCCGGACCGCCGTTCAGTTCAGCCAGGCCGGCCAGCACATCGAAGCCCTGGAGCTGATCGACAAGGCGCTCGCGAGCGCCCCCCACGTCGCCGATGCCCACAACAACCGGGGCAATGTGCTGCGGGTGCTGGGCCGGCCCGACGAGGCGATCGGCGCCTACCGCGAGGCCCTGGTCCTGGCCCCGACCCATCCGCTGGCCTGGTGCAACATGGGCAATGCCCTGCGGGACCTCGGCCGGGTGGAGGAGGCGGTGCGGGCCTATCGGGAGGCGATTGCCCGTCGGCCGGCCTTCGCCGAGGCGCAGCTCAATCTGGGCATCGCGCTGCGGGAGCAGGGGCGGCACGCCGAAGCCCTGAGTGCCTTCGAAGCCGCCACCCGCCTGCGGCCCGATTTCGCCGCTGCCCATGACAGCCTGGGCAATGCCCTGCGTGACGCCGGCCGGCTGTCGGAGGCGATCGAGGCCTACCGTCGGGCGGTCGCCCTGGATCCCGAATTCACCACCGGCTACTGCAACCTGGGGGCGGCGCTGTGGCAGGCCGAACGCTTCGAAGAGGCGGCCGACGCCCTCCAGGCGGCCCTCGCGCTCGACCCGGGCCGCCCCGAGGCCCACAACCACATGGGCAACGTCTGCAAGTCGATGGGCTACCTCGGCCAGGCGCTCTCGGCCTACCGTCAGGCGCTGGCGCTCAAGCCCGACTTCGCCGCGGCCCACTTCAACCTGGGTGTATTGTTAGGCGACCTGGATCAGCCCAACGAAGCCCTGGCTTCCTACAAGGCGGCGCTGGGCTTCGCCCCGGAGTACGCCGATGCCCACTCCAATCTCGGGGCCACCCTGATGCGGCTGGACCGGCCGGCCGAGGCGATCACCGCCTACCGCCGGGCCCTCGAGCTGCGGCCCGAATTCGCGGGCGCCTGGTACAACCTGGGCAATGCCCTGGCCGAGGAGTCGCGGCCCCGGGAGGCGGTGGCCGCCTTCGACCGGGCCCTGGCGATCGATCCCGACCTGGCCGTGGCGCATTGGAGTCGGGGCCTCGCCTCGCTCAGTGCCGGCGACTATCCCCGCGGCTGGGAAGGATACGAATGGCGCGCGCGGGTAACCGACGATCGGCTCGGCGACCGGAGTCTCCCCGGACCTCGGTGGGACGGACGGCCGCTCGAGGGGCGGACCATCCTGGTGCACGCGGAGCGGGGCCTGGGTGACACCCTGATGTTCGCGCGCTACCTGCCACTGGTGGCCGCCCGGGGCGGACGGGTCGTTCTCGAATGCCAGCCCGCCCTCACCCGCCTGCTCGAGGCGATGCCCAGCGTGGGGCAGGTGGTGGCCCAGGGCGAACCGCTCCCGGCCTTCGATTGTCATGTGCCGCTGCAGAGCCTCGCGGCGGTGTTCGGCACCCGGCTGGGCTCGATCCCGGACGAGGTGCCTTATCTCCCCACTCAGACCTGGTCCAATCGGGTGCCGGTGCTCCCAGCCGGGACCGGCCTCAGGGTCGGGTTGGTCTGGGGCGGATCCCCCCGGCCCACCCGCAGGCGTTCGATCCCGCTCGGGTCGCTCACCCCGCTCTTCGACGTCCCGGGGGTGACCTGGTACAGTCTGCAGATGGGGGAGCATGCCGCGGCGCTCATGGATCTGGGGGAGACCCGTCGCCCGATCAATCTGGGCCCCATGATTCGCGACTTTGCCGATACCGCGGCGTTGGCGGGGCAGCTCGACCTGATCGTCTCGGTCGATACGTCGGTCGCGCACCTCGCGGGGGGGCTGGGGTTGCCGGTGTGGGTGATGCTGGTCGCGGCCCCCGACTGGAGCTGGCTCTCCGGCGGCATCGACTCCCCCTGGTACCCCTCCGCGAGGATCTTCCGCCAGTCGCGGCCGGGCGACTGGGCCCCGGTGATCGAGGAGGTCCGGCGGGCCCTGGTGGCGTCACTGTCCTCGGTGACCGCCTGACAGGGCCACTTTCGCGGAACCGCCGCCGGGCTCAGGCGGCGTGGTGTTGCAGTTCGAGCGGATGCCGGGTGTGATAGCGGGGATCGGCCTGGATCACCTGCCGCGCCTGGCGGCTGGCGAAGTCGATCACCAGCGGTCCCTGCAGATTGGCGGTGCACTGCTCGCCCCGGGCGCGGGGCAGGGTCACGATGGCGAGCGCCGCGACGTCGGGGGTCCGGGCCTCCGGCACATCGGGCGCGTCCACGCTGTAGTCGGGGAAGTACTTGAACGGGTCCACCAGGAGGAAGATCAGGGCCCCATCGTCCACGTTCTGCAGCCAGTAGACTCCCTCGGGGGCGGCCGGCAGCAGCACGAAGCGTCGCTCGCCGGCAAACCCCAGCATTCCCTCGGGCATCACGAGCAATTGATCGGGCGAGAGGTGCAGGGGGCCAAACAGCCTGCTGGCCACGAAAATGGCGTTTCCCGCTGTCGGTTCAACCGGGGCGCTCATCGCAGGTAGTCCGTGAGCGAGGTATTGAGCACCCGCGACGCGGAGAGCAGCGCCGCCTGCAGCGTGCTCTGGAGCCCGGCGAACCGAGTGGTCGCCTCTTCCAGGCTGATGTCCTGGAGGTCGCTCTTGCGGAGGGTGAGGTTGGTCTCCAGGGCGTCGGTGTTCTGCATGGCGGACTCGATCTGGCGCACCCGGGCGCCGGTGGCGCTCAGCAGCGTCTGAACGTTGGTGAAGGCGGTATCGATGCCGGTGGCGGTTGCCGCGACGGTGAGCGGGGTCCCGGTCCCCAGCTGGGTGCTCAGCGCCTGCAGGCTGCTGAGGACGTTGCTGGTCACCAGCAGTTCCCGGCCGTTGTGATTGCTGGTGAGGAGGTACCCTTGACCCACCTCGGCACCGCGGACGCCGTCGTCCCCGAAGTAGGCGCCGGCGGCGTCGAAGGGTTGGGTGGTGACCATGTCGCCGGCGAAGAGGTACTCGTTTCCGACCTTGGTGTTCCCCAGCTGGATCACCTGCTCCACGATCGCGTCGACTTCGGCCTTGGCGGCAGCCCGGGTCACGGGGGTGCCGCTGGAGGAGCCTTCCTGGATCGCCAGTTCCTTGGCGCGGGAGAGGAGGTCGGTCAGCTGGTTGAGGGTGGCCTCTTCGGCGTCCATGCGGGTACGCGCGGCGGTGGAATTGCGGCGATACTGGGCGATGCCGCGCAGTCCGCGCTCGGCGGTCATTACCTGAGAGCCGGCGAGGGGATCTTCACTCAGGCGCTCAAACCGTCGGCCGGTCGCGACCTGGTTCTGAGCCTTCGCGTAGCCGGAGAGGTTGCGCTGCAGGTTGTCCAGCACCCGCTGTTGCAGCAGACTGTTCGAAATTCGCATACCAGGCCTTCCTTGCCGGTCAGGACCGCATGCCGAAGATCCCCGGGGAGGGTGGCAATATTTTCCGTATCGGCTAAATTGCTGGAAACTTGAGGGTTTGCGGTGCGGCTGCGAGGCCGGCTTTTTCGAGCGAGGACCCCCCTTCCTTGCTAGATAGCTCCTGCGGCGCGTAACGCACGGCAGTCGTCTGTACGGTTCCTATGAGGAGGGCGGGGGGAGTATGGCCACTATTCTGTGCGTTGACGACGAACCCGCCACGGGCGTTGTCCTGGAGCACCACCTCACCAAGATCGGGCATCGCCCCTTGCTGGCGGCCAGCGTCGAAGAAGCGCTGAAGACCATTGCCCGGACCCCCGTCGATCTGATCATTGCCGACTACCGGATGCCCAAGGCGACCGGCCTCGACCTTCTCGGGGTGCTCGAGAAGGAGGGCTACCAGGTCCCGGTGATCATCATGACGGGCTACTCCAGTATCGAGCACGCGGTCATTTCGATTAAGTCGGGGGCGATCGACTACCTCACCAAGCCGATCCGGCCGGAGACCCTCGAGATCGCGGTGACCCAGGCTCTCGAGGTGATGCGCCTGCGCCGGGAAAACGAGCAGTTCCGCCGCGAGATCAACAAGTTCCGGTCGACCCGCTCGCTCATCGGGGAGAGTCAGCCGTTCCGCCGGGTGATGGAGACCATCGCCACGGTGGCGCCCACCAAGGCGACAGTCCTGCTGGAGGGGGAGTCGGGCACGGGGAAGGAGCTCTTTGCCCGGGCGATCCATGACCAGAGCCCGCGGCACGATTCGCCTTTCATCAGTATCAACTGCGCCGCCATGCCCGAGGGACTGGTCGAGAGCGCGCTGTTCGGCCACGAGAAGGGCGCCTTCACCGGTGCCACCATGCGGACAGCCGGCGCCTTCGAACGGGCCCACGGGGGGACCCTGCTGCTGGACGAGGTCTCCGAGATGCGGCTCGACCTCCAGTCGAAGCTCCTCCGCGTCATCCAGGAGCACGAGTTCGAGCGCGTGGGCGGGCACCAGGCCATCCGGGTGGACGTGCGCCTGATCGCCACGACCAACCGGGACCTCAAGGCCGAAGCCGATGCGGGGCGGTTCCGGAGCGACCTCTTCTACCGGCTCAACGTGGTGCCGATCAAGACGCCACCGCTCCGGGACCGGAAGGACGATGTGCCGGTGCTGGTCCAGCACTTCGCCCGGCGGGCCGCCGAGGAGATCGGGGTGACGGTGACCGGGGTGGCGCCCGACACGATCGACCTGCTGCTGCGGCACTCCTGGCCCGGCAACGTGCGCGAGCTGGCCAATGCGGTGGAGCGGGCGGTGATTCTCTCGCGCGGCGGCGTCCTGCGGCCGGAGGCTTTCCAGGGAATTCTCGAGGCGGTGGTGCACCGTCCCGCCGCGCCGATCCCGGCCGGCCCGTCCCTGCCCGGCGCCCCGGCGCCAGCCGGCGGAGAGGGGCCGCCGGAGCCGTTCAACCTCGACGAGCTCGAGCGTCAGGCCATCGTTCGGGCGCTGGCCGCAACCGGCGGCAACCGGACCCGGGCCGCCAAGCTCCTCGGCATCAGCGAGCGCACCCTGCGCAACAAGCTCAACGGGCCGCGAGAAGAGGTGGCGGCGGAAGGGTGAGGCCCCCCTCACCCTCGGGTCCCCTGCATCCTCGTTGGAGTGTCTGAAGACGGCCGGGCCTCACCTGCAGATGTTGTGAGGTGCCGGCATCGGTGAGTTCACCGCTCAACCGGAAAGAACTGCCAGCTCCACCTCCCACCTCTGCCGCCCCGGTACTCGGTCTCACGCTTCCTCCGCGCCCGCCGCAAGCGGACAATCCGTTGATCCACAACATCTTGGCCCCCCACGCCTGACCCCTCGCCCGGTTTGGCCCTCCGATTGCTTTCCCCCCAGCGGACACTTCCATCGAGGCGGACATGTTTTCTGCGCTCTTCGGGGCCCAGACCCGGATCGGCAACCTGCGCTGGAGTCTGGATGACTCCAGTACCGCGCACAAAGGCATCGCGGCGCGGGTGGCCGGTGCGCTCGAGTCGAGCGGCAATACCGACTTCGACCAGGCGCTGGCCGATCGCGGCCAGGCGGCGCCCAAGGTGGACCTGGAAAAGGAGATGGTGGACCTCGCCAGCACCCAGCTTCGCTACGATGCCAGCGCCAAGCTGCTGCAGCAGGCCTACCAGGGCCTCCGGTCGGCGATCAAGAACAATGGCTAGAATCTTCGGCGCGTCGAACTGGCCGCCCCGACCGGTTCGGTCCCTGCTGCGGCCGTTGGGGATCAGCGGCGGCGGCATGGGCGCGATGAGCAAAGCGCTCGACGTGATCTCGCAGAACATCTCCAACGCCGAGACCACCCGCACCCCCGAGGGGGGGGCGTACCGGCGCAAGGTGGTGGTCTTCCAGCCGGACGGAACCGGCGGTGTGAAGGCGGCCGAGGTGGTGCAGGACACCCGTCCGGGGAGCGAGGACTACGACCCGGGGCACCCCGATGCGGACGCGAACGGGTTCGTCAAGCGTTCCAACGTCGACATCAATACCGAGATCGTGGACCTGATGATCGCGCGACGGGTGCACGAAGCCAACGCCACGGTGTTCCAGTCGGCCAAGGCGATGCTCAAGCGCGCGATCGACATCTGAGCCCAGCCACATGAGCCTCTCCGGTCTGCCGCCAGCGGGCGGCGCCCATCGTATCGCCAGTGCCTACGGCGTCACGCCCCGTCGGGTGAGTCCGCCGGCCGCGCCGGTCGCCGAGCCGGCCGATGGCGGTGTCCGCGCCGCCACGCCGGGCGGGATTCCGCTTTCGGCGGTCCTCAACGCGGAGGAGCGGGCCTACTTCGATCAGATCGAGGCGATGGGGCCGATCACCTACGGTCCGAGCCGCAGGGCGGGGATGGTGCCGGACGCGCCGCGCGGCCTCCGCCTCGACGTGCGGGGCTGAGTCATGAGCTCGCCGATCCGTCCCGATGGCCCGCGGTTCACGCCGCTCGACCGGGTCCTCGACCGCTTCGAGCCGCCGACCAGCGGACCGTCGTTCGCCGATACGCTGACGCGGGTGGTGAACGACACTCAGCAGATGCAGGAGGACGCCACCCGGATCATCGGGGCGTTCGTGCGGGGCGAGCCGGTGGAGCTGCACCAGGTGATGGCCGCGAGCGAAGAGGCGGGCATCGCGCTGGAATTCCTGGTCGAAATGCGGAACAAGCTCACCGATGCGTACCGCACGGTGATGAACATGCAGATATGAGCCCGGCGGGTCCGGTCCGGGGTCCGCACGGCGCGGGCGAAGGACGCCGCCGCCACCCCTCAGCCGGGATGCCTCGGGCCGGTAGCCCCCGGGATGACACGAGATCATGACGAACGCCGTTCCCCCGGCCATGCTCGATGGAGTCAGACGGATGAGCGGTACCAGGCGCTTTCTCACCTTTGGCGGACTGCTCGCGGCGCTGGCACTCATCTGGGTGGTGACCCGGTACGGTGCGGCGCCGTCGATGGTGCCGCTCTACTCCGGCGTCGACCTCCGGGAGGTGTCCGGCATGACCGACGCCCTCCAGAAGGCGGGCATCCCGTACGAGCTCAGTGGCGGCGGAACCACCATCATGGTCGCGGAGGCCTCGGCCGCCCGGGCCCGGGTGGCGCTGGCCAAAGTCGGGCTTCCCAGCCGGGGCGGGCAGATCGGCAACGAGATCTTCGACCGGCCCAGCATCGGACTGACGTCGGATGAGCTGCGGACCCGCGAGCGCCTGGCGCTCGAGGGCGAGCTGGCCCGGACCATCGGGGAGCTGGAGGGGGTCGACCACGCGACGGTCCACCTGGCCCTGCCGCCCGAGAGTCCGCTCCGGCGGCTGGAGCGGCCCGCCAAGGCGTCGGTGGTTCTGACCCTCCAGGGCGGCCGGGCGCTTTCGCCCGAGGCGGTCCAGGGGATCACCTACATCATCTCCAACGCGGTGCCGCAGCTGCCGAGCGACCAGGTGGCGGTGCTCGACAGCGAGGGCCGCCTGCTCTCCATCCCGAACGACGGGTCGGTCCGGGGGCTCACCACCCGGCAGCTCGAGATGCAGCGCTCGGTGGAGGACTACCTGCAGCACAACGCCGAACGGATCCTGGCCACGGCGCTGGGGAGCGGGGCCGCGCGGGTCCAGGTGGCGGCCAAGCTCAACTTCGAGCAGGTGGACAAGACGGTGGAGACCTACAACCCCGATGGGGCGGTGCTCCAGAACGAGCAGCGGAGTGAGGTGACCGGGGCCGACAGTCTCGAGGGGGGCAGCAGTACGGTGGTGAACAACACCTACCTCAACTCGCGGGTAGTGGAGAAGGTGGCCGGCTCGGTGGGGGGGATCCAGCGGCTCACCGTGGCGGTGCTGGTGGACCAGAAGGCGATCGACAAGGCGGGCGGCACCGCCACCGACCTGGGTCGCTACGAGCAGGTGGTGCGGGACGCCATCGGGATCGATACCACCCGGGGCGACCGGCTCACGGTGACCGCGATGCCCTTCGAGCCCACGATCCTCAGCGTCGACTCCCTCAACCAGCCCGGCGGCGGCAGTGGAGGCGACCGGATCCTGGGCCTGGTGGACCGGTTCAGTCGGCCCGCCATCGGCCTGGTGGGCATCATCGCGGCCGTGATCCTGACGCTCAAGGTGCTGCGGCAGGACGAGCGGTCGCCGTCGGGCGGGGAGGGGGGCGGGTCGAGTTTCCCGCCGTCCGCCGGCGGCCCGGCCAACCTCCCCGCGGCCGAGGACCCGCCGCTCCCGCCGGTGCAGGTGAGCCAGCTGAGCGCCACCACCACCCGGCTCAAGAACGAAGTGACCGCCGAGTCGACCGCCCGCCCCGAGATGGCGGCCCAGGTGGTGAAGACCTGGCTGGCTGAAGACTGATGGCCACCGCAACCGAGCGGGAGACGCTGAGCGGGGCGCAGAAGGCGGCGGTACTCTGCATGAGTATCGGCACCGAGGTCGCGTCCAAGGTGATGCAGATGCTCAGCCCGGAGCAGGTCGAAGCGGTCAGCCGCGAGATCGCGGCCATGCCGCTGGCCGATACCCGCACGGTCGAAGGGGTGCTGGTGGAGTACCGCGAGGTGGCCCGCGCGGTGCAGTCGCTCTCGGAGGGCGGTATCAACCGCGCCAACGAGATCCTGGAGTCCTCGTTCGGGCCGCAGCGGGCCCGGATGATCCTCGAGAAGATCAAGCAACAGCTCAGCGACAACGGGCTCAAGCGGCTCAAGAAGGCCGCGCCGGAGGTGCTCCTGTCGGTGCTTCGGGGCGAACACCCCCAGACGCTGGCCCTGATCCTGGCGCACCTCGACATCAAGCAGGCCGCGACGGTCATCGAGGCGATGGGGAACGACCTCGCCGGCGACGTGCTCTACCGGGTCGCCAAGATGGAGAAGGTGGCCCCCGACATGGTGCAGGTGGTGGAGCAGGGGCTGGCCAGCAAGACCGACCTGACCCTGTCGCAGGAGATGACCCTGTCCGGCGGGCCGGCGGCGGTGGCCAAGGTGCTGACCCTGGCCAGCGGCTCGGTGGAGAAGGCGGTGATCGAGTCGATCACCCAGCGCAACCACGAGCTGGCCCAGCAGATCTCGAACCTGATGTTCGCCTTCGAAGACCTGACCACGCTCGACGGCAAGTCGATGCAGCGGATCCTGCGCGACGTCGAGAGCAAGGAGCTGGCGCTGGCCCTGAAGGCCGCGAGCGACGAGCTCAAGCAGCACATCATGAAGAACATGTCGGAGCGCGCCGCCGGCGCCCTCCAGGAAGAGATGGAGTACCTCGGTCCCGTCCGGGTCAAGGACGTCGAGGCGGCGCAGACCCGCATCATCGCCGCGGTCCGCACGCTGGAAGAGACCGGCGAGATCGTGCTGGGCGGCCGCGGCGGCGACGATGAACTCATCGTCTGAGGCCCCGGCGGGGGCCGGCATCGCCCGCTTCTCCCTCTGGCCGCTCCCCGACCTGGCCTCGGCGCCGGTCGTCGGGGCCGAGGCGGGCGCGGCACCCGCTACGCCCGATACCGAGCAGGCCGCCTTCACCCGGGGGTACGAAGCGGGGAAGGCCGCCGGGATGGAGGAGGCCCAGCGCACCGTCAAACGGGCCGCCGGCCTGCTGGTCTCCACCGCCGAGGCGCTGGATGCGGCCCGGCTGGGCGTGGTGCGGGAGCTGGAGGACTCGGTCTACCTGCTGGCCCTCGCCGTCGCCCATCATCTGATCCTCCGTGAAGTCAGCATCGACCCTTCGATCGTCCGCGACCTGGTGAAGCGGGGGCTCGAGTCGTTCCCGGTGGGATCGCGAGTCGAGATCCACCTGCACCCCGAAGACCTCGCCGCGCTCCGGAGCCAGTTCGAGCTGCCGGGAAGCGACGGGCGCGCCGCCGAGATCCAGTGGACGCCCGATCCGTCGGTGGAGCGGGGGGGCTGCAGCCTGGAGACGCCGCACCGGGTGGTGGACGGCCGGGTGGACCTGGCGCTCCTCGACCTCTACCACCGGATGCGCGATGACTGAGCCCCTGCACCAGCGGGTGGCCGCCGCGCTCGGCCGGGTGAAGGACTCGCCCCGTTTTGCCGTGCATGGCCGGGTGACCCGGGTGATCGGCCAGGTGGTCGAGGCGTCCTCGCTGGAGGTGGCGCTGGGCGAACTCTGCCGGGTGGAGAGTCACGGCCGTCCCCGGGTGACCACCCAGGTGGTGGGCTTCCACGAGCGGGGCATCCTGCTCATGCCGCTGGGCGACCTCGAGGGCATTCATCCCGGCGCCACGGTGCGCCCCCTCCGCCGTCAGCTCGATGTGCGGGTGGGCGACGGGCTGGTGGGTCGGGTCATCGACGGCCTGGGCCGGCCCATCGACGGGCTCGGCCCCGTCGGGATCACGACCCGCTACGCCCTCTCGGCCGAGCCACCCCACCCGCTGGAGCGGAGCCGGATCGAACGGCCCCTCGGCACCGGGGTTCGCGCCATCGATGGGCTGGTCACCCTGGGCCGGGGACAGCGCATCGGCATCATGGCCGGCTCGGGGGTGGGCAAGAGTGTCCTGTTGGGCATGATCGCCCGACGGACCACCGCCGACATCAACGTCATCGCCCTCCTCGGCGAACGCGGCCGCGAGGTGCGGGAATTCATCGAGCGGGACCTGGGGCCCGATGGGCTCCGACGGTCGGTGGTGGTGGTGGCGACCTCGGACCAGCCGGCGGTGATCCGGGCCACCGGCGCCTTCGTCGCCACCGCCATCGCGGAGTATTTCCGTGATGCCGGGAAAGACGTGATGCTGATGATGGACTCGGTGACCCGGGTCTGCATGGCCTGGCGCGAGATGGGACTCTCGGTCGGCGAGCCGCCGGCCACCAAGGGGTATCCTCCGTCGGTCTTCGCCCACCTGCCTCGGCTCCTCGAGCGGGCCGGCACCGGGAAGGTCGGCAGCATCACGGGGCTCTACACCGTGCTGGTCGAAGGCGACGACTTCAACGAGCCGGTGGCGGACGCGGCGCGCTCGATCCTCGACGGGCACATCGTCCTCACCCGGAAGCTCGCCGGCCAGAAGCACTTTCCGGCCATCGACGTGCTCGACAGCGTGAGCCGGGTCCGGGATGCGGTGATCACCCCCGACCATCTCCAGGCGGCCAACACCTTCCTCCGGCTCGAAGCGGCCTATCGGGCCAACGAGGACCTGATCGCGGTGGGGGCGTACAAGCCGGGTACCGACAAGCTGGCCGACGCGGCGATTCAGCTCCGCGAGGAACTCCAGAGCTACCTCCGCCAGCGGCCGGAGGAGCCCACCACCTTCGATGAGGCCCGCCTCCGCCTGGCGGCGCTGGCGCAGAAGGTCAGATGAAACAGTTCTCCTTCCGCCTCGAGCGGCTGCTGCAGCTGCGGGAAGCGGCCGAGAAGGAGCGGGCCCGCCAGCTGGGGGAGGCGCTCCGCGAGGAGGAGGCCCGGCGCGAGGCGCTCCGGCGGAGTCAGCGACGGCTGGAAGAGGCCCGCGGCCAGCTCACCTCCACCCCGACCGAGCTCAACCAGGCGGGAACGCTCCGCAACCTGGAGCTTTCGGTCGAGATGTTGGCGGGGCAGGCCCGATCGCTGGAGGACACCCACGCCCGGAGCCTCGAGAAGGTGGACCAGGAGCGGTCGCTGTTCGAACAGGCGCGGGTCGCCCGCCGGGTGATCGAGCGGCTGCGGGAGCATCGGCGCGAAGCCTGGGGGGTGGAGGCCAATCGGGTGGAGCAGGGGCTCAACGATGAGGCCGGCCAGCGGAGCCACGGCGCGAAGGAGCAGGAATGAAGCGGGCGATCATCTTCGCGGCGGTGGCGTTCCTCGTCTCCCTGGGCGGGACGACAGCCGTCATGGTCAAGCGGGGCGTCGCGGCGGCCCAGCTCGCCGCCACCGCCGCGCCCGACAGCGTCGCGTCGGACTCGGGCGCGGCCCGCGCCGACTCGCTTCCCGCCGGGAAGGGCGCTGCGAAGGGCGACAGCGGGGCGACGGCGCCTTCGGCCGCCGAGGGCGCCAGGCGCGACACGGCCCGGAGCGCGGCCAGCCAACCGGACCGCGCGGAAGGTGCCAGACCCGCTCCGCGACCGACGGCCGCGACCGTCGACCCGGCGGCGAAGACCGCCGCGGTGAAGCAGGTGGCCCGGGTGCTCTCGGCCATGAAGGCGGCGGAAGCCGCCAAGGTGCTGGCCTATCTCTCCGACACGGAGGTGGAACAGATCCTCCGGGCGGTGGGTCCGCGGCAGGCGGCGGACTTCATGACCAACCTCCCCAAGGAGCGCGCGGCCAGTCTGAGCCGCCGTCTCATGGCGCCCAGGGAGGGGGGATGATGACCAGCCCGATTTCGTCGCTCGGTCTGCTGGCCCCGGCCGAGCCGGCCCAGGGCGCAGCGCCGACAGTCAACGACCCGGCCGCCTTTCTCGCCGCCCTGGTGGCCGCGCTTCAGATCCTGCAGCCGCCCCCGGGGCCAGAACCTGCGCCGGTCGTGGCGCCGCCGCCGGAGGGGGGAGAGGACGAGGCGGGTGAGGGGACCGAGCCCGGGCCTGAAGAGCCACCCGGGCCGGCGGCCGAAACCGTCCGGCCGGTGAGTGGCGAGGCGATCGAGCTGGGTGAGGCGATCGAGGTGGATCAGGTGACCGCGCGTCCGGTGGTCCTCGCCCCCGCGACTCGAGGGAAGGCGCCGCCCCACATCGATCAGGGTGACCCGAGGCCGCCCAGGCTGGACGTCTCATCCTCCGTGCCGGCCACTCCTCACCAGCTGCGCGAGCGCCCCGCCGCACCGGTGACGAACGAGGTCACCCCGACCGTCATTCCCGGGTTCGTCGGCGAGACCGAGCCGACCCTTCCGAGCGTGCCCGAGCGACAGGCCTCGCCGGCGCGCGCCGAGGCGGTGCCGTCGCCCCCGCGGAGCGAACCGCCGTCGGTGAAGACGGTGGCGTCACGGGTGGAGCGGCTTGAGCCGCCGGCGATGCCGGTGGAACGGCCTGCCTCCGAGGCGACAAGTGCCGAAGCGCCCTCGGCAGCCGGCCGGGTGGCTCCGGCGCCGGTGGCGGCGCCCCCTGCGGAGATCCCGCTCGCGCCTAACGAGGTCGCACGCCCCAGGGCCCGACGCCTGGCGGAGCGCGAAAACCGGACCCAGGGAGTGGCCGCCGACGCGCCACCCCGTCAGCTCGATGTCGCCGCCGCGCCGCCGATGCAGTTGCCGCAGGTGGTGATTCCGATGATGCCCCGGGTCGAGCCGCTGCCGCTGCCCGCGGCACCGGAAGGGACATCGCCCCCGGCCCCGATGCGGCCGGCGGACCCGGCGCCGGCGGCTCCCCTACCGGGCGAGCCGCTCGACCATTGGAGCCAGGCGGGGAACGCCCGGCTGGCCAGCCAGCTGGCCGAGATCATGGATGGACTGAACGTCACCGACTTCAAGGTCACGCTGGGGCGGAAGGTCGCGGCGCCGCCGAGCGTCACGCCGGCGAGCCACTCGCCGGATCCCGCCCCGGCGGTGGCCGAGTCTCCGCGCCCGGCCCCGCCGCCGGAGGCTCGGCTGACGGCGGCTCCGATGAGCCCGGCGCTGTTCCCGAGGCCCGCGGCAGCGTCCCCGGAGCGGGCCGAGGCTCGCGCACCGGCCCCCCAGCCAGGCGCGACGCCGACCGGGCCGCTGGTTAGCACACCACCGCGGCCGGCGCCGAGGGTGGTTGCCTCGGAACCGGGAACCGGGAGCGTAGAACTTCCGGTTGAGCTCCCGATTGCCCTTCCGCGTCGGGCCCAGGAACGGCCGGTCGCACCAACGTTGCCGGTCGCCCGGCAGGAGCTTCCTCCGGTGGGGCTTGGGCGGCGGCACGAGGCGGCGCCGGAGCCGGCCCGACCCCGGGAGCGGCCCGAGGTGCCAAGTGCCCCGGCCGCATCGGCTTCCGGCTCGAATACGGGGCCGGTCGAGGGGAGCGGGTCGGGAAGCGAGGGGAGCGGGACCGGCGGAACTCGTGAGGCACGCAACCTGCCTCAACCGGAGAGTGACACGGAGCGCCCGGCAGGGAGTGCCGACCGGATCACGCTGCAGGTGCGTGACGGGGATGGCCGGCCGACGCGGATTCGCGTGAGCGTAGTAGGAGACCAGGTTCGCGCGGTGATTACCCCGCCGGACGGCGAGAGTGCCCGACAGCTGGAGCGGCGGATGGACGAGTTGCAGTCGGCGCTCGCGCGGCAGGGCTTTGCCGCGCTGAAGGTGTCGGTCCAGGCAGCCGTCGAGCACGGGAGTGAGGGAATGGCGGGCGCAGGTCTCGCGACCGCAACCAGTGACACACGCCCCACCCCCGGCAGGGAGCAGCCGGCGGGCGATCAGCCCCAGGGAAGGAACCCACGGGATCAGCAGTCGCCGGGTGGCGGGCAGCAACGCCAGTCCCACGGCCGCTCCCGCGACCAGGGCGCAGAGCAACGCCGGAGGTAACAGCATGGGTACCGTGGTACAGGGGCCGATCGGTCCCGCGCAGCCGACGCCACCGACCGACACCCCGACGGGGAAAGGCAAGAGTGCGCTCGGCAAGGACGACTTCCTGAAGCTGCTGGTGACGCAATTGCGTTATCAGGACCCCATGAGTCCCCAGAAGCCGGAGGAGTTTTCGGCCCAGCTGGCGCAGTTCAGCAGCCTCGAATCGATGCAGAACATCGAGAAGGTCCTGCAGAGCCAGGTGGACGCCGGCAGTCTCAACACCCTGGCCATGAAGGCCGACCTGGGCGCCTCGTTCATCGGCCGGCGGGTGGTGGCGGCCGGAAACAAGCTGAGCGTCGCCGAGGGGGCCGACCCGACGGTGCTGGTCGACGTGGGAACGGGGGGCGGCAAGACCGTGCTCACGATCTACGACGCGAGCGGCAAGGAAGTGGCCACCCGGAATCTCGGGTGGCAGGAGGCCGGCCGCCGCACCCTCGGCGCCGGCGATCTCAAGCCCGGCACCTACACCTACAAGGTCACGGTGACCGGGGCCGGTGGCTCCGACATTCCGGTCCAGACCTATACCACCGGTATCGTGGACGGCGTCTCGTTCCAGAACGGCAACGTCATCCTCAAGGCCGGTGACCTCAGTTTCCTGCTCGACAACGTGGTGGAAGTCGAGCGGGCACCCGCGGGCGCGTCGATCCTGGCTGCCGTCACCGGCGCCCGCGTCCTTCCCTCTATCACGGAGTCGGTACTGCCATGATGCGGTCGCTATTCGCCGGCGTCTCCGGGCTCAGGAATCACCAGACCCGGATGGACGTGATCGGCAACAACATCGCCAACGTGAACACGGTGGCCTACAAGGCCAGCCGGGTGACCTTCGCGGAGGCGTTCGCCCAGCTGCTGCAGGGCGCCTCGCGTCCGCCGGGCGACCAGGGCGGCATCAACCCGATCCAGATCGGCCTGGGCAGCAAGATCGGGAGCATCGACCAGAACTTCTCCCAGGGGAACCTCGAGAGCACCGGTCTCAACACCGACCTGGCCATCCAGGGTGACGGCCTGTTCGTCCTCAGCGACGGCAGCCGGTCGTACTACACCCGTGCCGGCAACTTCCAGCTCGACGCCAACGGCAAGCTGGTGTCGCCGGCCAACGGCTTCAAGGTGCAGGGCATCAACGCCGACTCGAGCGGCAACATCTCCACCGGCTCGGCCATCACCGATATCGAGCTCCCGTTCGGCCAGAAGTCGCCGGCGAAGGCCACGACGTCGGCCACCCTGACCGGCAACCTGGACGCGCGCCAGCAGCCGCTGGGCACCATCCTGGCGACGCAGGGGAAGGTGTTCGGGGTCGAGACCAGCACCAGCAACTCCGGCGCCGGGTCGGATGTCAGCGGGCTGTACGCCAGCGGCGCGGCCAACAGCTCGATCTTCGGCATGGTCCCGGACAGCACCACCGTGACCGTGAGCGACGGGACCAATACTCAGACCTACACCTACGTCAGGCAGGACACCGGCGTGGGTACGTTCGACTTCCACAGCCTCAAGGACCTGGTCGCCGAAATCGACAACACCTTCGGGGCCGGCGGACTCAATACCGTCTCGGCGGCGCAGAACAACGCCACCGGGGCGATCACCTTCACCGCCATCGGCGCGGTCGGGCTCACCGTGACCTCGTCCAACCCGGCGCTGCTCAAGGCGCTGGGCTCGGCCAACGGCAACCTGGCCGCGGGCGGGACCTCGACCACCGACCAGTTCAGCCACGTGGCCGTCGCCACCGACCTGATCACCTCGCTCCGCGACGGCAGCGGCGCCAGCCTCGGCCTGGTGGCCGGCAACACCATCGCGATCGACGGCAACAAGGGCGGGACGGCGGTGCCTTCGGGCAGCCTCGCGGTCGCCGCCGGCACCACCTACGGTCAGCTGCTGGCCGCCATCAATACTACCCTGGGCATCACCAACATCTCCGGGGCGGCGATCGATCCCGCCACCGGCGAGATGACCATCACCGGCGACGGTGGGACGGTGAACGCGCTGAGCGGGATCAATATCCGCAGCGGCGCGGCCGGGGCCGCGGCCTTCAACGCCGTGTTCGACAGCCGGGCCGGCAACTACGTGGAGCGGCAGGCGGCGACCGACGTGGTGCACCAGGCGGCCATCACGGTCTACGACTCGATCGGCACGCCGATCAGCCTCAGCATGACGTTCACCAAGGACCCGACTTCGCCCAACCGCTGGCTGTGGCAGGCCTCGGTCCCGGCGCCGGCGGCGATCACCGGCGGGGGCAGCGGGTTCGTGACGTTCGATACCGATGGCCGGCTGGAGACCTTCGCCTACAGCGGGGGGGCCAGCAGCCTGCAGTTCGACCCGGGGAGCGGCGCCACCGCGCCGGTCGACATCAAGCTCGATTCCGGGGTGCTGGGCGATATCAACGGTCTGTCCCAGTTCGCCAGCCCGTCGAACGCGGTGGCCAGCGCCCAGGACGGCTATCCGATGGGCAACCTGCAGGATTTCAGCGTCGACAGCCGGGGCGTCATCACCGGGTACTTCACCAACGGCATCAACCAGACGCTGGCCCAGATCGCGCTGGCCTCGTTCAACAATCCGAGCGGCCTGCTCCGGCAGGGGAACAACATGTACGGCGAGTCGGCCAACTCGGGGAACGCGATCATCGGGTTCAGCGGGACCAGCAACCAGTCGACCATCACGCCGGGGGCGCTGGAAAGCTCGAACGTCGACCTCTCGGAGGAATTCACCAACATGATCATCGCGCAGCGCGGCTTCCAGGCCAACGCCCGCGTGATCACGACGGCGGACGAAATGCTGACGGAGCTGGTGAATCTGAAGCGCTAGGCCCGGGGCCCGCCGTCATGGGGCCGAGGGTGCGTGGGCATGGGGCGACCTCCGTCGGGTAACCGGCGGAGGTCGTTTGGCGTTGTCGCCGGGGCGGCGCATGCCGGTGCCCGGCCGACGGGCCCGGCAAGTCTCACCCTGGAGGCGCGGCAGATTCTTCCTGACTACTCCACTCCGGTCCCGGGCCACCGCTCCACGACACGCCGTACCAACCACTTAGGTCCGGCGTCACCGGTGGTACGCCGGTTGCCTTTCCCCCTCGCCGAAGGACCAGAGACCGGTCAAAGGTTCCCACGAGGAGAGCGCGATGGCGGAAGCGGCAGCGGCGGCGCCGGCGGCGGAAGCGACCCCGGCGTCGGGCAAGAAGACGGGCCTGCTGATCGGCATGACCCTGGGGGGCGCCGTCCTGGGCGGTCTCCTCGCCGCGTTTGTGGTGGCGCCCCGGATCATCGCCCGGCAGACCCCGGCGGTGGCGGACAGCGTCGCGGAGGGGGAAGGCGCCAAGGGCGGGCATGGCAAGGAGGGGGAAGGGGAGCCGGCCAAGATGGTCGAGCTGGAGAACATCATCGTGAATCCCGCCGGCTCCCAGGGCAACCGCTTCCTCATGACCAGCGTGGCGTTCGCGGTGGCGGACGAACAACACCAGAAGACGCTGGAGGAAGGCAAGGTCGAGCTGCGCGACAAGGTGACTGGGGTGCTCGAATCGATGACCCTGGCCCAGCTGACCGCCCCGGGGGCTCGCGACACGCTCAAGCTCCGCATCACCGCGGTGGTGGCCGACATGATCGGCCCCAAGGCGGAGGTGAAGGTCTTCCTGCCCCAGTTCGTGATTCAGTGAGCTGAGCCGACCATGGCCGACACGTTCTCGCAGAAGGACATCGACTCGCTGCTGAAGGGGGCGGCCCCGTCGACGGTGGCGGATCAGATGGTCGAGGTGGTCCCCTACAACTTCCTCCGCCCGCCCCGCATCGCCAAGGACCGCCAGGCGCTGCTCAACGGGATCTACCAGCGGCTGGCGGTGTCGCTCCAGGCGCTGTTCTCCTCCCGGCTGCGGAGCTCGGTGGACGTGGTCCTGAGCAGCGTGGAGCAGGCCACCTTCGCCGAGTTCATCTTCTCGCTCGCCAGTCCCTGCGCCGCCTACGTCCACGAGCTGGGCGACAAGGTCGGCGGCCAGGGGGTGATCGACATGGGGAACGATCTCTCCTACTACGTGATCGATCGCCTCTTCGGCGGGCCGGGGGAGCTCCAGGACCTCAAGCGACCGCTGACCCAGCTGGAGCGCACGGTGGTGCGCGGGGTGGCCGACAAGATCTGGGGTCTGGCCGCCGAGGCCTGGGCCGATCACCTGGTGTTCGCCCCGTCCTACGTGGGCTTCGAGTCCTCGGCCGACGCGCTCCAGATCGCCAATCGGGAAGACAATGTGCTGGTGGCCAACATCGAGGTGAAGGCCGGGGGGTTTACCGGACTCATCACGATGTGTGTGCCGCTCCTGTCGCTCGAGACCTTCCTCCAGGAAAAACCCACCCGGCACTTCCACAACGTGAAGTCGTCGCCGGCGGAACGGGAACAGACCCGGCGGATGATCGAGCAGTCGCTCCGGATCTCCCAGCTCGAGCTCAAGGTCCGCTTCCCCCAGTTCCAGCTCAAGGCCCGGGACGTGGGCCAGCTCGAAGTGGGGCAGGTCATTCACACCGGTCATCCCTACGACGTCCCGGTCGAGCTGCACGTGCGGGGCCAGCGCCGCTTCGTCGGGACCCTGGGCCAGAGCCGCAAGTACGTGGGCCTACGCATCACTCAGCAGGTACATCACCAGCGGCCGGATGGCACCCCCCGGTCTTCCCGCGGAAGGTTGGTCTGAGCGATGGATCAGAATGAAATCGACCGTCTCATGGGCAAAGGCGGCGGCGCGCCGCCGGCGCCGGCTCCCAAGGCCCACGACCTCTCCGAGCTGCCTTCGGGCGGCGGTCGGAGCGCCGCGACGGGGATGACGGGGGGATCGCTCGACACCCTGCTCGACGTCTCGCTCCCGGTGGCGATCGAGTTCGGCCGGACTCACATGACGGTGCAGGAGGTGCTGGAGCTGGGGAGCGGCTCGGTGATCCAGCTCGACCGCATGGTGGGCGAGCCGATCGACATCTACATCTCCGACCGCAAGCTGGCCGAGGGCGAAGTGGTGGTCATCGGCGAGCACTTCGGGGTCCGGATCACCCGCATCGTCGCCGGCTCCGAGCCGGCCACCGCCTCCCGCGAGTCGGCCTGATGGTCGGCGCACTGGGGTCGCTGCTGCTGACCTTCGGGGTGCTCGGCCTGGCGCTCGCACTGGTGCGCCGCTGGGTGCCCGGGGCCCGGGGCGCCCGGGGGAACGGCCTTCCGCTGGAAGTGCTGCGTCGGGTGTCCACCGGTCCCAAGCAGGGCGTGGCGCTGCTCCGGGTGGGCCAGCGGGTTCTGGTGGTCTCGGTCAGCGACCATGGCTCGGAGCTGCTGACCGAACTCGAGGGCCCCGACCGCGACCGGGCGCTGGATGGGGCCGGGCCCGCCCCGGTTGAGGTCCGCTCTCCGTCGCTTCCCGGCGGGGCCGCTGTCCGGATGGCCGGCGTCCTGAAGGCGATTCCATTCCTGCTGGTGCTGCTGGCAGTGCTGCCGGAGCGGGTGTGGGCCGGTCCGGCACCGACGCCGGGACTGGCCCTCCCGCTGGCGCCCGCGCTGGCGCTGCAGGCCGCGGTCACTCCGCCGGTGGCCCCCAAGGTCACCGTGACCATCGGCCAGGGCAGCGAGCAGCTGCAGCTCTCCGGCGCCGTGGGCATCGTGGTCTTCATGGGAGCGATGACGCTGCTGCCGGCGATCTTCCTCCTGATGACCAGCTTCACCCGGATCCTGATCGTGCTGCACTTCGTGCGCACCGCGATCGGGACCCAGACCGCGCCCCCGGGCCAGCTGCTGGTGGCGCTGGCGGTCCTGCTCACCGGGGTGGTGATGCAGCCGGTGGTCAACCGGGCCAACACCGACGCCCTCCAGCCGTACCTCAACGGTCAGATCTCCCAGGCCCAGGCCTACGAGAAGGCGGTGACGCCGCTGCGTCGGTTCATGCTCGACAACACCCGCGAGAAGGACCTCGGCGTCTTCGCCGAGCTGACCGGTCAGGAGCAGGCCGACAGCGTGGAAGCGTTGCCCACCCTGACGATCACCGCCGCCTTCGTGACCAGCGAGCTCCGTACCGCCTTCCAGATGGGGTTCGTGATCTTCCTCCCCTTCGTGGTGGTGGACCTGATCGTGGCCTCGGTCCTCATGAGTATGGGCATGTTCATGCTCCCGCCGGTCATGATCTCGCTCCCCTTCAAGTTGATGCTGTTCGTGCTGGCCGACGGCTGGAGCCTGGTGGTCCAGCGACTCGTCACCGGCTTCCAGGTCTGACATGTCCCCCGGTCTCGCGGTCCAGCTGGTGACCCGCGCCCTCATGGTGGCGCTGATGGTGGCCGCTCCGCTTCTCCTGACCGCCCTGATCGTCGGGGTGCTGGTGAGCCTGGTGCAGGCGCTGACCCAGATCCAGGAGCAGACCCTGACGTTCATTCCCAAGCTGGTGGCGGTGGCGGTGGTGCTGCTCCTCACCCTGCCGTGGATGGTCCGCCAGCTGGTGCAGTACCTGGTCACCAGCTTCGATCTGCTTCCCGGGATGGTCGGATGACGCCCGAGCTGCTGCGGCTGATCGGGGTGGGCGACTGGCCCGCCTTCGTCCTGGTGAGCGCCCGGGTCGCCGGTCTCTTCCTCACGGCGCCGCTGTGGTCCACCACCGGTCTTCCCCGGAGCGTCCGGAGCGCCGCGGCGGTGCTCTTCAGCGTCGCGCTGGTCCCGGCGGTGCTCCCGGTGGCCCCGATCCCCGACGACGTGCTCGCGGCCGCCGTGATGCTCGCGGGCGAGACCCTGCTGGGTCTCGCCATCGGCCTCACCGGCGCCCTGCTGATGCACGGGGTGCTGGTGGCCGGCGAAGTGGCCTCGCTCCAGATGGGGCTCTCGCTGGGCCAGGCGATCGGCTCCATGCCCGAGGGCGCCAGCGTGGGCGTGGGACAGCTCAATGGGTACTTCGCCTCGCTCATCTATCTGTCGCTGGGCGGCCACCTCACCCTCTACCAGGCGCTGGCCGCGAGTTTCGCCGCCGTGCCGCCGGGCCGGGCGGTGCTGGGTGTCGCGGGGGGTCGCATGGTGGCCGAGCTGGCCGGGACGGTGTTCAGCGCCGGCATCCGCGCCACCGCGCCGGTCATGGTGGCGCTCCTGCTCGCCAACCTCGCGCTCGCGATCCTGGGCAAGGCGGTCCCCCAGCTCAACGTCATGATGCTCTCCTTCCCGATCACCATCGCGGTCGGGATGATCGCCCTGGGAGCCTCGCTGCCGTTTCTCGCGGCCTACCTCGCCGGGCAGGTCGATATGCTGCCCGCGCTGCTCGGCCGCACCATCTCCTCGTTCCAGCCCGCGGGGCCGTAACGCATGGCGAACGACGACGGCCAGGAACGTACCGAAGCCCCGACGCAGAAGCGGCGGGACGAGGCCCGGCGGGAAGGCCGAGTGCCGCGGAGCCAGGAACTCTCGGGCGCGGCCCTGCTCCTGGCCGGCACCGGGACCCTCGCCGCGGTGGGCGGCGCCGCGCTCGCGACCCAGGCGGTCCAGCTCCTCGGCACCGGCACCCGGCACCTGACGGCGCTGCCGCTCTCCGATGGTGACGTGATCCGGATGCTCCGCGAGCTGGGCCAGAGCGCCCTCCTGGCCCTGCTGCCGTTCCTGGCGGGGGTCGGCGGGGTGACGCTGCTGGTGAACGCGGTCCAGGCCCGGGGGGTCATCACCCTCGAGCCGCTGATGCCCAAGCTCTCGCACATCGATCCCCTGAGCGGCCTCAAGCGGCTCTTCAGCATTCAGTCGGTCTTCGGCGTGCTCAAGGCGGTGCTCAAGCTGGCGCTGATCGGCTGGGTGGCGTGGCTGGTCTTTGCCGGCGCCTGGCCCCGGATTCTTTCCACCAGCGGCGCCGACGTGGCCACCATCCTGGGCGTAACCCGGTCGCTCGCGATCCGGCTGGCGCTGCTGGTGGGACTCGCCTTCCTGGTGGTGGCCGCCGTCGACTACGGCTTCCAGCTCTGGCAGTACGAGAAGAGCCTCAAGATGTCCAAGCAGGACGTCACCCGGGAATTCCGCGAGTCGGAGGGCGATCCCGCGCTCAAGGGGAGGATCCGCCAGCTGCAGCGGCAGATGGCGCGCAAGCGGATGATGGGCAAGGTGGCCACCGCCGACGTGGTGGTGACCAACCCGACTCACATCGCCGTGGCGCTCAAGTATGACCCGCTGGTGGCGCCGGCCCCGATCGTGCTCGCCATGGGCGAGCGGCTGGTGGCCCAGAAAATCAAGGAGCTCGCCCACCGGGCCGGTGTGCCGGTCATCGAGAACAAGCCGCTGGCCCGGGCGCTCCTGGCCGGGGCCAAGGTGGGCAGTCCGGTGCCGCCGGCGCTCTATGTCGCGGTCGCCGAGGTCATCGCGTTCGTCTTCGGACGCCGGGGCCGGCCCCTGCCGGTGGGGCGGGATAGATGACGGCGCCCAGTGCCGCGGTCGGTGGGGTGGGCTCCGCCGGTGCCGGAAGCGTGTCGCACCCGCCCCGCGGGAGGACCGCGCCCCGGGCCGGCGGCTCCGCCGGCGGGACCATGCTCCGCCGGCTGAGCGGTTCGGCCGAGATCTGGCTGGCCCTGGCCGTCGTGGTCATCGTGGCTCTCCTGATTGTGCCGCTGCCCCCGATGGTGCTGGATGCGCTGCTCGCGATGAGCCTGGCGGTGGCGATCCTGGTGCTGCTGGTGACGCTGTCGATCAGCGACCCCCTCGAGTTCAGCATCTTCCCGAGCCTGCTCTTGTTGGTCACGCTCCTGCGGCTGGGGCTCAACGTGAACAGCACCCGGCTCATCCTGAGCCAGGGGCACGCCGGCCAGGTCATCGCCGCCTTCGGCAACGCGGTGATCGGCGGCAACTACGTCGTCGGCCTGGTCATCTTCCTGATCCTGATCGTGATCAACTTCATGGTGATCACGAAGGGCGCCGGCCGAATCGCCGAAGTGGCGGCCCGGTTCACCCTGGACGCCATGCCCGGACGCCAGATGAGCATCGACGCCGATCTCGGCGCCGGCCTGATCGACGAGACCGAAGCGCGCCGCCGCCGGGAAGAGATCCAGCGCTACGCCGATTTCTATGGCGCCATGGACGGCGCCGCCAAGTTCGTCCGGGGCGACGCCATCGCCGGCCTGCTCATCACCGGCATCAATCTCGTCGGCGGCTTCATCATCGGGATCACCCAGCAGGGCATGTCCGCCACCGAGGCCCTCGGCACCTTCACCAGCCTCACCGTGGGCGACGGGCTCGTCACCCAGATCCCGGCGCTGATCGTCAGCACCGCGGCCGGCATCATCGTGACCTACGGCGCCAAGAGCCCGAGCGTCGGTCCCGCTATCGCCGCCCAGCTCACCCGCCATCAGAACGCGCTCTGGATGGCCGGCGCCATCGTGGGGCTCCTCGGGGTGGTGCCCGGCTTCCCGATTCTCCCCTTCTGGCTCCTCGGCGGCATGCTGGCCTCGGCGGCCTGGATGGTGCGCGGACGGGAGCGGGCCAAGCGGACGGGCGAGCCCCAGGCACTGGTGCAGGCCAAGCCCACCGGTCCGGCCGAGCCGGCGCCGATCAAGGACCTGCTCCAGGTGGAGCCGCTGGAAGTGGAGGTGGGCTACGCCCTGGTGCCGCTGGTGGACGAGGCCCAGAAGGGCGATCTGCTCCAGCGGATCGGTCTGATGCGCAAGCAGCTGGCGGTCGAGCTGGGCATCATCGTGCCGCCGGCCCGGATCCGGGACAACATCCAGCTCCCCGCTACCGAATACGCCATCAAGCTCCGGGGCGTGCGGGTGGCCTCGGGCGAGGTGCTGCCCCGCTACCTGCTGGCGCTCGACACCACCGGCGTCGCCTCTCCGATCGACGGCATCCGTACCACCGACCCGAGCTTCGGGCTGGCCGCGGTGTGGATCACCCCCGACCGGCGGATCGAGGCCGAGTCCAACGGTTACAGCGTGGTGGAGCCCCAGACGGTGCTCTCCACCCACCTGATGGAGACCATCAAGCGCCACGCGGCCGAGCTGCTCTCGCGCCAGAATGTGCGCGAACTGCTCGACGCGCTGAAGGAGACTCACCCGGCGCTGGTGGACGACACCATTCCGTCCAAGCTCTCCCTGGGGAGCGTGCACCGGGTGCTGCAGCGGCTGCTGCGCGAGGGGATCCCGATCCGGGACCTGGCGCTCATCCTGGAAACGCTCTCCGACGGCGCCGAGATCACCAAGGACCCGGAGGCGCTCACCGAGCAGGTGCGTCGCACCCTCAGCACCGTGCTGGTGCAGCTGTTCGACGACGGCGACGGGAGCATCAGCGGCATCACCATGGGCCCCCAGCTCGAGACCGCGCTCATGGGGCTCTTTAGCCCCCGGCCGGCGCGCGAGGGGGGCCGCGCCATCGAGCCGGAGGACCTCACCTCCGCGCTCCGCGGACTCAACGATCTCATGAATCGCTACAAGCGGGACGGCCAGTTCCGCCCGCTGATCACCCCGCCGGCGCTGCGGATCGGGGTCCGCCGCCTGGTGGAGCCGGTCCTGCCGCACGTCCCGGTGCTGTCGCTGGGCGAGCTGCCGGCCCAGACCCCCATTCACAGTCTCGCCACCTGGGAGCTTTCCCGTGCCGCTTGAGTCCTTCATCGGCCCCGCGGTGGACGCCCTGCTTGCAGAGGCCCGCCGACGCCTGGGCGCCGAAGCCGAAATCATCGCGGTCCGGACCCTTCGGTCGGGCGCCGGTCTCCTCCAGTTCCAGGTGCTCGCCGCCGACGCCGAGTGCGCCGCCGAAGAGCGCCGCCGCATGACACCCGACGCCGGCGGGCACCCGCTGCTCACCAGCGCGCCGGGCCCCGAGCATTTCGTCCAGCGGCGGCAGGAGGGTGGCCCTCGCGTAATCGCCCTGGTCGGGCCGACCGGGGTCGGGAAGACCACCACCATCGCCAAACTCGGCACCCATCCCGATTTCCTCCGGCCGGGCCGGATCGGGTTCCTCTGCCTCGACACCTATCGGGTCGGCGCGGTGGAGCAGATCAAGACCTACGGCGAGATCGCCGGCATCCCGGTCGAAGTGATCTACGAGTCGGCCGACCTGCCCACCGCCCTGCGCCGGCTCTCCGACCGCGACCTGATCCTGGTGGACACCCCGGGACGAAGCCCGCGACTGCAGGGGGATACCCAGCAGGTGCGGCAGTGGCTGATGCAGCTGGCCCCCCATGAGACCCATCTGGTGCTCCCCGCCGGACTTCAGGCCGAGCAGGTGCGCCGCGCCATCGCCGCCTATCGGGCCCAGGGGGCCACCCATCTCCTCGCCACCAAGCTGGACGAGGCGCCGGACGACTGGTCGCTCTTTGACGCCGCGGCCGAAGCCCGCATGCCGATGCGCTGGCTATCCGACGGTCAGGATGTCCCCCGCGATCTCAAGGCCGCCGCGCCCCGCTTCCTCGCCGCGGTGGCCGCGCTTCGGGTGACCACCGCCGAACGGACCGAGGTGGTGGCGTGAACGACCAGGCCGCACAGCTCCGCGCCATGATGGCGGGGCTCCGCCGCGAACCCGTCGCACCGGCGGGGCCGCCGACGATCGTGATCGGCAGCGGCAAGGGCGGCGTGGGCAAGTCGGTGGTGAGCGCCCTGCTGGCCCAGCGGCTGGCGAGCGATGGCCGGCGGGTCCTCCTGGTCGACGGCAGCCAGAACCTCGGCAACCAGCATGTGCTCTTCGGGGTTCATCGGGGCGCGACGCCGGAACACCTGCTCACCGACCTGGTCAGCCCGCGCGACCTCCTCGTGAGCGTCACCGAGCGGCTCTGGCTGCTCCCCGCCGACAGTGGCGCGGAAACGCTCCAGGGACTCGGCGCCCTGGACCGGGCCCGGCTGCATCACCGGCTCGGCATCCTCTACGATGATTTCGACGTGGTGATCGTCGACAGCGGCGCCGGGATCGACAGCGTCCTCCGGGTGTGCACCATGGGCGCGACCCGGCTGATTCTCGTCGCCCTGCCGGAGCCCGCCGCGCTCACCGATGCCTATGCCACCCTGAAAATTGTGCATGCCCAGCTGAAGGATTTGCCGGTCGATGTCCTGATCAACCGGGTGGAAGACCCGCGGGAAGGCCCGCAAGCCTTTGAACGACTCGCGACCGCCGCGGAACGCTTCCTGCACAGGCCCCTCAGGTATCTCGGCGCAATCTGGGAAGACGACGACATCAGACGCGCGGTGCGCGCACCGGGCAGGGTCGCCAATGGTCTCGGCCCCGGCCCGAATTCCGAACTCCTGACCACGGTCCTCGAGCGTCTCGAGGTCCCGGTTCCGGCGAGGACAGCCGAATGAGACCCCAGGAAGAAGGCATCCCGATGGTCACGACCGCGACGCCCACCACGATGACCGACGCGCTCTGGCAGCGCTACCGGGCAACCGGCGACCCCGAGGCCCGGTCCCAGCTTCTGGACCGGTATCTCGGTCTGGTGCATCACGTCGCCCGCCAGGTGGCGGCCCGGGTATCCGATGTGGTGGAAGTCGACGATCTGGTGAGCGCCGGCACGCTGGGCCTGGTGCAGGCGCTGGAAGCCTTCGACCTCTCCCGCGGGCTGGCCTTCAGCACCTACGCGATGCGACGGATCCGGGGCTCCATTCTCGACGAGCTCCGCAGCCGCGACTGGGTGCCCCGCTCGGTCCGCTCCAAGGGCCGCCAACTCGCCACCGCCGTAGCCCAGCTGGAGAACCATCTGGGTCGGGCCCCCGAGCCCGCCGAGGTGGCCAAGGCGCTGTCGATCGATCTCGAGACCTATTGGCGCTGGCGGGAAGAGGTGGATGGCGCGGTGCTGCTGTCGCTCGACGGCTCGGTCTCGAGTGAGCACGCCGAGTCGGCCACCCTGGCCGAGACGCTGAGCGATGCCTCGGCCGAGCGCCCGGGTGACGCCCTGAGCCAGGCCGAGACGGTGGCCAACCTCCGCCATGCCATCGGCATGCTGCCACCCAAGGAGCGGACGGTGCTGGCGCTGTACTACTACGAAGAACTGAATCTCCGCCAGATCGCGGAAGTGCTCCACGTGACCGAGTCGCGGGTCTCCCAGATCCGGACCCAGGCGCTCAAGCGGTTGCGGCAGCGGATGTCGCCGGCGGGAGACATGGCATGAACCCCCGCCTCCGCCGGGTGGTGGTCGCGTTTCTCGCCGGCTTCGTGCTGCTCTCGCTGGCGCCGGCGGCACCCGAGCTGGGAAGGGCGCTGGCGGGTGTGGATGTCGTGGCGGTCGCCGATACCATCGGTCGATGGAGCGACGCGCTGCTCGGCCTCACCGCCGCGCTGCTGACGCTGGCGCTGGGCACGAGTGTCCGCCGGAGCCGCCGCCGCCGGCAGGGCGCCGCGTTCGCTGAAGCGCTGTCCCGCTACGACGCCGGCACCACCCTGGCACCGGCCGCGCGGCGGGAGTCGATGGTCGCGCCCTCCGCGGCGCGGCGTGCCCCGGCGGCGCCGGCGTCGGCCCTCGAAGGGAAGATCCGCTCGGCGGCAAAGAAGGGGGAGCGGCTTCCCGCTCTCGCCCGCCGGCACGGGATCTCGATCGACGCAGTCCGCGCCGCCCTTGGTGACTCGCTGCCGGCGCCCGTCGCACCACCGGGCAGTTCTTTCCGGGGTCGCCAGCAGCGGCTACCGGCAAAGTCACCCGCCTCGCTCTCGCCCCAGCCCCGAAAGGCTTACGGGGCACTGGCTTAGCCGGGCCGGCCGGAGGGCACGGCGATTGCCTTTGTCAGTCCCGGGCGATCCCTGCCGGCCACGACCGACCGGCACCACCTGTGAGGAACGATGGGGCTCAACGCACTGAAGAGCACTGCCCGGACGCTGAGCTTCTACACCCGGCTGCAGGCGCTCACCGCGAACAACCTCGCCAACAGCGACACCGAAGGCTTCAAGGCCGACGTGATGTCGGCCCGGCTCATCGGGGACGCGACCTTTCCGGTGCCGGTCACCCGGACCGACCTGTCGCAGGGCACCATGACCACGACCGGGCGGCCGCTCGATCTCGCGCTCGAAGGTCCCGGCTTCCTCGTGCTCCAGACCGACCAGGGGGAACGGCTGACCCGGGGTGGCGCGCTGGCGCTGGACGGCGCCAATCGCCTCTCCGATCGGCACGGCAACCTGCTGCTGGGCCAGAACGGTCCGGTCCAGGTCCCGCTCCGCTACGCCACGATGGAAGTCCATGCCGATGGGAACGTGGTGGTCGACGGCGTCCGACTCGACCGGCTGCGACTCGAGACGGTCGACGATACCACCACCCTGCTCAAGGAGGGGTTCGGGCGGTTCATCCCCTCGACCCCGACTCAGGTGGTGGATAGCGCCACGACGGTGATCCGGCAGGGGGCGACCGAAGACAGCAACCAGGACACCCTGAAGGGGACGGTCGACCTGGTGACCATCCAGCGGGCCTACGCCGCCAACGTCGACTCGCTCAAGGCGCTCGACTCGGTGCTGGGGACGGTGGTGAACGAAGTCGGGAAGGTGGGCTGACGCCGTTCCGCGTTCCCCGTTCCGCGTCATCCAGGCGGACTAAGTGGGAACGGATGGCCGTGGCAACAGGTGAGCGCGTGGAACGTGGAACTCCGGAACTCGGAATTGTCTCAAGGAGCGCAAGGTGAATCCCGGACTCAGAGCATCGGCCAGCGGCATGCGGGCCCAGCAGACCCGCATCGACGCGATCGCCAATAATCTGGCGAACGTCAACACCACCGCCTTCAAGCGGAGTCGGGCCAACTTCGAGGACATGCTCTACGAGACCCTGCAGGGCTCGCAGCTGGTCCGCTACGAGGGCACCGAGACCCTGGCGCCGATTCAGATCGGGCGTGGGGTGCGGCTGGCCGACGTCCAGCGGATCCAGACCCAGGGCACCTTCGAGACCACCGACAACCCGTTCGATCTCGCCATCGAGGGGGACGGGTTCTTTCAGATCCAGATGCCGAACGGGAACACCGCCTACACCCGCGACGGGACCTTCGGCCGCGCGGCCGACACCGGCGCCCTGGTGACCCACGCCGGCTACACCCTGCAGCCCGAAATCACGGTCCCGCCGGAAGCGACCCAGGTGACCATCTCTCCTACCGGTATCGTGAGCGCGATTCTCAACACCAACGGGCAGCAGGTCGAACTGGGCCAGCTCGAGCTGGTGCGCTTCGTCAACCCCAGCGGGCTCCTGAGCCTGGGGGGCAACAACTACCAGGCGACGCCCGCCTCGGGCGACCCGATGAACGGGACCCCGATGGAGGATGGCTTCGGGCAGATCGTGCAGGGGGCGCTGGAGTCGAGCAATGTCGAGATCGTGCAGGAGATGGTCGACATGATCGCGGCGCAACGGGCCTATGAAGTGAACTCCAAGGCGATAAAGACTGCCGAGGAAATGATCCAGACCGTCACCAATGATCTCATTCGCTAGGATCATCGTGTTCGCCGCTCTGGCCTCCCTCGCGTCGCTGGTCACCCCGGGCCGCTCCCACGCCCAGGCTCGGCTCGCTCTGGTTGGCGCCGGCTCCGTATCGGAGCGGCTCTCGGCCCGGGTGGCGGAGGCGATCAGCCGGGAGTGGGAGGTGGACGTCGGCCGGGTGGTGCTGTCGTGGGGCAGCGGATCGCTCGGCCAGGTGCCGGACACCTCCGCCTTCCGGCTGATCGGCGGCGAGGCCGGGTGGTTCTCCCTCATGTTGGAGCCCGCCCACGGTCCCACCGCGTTCTTCCGGCTCCGGGCCGGGGTCGCGGTCGAGGGGCTGATCGCGGCGCGGGCGCTGGTGCCGGGCACGGTGCTCGGCGAAAACGACTTCCGTCTCGAGCCCCGGGTGCATTGGGGTCCATTACCGCGGGACCCCGAGCCGCGGGCGGCGGCGGGCTGGATCGTGCGGCGCCCCATCGCCAGTGGCGATGCGCTCGAAGGGTTCCGGGTAGCGCCTCCCCCGGTGGTGAGCGCCGGCAAGCCGGTCCGGATGTACTACAACGCCGGCAGCGTCTCGGTGGCGCTCGACGGCGTTGCGCTCAACGATGCGGCGGTGGGTCAGCCCGTCAGGGTGCGCACCCCGGGACGGATCGGCGTGGTCGCCGGCACCGCGGTCGCCCCCGGTGAAGCGAGGATGGAATGACTCCGATCCGCATGACAGCGCTCGCGCTCCTGCTGCTCGTTCCCGCGGCCGCGCTCTCGGCCCAGGCCGCGCCGGCCGCGCCTACGACCACCGCCGCCCCGCCGGCGGCCACCCCGCCCGCGGTGCAGGCCACCCCGGTCGTGGCGCGGGCCGGCTGGTTCAGCGACAAGCGGCCGCTCCGGGTGGGTGACATCATCACCATCGTGGTCGACGAGGCGGTGAACTCCCGCGAGAGCCAGGTCGAGAACGCCTCCAAGCAGCGGGGCCAGCAGATGGGCCTCAACCTCAACGTCGGCACCGACCTCGCGATCGGCCCGCAAAAGGGCTTCCAGAGCGGGGTCAGCAACGACTCCAAGGCCACCGGGGTCGCCAACCGCACCGGCGGGCTCACCGCCATGATCAGCGTCCGGGTGGTCGCCATCGAGCCGAGCGGCATCGCGCGGCTCAAAGGCGAGAAGACCGTCGGCGTCGACGGCCGCAACCAGGTGATCCAGGTCGAAGGCGTGGTCCGGCCGGAAGATGTGAACAGCGACAACAGTGTGTACTCCAGTCGGATCGCCGAGTCGGTCATCAGCTACAAGGGCAAGAAGATCGGACCGGGCAAGGGGATCCTCGGCGGCATTCTCTCGATTTTCTGGCCATGATCATGGGTGAAATGAAGAGGGCGGTCAGGCGGTCAGGCGGTCAGACGGTCGGAGGCCTGGTACCCGCGATGATGTCCACTATCAGCCATCTGGCCATGCCGATGAAGTCACTGCCCGCCTGCCCGCCTGTCCGCCTGAACGCCCTGGTCGCGGGCATGGTGATGCTGGCGCTGGTGACGCCGCGTGTCGGCGGCGCCCAAGCCACCGAGCGCGTCGGCGACCTCGTCACCACCACCGGCAACATCCCGCGCCGGGTCATCGGTTACAGCCTCGTCATCGGTCTCGACGGCACCGGCGACCGCTCCATCGGCGGGGCCAATGGCGGTACCCAGACGGTGCGCTCCATCGCCAACGCTCTGCGGCGTCTCGGGCTGGAAGTGCCCCCCGAGCGGCTCCGCCCCCGGAACGTCGCCGCCGTGGTGGTCACGGCCGAGATCTCGCCCTGGCTGCGTGCCGGCGGGCGGTTCGAGGTCCAGGTCAGCTCGATCGGTGACGCCGTGAGCCTGCGCGGTGGCGTGCTCTGGACTACCCCCCTCATGCCCGACGTGGATCAGCCGGCGATCGGCACCGCCCAGGGACCGGTGCTGGTGCCGGAAGAGGATGTGCGGTATGCCGCCCGCCGGGGCAACAGCGCCCGGATTCCTGAAGGCGGCATCCTCGAGGTAGAGCCGGCCCAGCTGGCCGCACTGACCCCACGACTGCTGCTCAAGCACCCCAACCTGGCCACGGCCCAGCGAGTGGCCCAGGCCATCAACACCGGTCTGGGGGACAGTACTGTCGCGAAAGTTGACGATCCGGGATCGATCACCCTCAACCCGGGGGCGCGCGGGGCCGATAACCTGATTGGGTTTCTCGCGTCGGTAGACACCCTTCCGGTGCGCATGGTCCCCGACGCCCGGGTGGTCATCGACGCCCGAAGCGGTACCGTGGTGAGTGGCGGAACGATCCATGTCGCCGCCGCCACCGTGAGCCATCGGGGGATGACCCTCCGCATCGGCGGCCCGGCTGCCCGGGTACCGTCGGCGGACACTACGGCAAACAAGGAACCGGAGGGGCTGCTGGCGGTGGGCGAAGGCGCCACGGTGCAGGAGGTGGCCGCGGGGCTCCACGCCGCCGGGGCCAGGCCGCAGGAAATCGCGGCGATGTTCTCCGCGCTCAGGGAAGTGGGCGCGATCGGGGCCGAAGTGGTGGTCCGATGACCGGCGGGATCGGCCCGATCGGAGGGCCGGGAGCGGCCGGGGCGAGCGATGCGGCGCACGCCCGGCTCCGCCAGGCGGCCCACCAGCTCGAGGGCCTTTTCGTCAATGAGCTGTTCAAGGCGATGCGGCAGACGGTGTCGGCGGACGGCATCATCGGCCAGGCGCCGGGGCAGGAGCTGTTCCAGGGCATGATGGATGAGAGGATCGCCGATCTCTACGCCGGGCGCTCCGAGCATGGATTGGGTGAGGCGTTGTATCGCCAGTTGAGCCGTCGGCTGCCTGACGAAGGCCGCTGACCCGGAGCCGAGACCATGCCCCACGGGCACCAGGAGTTCATCGCCACCGCCCCCGCCACCACCGTCCGGATGGGCGATCTGGCCCAGGCGCTCCTCTACGAGGCCAACGTCATCGAAGAGCTGCGCCAGGCGCTGCTGCGGCAGCGGGCCGGTGTGGCGGCGGACGACGTCGAGCAGGTGGAGGCCAGCATCCACGCGATGGGGCGGACGCTCCTGACGCTGGAGGAGGCCCGCCGTCGTCGGGGGGCACTCACCGCGCTCATCTCCGGCAGCGACCCCACGCCGCTCGAAAAGCTGGAGGGCATGTTCGGCGGGATCCTGCCGCCCGAGCTGGAGAACGCCCGCGCCAGGGTGAAGCGGGCCGCCCTCGCCACCGCCCAGGACGTCGCCATCAATCAGCACATCCTCCGGCGCGCCCTCGAAGCGGGTGACGCCTTCCTGCAGCGACTCTTCTCGATGGCCGGCGACCCGGCCCCCAGCTACCAGCGCCACGAATCCCCGGCGGAGTCTCCCCGGGCGGGCCGCATCCTCAACCGGACGGCCTGATGAGCCTGACCAGTCTGCTCAGCATTGCCCGCACCGCGCTTCTGACCCATCAGAAGGCGGTCGACACCACCGGGCACAACATCGCCAACGCCAGCACGCCGGGCTATACCCGCCAGCGTCTCGCCCTCACCGCTGAAGTGCCGCTCAACACGGCGATCGGGCAGGTGGGGCGCGGCGTCACCGCCGACGGGATCGAACGGCTGCGGGACGGGTTCCTCGACCAGCACTACCGCCGGGAGAACGGCGAACTGGGACGGTTCGGGACGATGAAGGAGACGCTGGGCCAGATCGAGGACATCTTCGGCGAGCCCAGCGCCACCGGTCTCGGCGCCGGGATCGACGAGTTCCTGGCCGCCTTCGGCGACCTGGCCAACGATCCGTCGGGCCGGACCCCGCGCACCCTGGTGCGGCAGGCGGCGCAGAACCTGGTGCAGCAGCTCCGCCAGGCCGATCAGCGGTTGGGGGAGATCTCCAATGACCTGCGCCAGAAGATGGTCGACGCCGTCGACCAGATCAATCAGGTCGCCCAGCAGATCGCCGAACTCAACATCCAGATCCGGACTGCCAGCGGCGGGCTGCGCGAGTCCCCCGACCTCAAGGACCGGCGGGACCAGCTGGTGGACCAGCTCTCCACGCTGGCGGGCGTGCGGGTGATCGACCGGCCCGACGGCACCGTGGGCATCGCCGCCGGCGACGCCCTGGTGGTGGACGCCGGCCAGGTGACCAGGCTCGAGGCGCGGGACGCGGGGCAGGGCCGGGTGGACGTCTTCGTGGCCGGGAGCGCCGTGCCGATCACCCTCAAGAGCGGCGGGCTCGCGGCATTGGCCCAACTCTCGGGCACGACGCTGCCGGGCATCCGCGATCAGCTGAACCGCCTGGTCAGGAGCATCGTGACCGAGGTGAACAGTCTGCATCGCGGCGGCAGGACGCTGACCGGCGGCACCGGGATCGACTTCTTCGACCCCGCCGGGCTGACCCTCGACAGC
The DNA here is from genome assembly GCA_964642475.1 of uncultured Gemmatimonadaceae bacterium. Classification (GTDB taxonomy): domain Bacteria; phylum Gemmatimonadota; class Gemmatimonadetes; order Gemmatimonadales; family GWC2-71-9; genus JADJOM01. The sequence goes on along the minus strand of CAZXRC010000005.1, from coordinate 87,799 downwards.
GCCGATATCTCGGCGGCGGTGGCGCTGTCCACCGACAATATCGCGGCCGGCCGGAGCGGCGCTCCGGGCGACAACACCAATGCCCTGGCCATCGCCGGCCTCCGCACCACCGGGGTGACCAGCCTCCAGGGCCAGACCCTGGGCGGGGGCTACCAGCAGTTAGTGTCGGAACTGGCGGTGGCGCTGCAGGACGTGACGGCTCGCACCGAAGCCCAGTCCATCATCACCAGCAATGCCGACGCGCAACGCCAGACTGTCAGCGGCGTGTCGGTCGACGAGGAGTTGACCGCCCTGATCGGTCAGCAGAATGCTTACGCCGCCGCCGCCCGGCTCGTGACCGTGGCTGACGACATGATCAGGGACGTCATCGGCATGATCCGGTAGGCTCACATGGCCGGGGAGAGGCAGGCGCGGACGTGCTGATTCTGAATCGTCGCCAGGGAGAGGCGATCCTCCTGGACGGAGGGATCCGGATCGTGGTGCTCTCGAGCGATCGGCGGGGCGCCCGGATCGGCATCGAGGCGCCTCCCAGCGTGAACATCCAGCGGGAAGAGCTGGTCTCGCGCATCGCCGAGGAGAACCGGCGGGCCAACGCCCGGCAGTCGGGCACCGAGTGGCTCGAGACCCTCCCGCTCAGGGGCCCGGCCAAGTAGCCGCCTCCGAAGGCCCGTCGTCACCCACCACGCCGGCCCCGCGCAACCCGCGGGGCCGGCGTCTCGTCAGGAAGGCGGTCTCCGAGCCAGCGGTGGCACCCAGGGCCGAACCCGGTAGTTTCCAGGCGCCTCCACTCCGATCGCATGGCCAGACTCCTGGTGCTGGACCAATCTCGGCGGGTTGCCCGCCGGTGGACCGTGGCCCGCTGGGGCGCGCTCGCCGCGACCGCCGCCCTCCTCGGCGCGCTGGTGCGCTGGCCCGGCCCAGCGCTGACGGGGCTCTGGTACGTCATCATCCCCCTGCTTCCAGCGACGTTCTTCATGACCCCCTCCCTGTGGCGGGGCGTCTGTCCCCTCGCCACTCTCAGCGAATGGGGCAATCGTCTGGGTCGGCCACGCGAACTCACCCCCCGCACGATCGCCGCGCTGCGGGCGGGCGGGCTCGGGCTGTTCCTCCTGCTGGTACCCGCCCGGCACCTGCTGTTCAACCAGGACGGCCCGGCGCTCGCGGGGGTGGTGGTCGGGGTCGCGGCCATGGCGCTCCTCCTGGGCGCGCTCTTCCCGGTGCGCTCGGCCTGGTGCAACGCCCTCTGCCCGGTGCTGCCGGTCGAGCTCCTCTACGGGCAGGCGCCGCTCCTGCCGGTGGAGCGGGGCCGCTGTGTCAGCTGCACCGTCTGTACCCCGCGCGGATGCCTCGACCTGGCCAGGGGGAAGACCGTGCGCCAGGTGCTGGGCCCCGTACGGCGGAGCCACGCCTGGCTGGCGTCACCCCACGGCGCCTTCTTCGCGGCTCTGCCGGGGTTCATCGTCGGGTACAATGCGGTGGGTGACCTCGGCATGAACCGGGCACCGGTGGTCTACCAGGTGGTGCTGGGCTGGTCGTTTGCGAGCCTGGTGTTGTGCGCGGGGCTGGTGACGCTCTTCCGAGTGTCGTCGCGGGTGGCGTTGCCGGTCCTGGCCGGTCTCGCGGGCGGGGTCTACTACTGGTTCGCGGGTCCGGCGATCGCCGAGCACCTTGGCCTGTCGTCGGGGGCGAGCCTGGCAATCCAGGGAGGGGGTATCGGCGTTGTGGCCTGGTGGGCCGTGCGCCTTGGCGCGTCACAGAGCCCGGCGATCACCCCGAGCGCAGCAGGGAATCCCTAACGTCGAGTCGCCTGTCCGCCTGTCCGCCTGTCCGCCCGACCGCCTGACCGCCTGACCGCCCGCCTACCCGCTCCGTTTCCATTCCGGCAGCGACACCACCGCAGTCGTCCCGCCGAATCGCCCCGGCTCAAGCCACAGGCGCCCACCCATCCGCTCGGCCAGCCACCGGGCCACCGTGAGCCCGATCCCCATGCTGCCGTCGCGGGTGGTGAAGAACGGCTCGAAGGCCCGCACCAGCACGTCCTCGTGCATTCCCGGGCCGTTATCCTGCACGCTCAGCCGGACCTCGCACCCATGCAGGTCCGCGCCGAGGACGATCTGACCGTCAGCCCGTCCCTGGAGGGCCTGCTTGGCGTTGACGATCAGGCTCAACAGCAGGTGCCGCAGGTGGTACTCGATGCCCCGCAGCGGCGGCAGCCCGGCGGAGATCCGCAGCGACAACTCGGTGGGGGCGAGCCCCCGCTGATAGCGCTGAAGATCGGAGACGTAGGTGAGCACTTCCTCGGCGATCAGCGGCGCCGCGTCGGTCTCGATCGGGGAATAGACCTGGCCGAAGCGGGTGATGGTCTCGGTGAGATGCTGGACCGCGGCACTTACCGCGCCCATCAGGCGTCCCCCCTCCGGGCTGCCGAAGAGATCGGCGTGGGGGTCCACCATGAGCGTCAGGGTCTGCAGCGGGCCGCGAAGGTCGTGGGCCATCCCCCGCGCCAGCGTCGCCATGACGGCGGTCCGATCGGCGCGGATGAGCAGCTCTTCATGCTGAAGCAGGGACAACGCGGCAGGCACGGCGGGCGCACTCACGGCTGGGATCGCTCCCCGGAGAGGACCCACTAGGTTAGCCGCCGGGACCTCCCCGGCGCAACCGCCCTGAGCGGCGCTAGCTCTTCTTGATCCAGACGGCGTCGATGATGGGATCGGCCGCGTGCCGCCGCTGGATGACCTGCAGGACGCTCTCGGTGATGGTCGCCCCCCGGGCCAGCAGCTTTACCCCGCCACTGGTGCTCACGTCGGCGGCGAGCACCATCCCGATCTGCAGCTGATCCACCGCCACCGCGAACCGGGTCGATTCCCACTCTTCCCGTGGCCGGTCCAGCACCACCGAGGACAGGTGCACCAGGGCCAGGGGGTCGTACCAGGTCGCGGACCGAAGGGTGAGCTGGTCGATGGCGCGCTGCGGCGTCAGGGCCGGCCGGTCGGGCCGGGCGCTCACCAGCTCGAGGAAGTCGCCCGCCACCCGAAGCAGCCGGGAGCGAAGGGGGATCTGTCCCGAGACCAGGTGATCCGGCTGGCCGGTGCCATCCCAGTTCTCCGAGGTCCAGCGGATCAGCTCCGCCGCCCCCTTGAGCCGTTCGACCTGTTCCATCAGCGCCGCCGAGACCACCGCATGGTGCCAGCCCGGCTGATCGGGGGTGCCCGCCGTGTGGTGGGCCGCATCCACCACGTGCCCGATCTCGTGGAGCTTCGCGGCGATGACCATATCAGCCCGGAGCTCCTGCGGGATGTCGAACCGCTCCGCCAGCTTGAGCGCCAGATCCGCCAGCCGGACCCCGCGTTCGGCGGCGCCCGGCAGCCCCTGGTCCTCCAGCTGAATCAGCAGGTGCAGCAGTTGGTCGAAGCTCCGCTCCAGCTCCTCGTGGAGCTGGTGGATCTCGTCCCGGTCGCCCCGAAGCTCGTCCTGCAGCCGCTTGAGGCGCAGGCTGGCCCGGACCCGGGCCAGGAGCTCGGGAATATCGATCGGCTTGGTGAGGTAGTCGTCCACCCCGAGGTTGAGACCCCGGACCTTGAGCGAGGTGTCGGTGAAGCCGCTCAGCACCACGAAGAGACAGCCGGCGAGGGCGGGATCGGCCTTGACGGCGCGGCAGAACTCGAAGCCGTTCATCTCCGGCATCTGGTAATCGGAGATGATCAGGTCCGGCGTGAGTTCGCGGGCCAGCGCCATTCCCTCACGGCCGTTGGTCGCGGTGGTGACCCGGAGCGCGGGCTCGTGTTCCAGCACCCGGCGGAAGTGCGCCAGCGTGGTCGGGTCGTCTTCGACCAGGAGGACCGTGCTGACGGGGACGCTCATGGGGGGGTGGCGACCGGGTGCCCGCTGTCGGCCGGGAGCAGGGCCGCCTCGGGCATCGCCTGGTGGGCCGCGAGAGAGTCGTGCGCCGCGCCCAGGCGGGTCGCCAGGGAGTCGGTGACGACCTCGGGCAGGAGCATGGTCACCGTCACCCGGCGATTGGCATCGGCGAAAGGGTGCTCGGGATCGCGCAGCTTGCGGTCGGCCCAGCCGCGCACCTGCTGCACCTGGGCCGGGTTGAGCCCGCCCTCCTGCATGATCCGGCGCGAGGCGTTGGCCCGGTCGACGCTCAGCTCCCAGTTGGAGTAGCCGTCCAGCCGGTGATACGGCCTGGCGTCGGTGAACCCTTCGACCACGACCGCATTGGGGAGCGCACTGAGGGTCTTGCCCAGGAAGCGCAGCAGCTCGGCCCCGGCCGATTTGGGGACCGCGTTGCCGGTTTCGAAGAAGACTCCGGTCGAGTCTTCCAGCAGCTGGATACGGAGACCCTCGGGGGTGACCTCGATCTCCACGTGTTCGGCCAGCTCCGCCAGGGCGGGCACTTCCCGGATCTGCTGCTTGATCTGCTCGGCCACCGCCCGCATCCGGTCGCGCCGGAGGTCGATCACCTGGCGGGGCGACATGATCCGGGGACTCTGGGTCTGGGCCCCCTCGCCCGGCATGATGGAGCTGCCGAACTCCCCCGCCCGACCCAGCGGGTCCTGGAAGTAGCCCGCGATCGCGGCCTTGACGTCGCTCGACTGGTTCACCAGCCAGAGCACCAGGAACATCGCGAACATGGCGGTCATGAAGTCGGCGAAGGCCACCTTCCAGGCGCCGCCATGGTGGCCGTGCCCGTGGACCTTCTTCTTGACGATGATGATCGGCTGTTCGCGGGCCTTGTTCATTTAGCCCTTCGCTTTCGCCGCCTGCTTGCAGGCAGCTTCCATCTCCTGGAAGGTCGGCCGGTGGTTGGAATAGATCGCCCGGCGGGCGAACTCCACCGCCACGATGGGGGCGAACCCCTTCGCGAAGGCCACCACGCTGGACTTGAGGAAGGCGAAGAACCGGCTCTCTTCCTGGTTGCTGTTCTCGATGGCGGACGACAGCGGCCCCATGAAGCCATAGGCCAGCAGCACGCCGAGGAAAGTGCCGGTGAGCGCCGCGGCGACGTGTTCGCCGATCTGCTCCACCGGACCGGAGATGGCGCCCATGGTGATGACGATCCCGAGGACCGCCGCCACGATGCCGATGCCGGGGAGCGCGTCGCCCACCTTCTGCAGGGCCGCCGCCGGCTTGGCCGCCTCCTCGTGGTGCACGTCCATCTCCCCGTCCATCAGGGCATCGAGGTCATGGGGGGGCACGCTTCCCACCAGCACCAGCCGGAGCGAATCGCAGAGGAACTCCATGGCGTGATGCTCATGGAGGACCTTGGGGTACTTCTTGAAGATCGAACTCTTCTCGGGGTCCTCGATATGGGACTCGATGGCCACCAGGCCGTCTTTCCGGGCGACCTGGAACAGCTCGTACAACATCTTCAGGGCCTCCAGGTAGGTGGCCCTGCTGAAGCGTCCTCCCTTAAAGACCCCCCCCAGCTTGCCGCCCAGCGACTTGAGAACCGGCCCGGGGGTGGAGATCAGCACCGTGCCCAGCGCGACGCCGCCGATCACCACGATCTCGGACAGATGGAACAGCGCGGGCAGGTGGCCCCCGGCCATGGTGAACCCGCCCGCCACCGCGCCAAGGACCACCAGCAGACCGATGATCGCAATCATGGAGAGCCTGCCGTAGACATGGCTGAAGTATCGGTGGCGCTTGCCGATACCTTGAGATGTCCGGGGCGGGAATGCCCCGCTTCAGGGAGGGGCAGGGAGTGCCGTATATCATCAACGGAATGCGGGACTTGCTGGCCAAGGGGGAGAACCTTCCCACCTTGCCCACCGTGGTGTTTCAGCTCCACCGGGTGCTCGACAACGAGCATGCCGGCCCCAAGGAAGTCGCCGGGATCATCGAACGGGACCCGGCCCTGACCGCCCGGCTCCTTCGTGCCGCCAACTCCGCCGCTTTCGCCCGCCCCGGGGGGGATCGGATCGGGTCGGTGTCGTCGGCCGTGTCGATGCTCGGTGTCAACCAGGTCCGGGCTGTCTGTATCGTGCTGGCGGTGGTCAAAGCCTTCGGGAGCCGGGCCGGTGGCCTCGACCATCAGGAGTTCTGGATCCACTCCGCGGCCGTGGGGATGATGGCGCGGAAGCTCTGGGACCGCTTCGGCGATGACCCTGCCATCAGCGCCGACGACATCTACGTGGCCGGACTGCTCCACGATGCCGGCGTGCTGGTGATCGAGCAGCACTTTCCGAGGGAGTTCGACGAAGTGCTCACCATTCGGGCCGAGGCCAATCGGCGGCTCTGGCAGGTGGAGGAGGATCACCTGGGCATGGACCACGGCGCGGTCGGAGGGCTGCTTCTGGGTCGTTGGTCACTCCCCGCGAGCACCGCCGAAGCGGTCACCAACCATCACCACCCGGCCCAGGCCGACGACCAGCATCAGCGGGTCTGCCGAATCGTCCAGGCGGCCGAGACCCTCTGTATCGAAGGCGGGGCGGGTCTGCCCGAGGAGGGCCCCGCCGATTGCAGCTCGGCCGATGTCCTGACGGAACTCGGCGCGACCGATGCGGAGGTGGAGGAGTTGGTGGGGACGGTCCAGAAGACCGCCGAAAGCGCGAGGACCTTCCTGTCATGAACCGACGACCCGAGAGGTCAGCAGATCTGCGGGGGCGACCTGAGGACCACCCACGGAGCGACCTCAGTCCGGTAAGGCCCGACAGGGTATCGCATTGTGCTGCAAAGGCTTACCTTCTGCTGCTCGGGGCGGCGGCAGGACGGCGGACCCTGCACTACAGGGCCGAGTGGCCGCGCCAGACGGGCTGAGTCGCTCGTAGCTACATTCTGGCCCGCCGGCTACCTCGGCCTGGCGCCAACGCTTTCCTGGAGACGAGACGATGACGGGCCGGACGATTCTCGCGGCTCTCCTCCTGATTCCCCTCTTCACCGCAGCGCTCCCGGCGCAGGACGGGGTGGAACCGGTCATCGAGGACAACTCCTTCTTCATCGAGGAGGGATACAATCAGGAACCGGGTGTGGTGCAGCACATCAATACGGTCGCCCTGGCCGGGGCCCGTCACCGGGATCTGTTCTACTCCTTCACCCAGGAGTGGCCCTTCCGGAGTCAGCGCCATCAACTGAGCTACACCCTGCCGGTTACTCGTCTCGACGGGCGCTCGGCGGGGTTCGGTGACCTCCTGCTCAACTACCGGGTGCAATTCGGGGCCGGCGAACTGTCATGGGCCCTGGCGCCGCGTCTCAGCGTGATCCTGCCGACGGGCAGCGTCGCACGCGGCCTCGGGGACGGCAGCCCCGGGCTCCAGATGAACCTGCCGCTTTCCTACCGCCTTTCGAGTCAGGTCGTGACCCACCTGAATGCCGGTGCCACGGTCCTGCCCTGGGCCCAAGGCCCGGCCACGGGTGGCGCTCGGCCCAGGCGCACGGTAGGCGGCCTCTTTGCCGGGGGGAGCCTGATCGGCCCGGTCACCGTGCCGGTGCAACTCATGATGGAGAGCCTGGTCAGCCACGACGGCGCGATCGACCCGACCGGCAAGGTCGGCTACACCACCTCGTGGATTTTCAGTCCGGGGGTGCGGGCAGCGGTCAATTTCGGACGCCTGCAGGTGGTGCCCGGGTTCGCCGTACCTTTCACCCGGAGCGAGGGCGAAACGGCGCACGACTATTTCGCCTACCTGAGCTTCGAGCACCCGCTCTCGTCCACCCGGTAGGGCCGGGCGACCTCGTCGGCGGCGCTGAGATGGGGTCGCGCCGGCGTCGGCGGGGTGGCAGGAATGCAGAACGGGGCGGCTATCGGCCGCCCCGTTCCCGTTCCTGACCGAGCGTCGGCTAGGCTTTGAGTCGGTGAAGGCGCTCGACCAGGCGAGCTGCGTGATCGTTGCTCAACAGGATCATCGTGAACAAGGCTTTGATCATATGCGGAACCTCCCGCCTCAGAGGATCGACCGACACCACCGAAATCCTGAGGCCGCAAGTTCAGCGCCATGCGGAATGGGAATTCTGGAAGTCCTGAGCGAGGCGCCTATCTCATTGTCTCACAATCTCTTATGAGAGAATGCTAGGGGTTGCCATTGTAGCGTCACCGCTCGGACAGTGGTACGAAAAGGACACGCCGAGTCCTCTCGACATCAGGGCGGATCCGGGGTTCCACTCCTTTAGGGCTACGGCCATGGGCTACCGGTCGGCCGATTGGTCTGGGGAATCGGGAGCGGTCCCGGCCAGCGGGCCCGAGCCGGGGATCATTCCGGCTGCCGCCTCCGTCGTTTCGAGATAGAGCGTTGCCACGCGGTACAGGCCGGCGGTGGTGCCGATCCCCAGCGTGCGGCGGATCGCCGAGCGGTGATACTCCACCGCCTTCACGGACACCCCCAGCGCGGCGCCGATCTCGGTGCTGCTGCTTCCGCGGCCAAGCAGGGCCAGGACCTGCAGTTGCCTCGGCGTGAGCTGCTTGAGCCGCACCCACTCGTCGTGCCGGAGGTGGCCCATGGACTCCCACTGGTGGGGAGGCTGGCCCGGGCCCGCGTGCACCTCGGGCGAAACGAAGGGGCGGCCGGCCAGCGTTTCCCGGACCGCTTCCCGGAGCTCGGAGGCGCGGGCCGTCTTGAGGAGATACCCATCCGCTCCCGCCCTGAGACATACCTCGGCGTAGGCCGGATCGGCGTGCATCGTGACGATCAGGATCCGAGGCGGGGACGGCCGACTCTTGATTTCCCGAATGAGCCAGGGGCCGCCGCGACCGGGAAGCATGAGGTCGAGCAGGAGGAGTTCCGGGCGCAGGCTATCGATCAGGCCGAGCACATCCTCGCCATGATGGGTCACCCCGACCACCGAGCACGCCGGCTCGAGATTGGCGCGGAGGCCGTCACAGACGAACGGATGGTCGTCGGCGATTACGACCGTGGGCGTGTGACTCATTGCGTCATTCCTTCAGATACCTCGGTGAGGACCATTGTACCGTGTCCCGGTTGCGAGACGACCTCGAACCGCCCCTTCAGCAGACCGATGCGCTCGCGCAGGCTCACCAGGCCCAAGCCGGCGTCGCCGGCGGCCTGCCCGGGAGCAAACCCGACCCCGTTATCCGATACCGACAGCCGGATGATCGTTCCAACCCGGGAGAGTTCGACGGTCGCGCTGGTGGCCCGGGCGTGCTTGATGCAGTTGCGCAACGCCTCCTGACAAACGCGATACAGCGCCAGGCTCGCCTCGGGCGACAGCTCATCCGTGCCGGCCTCGATGCGTGCCGTGACGTGGAGCCCGGATTCGGCCGTGACATCGCGGGCCAGGGATTGAAGTGCGGCACCCAGCCCCAGGTGTTCGAGCACCGAGGGGTGCATGTTGTGGGCCAACTGCCGGACGGTCGCCGCGACCTCCCGGAGCCCATCGCCGACCGCTACGGTGGCCGTGATGAGGGGCGGGTCGACCTCGGTGGTGCGCAGCCGTTCCTGCAGCGTTTCGAGTCGCTGGCACAGGCCGCCGATCCGTTGTCCGACATCGTCGTGCAGTTCCCGCGCCACCCGCCGCCGCTCGTCCTCGGAGGCTTTCAGCACTCCGAGGGCGAACGCCCTGGCGGCGCGGGCCAGCTTGCGTTGCGTGACGATCAGCGAGGCGGCGACGGCCACCACGAGAATGGTGACCACCAGCGTGACGGCGAGGAAGAATGCCCAGAGCTGAGCTGGCTGCGTGAGCATCGGACTCCGAGGTAATAGAGCGTGTTGGCCAGGACCTGGAACCCGGAGCGAACGATCAGCACGGTCAGAGCGGTGCTGATGGACGCGCCGAGCAGATAATGGTTCAGCGGGTTCACCAGCGCGTAGGTGCCGGAATACAACATGACGCCGGCTCCCATATAGGCCCAGTCCTGGGGGCCGACCCCTTCCGGGGCGCTGATCCAGCGCCGGATGACGGTGTAGGCCGCGAGCGCCAGGCACACCGCTGCCTGCAGCGTATCGGTTCCGAGACTGAAACTCGCGCGGTTTTCCCAGCCGAGCAGCGGGGGGAACCAGGCCAGGAGCATGACCGGCGCGGCCCGCAGCATCCACCGGCGCGAGGTCGCATCGTCCTGCCAGAGTGCCAGCGCCGCGACGATCAGGGTGGATTCGATCGGCGTCAGCGCGTAGGCCACCCAGTGGTTGTTCGACTGCGCCGTTGCCAGCACAAACTCGGTCAACTCGGCACCAAGTTCAATGACTAGGGCGATGACGAACACCTGCGCTGCCGGGGAAATCGCCCGCCAGCGCCAGAGCCCGGCGCAAATCGGGAAAAGCAATGAAAGGGTGGCGGCGGCGGTGGCCGCGTAGGCCAGCTGAAACGTCGTCACGGCCCGTCCCGGTTCCGGCCTAACCGTTGAGCAGAGAGTCGGCGGCGCACAGCGGGGGGCATGGCCAGCCACGCTCCGCCACCAGCCCAGGGTCGGTGGCCTTGGCCGGAACCAGGTCATTCCCATTCGCGTCGATGCCGACGATCAGGACCTGCTCGGCCCCGTCGGTGGCCAGGCCGCGATAGACCCGGATGCCAGCGCACCCGGGTTGGGCCAGCAGGGCGTCGATCGCTTCCCGGCCGAACCCCCAGCCGCGCACGGCGGAGGGGTTCTTCTCCCGGTGTCGCCGAGCCATGTCGGCCGCCTCCGCTACGCTGATCAGCTGTTCCTTCCCACCCAGTGGTCCGGTGCCCATGGTCAGGTTCCTCTCGGTTGAGAATCGTGACCGGCCGGTGTCGCGTACGGCGCGGCTCCGGCCGGCAACTTGTTAACCCAGGGGGGGATAAGTATTGGCCCCACCCCGCTTCGGATGCTACTAGGGATAACCCTAATGCGCCAAGTAGGCCCATGCCGAGACCCGGAGGCACGAAACGAGGCAGGTCCTGCCCGACGCTAGCGTGAAGGATTCATGAGCGCTCGGACCTTCAAGGCGCGGGGGGAAGGGCCGATAACATGGAGTGGCCAAGTCCATGCTGTGTTAGGTGGTTAGGCGTGGTCGCAGCTAGTGACGTCCCTAGTGCGCAATCGCACGGGCTCCGGCTATGGTCCAGGTAGTGAGCAGGCAGCGGCGGCGGGCTTCGCTGGCCCGATGACCGGCAGGGCCGCGGACTTCGCCAAGCGGCGCACGCGACACCGTGGGGGAAGGCATGCAGGTGCTGATTGTCGATGACGAGTTGAGCGTCCGGTCGGTGTTGCGCCGGATTGTTCAGGACCGGCTGGGCTGCGAGGCGCGCGAGGCCAGTAACGGCCTCGAGGGCCTCCTCGCGATCGCGCGGGCCCGCCCCAACCTGGTGCTTCTCGACATCGGCATGCCGGTCATGGACGGCGTGGCCATGCTGCAGGCCATTCGCACCTCGAACAATCACGCCGACCTGCAGGTCATCGCGATGTCGGGCGTGGCCGATCGGACGCGGGTGGCCCGGGTGGCGGAGCTCGGGGTGCGCGACTTCCTGCTCAAGCCGTTCGACTTCGACATGCTGATCCGACGGACTACGGCCGCGCTGTCCGCCTCGACCGCCACTCCGGAAGAGGAGGGTCCGCGCGGCAAACGGGCCCTGAACGGCAAGGTCTTCCTGCTGATCGATCGGGATCCCAACTTCCGTTCATTCGCGCGCAGCATCCTCGAGGGCCGCTTCACGGTGATCGACACCGACGACGGCGCCGCCGGGATCCAGGAGGTGGTGGAACGCGGCAGTCGCACCACCGTGGTGTGCGTGGGGCACGGGCTCGAACTCTTCTCCCCGGAGGCGATTGCCAAGGCGGTTCGGGCGGTACCGCCAGCGCGCCGGCCGCGGGTGTATCTCCTGGCGGACCAGGCGGAGCCGTCCCGCGAGGCCGATCCCCGGCTGTTCGACGGCGTCATGACCCGCACCTTCGTTCCCGACAGTTTCCTCCAGCAGATCATCGACGTCGACGAGGAAGTCGCGACCGTCCCGGAGCGGCTGCGGTCGCTCCTGTCGGTGCACCTCCGCGGCGAGCTGCTCTCCGCCGCCCAGCAGGTGCTGGGGGTGATGACCAATCGCGAGGTCACGCCGCTGAACGGCGTCGAAGCGGAGTTCCAGACCGAGCTGGTCGTGGGGATCCAGCTCCGGGAGGCCGCCGCCGGGGCGGCGCTCTGGCTGGAGATTGCCGGCAAGCAGGAATTGCTGCCGAACCTGGCGGAGGCGGTCCTGGGCCCGGGCGAACGATCCCCGGAGGCGGGGCGCGAGTCGCTCCTGGAGATTACCAACACCCTGGCGGGCCGGCTGCGCCACCTGATTCACCTTCGGGGCATTTCCCTGGATCTCGGGACCCCGACCCAGGGGGCGGTGCGGCGGATGGAGCATGCGCGCTGGGACGTAGTCTTGCCGGTCGTCTGCAGCGACGTCGGGCAGCTTCTGATTCGCTGTCGCGCGGGCGAAGACGACGGGTCCTAGCCCGAGTCCCCGGCGGTGGTCATGATACCGCCGGAGCGGCCCGCGGGCCGTCTCCGCGGAGACAGCGCCAGATCGCCTCCCCCAGGGTCCGGGATTCGAAGGGCTTGACCAGCAGTTCGCGGATCCCGATCTCCTCCATGGCCTCGGGCGTCAGGGCCCCGAGGTACCCGGAGGTCAGGAGCACCGGCAGCTCGGGGCGGAGGGACAGCACTTCCCTCGCCAGGTCCGCACCCGTGATCCCCGGCATGGTCAGGTCCGACACCACCAGGTCAACGTCCTCCGGCCGCCCTCGGAATGCGGCCAGCGCCTCCTGCGGGGAGGCATACCCGCTGACCCGATACCCCAGCTGGGTCAGCATCCGGGTTCCCAGCCGAACCAGCTCGGATTCGTCGTCCACCAGCAGGATCCGCTCGCCGGCTCCCCTCGGGACCGGGGGGATTCCGGAATCCGGGCTCGCCTCCTGGCGCTCCACCAGCGGGAAGTGGAGGACCACCTCGGTCCCCTCGCCGGGACGGCTGTGGATACCGATGTCTCCCTCGTGGCTTCGCATGATGCCGTGTACGACGGCCATCCCCAGGCCGGTGCCCTCCGCGGGGGCCTTGGTGGTGAAGAACGGATCGAAGATGCGCCGCAGGGTCTCGACCGACATGCCGTGCCCGGTATCGCTGACCGTCAACCGGACGTATCGCCCCGGGGGCAGCGTCGCGGGCAGGGTCCCGCCACTGGTCCCGTCGACGATCGTTTGGCTGAGGCGGAGGATGCCACCGGCTGCCCGCATGGCGTGCACCGCATTGGTGCCGAGATTGACGATGACCTGGTGCACCTGGGTCGGGTCGGCCAGGATGAGGGCGTCGGCCTCGCCGAGGTCGGTGCGGATTTCGATCGTGGCCGGGAGGGTGGCGCGCAGCAGCGAAACGGCCTCGCGCACCACCGGCTCGAGGGCGATGACCCGTCGCTCTTCCGGTTGCTGGCGGCTGAACGTGAGGATCTGCCGTACCAGGGACTTGGCGCGGGCTGTGGCGCCCTGGATGCCCTGCAGATCCTCCGCCACCCGGGCCTCACCGGCGAGCTCCTCCTGCAGCCATCCGGCGTGGGCCATGATCGCCGTGAGGATGTTGTTGAAGTCGTGGGCAATCCCTCCCGCCAGCGTTCCGAGGGCTTCCAGTTTCTGGGCCTGGCGGAGTCCATCCTCCAGCCGGCGTTGCTGGGTCACATCCCGCGCGGTGCCAAGGAAGCCGATCACCCGGTCGCCCTGGATCAGGCGATGCATGGCGCTGCACTCCGCGACCAGGAAGTCCCCCGCCTTGCGCCGCGCCTTGAAGTCCTGGACCAGGCCCTTTTCGCCTAGGGCGGCTCGGCGGAACATGTCACGGGCCCGGTCGTGATCGCCCGGGTGAAGCAGCTCGAGGAACGATCGTCCCAGCCAGTCGGTGCGCTCCCAGCCGGTGGTGGTCTCGAAGGCCCGGTTGAGGGCCTGAAAGGTGCCCTCGGGCGAAAGCAGGAAGATGGTCTCGCCGATGGCCTCGAACAGGGTCCGGTACCGTGACTCGGATTCCCGGAGGGCCGCCTCGGTCCGCTTGCGCTCGGTGATATCCCGGGAAATTCCGACCAGGCCGATCACCCGACCCTCGCCATCACGCCAGGGAGCCTTCTGCGACAGGAAGACGAAGTCGCGGCCGCCGATGACGGCGACTTCTTCCCGGAGGCGAGGCTCGCCGGCGGACATGACCCGCTCGTCGCTCAGCTGGAATTCGGCCGCGGCTTCGGGGGGGACCAGCTCCCGGTCGGTCCGTCCCAGCACCGCCGAGACGGGATGACCCAGCATCAGGGCGCCCGCCGGATTGATCAGCTCGTAGCGGCCCTCGCGGTCCTTGATGAAGACCGCATCGCTGGTTCCGTTCATGATGGCCTGCAGGAGGGTGCCCTGGCGCCGTACCACGTCCTCGACCCGGCGGCGTTCGGTGATGTCGATCGACATGGCCAGGGCGTGCCACTGGCCCTGCATCTGCACCAGCTCCACCGACAGGAGCAGGACCTTGGGGTCACCGTGGCGGGACCGGAAGGTGAACTCCATTCCGCTCACGGCCCCCTCGGCGCCCAGCCGACCGAGCATGATCTCGCGGTCCTCCGGGTTGCTCCACAGACCGATTTCACCGGTGGTCCGGCCGATCACATCTTCCCGTTCGAAGCCAAACAGCCGCAGGAAGGCTTCGTTGACCGCCACGATCCGCCCTTCGGGATAGGTCGCCAGGAGAATGGAGAACGGACTGGCCTGGAAGATGTGGGCGAACCGTTCCTCGGACTGCGCCAGCTCCCGCTCCATCCGTCGGCGCTCGGTGATGTCCCGGAACCACCAGACCCGCCCGATCACGGCCCCGTTCAGGCGTTGAGGCTGGGAGCGGCGCTCGAAGCACCGGCTGTCCCGGAATTCCAGCAGGTCCGCGCTGTCGGCCTCGGGCTGGGCATACAGCTCGCGGACTTTGGCCAGGAATCCCTCGGGATCGGCCAGTTGATCCAGGACCCAGGCCAGCATGGCGTCGTCATCGCCGGCTTCGGCCAGCGTCGCCGGCACCCGCCACATGGTCAGGAACGCCTGATTGAAGTAGGTGATGCGGCCCCGCGGTCCCACGATGAGCACCCCATCGTTGGTCGCGTTCAGGGCGGAGTCGAACAGGGAGACGGAGGTGGAGGGGGCTTCGCCAGACTCGCGGCGGGCATTGTCATCCGCCCGCTCCAGTTCGGCGACCCGGGCGCGGAGCCGATCGCATTCGGTCCGCAACCGTTGCAGCTCATCGCGTTCTGGGGTCATTCGCTGCTCCGGGGCAAGGCCGGGCCGCCGGCAGACTCGGACGCGAACCAACAGGATCGGGAGGTTGCGACAGTATACCCAGGCACCGCCGGTGGGGGAATCGCGCCTCGGCGGGCTGGGCTCGGGGGTCGAACCCGGGCCTGCCGGGTCCCTCCCCGGTGCCGCGATAACCGGGTGAAGCGATCGAGATTCTCCGCGCCCGGGGGACTCAAGAAACCGCCGCCCCCGTCCGATGACTTGCTGGAGATCCTCATCGGACACCTGCGTTTCATGGAGAGCCCGCGGTGAGCAAACGGACCATCGAGCCGACCGGGCGCGAGCGGCGATTCCAGGATGACGAGATCATCGTCTCGAAGACCGATCTCAACGGGAAGATCCTCTACGCCAACAGCGTCTTCATGCGCGTCTCGGGGTACCGGGAGGAAGAGCTCCTGGGCCAGCCCCACAGCCTGATCCGCCACCCCCGCATGCCCCGGGCGGTCTTCAAGCTCCTCTGGGACACGATCCAGGATGGCCGCGAGATCTTCGCCTACGTGCTGAATCTCGCCCGCAATGGCGACCACTACTGGGTCCTGGCCCATGTGACGCCCAGCTACGACGTGGCCGGGAGGCTCGTCGGCTTTCACTCGAATCGGCGGACCGCGTCCCGGCAGGCGCTCGACGTGATCGCCCCGCTCTACGAAGCACTGGAGGCGACCGAGCGGGGCTATGACCGAAAGACCGAGGGCATGGCCGCGTCGACGGCGCAGCTGACCCAGGCCCTTTCCGACATGGGGAAGACTTACGACGAGTTCGTCTGGTCGCTGGCGACCAGCCGGGCTGAGGGGAGGGCCGCATGACCGTGGTCATGGCTGGCGATCTGACGGCCGATCCGGTACTGACCGGGGACTCGGCGGCGGAGCGCCTGGAACGCTACCAGGCCTGCCTGCGCCAGGTCACCAGCGTGTGTCGGGAAGCAGCCCAGGGCAATCTCGAGTCCCGGGTGCTGCACATCGAGAGCTGGGAGGGGCTCGGGGAGATGGCCGAGATGGCCAATGCCATCAACCAGCTGCTCGACCTCACCGATGCCTTCGTCCGGGAGGCGGGGGCCTCTCTGCAGCACGCCAGCGCCGGCCAGTTCTACCGGCAGGTGCTGCCCCACGGCCTCCTCGGGTGCTTCCGGCGAGGCGCCGAGATCATCAACGGCGCCATCGCGGACATGGCCTCGGGGGCCAGTCGGGTCCAGGCCGCCGAGCAGATGATCCGCTCGGCGGCGTCCGACATTACCGACGCCGCGACGGCGCTGCGGAGCAGCGCCAAGGGGCTGGCCGCCACCACCCAGCAGGGCGCGGACCAGTCGGAAGCGGTGGCGGACGCGGCGCGGCGGGCGTCGGAGGGGCTGACCTCGGTGGCCTCGGCCACCGAGCAGGTCTCAGCCACCGTCACCGAGATCGAGCGTCAGGTCAGCCAGTCCAGTCGCGCGGCCCAGGAGGCCGTGGCCGAAGTGGTGCACACCGGGCGCACGGTGAATGAGCTGGTCGAGGCCTCCCGCCAGATCGGTCGGGTGGTCACGGTCATCAGCCGGATCGCCAGTCAGACCCGTCTGCTGGCGCTCAATGCGACCATCGAGGCGGCCGGTGCCGGCGAACATGGGAAGGGGTTCGCCGTCGTCGCCACCGAGGTCAAGGAACTCGCGACCCAGACGGCGGCGGCGACGGAAGAGATCAACGAGCGGGTGACCTCGATCCAGCGGACCACGCAGGAAGCCGTCACCGCCATCGACCGGATCACCCGCACCATCCACCAGCTGGACGCGACCTCCGCGTCCATCACCAGCGCGGTCGGCGAGCAGCGATTGGCCACGCGGGACATCAGCAAGAACATCCAGGACTCCGCCCTCCGTACCCAGGAGGTCAGTGAGGGCATCGGCACCGTCTCGCAGGGCGTGAAGGAGACCAATCGGGTGGCCGGCGGGGTGCTGAGCTCCGCGGAGGATCTGTCCTGCCTGGCCGAGGGTCTGCGGGCCGAGCTGGATCGCCCTTGAGGGCGGCTTAGCCCTCGAGCGCGTCGCGGACCTTTCGGGCCAGCGTGTCCAGGTCGAAGGGTTTCTGGATCTGGGGCGTCCGGCCCGGCACCAGGTCTCGCCGGGCCGTGATGCTGGCGGGGTAGCCCGACATGAACAGCACCCGGATGCCGGGTCGCAGACCGGTCACCGCCTCGGCGAGCCGCGCTCCGTTCATCGTCGGCATCACCAGATCGGTCAGGAGCAGCTGGATCTCCCTCCCATAGGCCTGGCACAGCGCCAGCGCCACGTCGGGGCTGGCCGCCTCGAGCACGGTATAGCCGAGCCGGGTCAGCAGCCGGTGGGTCAGCCGCCGCACCTGGTCGTTGTCCTCCACCAGCAGCACGGTCTCGCTTCCCCCGGCGGGCGGCCGCGGGGGTTCCGGGGTGGCGATCGGGTCCCCTCCGACGTAGCGCGGCAGGTAGACCCTTACGGTCGTGCCGTGGCCCGGCTCGCTGTAAATGTTCACGAAGCCATCGTTCTGCTTGACGATGCCGTAGATCGTGGCCAGACCCAGGCCGGTGCCCTTGCCTTCAGGTTTGGTGGTGAAGAACGGCTCGAACACATGCTCCAGGGTCGCGGCATCGATCCCGCACCCGGTGTCGCTTACGGTCAGGGTCACGTAGTCGCCGGCGCGGAACCCGGCGTGGGTGGAGCAGTAGTCCTGGTCCAGGGTGGACATGTCGGTGGCGATCGTCAGGGCGCCCCCGTCCGGCATCGCGTCCCGGGCGTTCACGGCCAGGTTGATGATGAGCTGGTCCAGTTGGGAGGGGTCCAGCCACACCGGCCAGAGCTGATCCGCGACTTCCAGCACCAGGTCGATATCGGCCCCGATGGTTCGCCGGAGCATCCGCTCCACGCCCCGAAGCTGGCGGGTAAGATCGAGCGCCCGTGGGGCGATGCTCTGCCGCCGTCCGAACGCCAGCAGTTGCTGGGTCAAACCCGCGGCCCGGCGGGCGGCCTCGACCACCTCGGTGAGGTCTTCCAGCGCCGGGCTCCCGGGGTCGAGCAGCGCGAGGGCGTTCTCGCAGTTGCCCAGGATGACCGTCAGGATGTTGTTGAAGTCGTGGGCCACGCCCCCGGCCAGCCGCCCCACCGCCTCCATCTTCTGCGCCTGCCGGAGCTGCAACTCCAGCCGCCGATGGCCCTCCTCCGCCTCGACCCGCTCGGTGATGTCCCGGGCCACCCCGTGAAAGCCGATTACCTCGCCCGTGGAGTCGATGTCCGGAATGATGCGATCCTCGATCCAGCGATATCGACCGCTGTCCGCGTGTCGGAGCCGGTAGATCCGGGTGCCGGGTCCCCGCTGGGCCAGGATCGTGCGGGTGGCCTCCGCCAGGACCGGACGGTCGTCGGGATGGACCGATTCCAGCCAGAGCTCCGGGTCGGCCAGAAACTCCTCCGGTCGGCGCCCGATCAGGTTCTGGCACTGCTGGCTGACGAACTCGATCCGACTGCCGGAGGGGTGGGGGGTCAGTGCCACCCGGTAGAAAACCTCGGAGGCGTTCTCGACCACCTGGCGGTAGCGCTCCTCCTTCTGACGCAAGGCCGTCATCGCGGCGGTGCGCTCGGTCAGGTCCCGGACCGCGGCGATGGCGACGCGTCCGTCCAGCGAATCGCCCACGGTCAGCTGGATGTCCACCGGGAAGAGCGTCCCGTCCCGCCGTCTTCCCCTCAGGTCCAGGCCCGCGCCCATGGCCCGGGTTCCGCCGGCGGCGAGGAAGCTGGTGCGATGACGGCGGTGCGCCGTTCGGACGCCCAGGGGGAGCAGGAGCTCGACCGGCTCGCCAATCAGCTGGTCGCGGCGATAGCCGAACAGGGTCTCCATCCGGGCGTTGGCGTAGAGGATGACCCCGCCTTCGTCGACGGCGAGCACACCGTCGGGCATGGTGTCGAGGAGTTCCCGGGTCGATTCGGCGGCGAAGGAGATGTGTCGCATGCGTCAGCCCGGCGCTCAGGGGGGAGCCCGGGTCGATTTGTCCTGCCTGAAAGAATACCGGCCTCCCCCGGGGCTCCACGGTGAATCCACGATGAAGCCGCCTTTCGGGCCCGTCGAGGGCCAACCTGGCGCAAGCTCCCGCCGCTCCCGCCCGCGGAGGCTCGGCAAAATCTTCCCCCTCTCCGGTCAGCATCCTCCGCCCTGAGGCTACCGGGGGCTTCCCCGTTTCGAGGGAAGGCGCCGCCGGCGCACGCGAGGCCAGGCGATAACCTCCGCCGACACACGCCCTTATCGGGGGACCAGGCCGAGCTTGGGGGCCGGCGACCAGGCTGGCACCGGACCTGCCTTCACGCTGCCGGGCGCGGGTCGCTCCGGCAATCGCTTCCCACCGTCGCGCTCGGTCCCGAGGCGCGCGGTGACCGCGCGGAGGCGGTTCAAGTTCTGTCAGCAGCCGACGATACCTTGTGAGGCAAGCATGCTGTACTTCGCGTCGACCGTCGTGCTGGTCCTGGTCGCAGCCGGGCTGTACTGCCGGCGCCGCCAGCGGGTGCACCTGGCCCTCATGCTCACGGCGTTCGTGACGGACCTGGCACTGGTGCTCTACATCGAGGCGGGCCGGGGCGCGGTGGAGAAGGTGGTCGAGTCGGTGCGGCCGGTCATCTGGTTTCACGCTGCGGTTTCGGTCGGGGTCCTGCTGCTATACCTGACGATGCTGACCCTCGGACTCCAGCTCCTGCGCGGACGGACCGCCCTGAAAGCGACGCATCGGCGGCTGGGGATGAGCTTCGTGGCGCTTCGAGTGCTGAACTACATGACCAGTTTCGTGGTGGTGGAGCGCAAGGGACCCGCCCTGGCGGACCTGTTCCACCGGGCGCTGACCTCGCTAGGAGGTTTTTCGGGATGAGCACCAGGCACCCTCGCGCGGGCAGCGGTACAGCCGCGTCCCTGTATCAGCGTCTCGGCGGCGATCCGGCCATCACGGCCGCGGTCGACCGCCTGTACCAGCGGATCCTGGCCGACCCGGTGCTGGCCGGGTTCTTCTCCCAGACCAACCTGCACTGGCTCAAGAAGCGCCAGCGCGCCTTCTTCGCCCAGGCGCTGGGCGGACCGGCGGGGTACCGGGGCAAGGACATGCGGTCGGCCCACCTCCGGCTGGCGATCGAGCAGCGCCACTTCGATCGGGTGGCGGAACACCTCGCCGGGACCCTCTCGGAGCTCGGCGTCGCGCAGACTCTCATCGACGAAGTCATCTCCGCCGTGGCGCCGTTGGCCGCGGACATCGTGCAGTCCCCCACTGCGGGGCAGCCGCACCCCTCTTCTCATGGAATCGAAAGGAACGCCCCGATGAACGCGACTCCCCGCCGGCCGGGCGCCCGTACCGCCGCCAACGTCACTCCCGAGGAGCTGCGGGACCTTCGCGGGCAGCTCGCGGCCATCCACCGGGCCCAGGCCGTGATCGAGTTCGAGCTGGACGGCACGATCCTGACGGCGAACGACAACTTCCTGAACGCGATGGGCTACCGGCTCGAGGAGATTCAGGGCAAGCATCATCGTCTCTTCGTCGACTCGACCTTCGCCGCGAGCGCCGATTACCGTCAGTTCTGGGCCGACCTTGCCGCCGGGAAGTACCAGGCGGCCGAGTACCGCCGGCTGGCCAAAGGCGGCCGGCCGGTGTGGATCCAGGCCTCCTACAACCCGGTCTTCGACGAGCAGGGGCGGCCGTTCAAGGTGGTGAAGTTCGCCACCGACGTCACCGCGGCCAAGCTCAAGAATGCCGACTATCAGGGCCAGCTGGAGGCCATCAGCAAGGCCATGGCGGTAATCGAGTTCAATCTGGACGGCACGATCGTCAGCGCGAACGACAACTTCCTGCAGACCATGGGCTACCGTCTGGAGGAGATCCAGGGCAAGCATCACCGCATGTTCGCCGACTCGGCCTATGCGGCCAGCGCCGAGTACCGGCAGTTCTGGAACGACCTGGCGGCGGGCAAGTACCAGGCGGGTCAGTATCCCCGGGTGGGGAAGGGCGGGAAGGAGATCTGGATCCAGGGGTCGTATAACCCGATCCTGGACCTCGACGGAAAGCCGGCCAAGGTGGTCAAGTACGCTATCGACATCACCGCTACCAAGCAGCTGGAGCGTGATGTCCAGAAGTACAGGCCGATGATGGAAAACGCCCCGATGAACGTCATGCTGGCCGACCTGGATCTCAAGATCCAGTACCTCAACCCGGCCTCGAGCAAGACGCTGGCGACGCTGGAGCAGTACCTGCCGGTCAAGGCGAGCCAGATGCTGGGTCAGAACATCGACATCTTCCACAAGGATCCGTCGCATCAGCGGCGGCTGCTGGGCAACCCCAAGAATCTGCCGCACAAGGCCCAGATCGAAGTGGGCCCGGAGAAGCTCGACCTGCTGGTGAGCCCGATCTACGATGCCGAGGGCAAGTACATCGGCCCGATGGTGACCTGGGAAGTGGTGACCCAGAAGCTGGAGAACGAGCGTCGCGTCAAGGAAGCGGCCGAGGCCGAGCGGCGCCGGGCGGAGGAGATGCGGGTGACGGCCAACAACATCGCCCAGAGCGCGGCGACCCTGGCCGCGGCGTCCGAGGAGCTGACCGCCACCAGCACCAGCATGAGCGCCAGCGCGGAAGAAACGTCGGCCCAGGCCCAGGTGGTGTCGGCCGCGTCCGAGCAGGTGTCCAAGAACGTCCAGACGGTGGCGACCGGCACCGAGGAGATGACGGCGAGCATCAAGGAGATCGCCAAGAACGCCGCCGACGCGGCCCGGGTGGCTACCCAGGCGGTGAAGGTGGCCGAGACCACCAACGAGACCGTCGGCAAGCTGGGCGAGTCCAGCGCCGAGATCGGCAAGGTCATCAAGGTCATCACCTCGATCGCGCAGCAGACCAACCTGCTGGCCCTCAATGCCACGATCGAAGCGGCGCGGGCCGGTGAAGCGGGCAAGGGCTTCGCGGTGGTGGCCAACGAGGTGAAGGAGCTGGCCAAGGAGACCGCCAAGGCGACCGAGGACATCGGTGGCAAGATCGAAGCGATCCAGGGCGACACCCGGAGCGCGGTCGAGGCGATCCAGCAGATCAGCTCCATCATCAACCAGATCAACGATCTGCAGACCACCATCGCGAGCGCGGTGGAGGAGCAGACCGCGACCACCAACGAGATCGGCCGGAACGTCTCCGAGGCGGCCAAGGGGTCGAGCGAGATCGCGCAGAACATCACCAGCGTGGCCCAGGCCGCGCAGAGCACCACCGAGGGGGCGACCAACACCCTCAAGGCCGCGGGAGAACTGGCCAAGATCGCGTCCGACCTGGAGAGCCTGGTCAGCCAGTTCCGGTCCCAGGGCGGTTCCGCCGAGGAGGAGTCCGGCCACGGCCGCGCGGCGGCGGGCAAGCGGGAGCGTTCGGCGGTCGGGGTTCGGTAGTCGCCGCATCGGGGCGGGAGGCGACTCCCGCCCCACGGGCGACCCTACATCGGCGGCCACCTCAGGGGCATCGGAGCGGACATGAGCGAGCTCGACGAAATCGTCCAGGAGTTCCTGGTCGAGTCCAACGAAGGACTGGACCAGCTCGACCGCAGCCTGGTCGCGCTGGAGCAGTCGCCCGGTGACCGGGAGCTGCTGGGCAGCGTCTTCCGCTGCATTCACACCATCAAGGGTACCAGCGGGTTTCTCGGCTTCGGGCAGCTGGAGAAGGTGGCCCACGTGGGCGAGAGCCTGCTGAGCGACCTGCGCGACGGCAAGAAGGTCATGACCGAGGAGATCACCAGCGCGCTGCTCGAGCTGGTGGACGCGGTCCGCCGGATGCTGGGGCATATCCAGGCCTCCGGGAACGATGGGAGCGACGACTGGAGCGCCCTGATCGCCACGTTCAACCGGCTGCAGGGGGCTACCCCCGCGGAGCCGGCCCCGCGGCCCGAGCCGAGCCCGGCGCCGGTGGCGGTCGCGGTGGCGCCGGCGCCGATCGTGGCCGAAGAGCCCGCGGCCGCCGGGGTCGAGGCCCCGGCCCCGCCGGTCGAGACGAGCGAGGCGGCGGCCGGCCCGGGGGAGCGCCGACAGGAAGGGGTGGTCGACAGCAGCATCCGGGTGGACGTCGGGCTGCTCGACAAGCTGATGAACCTGGTGGGCGAGCTGGTCCTGGCCCGCAACCAGATCCTCCAGCACACGGCCACGGCCGAGGACTCCTCGTTCCTGGCCACGTCGCAGCGACTCAACCTGATCACGACCGAACTGCAGGAAGGGGTCATGAAGACCCGGATGCAGCCGATCGGCAACGTCTGGAGCAAGTTCCCCCGGGTGGTGCGCGACCTGGCGCACGCCTTTCAGAAGCAGGTGCGCATCGAGATGGAGGGTCGGGAGACCGAGCTGGACAAGACCATCATCGAAGCGATCAAGGACCCGCTGACCCACATCGTGCGCAACTCGGTGGATCATGGTCTGGAGGGTCCGGCGGAGCGGGAGCGCGCCGGCAAGGCCGCGGAAGGCCGGCTGCTGCTGCGGGCCTACCACGAGGGTGGCCAGGTCAACATCGAGATCACCGACGACGGCCGGGGGATCGATCCCGCCAAGCTGCGCGCCAAGGCGGCCCAGAAGGGCCTGCTGCCGGCGGAACAGCTGGCCCGGATGAGCGACCGCGAGGTCCTCAACCTGATCTTCGCCCCGGGGTTCTCCACCGCGGAGAAGGTGACCAACGTCAGCGGCCGGGGCGTGGGGATGGACGTGGTCCGGACCAACATCGAGAAGATCGGCGGCACGGTCGACGTCCACAGCGTGGTGGGGCAGGGCACGACCCTCAAGATCAAGATTCCGCTCACCCTCGCGATCATTCCCGCCCTGGTGGTCAGCACCGCGGGCGACCGCTACGCCATCCCCCAGGTGAGCCTGCTGGAGCTGGTCCGGCTGGAAGGCGAGGAGGCCGCCAAGTCGATCGAGATGATCTACGGCGCCCCGGTCTATCGGCTGCGCGGCAACCTGCTGCCCCTGGTGCATCTGAGCCAGGTGCTGGGATTCCAGGAGGGCTTCTGGGCTTCCGAGGCGGCCAAGCGTGAGGCGGTGAACATCGTGGTGCTGCAGGCCGACGAGCAGAGCTTCGGGCTCGCGGTGGACGAGATCAACGATACCGAGGAAATCGTCGTCAAGCCGCTGGGCAAGCTGCTCAAGGGGCTGACCGCCTTCGCGGGGGCGACGATCATGGGTGACGGCCGCGTGGCGCTGATCCTCGACGTGCTGGGCCTGGCCCAGGGCGCCGATGTGGTCTCCAAGAACCGGGAGCGGGGTCGGGCCGAGGCGGAAGAGGATCCGGCGGCCCGGGCCCAGCACGCCGGATCGCAGCGCCAGAACCTGCTCATCTTCGGCCTGGCCGGCGACCGCCGGATGGCCATCCCGCTGTCCATGATCGCCCGGCTGGAGGAATTCCCCCGGAGCGCGGTGGAGCGGGCGGGGAGCCAGGACGTGGTGCAGTATCGCGAAGAGATCATGCCGCTCATCCGCCTGGGCGAAATCGTGGATGGCGGGGTGGCGGCGACCGAGCGGGACCCCATGCAGGTGGTGGTCTATGCCCATGGCGGCCAATCCGTCGGTCTGGTAGTGGACAACATCCTCGACATCCTCGAGGAGACCATCACGGTGCAGCGGCGCACGGCCGCGGGCGTGGTGGCCGGCTCGGCGGTGATTCAGGGCAAGGTGACGGACCTGCTCGATGTGGAGGCGGTGCTGGCCCAGAGCGGCGTCACGCTGTCCGACGCGGCCGAGGCCGCGGTCCTTGTCGGTACGGGAGGCTGAAATGGCGGACGGGGCGCAGTTCTGCACCTTCTGGGTGGACAACCTCTACTTCGGGATCGAAGTGCTGAAGGTGCAGGAGGTCATTCGCGAGCAGCAGATGACCCGGGTGCCGCTGGCGCCCGCCACCGTGAGTGGCCTGATCAACCTCCGGGGTCAGATCGTCACCGCCGTCGACCTCCGCATCCGGCTGGGGCTGCCGCCCCGGCCCAGTGACCGGAGTCCGATGAACGTGGTAGTGCGGACCGAGGATGGCGCGGTCAGCCTGATCGCGGACGAGATCGGCGATGTCATCGAGACCAGCGAGGAGACCCTCGAGCGCCCGCCGGAGACGATGGCCCCGCATGCCCGGGTCCTGATCCACGGAGTCTACAAGCTCCCCGAGCGGCTGCTGCTGGTGCTCGACGTGGAAAAGGCGCTCGCGCTGGAGCCGGTCCGCGCCGCCCAGGTCGCCTGAGCGGCGCCCCATGGGCCGTCGGGACTTCCTCGCGGGGGGTGGGTGAATGTCGGCGCCGGGGAACCCACCGGTCTCCCGCCTGACGGAAGGGTCGGCGCCGGACGGCGCCGGCCCCGCGCTGCTGCTGCAGCGGGCGCTCGCGGTTGCCGACCAGCCCGGCGGCGCGCCCCTCAATCTCTTCGTGCTGGATCGCTCGCTCACCCTGATCTACCTGAACGAAGGGGCGGAGCGAGGAGTCCAGGCCGCCGACGCCGACCTGCGCCGGGCCTTCGGGGTCGGGGCGGGGGAGCTTCTCGGGCATTCCATCCTGCGCTGTCATCCGGCGCCGAGCCGGCTGCAGGCGATCCTGCTGGACCCGGCGAACCTTCCGCGTGAGGTCAGCTGGTCGTTCGGGACGGTGTCCTGGCGGGCCCGGCTCCACGGAGTGAGGGGACCGGACGACCAGCTTCTGGGCTTCGCGGTCACCTGGTGGGATGCCACCGCCGCCGAGTGGGTGGAGGCGTTGTACGACCGGTTGCGGCTGGAGGCGGAAGAGCTGCCGATGCCGGTCATGTATCCTGACGGGGCGAAGGAGCTGTGGTTCGGCAACCCCGCCTGCGATCACGCCCTGGAGCGGTTGGCCCCCTACCTGCCCGCGCCGGTGAATCCCCTGCTGGGCATCCCGATCGGCATCTTCCTGCCGGATGAAGCCGAACGGCGCCGGGTGCTGGGTGACCCGTCCTGTCTGCCATTCAAGAAGCGAATCCGGATCGGGCCCGAGACGGTGTCGGTCCTGGTTTCGGCCGTCCGGGACCAGGCGCAGCGATACGCCGGCCCGCTCCTGACCTGGGAGATCGTACACTACACCGGATCGACCGAGGAGCCGCGGCCGGCTCCTCCCGCTCCGGCCGCTGTCGTCCCCCCTCCGGAGGATGGGTGCGTCGCCCCGGTCCCGGTGCTGCGTCGGGCCGCCGCGGAGTTCGAGGCGGCGGCCCGCGACCTCGGCGCCCTGAGCCGCCTGCTTCTCACCGCGGCCGATCACGCCGCGACCCGCGTCGCCGCCGGCACGTGGCGCCCATCGCCGGGACCTCGGGGGGCCGGGGCGGGCACCGATGCCAATCCCCTCATCGTCGAGACGGCGCTCCACACTGCGTGGACCGCGGTGGACCAGGCCGCGGGGGAGAACGCCGGAGCCCTGGCCCGGGACATGGCCGGCCTCGGCGAGGTGCTTCGGATTCAGCTCGACGGGCGGGTGGCCCGCGTCCTGGCGGCGGTGGAGGCTGAGCGCCGCCTGGGTACCGCCGCCACCGGCCTGGTGGAATTGTGGAATGCCTGCACCGAGGTGGTGGAGCCCGATCCCGCCCCGGTGACGTCGGCGCTGAGCCCGGCGAGCCAGGTCGGCGCCGGGTCAGCGTGAGCGGCACCCCCTGGATCGCCCGCACCGTCGGCCTGGCTCGGCTCGGCGGCGCGGCCTGGCGCGCCCGCCAGGGCGGGGGACGCGCAACCCGAGACGTCGCGGCCCGGCTGGGTGCGTTGCACGGACTGCCACAGAAGGTCGGCCAGCTCCTGGTCCTGGGCGAGCTGGACCAGCCCGAGTCGGCATTCTGGTCGTTGACCGAGTCGGTCTCCCCCCTCCCTCCACCCGTCGCCCTCCGCCAGTTGGAGTCCGAGCTGGGACGACCGCTGGCCGGGTGTTTCCGCACGGTCGACGGTCGCGGGATTGCGGCCTCGCTTGGCCAGGTCCATCGGGCCGCGTTGCTCGACGGTACGCCGGTGGCCGTCAAACTCCAATACCCCGGGATCGGGGAGGCCACTCGCCTCGATCTCCGCTTCCTGGAACTTCTGGCGCAGCCCCTCGGCGGGTGGCGCGGGGGACTCGATGCCACCGGCTATCAGCGGGAACTCGCGCGCCGGCTCGGGGAGGAGCTGGATTACCAGCGGGAAGCCGCCATGCAATCCCGGTTTGCCGATCTCCTGGCCGATGAGCCCGGGCTGAGCGTCCCGCGGGTCATTCCGGAATTCAGCACCCGCCGGGTGCTGACGAGCACCTGGCTCGAGGGAGTCACCTTCCCCGCCACGGCGGCGTGGTCCTCGGCCAGGCGTGAGGCCCTCGGTCGGATCCTGGTGCGGTTCCTCTGGCGGAGTCTCCTCGAGTGGCGGCTGCTGCACGCGGACCTCCATCCGGGGAACCTCCGGTTCTCGGTCGGGGCCGAGTCGCCCGTGATCGGATTACTCGATTTCGGCCACGTCGAGGAGATCGATTCGGGGGTGAGCCGGTGGATCGGCTGGTTGTTGCACCACGGCGCCGCCGGCGGGGGTTCCAGCGAGGTTGAGCTGCTGGATGCCTTTGTCGGGTTGGGATTCAACGCCGATCTCCTCGAACCGATGCGCCACCGTCTGCCCGCGGTGGCGGACCTTCTAACGGCGCCGGTCGCGCGGGCCGGGCGCTTCGATGCCCGGGAGTGGCACCTGGGCCCTCGGCTGGCCGAGGCGCTCGGGCCCGATCGCTGGAATTTCCGCGTGGCGGGGCCGCCGGGGCTGATGGGCCTGCTTCGCGCCCTGGTCGCGGTGACCGGCTACCTCCGCGCCTTGCGGGTCGCGGTCGACTGGAGAACCGAGCTCGAGGCCGTCGCCCCGAGCGGCGGACCGGGGTCGCACCCCGAGCCCGTCTTTTCGCCTCGGGAGGAGGCCAGGGTGCTCGCACAGCATCTGCGGGTCCAGATCCGGGAGGACGACCGGGTGAAGGTGGAATTGACGTTCATGGCCCGGGCCACTGCCAATCTGCCCGACCTGATTCCCGCCCATCTCGCCCCGGTCTTACGGGAGCGGGGCATCGATCTCGAGGCGGTGGCCGCCCGGGCCGTGGGCGAGGACTGCCCGCCGCAGTCGCTGTTCCAGCTGGTGGAGGGGTCCCGGACCATCCGGGTCTGGCTGGAATAGCGACGCCCGGGCGTGGCTCAAGTCCGCCCCACGGCCCGGCGATACTCGGGGAGCAGGGTAGGCATCGGGGATCCGCTTACACGCTGGAAGGGGAGAATGCGCAAGATCAGGGTCCTCGTCGTGGACGACGCCGTCGTGGTTCGGCGCATGGTGTCGGACATCGTCGCCAGCGATCCGCGGATGGAGGTCGTGGGGACGGCGGCCAACGGGTCCATCGGGCTCCAGAAGATCCCCCAGGTGAACCCCGACGTCGTCACCCTCGACGTCGAGATGCCTCAGCTGGACGGCCTGGCCACGCTGGTCGAGATCCGGAAGACCTGGCCCAAGTTGCCGGTAATCATGTTCAGCACCCTCACCGAACGGGGGGCGGGGACCACCCTCGACGCCCTGGCTCGGGGTGCCACCGACTACGTCACCAAGCCCGCGAACGTGGGGAGCGTCGCCCTGGCCCAGCAGCGGGTCCGGGACGAGCTGCTGCCCAAGATCGTCGCGCTGTGCGGGGCGGCCCCGGCGCCGGCGCCGCCGGTTGCCGTCGCTCCCCGTCCCCCGAAGCCGGCGCAGCCCCCCGCCGGCGAGGGGGTGGACATCCTGGTCATCGGGGTGTCGACCGGCGGGCCGAATGCGCTCGCCCACCTGTTGCCCCTATTGCCGGCCGACCTGCCGGTGCCGGTGCTGATCGTCCAGCATATGCCTCCGATGTTTACCCGGCTCCTGGCGGAGCGTCTGGACCAGACCTGCCAGATCCGGGTGCGGGAAGGCACGCCGGGCGGAGTGGTGGAGCCGGGCACCGCCTGGATCGCGCCAGGGGACTACCACATGGTCCTGCGGCGGTTGGGACCGAGCGTGACAGTGGCGCTGCACCAGGGCCCCCCCGAAAACTCCTGCCGGCCGGCGGTCGATCCGCTGTTTCGTTCGGCGGTAGAGGTGTACCAGAACCGGGTGCTCGGCGTGGTGCTGACCGGCATGGGTCAGGATGGCCTGCGCGGGGCCGAGCAGATCGTGCACGCCGGGGGCCAGGTGCTGGCCCAGGACGAGGCCTCGTCGGTGGTCTGGGGCATGCCGGGGTATGTGGCCAACGCGGGCCTCGCCGACCTGGTCCTGCCGCTGGATGCGATGGCCGGGGAAATCGTCCGTCGGATCCGTGCCGGGGCGGCGCGGGTGCCCACTCCCATCGTTCGAGCCGCCCGGTAGCGAGGTCCACGTGCCCATCTCTCCCGCCGACTTCGACTTCGTCCGCGAGTTCGTCCGGAAGAACTCCGCCATCATCCTGGAAACGGGGAAGGAGTACCTGGTCGAGTCGCGGCTGGGTCCCCTGGCGCGGCAGTCAGGCTATCCCTCGCTCGAGGCCCTGGTCGAAGCGCTCCGGTCCAAGCCGGTCAACGGCCTGCAGCGGAAGGTGGTCGAAGCCATGACCACCAACGAGACCAGCTTCTTCCGGGACCTGCACCCCTTCGAGGCCCTTCGCTCGGTGGTCCTGCCGGAGGTGCTCAAACGCCGGCAGGCGGAACGCCGCCTCAACATCTGGTGCGCGGCCTCCTCCAGCGGCCAGGAGCCCTACACGATCGCGATGACGCTGCAGGAGCACTTTCCGCAGCTCGCCACCTGGAACGTGAAGATCCTCGGCACCGATATCTCCAGCGAGATGGTGATCCGTTCGCGGACCGGCCGGTATGGCCAGATCGAGGTCAATCGCGGACTCCCGGCGAACCTGCTGGTGAAGTACTTCGAGAAGAAGGGACTGGATTGGCAGGTCAAGCCGGAGCTGCAGCGGTGGTGCGAGTTCCGGGAGCTGAACCTGATCGAGGCCTGGGGCGTGCTGCCGCAGATGGACGTCGTCTTTCTGCGCAACGTCCTGATCTATTTCGACGTGGACACCAAGAAGCGGATTCTCCGAAACATGCAGAACGTCATGCAGCCCTGGGGCTATCTCTTCCTGGGCGGGGCCGAGACGACGATCAATCTGGGTGAGGGTTTTGAGCGGGTGCAGTTCGACCGGGCCGGCTGTTACCGGCTCAAGACCGCCTAGGAGGCGTTCGATGCAGTTCCTCGAGGAGGAGATTCGCCAGGTTGCGGCGTCCGTCTGGGACTCGGTCCTTGGCGTCGGACTGGTGTCCCTGTCCGGCTTCCCGCCAACCGCGGAGCGGGTGGTGTCCGGCTGCGTACAGTTCACCGGCGCGTGGGAGGGGGCGGTCACGATCGAGTGTTCCACCGAGCTCGCCCGGCGGGCGGCGGCGATCATGTTCGGCCTGAAGGCGGGACAGGTCTCCGCGGCCGATACCCAGGACGCCATCGGCGAGCTGGCGAACATGACGGGTGGCAACGTCAAGACGCTGTTGCCCGAGCCCTGTCGCCTCTCGCTTCCGACGGTGGTGGAAGGCACCGACTTCACCACCCGGATGCCGGGCGGGGAGCTGGTCACGACCGTCGCCTTCGACTGCGAAGGCTCGCTGCTGGTGGTGCGTTTGCTGAAGCGGACCGAGGACCGGCGGGCCTGAGGAGGGTGCCATGAGCGACGTACCGATGCCGCATCGACGGGAGTTCAGCCGGGTGACGGTGCACATCTGGGTGGAGCTGACGGTGGACGGCACCGTCCACCGCGACGGGGTGGTGGAGAATCTCAGCCTCAGCGGCGGCTTCTTCCGGGTGGTGCCGCCGCCGGCGGCCGGGCTGCCCTGCGGGGTGCGATTGCACCTGGACGGCTCCGCGGTGGAGGTCCTGATCCAGGGCCGGGTGGTGCGCTCGGCCCCCGATGGCTGCGCGGTCCACTTCACGGAGATCGTGGGGGTCGACAGCCTGGAGCACCTTCGCAATCTGATCCTCTACAACACCCACGATCCGGCGCGCGTGGAGCAGGAATTCCACGACCACATGGGGCTGAATCGGGAGACCTGAGTGGGTGGGGGTCGGCGGCCCGATCGGCGATCAAGGGCCGTGCGGTCGCTGCCGATACTCACAGCTGCGCCTCCCGAGTGCACCGCGCCGTGCGGTGGTGGACGGTCCCGAGGGACGGGACATGGAGAGCAGGACGGGGCCGCGGGGAATCCCGCGGGACACCCCCACCGGTGCAACACTGAACGAAGGAGGCCGACGTGCGCGCGCTGGTCGTGGACGACTCGCGGGCCATCCGCAGCATCATCGGGAAGGCCATGAAGGAGCTCGGATTCGAGGTCCTCGAAGCCGGGCACGGCCGCGAGGCTCTCGATCGGCTGGCCGAGGCCGGACGGGTCGACCTGATCCTGGTCGACTGGAATATGCCGGAGATGAACGGGTTCGACTTCCTGGTCGCGGCCCGACAGAACCCCGCCTGGAAGGACACGGTGATCATCATGGTGACCACCGAGACGGAGATGAGCCAGATGCAGCGGGCGCTGGCGGCGGGGGCGAACGAATACGTGATGAAACCGTTCACCCGCGAGATCCTGCGGGAGAAACTGCAGCTGGTCGGACTCGCCTCGTCCTGAGGTCCTTCGGACCCCCGCGGGCGCGGAACCGGCCGGGCGCAGGTCCGCGGCGAAGCGCGCACCCTGGCGGCGGAGGACCGTAATGAAGGTGCTGGTCGTCGAAGATGATCCCGTCACCCGCCGGGTGCTGAGCGCGGTGCTCGAGCAGCTGGGGCACGCGGTCGGCCTCGCGGCCGACGGCGTGGCGGGCTGGGAGCAGCTCCAGCTGGAGCCGTCCGAGGTGGTGATCACCGATTGGATGATGCCCCGGATGGACGGGCTCGAGCTGACTCGCAAGATCCGCTCGGCCCCCCGGGAGCGCTACACCTACATCATCATGCTCACCGTCCTCACCGGCCGGGACCGCTACCTGGACGGGATGGAGGCCGGCGCGGACGACTTCCTGTCCAAGCCGCTCGACCGCGACGAGCTGCACGCCCGTCTCCGGGTGGCGGAGCGGGTGCTGGGGCTCCAGACCAGCCTCCGCCAGCTCGAAGGGTTGCTCCCGATCTGTGCCTACTGCAAGAAGATCCGGGACCAGACCGAGTGGTGTCCGGTGGAGGAGTACGTCTCCCGCAAGACCGATGCGACCTTCTCGCACGGGGTCTGTCCCGACTGCTACGAACGCCACCTGCAGCCGCAGTTCGGCGCGATGGAGCCCCGGATCCGTGGCGGGGGACGATGAGTCTCGCGACCGTCGCGGTAGACGACCTCGAGGCCGGCATGGTCCTGGCCGATGAGGTCCGCGATCAGCAGGGTCGGCTGCTCATGCCCTCGGGCACCGAGCTGACCGATCGGCACCTGCGCGCCTTTCAGCTGTGGGGCATCCCCAGCGTGCGGATCAGGTCCGGCGGCGACGCGGCCGAGCCGGCCGAGGCGCCGATCAGCCCGGCGGAACTGGCGGCGGCCCGCGACCTGGTGCTGGGTCGGCTCCGGGACAACGACCCGGCTCACCCGTTCATGGCGGAGCTGGTGCAGCTCTGCAGCCTGCGCGAGGCCCGGCGGCTGTCCCGGGAGGGGCGTCGTGGCTAGGGCCTCGGACCTCCTCAAGGGACTGGTCAGCGTCGCGTCGCTGCCCGGGGTCTACCTCCGCCTCACCGAGGTGGTGAGCGATCCCCGCAGCTCGGCCGGCGACGTAGGCCGGGTGATCGCGGAGGACCCGGGCCTCACCGCCCGGCTTCTCAAGCTGGTCAACAGCGCGATGTACAACTTCCCCTCCCGCATCGAAACGGTGAGCCACGCCATCAGCATCGTGGGCACCGCCCAGCTGCAGGATCTGGCGCTGGCCACGTCGGTCATCCGACTCTTCGCCAAGATGCCGCAGGGGCTGGTCACCATGGAGTCGTTCTGGCGCCACAGCGTCGCCTGCGGTGTGACCGCGCGGGCCCTCGCCGCCCGCCGCCGCGAGACCAACGTGGAGCGCTACTTCGTGGCCGGCTTGCTGCACGATATCGGCCGTCCGATCATGTTCATGCAGGCCCCGGAGCAGAGCCAGACCGCCGTGACCCGGAGCCGGGCGGAGAAGAAGCCGCTGGTGACCCTGGAGCATCAGGTCTTCGGCTTCGATCACACCCATGTGGGGCAGGCGCTCCTCGATCTGTGGAAGCTGCCTCCCGCCCTGCGGGAAGCGGTGGCGCAGCATCACCATCCCGAGCGGGCGCAGCGGTTCCCCGCCGAAGCCGCCGTGGTGCACGTCGCCGACATCCTCGCCAACGCCATGGGGCTCGGCTCCAGCGGCGAATCGGGCATCCCGCCCTTCGTGCCGGACGCCTGGCAGGCGATCGGGCTGCCGCCCACCGTGCTGGGCGATCTCATGGAAGAGTCCGAGCGGCACTACGAGGCGGCGGTGCAGGTGATCGCCGTTGACCGCTGATGTCCGGGACCGACAAGGACCAGTGGCTTTCCGACGCGCTCGACATGGTCGCGTCGCTCGCCACCTTCCGGGGTGACGAGCCCAGGAACCTGACGCCGCAGGTGGTGCTGGCGTCGGCTCGGCCCGTGCTCCGCCGGTTGTTCAGCTTCGAGCGCTCCGCCTTCCTCCTGCTCGACGCCGACGGGCTGGGATTCCACCTGGTGGACGTCGATCCCCCATCGGCCGAGCTGATGCTGGAACAGGAGATGGATGCGCTGGTGGCGGCCGGGGAATTCGCCTTCGCCGCCCAGCGGACCGCACCGGTCCAGGTGCCTACCCGCACCGTCCCCGGCGGCACCGTGTTGCTGCATACCCTCGCCACCCGCTCCCGGGTCCTGGGGATGTTCTTCGGGATGGCCGACGGGTCGCTGGCCCACACCCCCGACGTCCACTTCAAGCTGCTCTCGATCCTGCTGGGAAACCTGGGGAGCGCCCTGGAGAGCTGCGAGCTCTATCGGGAGCTGGCCGAGTACAGCGAGGGGCTGGAGCGGCAGGTGGAGAAGCGGACCCACGAACTGGTGCTGTCCAATCAGAAGGCCCAGGCGGCCAACCGCGCCAAGAGCGAATTTCTCGCCAACATGAGCCACGAGCTCCGCACGCCGATGAACGGCGTGATCGGCATGGCCAGCCTGCTCCTGGAAACCCAGCTCACCGCCGAGCAGCACGACTACGCCCAGACCCTGCACCAGTCGGCCAACTCCCTGCTCTCGCTGCTCAACGATATCCTCGACCTCTCCAAGATCGAGGCCGGGCGGCTGGTGCTGGAGCCCCTCCCGTTCGACCTGCGCGAGACCCTGGATGACGTGGTGGCGCTGCTGGGGACCCGGGCGGTGGAGAAGGGGCTCACCTTCGTGGCCCGGGTCGATCCGGCGATCCCGCGCCGCCTGGTGGGCGACCGCGGCCGGCTCCGGCAGGTGCTCACCAACCTGGTGGGCAACGCGGTCAAGTTTACCGCCGAAGGCAGCATCGAAGTGCGCTTCACGCTGGCGGGCCGGACCCCGACGGGCGTCACCCTCCGGCTCGAGGTCCAGGACACCGGGATCGGGATTTCCGCGGCCCAGCTGGAACACATCTTCGAGAAGTTCACCCAGGCCGATGCCTCCACCACCCGCCGCTACGGCGGAACCGGCCTCGGGCTCGCTATCTGCCGCGAGCTGGTGGACATCATGGGGGGCGTCATCGGGGTCGACGCCACGGAAGGGGTGGGCAGCACCTTCCACTGCACCTTCGCCCTGCCGGTGGCGGAAGCCCAGCCGAGCGAACCGCCCGCCTTGGCCGGCCAGCGAATCCTGCTGGCGGTGAATCACCCCGGCGAGCGGGCGATGCTCACCGAGCTGCTGCTGGCCGAGGGTGCGGCGGTGCGCGAAGGGGATCCCTCCCTGGCGGCCGCGGACGACATCATCCTTGCCGACCCGAGCCACGCGCTCGCGGCGGCGCCTCGAGCAGGCGTCGTGGCGCTGGTGAACCCCGGCCAGCGGCCCGAGCAGTCCACCCCCACGATCACCCGCCCCATCCGCCGCGGCGACCTGATCGTCGCCTTATGTGGCGCGCCGGTCGCCAGTCCCGCCGAGACCGGGACGGTGACCACGGCAGCCCCCGCCGGGGGAGCCCGGGTTCTTCTGGTGGAAGACACGCTGGTGAACCAGAAAGTTGCGCTCAGCATGCTCAAGCGGCTGGGCCATTCGGTCGAGCTGGCTCAGAACGGTCGCGAAGCGGTGGAGCGGACCGCCACCGAGTCGTTCGCCATCATCTTGATGGATTGCCAGATGCCGGAGATGGATGGCTTCGAAGCCACCCATCGCATCCGCGAGCGCGAACGGGCCGGCCACCCCCGGACCCCGATCGTCGCCATGACCGCGCATGCCATGCAGGGCGACCGGGAGCGCTGCCTCGCCGCCGGCATGGACGACTACATCCCCAAGCCGGTCCGGCGCGACGCCCTGGAGTCGGTGCTGGCCCGCTGGCTCACGGCCGGCGCGGGACCGACCTCGGCACCGGTCCGGGAGGAGGAGGTCCAGCTCCTTGACCGCGCCGTGCTGCAGGGACTCCGCGAGATGGAGACCGAGGGGCAGGAGGGGCTGCTGGCCGATCTGATCCGCCTGTTCGACGAGCAGGGCCGGATGCTGGTCGACGAAATCCGCAACGCCGCCCTGGCCGGCCGGCGCGAGGAGCTGGCCGGCCGGCTCCACGCCTTCCGGGGCGCGGCCGGCTCGGTGGGTGCCGCGGAGCTGGCGGCCTGCTGCCGGGAATTCGAGACCGAGGCGCCCACGCTGTCCCGCGGTGCCGGTCTCGACCGGGCCGAGGCCATCGCCGGCGCGTTCGCACGGGCCCGCGCCGCCCTCCAGCAGGAGCTGGCGCACCATGCCTAGGCGCCTGGCGCTGGTGGTCCTGGCCATGTTCCTGGCCGAGCTCGGCATCATGCTGGTGCTGCCGCTGCTGGCCATCGAGCAGGTCTGGCTCGCCGGCCTGATCGACGCCGCCACCCTTTCCCTGGCCGGCGGTTACGTCCTCTGGCGGCTGGTCGCCGAGCCGGTGCGGCGGGAGGCGGAGCAGGCCGTGCGGGAGAGCGCCGATTCCCTCCGTTCGGTGGTCAACAGCGTCGGCGAGGTGCTCTTCCGGGCCGATCTCGACGGGCGGTGGACCTACCTCAATCCCGCGTGGGAGCGGATCACCGGGCACCGGCTGCCGGAGTCGCTCGATCGCCCCATCCTCGAGTTCGTGCACCCCGATGACCGCCCCATGGTGGTGGAGGCGCGGGGATTACTGCTCGGGTACGAGCGCCGGGACCTCCGACTCGAGGCGCGGGTCATGTGCCGCGACGGGAGTTATCGCTGGCTGGAGGTGAATTCCCGCCCGATGATCGACGCCCGCGGGCAGCTGATCGGGACCACGGGGACGCTGGGGGACGTCACCGAGCGACGCCGAGCCCAGGAGGCGCTGGAGGCCCAGGCCGCGCTCCTCGCCGTCCAGGCCCGCGAGCTGGCCGCCGCCCGCGATGCGGCGCTCGGCTCCTCCCGCGCGAAGGCCGATTTCCTGGCGGCCATGAGCCACGAGATCCGCACCCCCATGAACGGGGTCATCGGGATGGCCGGGCTGTTGCTCGATACCCGGCTCGACGGCGAGCAGCGGGAGTACGCCGGCGCCATCGAGCGGTCGGCCGAAGCCCTCCTCACGGTCATCAACGACATTCTCGACTTTTCCAAGATCGAGGCGGGAAAGCTCTCGATCGAGCCGATCTCGTTCGACCTCCGGGTGGCGGTGGAGGAAGTGGTCGACCTCGTGGCCGGCCGGGCGGCGGAGAAGGGCCTCGAGCTGGCGGCCCGGATCGACCCCGACCTGCCGACCTACGTGATCGGCGACGCCGGTCGGGTCCGCCAGATTCTCACCAACCTCGCCGGGAATGCCGTGAAATTCACCGGCCGGGGCCACGTGCTGGTGAGCGTGACCCGGTCGCCGCTCACGCCGGAGCAGCTCCGCCTCTCGGTGGCGGACACCGGTATCGGGATCGCGGCCGATCAGCTGCACCTGATCTTCGACCGGTTCACCCAGGCCGAAGCTTCCACCACCCGGAATTTCGGGGGCACCGGGCTCGGGCTCGCCATCTCGCGCCAGCTGGCCGAACTCATGGGTGGCGCCATCGGGGTGGAGAGCACGGTGGGGAAAGGGAGCACCTTCTGGGTCGATCTGCCGCTGGCCGCCGACACCGCCCCCCGTCCGGAACTGCCGTCCCGCGCGGGTCTGGCGGGTCTGCGCGCCCTGGTGGTGGACCGCGACCTCACCGGCTGCCAGATCTACGGCGAACAGCTCGAGGCGGCCGGGCTCAGCGTCGCGCACGCGACCGGCGGAGAGGGCGCCCTGGTGGCGATGGGCCGCGCGGAGGGCACCGGCGCGCCCATCCAGGTGGTGCTGATCGGGCACCGTCTGACCGACATGGACGGGGAGACGCTCGGGCGTCTCATCCGGGCCGATGGTCGCTTCGGCGATGCGATCCTGGTGTACCTCGCCGTCACCGGGCAGCCGGGCGATGGCCGCCGGCTGCACCAGGCGGGCTTCGCGGCATACCTCGTGAAGCCGCTCCGCAATGCCGACCTGCTCGACGCCCTGGCGCGAGCCTGGACCGATCGGCATTTGCCCCAGGCCGAGCTCATTACCCGGCACTCTCTGGCCGAGGCCCGGGCCGCCCAGCGTTCGGA
Source organism: uncultured Gemmatimonadaceae bacterium (assembly GCA_964642475.1). Lineage (GTDB taxonomy): Bacteria > Gemmatimonadota > Gemmatimonadetes > Gemmatimonadales > GWC2-71-9 > JADJOM01. Next base: position 49,951 of record CAZXRC010000005.1, on the reverse strand, counting down.
GATGCCGGCGGCCGATCGGGCGCCGGCGGAGCGACACGCCCGGGTGCTCCTGGTGGAAGACAATGCCGTCAACCAGCGTCTGGCACTCCGGCTCCTTGAGAAGGCCGACTGTCAGGCGGTGGTTGCCGGCAACGGGCGGGAGGCCCTGGAGCGGCTCCAGGGCGAGGCGTTCGACCTGGTCCTGATGGATTGTCAGATGCCCGAGATGGATGGCTACGAGGCCACCCGTCAGCTCCGGGCGATGGGGGGGACACTGGCCCACCTGCCGGTGATCGCCATGACCGCCAACGCCATGCGGGGCGACCGCGAGAAGTGCCTCGCCGCCGGCATGGACGATTATCTCAGCAAGCCGATCAAAGCCGAAGAGCTGACCCGGCTGCTGTCCCGCTGGGCCGGTGGGCGCCATCGTGAGGCTGGCGGGGTGGAGACCGCGGGGGGGCATTCGCCCGACGAGTCCCGCGACGAGAACGCGCTCGACCAGCTCAAGGCGTACGATCCGTCGGGGACTCTGGTGGCCGACCTCTGCCGGCTCTTCCTCCAGGAGACGCCGCGCCGGCTGAACGAGATGGCCCAGGCGGCGGAGGCGGGGGACGTCGAGCGGATTGGCTTCGCGGCGCACACGCTCAAGAGCACGTGTTGGATCATCGGAGCCCGCCGCATGGGGCAGATCGCGCTGGACCTGGAGGATCAGGCCGGCGCGGGGAAGCTGGTCCGGCCCCGGGAGCAGGTGGCGGAGCTGGCCCAGGAGTTCGACCGCCTCCGCCCGGGGTACGAGGCCGAGCTCGATGCGGCGCTTGCCCGGGCCCGGTGAGATGATCACCCGCACATCGATCCGGACCCAGCTTCGGTTCCTGGGGCTCTTCGCGGTGCTCGGGCTGGCGGTCGTGGTGCTGACCGAGCACGCCCTGCTCCGCGGGGCGCGGGAGCGGTTCGACTGGCAGGAAGGGCAGAGCTCGGTGCGCCGGGCCCGGGAGGCCCTGGCGCGTGCCACCGATGCCGAACGCCGCCGCATCACCGAGACGGCCTGGTGGGACGACACCTACGACTACATGGCGACCCCCGACGGACCCCGGGCCGATCGCTTCACCCAGACCAACCTGGTCGAGTGGCTTGCGCCCGAGTACGGCGACGAGTTCATCGGCATCTGGCGGTCCGATCGACACCCGCGCTTCCGCTGGGCCGCACCCGGGCTCGGGCGACTCGACACCCTGCTGCCGGTGACCGCCATGCTGGCGCGGCTGGACGATCGGCGGTCGGTGGCGGGGCTCCTCGAGCTCGACGGGGAGCTCTACTTCGTTACCGGCGCCCTGATTCTCCCCACCGGCGGGGGCCCGCCGGGGACGCCTCCCCGCGGGTATCTCGTTGCCGCGCGACGGGCGGGGAAGGCGGTGACCAGCGACCTGGCGCTTACGCTGCAGGAGGAGGTCGCCCTTCACCCGGCGGCGGCCTTTGCCAGAGACAAGGTGGTCCGCGAGGCGGTCGCCGGGGGCGACACGACCCGAACCACCTTCCTGGTGCCCAATTTCTTCGAGCGCCGAGCGGTGGAGATGGAGCTCCGAGCTTCCCGGGCGTTCCTCGCCGGACTCGAGACCTGGAATCGGCGGTTCCTCGCGGTGGTGGTCGTGGCGAACGTGGGGCTGCTCGCCCTGGTGACCTACATGGCCCGCCGGCTGGTGATCCTCCCCTTCCGCTGGCTCGGCCGCCAGTTCCGCCGGATGCGGTCAAGCGGCGAGCTCACCCGCCTCCCCGATGGCCCCTCGCCGGCCCGGGACTGGTCGCTCCTGATCGCGCAGTTCAACGCCCTGGCCGACGAGCGGGAGGCGGCCGCCCGGGCTCTCGCGACGGCCCGGGACGAGGCGCTCGAGGCCACCCGCGCCAAGAGCGAGTTCCTGGCCAACATGAGCCACGAGATCCGGACGCCGATGAACGCGATCATCGGATTCTCCGACCTCCTGCGACAGACCGACCTTACTCCCGAGCAGCGGGAATACTCCGGTCTGCTGCTGAACTCGGCCGAATCGCTGCTCCACCTCATCAACGAGATTCTCGACCTCTCGAAGGTCGAGGCGGGGCGCATGGTCCTGGAGGAAGCGCCGTTCAACCTCCACCGGCTGGTGGGGGAATCGATGACGCTGTTCGCCCCCCGGGCCCGGGAGCGAGGTCTCGCCCTCCGCACCACCATCGCGCCGAACCTGCCCCGCTCGGTGGTGGGCGACGCCGGCCGGGTGCGGCAGGTGCTGATCAACCTGATCGGCAACGCCCTCAAGTTCACCGAACAGGGCGAGGTGCGGCTGAGCCTCGAGTCGGTCCCGGGTGCACCCGGCATGATCGGGTTCCGGGTCCAGGATACCGGCATCGGTATCCCGGCCGACAAGCTCGACGCGGTGTTCGAGAAGTTCACCCAGGCCGACGCCAGCACCACCCGGCGCTACGGCGGCACCGGGCTCGGCCTCGCCATCTCCCGCGAGCTGGTCAGGCTGATGCGGGGCGAGGTCTGGGTCGAGAGCACCGTGAACGTGGGAAGTACCTTCGGGTTTACCGCCTTCCTGCCGGCGGCCCAGGGCGAAGGCCCCCTGCCCGAACCCCCGCCGCAGCGCGAAACCCCGGTGCGCGGCCGCCGGGTGCTGGTGGTCGACGACAACGAGGTGAACCGGAGGGTTGCCCGGGCCTATCTCCAGCGGCTCGGCTGCGAGGTCGACACCGTCGACGGCGGCGCGGCGGCGGTGGAGCGGGTCCGTGCCGGTGGGCTCGACCTGGTGTTCATGGACTGCCAGATGCCGGAGGTGGACGGGTACGAGGCCACCGGCCGGATTCGGCAGCTCGCCGGTGAGGTCTCCCGGGTGCGGATCGTGGCGATGACGGCCAACGCCATGCAGGGCGATCGCGAGAAGTGCCTCGCCGCCGGAATGGACGATTACGTCAGCAAGCCGATCCGCGAAGCCGAGATTGCCGCGGCGCTCCGGCAGGTGGAGCCGAGCCCCGGCGGAACCGAAGGGGAGAAGACCGGTGGCGATCCGGCGCCGGTGTTCGACCCGGCGGTGCTGCAGTCGCTGGCGGCCGGCACCGCCGAGGGGGAGGCCCTCGTCATTCGCCTGGTCGACATCTTCGTCGCCGATCTCGCGCGCCAGCTGGCCGAACTGGTCCGGGCGATCGAGGTGGGGGACTGGGTCCAGCTCGGGCGACGGGCCCACTCGCTCGGCGGCGCGGCCAGCACGCTGGGAGCCGCCCGCCTGGCGGGGCTGCTGAGTCGGCTCGAACTGGCCGGACAACAGCGCGATGCCGACGCCGCGCTGACCGGTCGGCAGACACTCGAATCGGAGGCCGAGGAGGCGCTCGGGGCGCTGGCCCACTGGCGCAACGCCCGTGGCGCGGTCCTGCCCGAGTCCTCCGTGTCGGCCCCGGAGACCTCCCTGGCCGTCGGATAGCCGACTCCGCCGCTCCCACCGAACCGCGACGCGATCCGTCCCCTTATCGGCTTCGTGAAAGTCGGTCGAACGACCTCTCGCCGGCGACTCCCGGGCCTCTCATGACTTCTCCATGATATTGGACCTGATCCCGAGATGGAGGAGGTCGCGATGCGTCGAGTAACCCGAGTCCTTCTGCCCCTCATGGCGGCCGCCGTCGGCCTGGCGTGTAGCGGCAGTGACCCGGTCGAAGCCCCGACCACGGAGAACTTCGCCCGGGCATGGACGATCACCAAGTGCGAATACCGGAGCACTGCGAACGACGATGCGGTGGAGTTGGTGGGCGCGGGCTGGACGATCATGCTCTGGGTCAACGACAACGGGATGTTTCTGCTCAGCCGGACCCCCCCAGGCGGCACCGAAGAGCTGATCGGTGGCTCCTGGAGCGCCTCGGGCCGGACGGTCACCTTTACCCCGGTGGGCGCGGCCTACTCCTGGCAGTTCTCCGGCCGGGTGAAAGGGGAGACCATGACGCTGGCGGGGGCCCACGCGGAGTATGATCTGGACGACGATGGGGCACCGGAAGATGTGGTCTGGAACATGGCCGGCCACACCTGATCAGGGGAGGAGCACCTCGCCGTAATGACACGCCGCCCGCGCTCCGGCAATCTCCCGGAGCGCGGGCTCTTCGTTGGCGCAACGCGCATCCATGCGGGGATGGAAGCACCGGGTGCGGAAGCGGCACCCCGACGGCGGCGAGGCGGGGCTGGGGGGGTCGCCTGGGAGGAGGATCCGGGTGATGCTCCGGCCCGGTACCGGTTCCGGCACCGCCGAGAGCAGGGCCCGGGTGTAAGGGTGCCGCGGGGAGCCGAGGAGCGCCTCCGCCGGCCCGGTCTCTACGATCTTGCCGAGGTACATCACGGCAATGCGATGCGCCAGCTGACGGACCACCGCCAGATCGTGGGCGATGAAGAGATAGGAGAGGCCGCGGCGCTGTTGGAGATCGGCCAGCAGGTTGATCACCTGGGCCTGCACCGAGACATCGAGCGCCGAGACCGGCTCGTCGAGCACCAGAAAGGATGGCTCCACCGCCAGCGCCCGCGCGATGCCGACCCGCTGTCGCTGCCCCCCGGAAAGCTCCCGCGGGAACCGCCCGGCGAGCGCCGGGTCGAGTCCCACCTCCTGCATCAGGGCGGCCACCCGGGCCGGGATCTCGCTTCCGCTTGCGAGCCGGTGAATCTCCAGCCCCTCGGCGATCGCCGAGCCGATCCGCATGCGCGGGTTGAGCGCGCCCGCCGGGTCCTGGAAGACGATCTGCATCCGCCGGCGCAACGCCCGGAGGGCCGCCCGATCGAGGGCGAACAGCGCCTGCCCTTCGAAGGTCACCGTTCCCGAGGTCGGTTCGGTCAGCCGGAGGATGGTGCGGCCGACCGTGGTCTTGCCGGAACCCGATTCTCCCACCAGCGCCAGGGTTTCTCCCTGACCGATCTCGAAGGAGACGCCATCCACCGCGCGCACCGGCTTGCCCCGGCCGAGGAGGCCCTCGGCGGGGAAGTGCTTCACCAGGGAGTCGACCCGGAGGAGGCTCATGGGAGGGAACTCGGAACTCGAAAGGCCGTCATAGCCAGCACCGGCTTTCGTGACCCGGTTCGGGCAGCCGCACCGGCGGCTCGTCGACGCACCGATCCATGGCGCTGGGGCAGCGGTTCCGGAACCGGCAACCCGAGGGCCACTCCCCCGGCGAAGGGATCATCCCAGGGATCGGTTCGATCCGCCGACGGGGTCCGCTCACCCGGGGGATCGAAGCGAAGAGCCCCCTGGTGTAGGGATGCGCCGGCCGGGCGAAGAGGTCCGCGGTTCGGGCCGCCTCTACTATTCGGCCGGCGTACATCACCGCCACCCGGTCGGCCCGGCCCGCCACGATGCCGAGATCGTGGGTGATGAGCAGCACCGCCATGCCCCGGGCCCGGCGGAGCCGGTCGAGCAGCTCGAGGATCTGGGCCTGCACCGTCACGTCGAGCGCGCTGGTCGGCTCGTCCGCGATCAGCAGATCGGGCTGGGCCGAAAGCGCGATCGCGATCATCACCCGTTGCCGCATCCCGCCGCTGAGTTGATGGGGATAGGCCCCGTACCGCTCGGTCGGATCCGGGATGCCCACCTCGCCCAGCAGCGATTCGGCCCGGGTCCGCGCCTCCCGGCGGGAGACCGGGAAGTGGGCCATGATCGTCTCGCTGATCTGGTCTCCGACGGTGAGCACCGGGTTGAGGCTGCTCATCGGGTCCTGGAAGATCATCGCGATCCGCCGACCCCGTACCTGTCGGAGTGGCTCGGGGGCCAGCGAAAGGAGATCGCGCCCCTCCAGCAGGATCGAGCTGGCGGGGTCGATGACGCCGCCTGGCGGCAGCAGCCGCAGCAGCGAAAGCCCGGTGAGTGTCTTCCCGGAGCCCGACTCCCCCACCAGCGCCAGAGTTTCCCCCCGCTCCAGCGTGAGACTCACCCCGTCCACCGGGTAGACCGGCCCGCGGGGCCCGGGGAAGCCTACCCTGAGGTGCGCGAGGTCGAGCAGCGCGGTCATGAGCGGGCCGGGGCGTAGGCCTGGTGCAGCGCTTCGCCGATCAGGTTCACCGCCAGCACCGTAATCAGCACCGCCAGGCCCGGAACCAGGCTGGTCCAGGGGGCGGTGATGAGGTACGGCTGGGCCTCGAGGATCATGCCGCCCCAGGACGGGGTGGGGGGCTGCACGCCGAGACCGAGGAAGGAGAGCCCGGCCTCGAGGAGGATCACGTCACCCACAGCCAGAGTGGTAGCCGCCGCGAGCGGGCCCGCGACGTTCGGCAGGAGATGACGAAGCGCGATCCGTCTCCGGCTCGCGCCCAGGGCCTCGGCGGCGTGCACGAAATCGAGCGTCCGCAGCCGCTGGACCTCGCTCCGCACCAGCCGGCTGGTGCCGAACCAGCCGGTGACGCCCAGGACCAGGATCAGTATCGCCAGCGGGATGCGCTCCATGATGGCGACCATGATAAGCAGCAGGAACAGCCGGGGTACCGCCAGCGCGGCATCGACCAGCCGCATCAGCACGGTATCGACCCAGCCGCCGGCGTAGCCGGCCAACATTCCCACCAGGGTTCCGAGGGTCACCGAGAGGGCCACCGCGCCGGCTGCCACCGCCAGCGAAACCCGGGCACCGTGCACGACCCGCGAGAGCACGTCACGGTTGTCGCGATCGGTCCCCAACCAGTGGCCCGGGCCGGGAGACTGGAGCGAAACCCGCCCGAGATCGGGCATGGCGCGCGGGTTGGGCAGGAAGGGCGGGGCGATGAGCGCCGTGAACAGGAGGAGACCCAGGAGCAGCACCCCGGTCCGGCTGCCGGCGTGCGACCAGACGGCCTGCCACCCGGTGGGGGCGGTCATGCGGTCCGGAGCCTCGGGTCCAGCCACCGATGGGCCAGGTCCGCCAGCAGATTGCCGATGACCACGAGGCCCGAGACCAGCAGTGCCGCACCCATGATGACCGGATAGTCGCGGGCACCGATCGCTTCCCACGCGAGATTGCCGAGGCCCGGCCAGGAGAAGACCGACTCGACGAAGACCGACCCGCCCACCAGGAGCGGAAGCCAGAGGCCGGCCAGGGTCAGCATCGGCCCGAGCGCGTTGCGCCAGGCATGGTGCCAGATCACCCGCGGCTCGGGGAGGCCCTTGATCCGGGCGGTGCGCACACAGGCCAGCTCCAGGGCGTCGATCATCGCGGCACGCTGGTAGCGGGCGGTGGCGCCAAGGAGCGCGATGGCCAGCGTGAGCGCGGGAAGCAGGAGGTGCTTCAGCGTGTCGACCAGCCGCACGCCCCATCCCACATCGCCGGGGAGCAGGACGTCGTGCATGAAGCCGGTCGGAAGGAGGTGGAGCTCGATGCCGAAGATCCAGACCAGGAGAAGTCCGAGCCAGAAGACCGGGGTGGCATACGTGGCCAGACCGAAGAACGAGAGCCATCGGTCGGCCGCGGAGCCCCGCCGCCGCGCCTGCCAGACACCGAGCCAGATGCCGACCGCAAAGGTGAAGAGGAGCGATGTGCCGCCGAGGAGCAGGGTGGCGGGAAGCCGCTCGGCGATGAGGGCCGTCACCGGCCGCCCGCCCTGGGCGATCGAGCTGCCGAGGTTGCCGGCGAAAGCGGCCCCGAGGAAGAGCCGGTACTGCTCCGGGAGGGGCCGGTCGATGCCATATCGCGCCCGCAACTCCGCGATCGCCGCCGGCGGCATCGGGCGGTCTTCCGAGAGCCGGGAGAGGGGGTCGCCCGGGGTCACCCGCATCAGGACGAAGATCAGCGTGGTGGCCAGGAGATAGGTCACCAGCGCGGAGCCGATCCGGGTGAGGAGCCAGGGCATGGGCCTCGGGAGAGGGGACGGCGATGGCCGTGGTTGTGTCGTTCCGAGCGGAGCGAGGAATCCCTGCTGTCGGCTACCGGACACCAGCGCGGCACGCTGGGGCCGCTCACCCGCCTACCGGTTTACCGCACCCCCCACTGCCACACCGCCGACCAGGGTGAGCTGGGCGGCAGGCGGACTCCCTGGAATCGCCGGTGCACAGCGTAGGTGCTGACCAGCGCGGCCATGAAAATGGCGGGGTAGTCGTCGGCGATGCGCTTGAGCGCCGCCTTCCAGAGGGCGGCGGCATTGGTGGAGCTGACGGTCGCGAGGGCGATCAGCGAATCGGCCACCGGGTCACAGAAGTGGTTCACGTTGGAGCCCCCGATGCCGGCGCAGGTCCAGGTTTGGGTCAGCCCGCTGGGCGAGGGGTCCTGACCGGCCCCGTAGAAATCGAGATCGAATCTGCCCGCGTCATGCCGTTCGGAGTAGATCGCTCGATCGACGATGTCCACCCGGATCTCGATGCCGAGGGCGCGATAGGCCTCCTGGAGCCGGGTCGCCATGACCCGGCGGGCTGCCACCGGGGCGGGAACCAGCAGACCCAGGCTGAGCGGTGCCCCGTCCTTGTCGCGGACGCCGTCCCCGTCATGATCGATCCAGCCACGGCTCGCCAGCAGCGTGGCGGCCGCGACGGTGTCGTAGGGCGGAGTAGGGGGGGCGTCGAGGGAGCGTCCCAGGATCGCGGACAGGGGCGCCGACGGGGAGGTCGTGAACGAGCCATAGACCGACTGCGCGATCAGCTGGCGGTCGACGGCGAGCACCAGCGCCCGCCGGACCGCCGGATCGCTCAGGATCGGGTGGGGTCTGCCGCTGTCGGAGGGATCGCGCTGGTTGAAGGCGATGTAGACCAGGTTCAGGCCCGGCACCGGGTAATACTGGTAGTCAGGCAACCGCTCGAGTCGCGCCGGGTTGCTGAACGAGTAGATGTTATCGATGGCGTCGGCGGTGCCGGCCAGAAGCAGGTTGGCCCGGGCCTCGGCGTCGCCCGCGACCAGGAAGAGGACGCGGCGCACCTTCGGCTTCCCCAGAAAGAAGCTGGTGTCCGCGGTCAGCTCCACCACCTGATTGGGCACCCGCCGGGCCAAGCGGTACGGTCCGTTCCCCACCGGCGCCGCCACGAAGCTCGAGGACGCGAGCGACTCCGCCGGGATTCCCGCGAGGAGGTGCGCCGGGAGCGGGAGGGCGTTGAAGACGACGTCGTAGAGCTGCTCGGGGTACGACTCGCTGAACCGCACAACGATCCGGCGGTCACCCTCCGCGCTCACGCTCCGGATCCGCCGGAGGAGGGTGGCGATCTGGGGACTCAGCCGGGGATTGCGGGCCCGCTCGAACCCGAACACCATGTCCGCGGCGGTCACCGGCGTGCCATCGTGCCAGCGGGCCCGCGGGTCGAGCTCGAATACCAGAGTCAACGGGTCGCGCCGTTCCCACTTCCGGGCCAGCCGCGGGACAAAGGCCTTGTCCCCGATCGTCGTCAGCTCCGGGCCCAGATCCGCGAGCCGGAGGAACATGAGGTCGGAGACATCGCGATTGGCGTTATCGGCCTGCCAGAGGGTGGGAACCGGCGAGGCGGGATCGCGCGGGTAGGCGATCGCGAGCGTGGTCGGGTCTCGCGGGGTCTGGGCCGCGAGGGGGGTCGCGATCGGGACGGCGGTCGCGCCGAGCGTGGCCGCCAGCAGCAGGCAATGGGAGGTCATTGCCTTCAATTGTAGTAGTGAAGGTGGAAGGGCTGTACCCCTCAGCGTCGCCAGGTCCAGTCGGGGTCGCGGAATCGGGCGAGATGCTCGGGCGCGGGTGACGGGGGTGCTGCCGCCTCCGGCTGTGCGTCGAAGGCCGTGGCCACCGCCCGGGCGACGGTGTCGAATCCGACCACCCGGCCCAGCGCGGCCCGAAGGGTGGTCTCCCCCGAGAGCGGGGCCCCGCCGAGGGTGACGTCGGCCACCATCGACTGGTCGTCTTCCAGCAGGATACTCCCGTGCTGGAGGAAGGCGGAGCCCTGCCGGAGCTGCGCGCTGCCGACCAGCTTGCGGCCCCCGACCAGCACCTCACCCCCCGCGGGGCTCGCGAAGCAGGGGCCGCTGCCGACCCCGGCCACCCGCGCGGTCTCCGCCAGTGTGGCCTCCACGCCCAGGGCGCGGAGCGACTCGGCCAGGATCAGGTGAAGCCGAGCGTAACTGGCCGCGAGGCCGCCGTACCAGGCGATCGGCGCGATGACCGCGTAGGTCAGCTCCCGGGCGTGCCACACCGCCCGTCCCCCCGTCGGCCGGCGTACCAGGTCCAGATCCAGCGCCGCGATCCGCTCCCGGTCATAGCGCCGCAGCGCCGGTTCATGCCGGCCAAACGAGAGACAGAAGGGGTCCCAGCGGTAGAGTCGGAGGAAGCCGCGACCGGTCCGCTCGGCGAGATCGAGCAGGGTCTGGTCGAGGGCCATGTTGATGGCGCCGCACTGCGGGTCGGAGTCGATGAGAAGGCATAGGCGACGCCATCCGGGTTCACGACCCATACTCCGCCACCGCGGGGCAGGTGCACACCAGGTTCCGGTCGCCGTAGGCGCCATCCACCCGCCCCACCGTGGGCCAGGTCTTGTGCTCCCGGAGACCCGGCGCGGGGAAGGCGGCCCGTTCCCGGCTGTAGGGCCGGTCCCAATTGTCACCGATCACCTGCACCAGGGTGTGGGGCGCGTTGGTGAGGAGGTTGTTCTCCCGCGGCGCCTTGCCTTCCTCGATCTCCCGGATCTCCTCCCGGATCGAGATCAGCGCATCGATGAACCGGTCGAGCTCCGCCTTGGGCTCGCTCTCGGTCGGCTCGATCATCAGTGTGCCGGGCACCGGGAAGGACACCGTCGGCGGATGGAACCCGTAGTCGATGATCCGCTTGGCGATATCCTCCACCTCGATGCCGGCGCTCTGCTTGAAGGGCCGCATGTCGACGATGCACTCGTGGGCCACCAGCCCGTTGGCCCCGGTGTAGAGCACCTGGAAGTGGGGGCTCAACCGCCGGGCGATATAGTTGGCATTGAGGATCGCCACCTTGGTGGCTTCGGCCAGTCCGTCGGTTCCCATCAGCGCGATGTAGGCGTAGGAAATCGGCAGAATCGCCGCACTGCCCCACGGCGCCGACGACACGGTGCCGCAGCTCTGGGGCCGCCCCTGGGAGATCACCGGGTGGTCGGGGAGGAAGGGGACCAGGTGTGGCGCCACCGCGATCGGCCCCATGCCCGGACCGCCGCCGCCGTGCGGAATGCAGAAGGTCTTGTGCAGGTTCAGGTGGCACACATCGGCCCCGAAATCCCCCGGCCGGCAGAGACCCACCTGCGCGTTCATGTTGGCCCCGTCCATGTAGACCTGGCCGCCGGCCTCGTGCACGATCTTGCAGATCTCCCGGATCGACGACTCGAAGACGCCGTGGGTCGACGGGTAGGTCACCATCAGGCAGGAGAGGGTGGCCCGGTGCTGCGCCGCCTTGGCCCGCAGATCGGCGAGGTCCACGTTGCCGTTGGCGTC
>CAZXRC010000005.1:0-38613 GCA_964642475.1 uncultured Gemmatimonadaceae bacterium | reverse complement strand
AGGCAGGTGGTCCGGTGCTTGTCGCCCCGGGCCTTGTGGAAGGCGCGGATCACCAGCAGGCCGGCGTATTCCCCCTGCGAGCCGGCGTTGGGCTGGAGCGACACTCCCGCGAAGCCGGTGATCTCGCAGAGCCACGACTCGAGCTGCTCGAACAGCAGGGCGTAGCCCTGGGTCTGGGACCGGGGCGCGAAGGGATGGATCCGGTTGAACTCGCGCCAGCTCACCGGCATCATCTCGGTGGTGGCGTTGAGCTTCATGGTGCAGCTGCCAAGCGGAATCATCGCCGCGGTCAGCGAGAGATCCTTGGCCTCGAGCCGCTTGATGTAGCGGAGCATCTCGGTCTCGCTGTGGCAGCGATGGAAGACCGGGTGCGTCAGGTAGGGCGTGGTACGGCTCTGGTGGGCCGGGATCACCGGCTCGTGGTGAGTATCGCCCTGTTCCAGCATGTGGGGCAGGGCGATGTCGAGCGAGAAGATCGAGATCAGGTCGGAGAGGTCGGCCACCGACACGGTCTCGTCCAGCGAGACGCACAGGTGCTTGTGGTCCAGCTTCCGCAGGTTGATGCGGCGGGCCCGGGCGGCGTCGAGAATCCGGGGCATGTTGGCCGGGCGGACCTCGACACAGATGGTATCGAAGAAGTGCTGATGGACGATGTGATACCGGAGCCGCCGCAGCGCCGACGCCAGCATCCGGGCCTGGGTGTGCACCCGCTCCGCGATCCGCTTGAGCCCGTCGGGGCCGTGGTAGACGGCGTACATGCTCGCCATGACCGCGAGGAGCACCTGCGCGGTGCAGACGTTGCTGGTCGCCTTGTCGCGGCGGATGTGCTGCTCCCGGGTCTGGAGCGCCATCCGCAGCGCCAGCCGGCCGCTGGTATCCCGGGAGACGCCGATGATCCGGCCCGGCATGTGGCGCTTGTACTCATCCCGGGTCGCGAAGAACGCCGCGTGCGGCCCGCCGTAGCCCATCGGAACCCCGAAACGCTGCGAGTTCCCCACCGCGATGTCGGCGCCCCATTCGCCCGGCGGTGTCAGCAGGGTCAGGGCCAGCAGATCGGTGGCCACGGTGACCAGCGCTCCCGCTTCGTGCGCCTTCTGGCACAGGCCCCGGTAGTCCTCCACCCCGCCATCGGTGGTGGGGTACTGCACCAGGCAGCCGATCACCGAGGTGTCGAATACGAATTGCGCCGCGGGCCCCACCCGGACCTCCACGCCCCGGGCCTCGGCCCGGGTCTGGATCACCGCGATGGTCTGCGGGTGACACCCCGTATCGACCAGGTAGACCGGGTTGCCGCTGGTCCGCTTCACCGCGAGCGAGAGATTCATCGCTTCGGCGGCGGCGGTGGACTCGTCCAGCAGCGACGCGTTCGCCACCGGGAGCCCGGTCAGGTCGGCCACCATCGTCTGGAAGTTGAGCAGCGCCTCCAGCCGGCCCTGGGCGATCTCCGCCTGGTAGGGGGTGTAGGCGGTATACCAGCCGGGATTCTCCAGGATGTTCCGCTGGATGACCTGGGGCGTGAACGTACCGTAGTAGCCCATGCCGATGTAGGACCGGGTCAGCCGGTTCTGGGCCGAAATCCCGCGCAACGCCTGCAGCACTTCCCGCTCCGAGCGGTTGGGCGGCAGGTCCAGCGGGCGCCGAAGCCGGATGTCCTCGGGCACCACCGCGTCGATGAAGCGGTCGAGGGATTCGTAGCCCAGCAGGTCGAGCATCTCCTGGACCTCGGTCCGCCGGGGACCGAGGTGGCGGGAGACGAAGCGCTCGGTGCGGAGCAGCGTATAGGACCTGTCGGTCTGGCTGGACGCCGTAGTGTCGGTCATGGTCGGGGGTTCAGAGATCAGGGGTCGGTCGGGCCGGACACACAAACGCCCCGCGGAACGGCAGCGGGGCGTTCAAACGGAGCGAGGCAACGGCGGCATTCCGGTTCATCCGCCGATCTTGGCCTCGTAGGCGGCGGGCGTGAGCAGCTGGTTGAGCTCGGCCGGGTTGGAAAGTCGGAGGCGGATCATCCAGCCGGCGCCGTAGGGATCCCGGTTGATGGTCGCCGGGTCGCTGTCCAGGGCCGGGTTGGATTCCACGACCTCGCCGGCCACGGGGCAGAAGAGCTCGGAGACCGCCTTCACGGCTTCCACCGTTCCGAAGACGCCCATCTTCGCGAAGGTGGCCCCCGGCTTGGGGAGCTCGACGAAGACCACGTCCCCCAATTCCCCCTGGGCGTAGTCGGTAATCCCGATCTCGACGATCGCGGCATCGCTGGTGCGACGAACGTACTCGTGCTCGGGGGTGTAGAGGAGGTCGGCGGGAATATGTGCCACGAATTGCTCCGGATTGCGTGCCGCAAGTCTAGACGACCGCGAGGGGACTATCAAGTAGGGGGTTGCAGGGCCTCGAGCGCCCGCCAGACTCGACGGGTCCGCTGTTCCAGAGTGGCGAGATCGGCGTCGTTCTCAATAATGTAGGGCGGCCGGCCCCGGGGATCGCGCCAGCGCCGCTTGTCGGCGGCAGGCATCTGGGCCGCGATCATGGCGGCGGCCTCGCCCTCGGGAAGCGCGCGCGCGGCCCGGAGCCGGGCCAGCCGGAGGGGCTCCGGCGCATCGACCAGCACCACGGCATCGAACGCCCCGGGATCGAGGCGTTCGAACAGCAGGGGAATGTCGTTGACGACCAGGCGGGTGCCCGCCGCGCGAGCCCGGGCTTCGAGCGCGGCGCGGCGGAGGGCCACGGCGGGGTGGACGATCGCCTCGAGGTCGCGCCGTGCGGCCGGGTCGGCCAGGACCATCCGACGCAGTCCCGCCCGATCGAGGGTGCCGTCGGCGGCGACGACCCCGGGACCGAAGCGGCGGACGATGGCGTCGAACTCGGGGGTGCCCGGGGTTTGGATCTCACGGACCAGCCGATCGGCGTCGATCACCGTCGCGCCCCAGCGGCGGAACAGGTCCGCCACACTCGATTTGCCGGCGGCGATGTTACCGGTCAGGGCGACGGAGAGCATGGGGGCAGGGGGGAACGAGTCACGAATCACGAGTCACGAGTCGTGCCTCGCGACTACAGCAGCGCCGTCTGATCCTCGTCTTTACGGGGCACGCGGTGACAGTGGCGGCACCGGGCCTCGTAGGCTTCCCGGCCTCCGACCAGGATGGTCGGCGAGTCGTAGCGGGCGGGCTTGCCATCGACCAGCCGCTGGTTGCGGGTGGCGAGGTCCCCGCAGATGACGCAGATCGCCTGGAGCTTGTCGACCGATTCCGCGATCGCCAGCAGCCGGCCCATCGGCCCGAACGGCTCGCCCCGGAAGTCGGTGTCGGTCCCGGCCAGAATCACCCGCACGCCGCGCGCCGCCAGGGCCGACGCCACCGTGACCAGCTCGTCGTCGAGGAACTGGGCCTCGTCGATCGCGACCAGTTCGGTGTCGGGCTTGACCAGCCGGAAGATCTCGGCGGCGGAATCGACCGGGGTGGCCTCGATCTCGCGGCCGTCGTGGGTCGACACGCTGTAGAGACCGGTGTAGCGGGAATCGAGGTGCGACTTGAATACCTGCACCTTGCGGCGCGCGATGATGGCGCGGCGCACACGGCGAATGAGCTCTTCACTCTTGCCGCTGAACATCACGCCGGCGATCACTTCGATCCACCCGGGGCGCGATCCGTGATACATCGCGACGGCCTCTAGGAATTGAGGGATGGGGATCGCTGAGGATACGGCGGCCGGGGGAGCGGGTCAAGCGAGTGATCCCGACGCTTGCGACTTCTCGAAGCCCGTGGCCATATTCCGCGCCCCCAAAGCCAGCCCCCGGAGCCCGGCGTGACCAAGCAACAGATGGTGAGTGCCGTCGCCGCCAAGCTCGGCCGTCCCAAGGCCGAGGTCGCCCGCGTGCTGGACACCCTGTTCGGGGCCGACGGTCTCATCGCCGCCGAACTGCGCCGCGGGCGAAAAGTGCAGCTCTCGGGCTTCGGCAATTTTGAGCCCCGCCGGCGCCAGGCCCGCACCGCCCGCAATCCCCGCACCGGTCGCACCATGAGCATCAAGGCCTCGGTGGCCCCGGTGTTCCGCGCCGCGCGGGGGCTGAAGGAGCTGGTGAACCGGAAGTAAGGAAGGCGGAGGAGAAAGGGCACTGCCCCCGAGCGCAGTGACGGTGTCCTTCGTCCTTAGCGGGGCCGGGTCGGCCGGCTGGGCTTGTCCACCTTCGCCGTCACAGTCCGCCGCCGGACCGTCTTGCCGGACAGCTTTCGCGCGATCTCCTCGGCGTCCGTGGCCGGCACCTCCACCAGCGAGAACAGCTCCCGGATCTCGATCCGGCCGATCTTCCCCGCAGCCATTCCGACCTCCCGGTTGAGGACCGCCACCAGATCGGCCGGGGTCGCGCCATCCTTCTTGCCGGCGCTGATCCACACCTTGGCCGGGGCCGCGGCGGCGCCGCTTTCGGTGGTCGATGGGGCCGGGGGAGCGCTCGCGGCCTTGCGCCACAGCCGGTGGAGCGCGGCTGCCACCGTCACCGGATCGTAGCGCTCGAACAGCGGCGCCAGCGCCAGCACGTCGCCCTCGAGCTCACCCGCCTCGAGGTCCCGGGCCACCGTCGCACGACGGCGCGCTCCGTCATCCCGAATGGTCTCCAGGGTCCCCGGGACCCGGGCCGGTGACTGCCGGCTCGTCGCCCGGGCGACGTACGCCGAGGCCTGAGGCGGTACCAGCAGGACCAGGTCACCCGCGGCCCGCAGCTGATTGAGCTGTGCGGGGCTGGGCAGATCCCATGCGACCACCAGGGCCGCCTTCTGGCTGTCCCCGGTGCAGACCTGAATCGAGGCATCGGTCGCCGGCAGGGCCGCCCGAGCGGTCACCGCGCTGCCCAGGTCGGCACACCAGACGCTCACCGACACCGGGTCCTCGCTCTCCACCAGCCCGGCAAGGGCCGCGGCCCGCTGGGGCCATCCCACCGTGACCACCCGTACCGGCGGCCGGGCCGGGGCCTCGCCCTCGGCGATCGGCAGGAGCGGCCCGGTCAGGTGCGCCCGGCGGGCATACCGCTCGAGCAGGGGATGTCCGGCCACCGGGGCGGCCATGACGACGATGCGCTGCGCTTCGGCCGGGAGATCCTGCATCAGGGCTGCCAGCGCCTCGTCGGAATCGAACTGCTCCGGCCAGACGAGCACGATATGGCCGAGCTGGTCGGCCTTGACGGCGGACCGCTCCAGCAGCGACAGCGCGGTGGCGGGGGTGGTGACGAGGACCCGGAGATCGGGGTCGGCGAGACGTCGAGTGGCGCGGGCCGCGGTGTGGGCCACGACCGCCGGGAGGCCGGCGGCGCGGCAGAGCGGCAGCACCAGGTCGGACCACTCCGCCAGGGCATGGGGTGGCACCAGCAGCAGGGCCCGACTCCCCCGGGCGAGCTGGGCACTCATCATCCCGGCCAGGGCCGCAGCGGCGTAGCGCGCCGCCGGAGGCCAGGCCAGCGCCAGGTTGTGTCCCCGGGCCGCCGTGGGAACCTGGTCCCGGATCGCCTGATCCTCCGCGGTGTACCCGAGCGCTTCCAGGGCGCCCGCGAGCGCGGGCGCCAGGTGCAGTTCCGACATTCCAGACATCGCCGACCTCGATTGTCAAACAGCCGTTGGACACGCCGGTCCAAGCTAAACCAGTTGACTTCCGCGCACCACCGGGGGAATTTCCCCCGTCCGCACAATTGTCGAGCCGATGAACCACACGTGGGCCCGCACAGCATGGCGGGCCTTCCGAATGTTCGGGGCCCGGCTCTCGACCCTCCAGCGCAGGACACCGGCGATGCCCGATCCGCTCTCACCCAACCTGGCGTACCTCAAGCCCTCCGAGACCGTGGCCATCAGCACCGAGACCAAGCGTCGCCGGGCGGCGGGAGAGGACGTGATCGACCTGAGCGTGGGCGAGCCCGACTTCGAGACGCCCAAGCCCGCGGCGGATGCCGGGAAGGCGGCGATCGAAAAGGGAATGACGCGCTACCCCGCCAACATCGGGATCGCGGAGCTGCGCGCGGCCATCGCCCGCAACCTCTCGCTCATGTCCGGCGGCCGGGCCCTCAACCCCGACCAGATCGTAGTGAGCTCAGGCTCCAAGCAGTCGATTTTCAACGCCTGCTTCAGCCTGTTCGGGCCCAAGGACAAGGTCCTGATCCCCTCGCCCGCCTGGGTCTCGTACCCCCAGATCGTCTCCCTCTGCAGGGCCGAGCCGGTGCCGGTCCCGGGCGATCCGGAGTGGGGCCTCAAGGTGAGCGTGAAGGACCTCGAGGCCAAGACCGACAAGCTGGTGAAGGGGCTCATTATCTGCTCGCCCTGTAACCCCACCGGGGCGACCTATACCGCGAGCGAGATCAAGGCGATCGCCGAGTGGGCTCGAGCCCGCCAGGTGTGGGTCATCGCCGACGAGATCTACCGCCGGATTTACTATGGAAACGACGCCCAGCCGGCGCCCTCGTTCCTCGACCTGCCCGACGAGTACCTCGAGCGGGTGGTGCTGATCTACGGCGCCTCCAAGGCCTACGCGATGACCGGCTGGCGGATCGGGGCGGCCTACGCGCCGATGCACCTGGCCAAGGCGATGGCCGCGCTCCAGTCGCACACCACGACCGGCGCCAACCATCCAGCCCAATGGGCCGCGGTCACGGCCTTCACGGACGAGAAGGTGGAGCAGGAGGTGGTGAAGATGGTGGCCGCCTTCCGCCGCCGCCGGGACCGGGTCGTCTCCCGCTTCCGCGCCGCCGCGCCGGGGGTGGAATTCGTCGAGCCGACCGGGGCGTTCTACTTCTTCTTCCGGGTCGACGGCGTCACCCCGACCCACGATTACACCG
The DNA here is from genome assembly GCA_964642475.1 of uncultured Gemmatimonadaceae bacterium. Classification (GTDB taxonomy): domain Bacteria; phylum Gemmatimonadota; class Gemmatimonadetes; order Gemmatimonadales; family GWC2-71-9; genus JADJOM01. The sequence continues at coordinate 31,805 of CAZXRC010000005.1, read as the reverse complement.
GCACCCAGTTCTGCGAGGCCGCCATGGCGGCCGGCGTGGCCCTGGTGCCGGGCGCCGCCTTCGGCGATGACCGCTGGGTCCGGATGAGCTACGCCGCCAGCGACAAGGACCTGGAGACGGCACTCGACCGGTTGCTCGGACTGATCGCGAAGTTTGGGGTGGGGGCTCAGGCGCCGGCGGCGAGCCGATAGCCTGGGCGGTCCGAGTTCCGAGTTGCAGGGTGGCGGTTGCCTCGTCAGTTCCCTCGGCACTCGGAACCTCACTCCAATGATCGCCCGCCCCGCGTTCCCCGGCTGGACCCGTCTCCGCCGCGCCGTCGTCGCCCGGGGGTTTACCCCGGCCACCTGGATCCCCGCCGCCAGTGAGGGTCGGGCCGAGGAGGCGACCATTCAGCCGGCGGAGCGGGTCGAGCCGGGGCCCCTGACCGGCCGGCGGGTGGGACCGGCCGAGCCCTGGCCCGGCCCGGTCGCCTTTCTCGACGGCACCCAGCGGTACGAGGTGATGGCCTACGCCGGCGCCAGCCCGGTGGTCGTGGCGGAGGTCGCGGCGGCGGCGCTGGAGCGGCAAGCCCGTCAGCTTCACGTAGCCCGGGTCGCCCGGCGGCGCCTGGTGCTGGCCCGGCCCGAGGTGCTCGCCGCGCTGGCCGGTGTGGCCCCGGACGAGGCCCTGGTGCCGCTTCCCGATGACGACCCGGTGCACCCGGTCCACGACTTCCAACTGGCCCGTCGCGAGATCGACCGGGCTCGCGGCCGGCTGGAGCTCGAGGTGGGCCTCGCGTATCGCGCTATCAGCGACGCCTGGCTCCTGGTCGATGGCGCCCTCACCGAGAGTCCCCAGTGGGCCCGGGATCCCCGGATGCTGGGAATCACCAAGAGCCACGCCACGCTTCCGTTCAGCGGTCAGGACCTGGAGCAGTATCTCCGATTGCCGCCGGGACATCGGTCGCCGGTCTTCTCGCCCCCGGCCCGCGAGATCGCACCGGTCTATTCCTGGGCCCTTCGGCTCTGGCCCTGGGAGGGAAAGGACCTGCTCCACGGTCTTGTCCGGGTGGAGGCCCGGGCCCATGGGGAAACCATCCTCGAGGCCGACCGCCTCTCCCGCTGGCTGCTGGCCGAGCGCTCACCGGTGAGCACCCCCGATCCGCGGTGGGACCGGTTGTTGTACGGGATACGGGCGGTGGAGACCTATCTCAGGGCGAGTTCAGGGTAAAACCGGCCGTTCCGAGTTCCGATTGGCAGGGCGGCCCTTGGTGCTACTCCGAACCCGGAACCCGGAACTCGGAACCGCTATCTTCCAGCCAATGCCTGCAGATCCACCGGTCGGTCGCGTGGTCGCCACCGAACTCAAGCCGTCGACCCCCCACCAGTTCCACTTCTGGACCGCGCGCGAATCCGATGTCGGGATCGGCGCCATCGTCCGGGTGGATGCGCCGGGGCGGACCGTGTTCGGCATCGTGACCGACGGGTTCGCCTACTCCGACCTCATGACGCCGATGCACGATGTCATCGGTGCCGACGGCGATCCCTCCCTCGCGGGTCAGGCTCCCACCGAGCGGGCCGAGATCCGGCTCTACCTGGCCGCCGTCCTCCGGCAGGCGCCCGAGGAACCGCTGCAGCCGGTGCCGCTGGGCGAGGTACGGCTGGCCGGCGACGAGGACGTCGTGGCGGCGCTGCGGATGGACGCCTTCACCGGGGGTGCCCATCCCACCGGGGTGCCGATCGGGGTGTACGCCGCCGCCGGCCGGGAGGCGCCGATCTACCTCGACGCCGATTTCCTTCTCGGCCCCGAGGCCGCGCACCTCAGCATCACCGGGGTCTCCGGCCTTGCCACCAAGACCAGCGCGGTCGAATTCCTGCTCGGCTCCATTTTCCAGAAGTTCCCGGCCCACAAGGGCTCGGTGGCGGCGGTCTGCTTCAACGTGAAGGGTCCCGACCTCTGCTATCTCGACCAGCCGGCCGACCTCACCGAGGAGGACCGGCGGCTGTACCAGCGGCTCGGTCTGCGGGCCGAACCGTTCCAGGACGTCCATTATTACGCCCCCTTCAAGCCCGACGGCGTGAACCTCAATACCCTGCGGACCCACGAGGCACTGGCGGCCAACACCGTGCCGCTGGTATGGGGGCTTCGAGAGGTGCTGGACTACGCCGAGGTGCTCCTCAACCGGGATGACGTGGACGCCAAGGCCGACGCGTTCATCAACTTCCTGGCGGAACGGGTGGTCGGGCGGACCTACACCGACCCGACCTTCGAGCACCCGCTCGAGGTGCGGAGTTTCGCCGATCTGGAACAGTTCTTCCGCCAGATCTTCAACTTCATGGAGAGCCGGGCCAGCGGCAGCGAGATCTGGAAGAACCACCACCTCGCCACCATCCGGAAGGTGCGGAACCGGCTCGGCAACATCAGCGTGCGGGCCAAGGGCCTGGTCACCGACGACGGGCACGCGAGCGACCTGCCCTGGGGGAAGTTCGCCGACCGGAGCGTCCACGTGATCGACGTCGCCGCCCTCGATCCCACCGCGCAGGACCTGGTCTTCGCCCGGCTGGTCTCCAAGTTGCGCGAGCATCTCGAGCGCCGCGACCTGGGTGTCGATCACGTGGTGGTGTTCGTCGACGAGCTCAACAAGTATGCCCCCGCCGACGGTCCCGATACCTACGTGCGCCGGATGCTGCTCGACCTCTCCGAGCGGGGCCGTTACCTCGGGCTGGTGCTCTTCTCGGCCCAGCAGTTCCGCTCCCAGGTCCTGCGGCGGGTGGTCGGCAACGCCGGCACCGCGCTGTTCGGAAGGATGGACATGGATGAGCTGGCGACGCCGGGCTACGGCATACTCTCACCCGCGGTGCGGGCCAAACTGGCGGCGCTGCCCAAGGGCGAGCTGATGGTGCGCCATCCCCACTTCACCCAGCCGCTGTTCGTGCGTTTCCCCCGGCCGGCGGTGCTGGCCGGTCGGCTCGGCGTCGAACGGTTCCCCCCTTCGCCCGACCTTCCCTTCGGCCAGGCGGTGGCCCGTCAACTCCGCGCGCTCGACTCGTCGATCGTCACCGGTCGGGTCGAGGCCCTGATCGAGGGCCGGCGGGAGGAGGATGTCCGCCGCGCGCTGCATGCCACCCGGCGAACGCGACCGGAGCGAGTCCTGGCGTTCTTCACGGCCCAGCTGGGGAGCCGGGTCGAGCGGGAGGTGGTCCCGACCCGGGTCGTGCCGCCACTTCGCAAGAGCGACGACCCCTACGCGTGAGCGAGGGTCGGGGAGCCCTGCCTTCCCGGGTGATGCCGACGTTGGTCGCCCCTCTCAGTCCTCCTCTCGAAGTAGAACCGTGCCTCGAGGTTCTCAGCCTCCATTGCCCCGACCAGGTCATCCACCGCCCGGCGGATGTTCCGGAGCCGGGCCGGCGCCATCGCCCTCAGACCATGCAACAGCCGCCCCTGGGCCGGCTCGGGGGCCTCGGCCAGGAAGGCGCGGGCCTCCTCAGTCGGGGCGATACGAACGAACCGCCGGTCCCGATCGGACTTCGACCGACGCACCATCCCGCGTGCCTCCAGCCGGTTCACCAGCAGCGAGGCGCTGCTCTGGTGAAGATGGAGCTGGGCGGCAAGCTGGTTCACGGTGAGGGGCCCTTCGCGGGCCAGGGTCTTGAGCGCCCAGAGCTGCGGGGCGGTGAGGCCGTAATCCCGCCGGACCTCGTGGGAGTAGAGTTCGAGGGCCCGGACCACCCGGCGCAGGCCGCCTACGATGGCCGTGATATCGCCGACTCGACGGGGAGGTGAGGCGGTCTTCATAGTGGGAGTGTATTGATGTCAATACATCACCGCAAGGGCCGGTGTGACCGCGACTGGGGCCCGGCGCGCGCACCGCCCCGGAGCACCTCGGGTCTCGCCTCTCCGGCCCACCCTCACCCTCCGACCATCTCGGGCTTAGAATACGCCCCGTGATCCTCGCCCACCTCGCCGATCTGCATCTCGGCTTCCGACAATTCCATCGGCAGACGCCCGCGGGCCTCAACCAGCGGGAAGCCGATGTGGCGCACGCCTTCCGGACCGCGATCGACCAGGTCATCGCGGCCCGGCCGGATATCGTGGTCGTGGCGGGGGACGTCTTCCACTCGGTCCGCCCCACCAATCCCGCCATCCTCTTCGCCTTCCGCCAGTTCCAGCGGCTCCGCGAGGCGCTGGGCGAGACCCCGGTGGTCATGCTCGCGGGGAATCACGACTCCCCCCGATCGGTGGAGACCGGGTCCATCCTGGGGCTCTTCGAGACGCTGGGGATCACGGTAGTGACCGACGCGAAGCGGCTGCTTTCGTTCCCCCAGCTCGATCTGGCCATCCTGGCGGTACCCGACGCGGCGGTGAAGAGCGGCGATCGGGTCTTCCGGCCGGAGGGGAACGAGACCTACCAGGTGCTGCTCCTCCACGGCGCCATTCCCAACCTGTACGCCTGGGAGAAGCACGCGCCCGAGTATGTCGGCAGCCTGGTCACCACCGAGGATCTGACGCGCGCGAAGTGGGACTATGTGGCGCTGGGCGACTACCACGTGCAGCGGGAGGTCGCGCCGCACATCTGGTACAGCGGCGCGCTCGACTACGTGAGCCCCAATCCCTGGGGAGAGCTGGCCGACGAAGCCAACCACAACGTGCCGGGGAAGGGCTGGCTCAAGGTCGACCTCGCCAGGCGCAAGGTCACCCGCCAGACCCTCAAGCTGGCCCGGAGGTTCATCGACCTCCTGGCGCTCGACGGCACCGGCCGGACGGCGGCAGATATCGACACGATGCTCGCCAGCGCGCTCGGCGGCATCGCGGGCGGCTACGAGGACCAGGTGGTGCGCCAGGTCATCCGCAACGTACCGCGCCACATCCAGCGGGAGCTCAACTACACCGCCATCCGGGGCTACCAGGCCAAGGCGCTCCATTTCCAGCTCGACATCCGGCGACCGGAGATCCACCGGCGGACCGGCGTGGGGGCTCCCGGGGGGCGGCGAACCCTGAGCGACACGGTCGAGGCGTTCCTGCGGGAACGCTTCCTGCCAGAGAACGTCGAACGCGAGTCCTTCGTGCGGGCCGGCATGGAGGCGATGCGTACGGTCGAGTCCGAGACCGGCGAGGGCGGTCTGTGAGACTCGAGCGCCTCCGCCTGGTCAACTTCCGGCAGCATGCGGATACCGAGCTGGTGTTCGGCGCGGGGCTGACCGGGATCATCGGCCCCAACGGGGCGGGGAAGACCACCCTGCTCGAGGGCATCGCCTGGGCGCTGTACGGGGCCGACGCCGCCCGCGGGAATCGCGACTCGATTCGACGCCGCAATGCCGGACCCCGTTCGCCGGTCCGGGTCGAGCTCGATTTCGTCCTGGGGGCCCATCGCTTCCGGGTGATCCGCTCGCTCAACGGCGCGGAACTCTATCAGGACGCCGAAACCGCCCCTCGGGAGAACGGCATCGGCGCGGTCACCGAGAAGATCTCGCGCCTCCTCGGCATGACCCGGGAGGAGTTCTTCAATACCTACTTCACCGGGCAGAAGCAGCTCGCGGTGATGGCGGCGATGAAGCCCACCGAGCGGGCCCAGTTTCTCTCGCGGGTGCTGGGCTACGAGCGGCTGCGCCTGGCCCAGGAGCGCCTGCGGGAAACCCGTCTCACCGTGAAGGCGACCCTCCAGGCGCTGGAGTCGTCGCTCCCCGATCCCGCCGAGCTGGACCAGGCCGACACCCGAGCCCGGGGACGGCTGGCGGAGGCGGAGAAACTCGAACTCACCAGCAGCAAGGCGCTGGAACTCACCGATCGGCGCAAGACCGAGATGGCTCCCCGCTGGCAGGAGCTGCAACAGCAGCGGGAGCAGGTGGCATCGCTGGAGTCCGATCTGCGGCTGGCGGACCATCGGGTGAATGCCGCCCGGGAGACCTTCGCCCAGCTCGATCGCCAGCTGGTCGCCGCCAACGAGGCGCGGGGCCGGCTGGAGGCGCTCAAGGGACAGCTGGCCCCGCTCGAGGCCCTGCGCGCCGAGCGGGCCCGTCTCGACGAGCTGGCCGCGGCCCACGCCCGGCGGCAGGTGGCACTGGCTCAGCTGGAGGAGGCCCGCTCCGCCCTGACCACCGTGCGGCAGCGACTCCACAAGCTGCCGCCGGCTGACGAGGTCGAGGCCGTCCGCGCCAGGGTGGAGGAGGAGCGGGCCCGGCTCGAGGCCATCGACGAGAGCTATCGGGAGCGGCGGTCCGCCTGGGACCGCGATCTGCAGGACGCCAAGACCAAGCGGGCCGCCCTGCGCGACCAGTACAAGGACCTCAAGGAGCAGCTCGACCGGATCACCGCCGCCGGCCCCGAGGGCGCCTGTCCCACCTGCGCCCGTCCCCTCGGCAAGGAGTACGAGAACGTCCTCGGCGTGCTCGATCGGCAGCTGCAGGATGTGATGTTCAACGGGAACTACTTCAAGGCCCGAGTCGAACAACTCACCACCGAGCCCCCGGAGCTGGGCGAGCTGGACCGCCAGCGCACCGCCGGCGAGCGGGGGTTGAGCGACGCGACGACCGCGCTGGCGCGGCTCTCGGCCCTGGCACAGGAGGGGCCGGCCCTCCGCACCGAAGAGACCCGGCTCGTGGCTCGTGCCGACGATCTCGAGCAACAGGCCGGCGAAGGCCCCCGCGACTACGACCAGAACCACCACGCCGAGGTCCGGCGGCAGATCCTGGCGCTCGACCCGCTGGCCCTGCAGGCCGAGCGGTACAAGGCGGCGGCGGAGCGGGCCGAGGCGCTGGTGGCGGAGGCGGAAGCGGCCGAGAAGGCGCTGTCCGAACGGGAGGCCCAGGTCCGCGCCATCAGGGAGCGGCTGGCGCAGCTGGGCTACCGCCAGGAGGACTACGAGGCGGCCAGGACTGCCTGGGAGACGGTCGAGCGGGAGCGGCGCGAGGCGGAGTTGAACCTCATCAAGATCCGGGCGGAGAAGGGCGCCGCGCGCGAGGCGGTGGAGGCGGTGGCGGCGCGGCGGGCCGAGCGGGCTCGACGCGAGGACGAGGCCCGCAAGGCGGCGCGGGAGCTGGCGCTCTACAACGAGCTCGACCGGGCCTTCACCGATCTCCGGACCGATCTCAACCAGCAGCTCCGGCCCGACCTCTCCGAGCTCGCCAGCGGGTTCCTGCGGGACCTGACCAACGGCCGCTACACCGAGCTCGAGCTGGATGAGGACTACATCGCCACGATCGTCGAAGCGGGTGAGCCGAAGCCGGTGATCTCAGGGGGCGAGGAGGACATCGCCAGCCTGGCGCTCCGCCTGGCCATCAGCCAGATGATCGCCGACCGGGCGGGGCAGCCGCTGTCGCTGCTGGTGCTGGACGAGGTGTTCGGCTCGCTCGACGAGGAGCGGCGGAGCTCGGTGCTGGACCTCCTCCGGAGCCTGGCCGACCGCTTCCCCCAGGTCATCCTCATCACCCACATTGAGAGCGTGCGGGAAGGCTTCGACCGGGTGGTCCGGGTCGACTACGATGCCGAACGGGGTGCGGCGCGGGTGCGGGACGAACCGCAGGGAGTGAGCGATGGCCTGGCTGCCTGAGCGGGAGATCACCGGACCACAGCGGCCCTCGGTGCGGGACGTGGAGCCGCTCAACCGGGTGTTCTCGGAGGCCTTTACCGATCGGTACCGGCGGGACGGGATGACCGGCGTCCGGGTGCCCCACCTCAACCCGGCCATCTGGCGCTATGCCCTGGAGGACGCGGGCGACGGGGCCATGGTCTGGCGCGATCCCGACGGCGAGCTCTGCGGGTTCAACATGGTCCACCTCTCCGGCCGGGAAGGGTGGATGGGACCGCTCGCGGTGCGCCCCGACCGGCAGGGCTCCGGGCTCGGCAAGACCATGATCCGCGCCGGCATCACCTGGCTGCGCGAGCGGGGCGCTCGGACCATCGGGCTCGAGACCATGCCCCGGACCATCGAGAACATCGGCTTCTACAGCCGGCTCGGCTTCGTCCCGGGGCATCTCACCGTGACCCTCACCCGCGACCTCCCCCGCCGGCCGCTGCTCCACCCCGAGGTGCTCTCCAACGCCGGCGGCGCCCGGGGCGATCGGCTGGCCGAGTGCCGCCGCCTTACCACCGCCCTCCTGCCCGACACCGACTTCACTCGCGAGCTCAATGCTACCGCCGAGCTGCGCATCGGGGACACCCTGCTGACCCGCGATCCCAGCGGCGAGCTCGCCGGCTTCGCGCTCTACCACACCGCGCCGCTCGCGGCCGGGCGCTCCCAGGACGAGGTGCGGATCCTCAAGCTGGTCGCACGCCACGGCGATGCCTTCGAGCGGCTGCTCGCCGCCACCGAGGCGGCGGCGCTGGCCCTCGACATCCGCCGACTCAGCCTCCGCTGCCAGACCGCCCAGGGGGAGGCCTACCTGCGGCTGGTACGCCAGGGCTTCCGAACCCACTGGACCGACCTGCGCATGACGCTCGCGACCCACCCGGAACAGCGGCTGGCCCCCGAGGCGATCGTGTTCAGCAACTGGGAGATCTAGAAGTTCCGAGTTCGAAGCTCCGGTTCAAAGTTCCGAGTTCCGAGTGTCGTGAGGATCCCCCGGACTTGTCGGTCCACGCCGGGACTCGGCACCGCGCAACTCGGAACTCGGAACTCGGAACTCTGATCTCTGAACTACCCCCCGTACACCGCCGAAGCCCGGTACCGCGCCAGCAGGCGCGATCCCAGCATCTTCACCAGCACCGCCACCGGAATCGCCAGCAGCAGTCCCGCGAAGCCCAGCACCGCCCCGCCGAACGCCAGCGCCAGCATGATCACCACCGGGTGGAGTCCCACCGACTGGCCCACGATTCTGGGCCCGGTGACCGATCCGTCGATGAATTGCACCACCAGGAACACCGCCCCGACTCGCAGCAGCCCGCCCAGCGGCGGGTCCATCGTGAGCGCCACGACCAGCGCCGGCACGATCGAAATCGCGAGCCCGATGTAGGGAATCAGATTGCAGAGCCCGGCGATGACGCCGAGGAGCAGGGCGCTCGGCACGCCGAGTATGGCGAGCAGCACGCCAGTCAGGACCCCCACCAGCGTGGCCTCGGTCAGCTGGCCCCGGAAGAAACGGCCCAGCGACCGATCGTACTCGTCGATGAAGGCCACCACCGCCGGACGCTGGCCGGTCGGAATAAGCTCCTCGAGAAAGGCCAGCAGCGGCTGCCAGTCCCGGAGCAGGTAGAACGCCACCACCGGTGTCACCACCAGGTAGCCCAGGAAGCCCACCACCGTCCCCAGCTGCCGCACGAAGGCAAGGGCCCACTGCCCGACCTCCGCCAGGATCGCGTCGGCGTTCTGCTGCAGCAGCGCGGCCAGCTCCTCGGCGTTGAGGTCGTGGACCCAGGTCCGCTGCGCCTCGGTAAGGAAGGTGAGCGTCTCGATCCGCGCTCGGAACGAGGATGCCCCGGCGAGGAGCGTGGTGGCGAAGCGGGGCAGCATCCCCACCAGGGTGACCGCCTGATTCCAGAGCTGGGGCCCCGCCAGCGCGATCAACAGGGCGGCGGCGAAGAGGGGTGGGAGGGCGACCAGGACGATCGCGAGACCGCGGCCGATCCGCCGCCGCTCCAGCGTTGCCACCAGCGGCGCCAGCAGGTAAGCCACCGCCAGGGCCAGCAGGAACGGGCCGAGCAGGCTGCCATAGAGCTTGAGGGCCCAGACGATCGTGAGGCCGACAGCCGTGCCGATGGCCGCCCGCATCCCCGGCCGGTCACGGAGGGGCCAGAGTGCCAGGAGGGTCAGGGGGAGGACCACCGGCGGTGTCAGGACCTCCCGCACCGAGATGAGGAGCAGGACATACAGCAGGCCGGCGAGGATGGCGGGGAGCGTGTCCCGGCGCGCGGCATCATTCATCGGTCAGGTCCGGACGGCGTACCACCGGACGAACAGCACGCCGGCCAGGCCCAGCAGCAGGTGCACCGCCGCGCCGGCCGGACCGAGGGGGATCACGAAGACGAAGACGATCCACAGGAGCAGCGCCAGGGCGGCGCCGAGGAGCAGCATCGGCATGAGCAGGGTCCTCTGCAGTGGTGGACGTTGCGCGTCCACCGGGGCGATTGACGCGTTCCGACCGCTATCCTATCTTCGAATCCAGGCGGCGTCGGAGAACTCCGTTATTGAGCCAACAGGTCCGGTGAAGGGCCCAGATACCCGCGCAGATGTCACGCCCCACGGGGGAAGACAGACGCATAGGTGAGGGCGCCACATTTCTTCGTCGGGCTTCAATAAACCTCTTCGACGTCGCCCTCGCATCTCCCGGGGGCACCGGTCATTGGCCGGTGCCCCCGTGTGTTCCGGGTGCCGCGGTTGAACCACGGCCGGCAGGGGGGCATCTTCCATCCGACCTCCATCCGGGACCGATTGTCCGGCAATGCCGAAATGCACAGTGACGCGCCGGGTACACTTCAATGCGGCGCACCGCCTCCATAATCCCGCCCGGTCGGACGAGTGGAACACCCGCGTCTTCGGGGTGTGCGCCAATCCGAACTACCACGGCCACAACTACGAGCTCGACGTCAGCGTCGAAGGTGCGATCGATCCCGAGACCGGCTACGTGATCGATATCAACGTACTGAAGCGCCTGATCGAGGAGAAGCTCCTGCACCAGCTGGATCACAAGAACCTGAATCTCGATGTGCCGGCGTTCCGGGAGGTGATCCCCACCGCCGAGAATATTGCCCGCTACTGCTGGGACCAGCTCGCCGGGATCATCCCGGCCGGGCGCCTGCTCCGCATCCGACTCTGGGAGACCCCCCGCAATTATGTCGACTACGATGGACGCTAAGTCCGGCGCCGCCCCGCCAAGATCCTTTCAGGCCGAGGTGCGGACCATGCTCGCGGCCCTGGGGGAAGATCCCGATCGGGCCGGGCTCGTCAAGACGCCGGAACGGGTCGAGAAGGCGCTTCGCTGGCTGACCCAGGGCTACCAGCTGTCGGTCATGGATGCGGTCGGGGACGCGCTGTTCGAGGAGGCCCACAACAGCATGATCCTGGTGCGCGACATCGAGCTCTACTCCCTCTGCGAGCACCATATCCTGCCGTTCTTCGGCCGGGCCCACGTGGCCTACGTCCCCAACGGCCGGATCGTGGGACTCTCCAAGCTGCCCCGGATCGTCGACATCTTCGCCCGGCGACTGCAGGTCCAGGAACGGCTCACCGACCAGATCGCCGACGCGATCATGGACGTGCTCGAGCCCCACGGGGTCGGCGTCCTGATCGAAGCCGTCCACCTCTGCATGGCGATGCGGGGCGTGGAGAAGCAGAACTCCCGGACCGTGACCAGTGCCGTGCGGGGCAATTTCCGGAGCGACATTCGCACCCGGGAGGAGTTCCTGCGGTTGGTGCACGGCAACGGACGCTCCCAGGTGTGACCCTCCTCGAAGGCCGCCTCGCGGTCGTGAGCGGTGCCTCCCGCGGCATCGGCCTCGCGATCGCGACCGCCCTGGCCGGGGCGGGCGCGCGGGTGGTGCGGGTGGCCCGGTCCCTGACGCCCGGGAGCCACGACCGGTTCTTCGACTACCCCGCCGATCTTACCGATCCGGCCGGGGTGGCCGCCATGGCGGCGCGGGTGCTGGCCCAGGTGGGCCCGCCGGCGCTCCTGGTCAATAACGCCGGGGTTTTCGACCGCATCCCCTTCGAAGCGGCTCCGGTGGCGGAGCTCACCCGCCAGCTGCAGGTCAATCTGGTCGGGGCGTTCGCGTTGACCCAGGCCTTTCTCCCGGCGATGCGCCAGGCGGGTGACGGGCTGGTCCTAACCATCGGCAGTATCGCCGATCAGATCGCCTTTCCCGGGAACACGGTCTACAGCGCCTCCAAGTTCGGGCTCCGCGGCCTCCACGAGGCCCTGGCGGCCGAGTTCCGGGGGAGCGGACTCCGCTTCACGCTGGTCTCGCCCGGACCCACCGACACTCCCATCTGGGACAGCGTCTCCGGCGGCCAACCGGTGCGCCCCCGCTCGGAAATGTTGACCGCGGCCGACGTGGCCGAGGCGGTACTCTTCGTGGCGACCCGTCCCCCGCGGGTGACGATCGACGTATTGCGTCTCACGCCGAGCTGAGAAACATTCCGCAACCCTCTCTGTCACGTGGGAGCCTCATGGCCCTGATTTCGTCCGCGCGTCCGCTGGTGCTTCCCCTGCTGGTCCTCGCCTCCGCCGCGCCCCCGGCCGCCGCCCAGTCGGCGGAGGGGCCGCCTTTCCCCAAGTTCCCCGATTCCACCGGCTGGGGCGTCCACGTGCTCTCGGTGGCCCGAGATCCCCAGAGCACCATCTGGGTCGGCACCTACGGCGACGGGATCTACCGGCTGAAACAGGGGGCAACCAGTTGGGAACACCTCCGCCACGATACCACCGCCACCAGCATCAGCTGGGACTTCGTGCACGCCTTCGGCTTCGGGCCCCGGGGCGAGATCTGGTACGGCACGGTGGGCAACGGGTGGGGGCTCTCGACCGACGGCGGGGCTACCTGGAGGAACTGGACCTTCAAGGAGCTCGGCCCCGAATGGCAGTACCTCGCCTCCGACGGCATCGTGGTACGGGGCGACACCGTCTGGATCGGCACCGCGGACGGAATCCAGTACACCACCGACAACGGGACCCACTGGACCGCCCTGGTGGATGGCGCCGGGCCCGTATCGAAGGGCCCGGCCGACACCGCCCTGGTGCTGTTGGCCAACGAGTACGTCCGGCGGATCGGTCCGGACCGTCGCGGCCTCCTCGTCACCACGCTCCGCGGCAACGCGCGCCTGGCGCTGGGTCCGACCGGGTGGACCAGCGAACCGGTGGCCTCGGCCGCGTTCTCGCCCAGAAACCGCATCCTGATTGCGGGTCGGTCGTGGCGCGGCACCGCCTGCGGCCTGCGGCTGCTCAACGACACGCTGCCCTGTATCCGCCGGGCCGGGGCCGCCGCGCGCCCTCCCGAGACGCCGAAGACGACCTGGTTTCGGCGCCCCATCGCGCTGACCGACAACGCCTACATCGACCAGACCTACCGGTACGGCTCGACCATGGGCGGCAACTTCCAGCAGCACCAGGGCGTCGAATTCAACAATCCCGATGGGACGCCGGTCTCCGCCATCGCGGGCGGGAAGGTGGTCTACGCCGGCCCGGCGGAGCAGGGTGCGCTCACGGTCGCGATCCGGCACGATACCACCGTGGCCGGTCCCAGCGGTCCGCTCCGGGTGTTCAGCGTGTACTACCACAACTCCCGCCTCAAGGTGAAGGTGGGGGAACGGGTGGCCGCCGGCGCGGTGATCGCGTGGGTGGGCAACACCGGCCGCGCCACCAACGATCACCTGCACCTCGAGGTGCATACCGCGCCCCAGGACGAGGTGCGGTTCATCGTCGACTCGCTGGAGCGCTTTCCGGCCTATACCACCAACCCCGAACTCTGGATCGAGCCGCTGCCGGGGACCGGCCTCGTGGCGGGCCAGGTGCTCGACGCGGCCGGGAAGCCGGTGCCCCAGGCGCGGGTCTACGGCTTGGTGAAGCCCGACCCGGTCGAAACCCCGTTCTCCTATGCCGAGACCTACGGCGACAAGGCCCACCCGCATCCGCTCTACAACGAGAACTTCGCGGTGAGCGACGTGCCCCCGGGGATCTATGTCCTCGGTACCGACATCGGCGGGAAGAAGGTGACCCGCACGGTAACAGTGGAGGCGGGGAAGTTGAGCTGGGTGGTGTTCAAGCCGTAGCAGTTCCGAGGGTTCCGAGTTCCGAGTCGGGTCCCGTGGGCGCTCCTGCTGCGGCGGGCCTGCCTGCGTCTGCCCGCAAGAACTCGGAACTCGGTCCCCGGCTCCCCCAAGCCGAGCCATCCCTCACGCCCGATGCACATCGAACTCACCGACCACCTCCGCTGCCCCGCCGATCACCCGGCGTCGTTCCTGGTGCTGATCCCAGCCGAGATGACGGGGCGTGATGTGCGACGGGGGGTGCTGGGCTGTCCCGTCTGCCGGCGGGAGTATCCCATCGTCGACGGGGTGGTGCACTTCACGCCGGCCTCTCCGGCGGTGGGGCCGCCGGTCACCGCACCGGGGGCGGAGGCGCTGGCGGCGTTCCTCGGGGTGGAGGGACCGGGCGGGTTCGTGGCACTCGTGGGATCGGCGGCCAGCTTCGCGGCGGGACTCGGCGGGCTCCTGCCCGGGGTGCAGCTGGTGTCGGTGAATCCTCCCGAAGGCGTTGCCCCGGCCCTGTCGGAGAGCCGGCTCCTTTCCCCGGTGCTGCCGTTCAAGGCGGCGTCACTGCGTGGCATCGTGGTGGGGGCGCCCTACGGCGCCGAGCCGCTGTGGATCGACGCCGCAGTGGGTTCAGTGCTCCCGGGTCTTCGGGTGGCGGGGCAGGGCCCGGCACCGGGTGTGCCCCGATTCGAGAGACTGGGGGAAGCTGCGGGGTGGTGGGTGGGTCGGGTGGGGAAGTGAGTCGCTGGCCCCGGATCAGGTACTCCCACCGCTTTCCCGCTCATCCGTACGAATCGTTGTTCCCGCCCCGGGGCTCCGAATAGACCGATTCGATCATCGCCTGGTAGTTCTTCTCCACCACTCGGCGTTTCACCTTGAGAGTCGGGGTCAGCTCGCCGTTGTCGATGGAGAAGTCCCGCTCGATCAGCACCACCTTCTTGGGCATCTCGAACTGGGCCAGGTCGCGCAGGGTCTTCTTGATCTCCCGCTCGATCTTGCTCCCCGTCTCCGGATTCGCGATCAGCTGCGAGTCGGTGCCGGGGTCCATCCCCTTCTCCTGGGCCCAGGTCCGCAGCTCCGTCAGGTTGGGCACCACCAGCATGATGGGGAACTTCCGCTTGTCCCCGATCATCACCGCGTTCAGGATGAACTTGTTGGTCTTGACCCGTCCCTCGATCGGCTGAGGCGCGATGTTCTTGCCGCCGGCGGTGACGATGATGTCCTTCTTGCGGTCGGTGATCTTGAGATAACCGTCGGGGTCCAGCACCCCGATGTCGCCGGTATGGAACCAGCGCTCCCCGTCGATCGCCTCCCGGCTGGCCTCGGGCTTGTTGTAGTACCCCTTCATGACGTGCGGTCCGCGGGTGAGGATCTCGCCGTCGGGGGCGATCTTCACCTCGACCCCCTGAATCGGCCGGCCCACCGTTCCCATCCGGATGAACTCGTGGGAGTTCACCGCGATGACCGGGGAGGTCTCGGTGAGACCATATCCCTCGTAGATCGGCAGCCCCGCCGCGAAGAAGAACTTGGCGATTTCGGCCGAGAGCGGCGCGCCGCCCGAGACGAAGTAGCGCAGCCGCCCCCCGGTACGCTGCTGCAGCTTGGCGAAGACCAGCCGGTCGGCCAGGGCCTTCTTGAGCTGGAGTCCGCCGGGCACCGGCCGCTTGGCCAGGACGCAGTCGGCCCAGGCTTCACCCGAGGCGCGGCACCAGGTGAAGATCTTGCGCTTGAGGTTGGAGGCCGAGGCCCCTTCGATGATCCGGGCGTAGATCTTCTCGTAGAGTCGCGGAACCGAGAGCACCACGGTGGGCTTGCGGTCCATGAGGTCGGCCGAGACCGTCTCGATGCTCTGGGCGTAGTTGATGATGCAGCCCGACTGCCACATGCAGTAATGCCCCGCCATCCGCTCGAAGACGTGCGAGAGCGGGAGGAAGGAGAGACACTCGTCGGTCGGGCGAAGGTCCAGCGACTTGAGCCCGCCCACCACGTTCGAGGTCAGGTTCCCGTGGGTGAGCATGACCCCCTTGGGATCGCCGGTGGTACCCGAGGTATAGATCAGGGTGGCGAGGTCATCCGGGCTAACCTCCAGCGCTTCCTCCCGCCAGCGGGGGTAATTGGCCAGCGCCTCCTTGCCGCGCTGGTAGAGATCGCCGATCGGCATCACCCCCGGGCCGCTCGCGTCCGGGTCCAGGGCGATGATGTGCCGCAGCGCGGGCAGGACATCGGGTTGCCGGATCGAGAGGATCTTCTCCAGCTGCTGCTTGGAGGAGACGAAGATGGCCACCGCGCCGGAATCCCGGAGGATGTAGCTGACCTGTCCCGCCGGGAGGGTGGGATAGACCGGGACGTCGGCGCAGCGGAGGGTGAGACACGCGAAATCGATGACGGCCCACTCCGGACGGTTCTCCGACAGGAGCGCGATGTTGCTCCCGGCCTTGATGCCGAGCTCCCGGAGGCCCGCCGCCAGACACCGAACCCGATCCAGGGTGTCGGGGAAGGACACCTCCTGCCACTGGTCGTTCTGCTTGAATCGCATGGCGACCGGCCGCGAGGCGTTCCGGTCCATGGCGCCGAAGAAGAGCTGATTCAGGGTGCGGGGGTCGGCCATACGGCCTCCTGGAGAAGCCTGTTCCGAGTTCCGAGTTCCCAGTGCCGAGTGCATTCCCGAAGACCGACTGGGAACCGGACCCGATGGATGCGGCGACCCGAACTCGGAATGCGGAACTCGGAACCCGGAACTACGGGCTATTGAAAGTCGATCGTGAACGTCTGTCCTGAGCCTGGCACCGCCGTGCCGCTCGGCCGGGTGGCGGAGACGCGTACCGTCACGGTCGATGGCGCGCTGGCCCCCGGCACCCGTCGGAGCGTGACGTCCCGCACCGGCCGGCCATTGGCCCCGGTCGCCGCCCGGAGCGCGAGGACGTCACCCTCGAACCGGACCTTCCCCCGGGCCGCCGCGGTATCCACCACTTCGAAGAGAATCCGGGTGTTGTTGACGCCCACCGTGTCCGGCACCAGCGACTGCACCGCTGCCACCAGGGCCGCCGAGGCCGTATCGGCCGGGGCGACGGTGAGGGCACTCGGGCCCGGCACCGCGAGCGTATCGGAGCGACGGCGTATCTCGAGTGTCACCAGATCCGAGAGCAGGGTCCCGGTCCGCGCCTGGATCCGCCCGATGCCGGCATTGGTGTCGCTGGTGACCGAGCCGGTGCTATCGACGATCAGCGCGCTGTCGGGCGACGCCCAGCGGATCTCGGCTCCCGATACCTCGTGGCCATCGGCATCGAGCGCCCGGGCCACCAGGATCAACGTGTCGAGTTGCTCCACCGCGGGTGGGGTGGGGAGCCGGATTTCCAGCGCCACCACCCCGCCCCTGGTCCCGCCCAGATCACTGCAGCCCGCCAGGGCCAGCAGGAGCCACGGCCAGCGCTTCACTGAGATTCCGCCGCTCCATCGGATTCGAGGTCCCGAAGGGTGGCCTCGGCATGGCGCACCCAGCGCTCGGCGTCCGGTCCCCGCGGAGGGCGGGCCAGGAACGAACGCAGGTGTCGGGCCGCGTCGGCCAATTCGCCTCGCTCCTTCAGGCGGAACGCCAGGCCATAGTGCGCCCCGACCAGGGTATCGTCCAGCGCCAGGGCCCGACGGTAATGCCGGATGGCCTCGTCGATCTGCCCCGTCTTGGTGAACGCGATCGCCATGTTCTGCAGGATCCGGGGATCGTTGGCGTTGTCGCGCAGCGCAAGCCGGTACGACGTCAGGGCCGACTCGTAGTCTCCCTGACGTTCCAGCGCCAGCGCTTCATTGAGGTAATCGAGCCGCTGCGGCTTCAGATTCTTCTGGTCGCCGCCGAACAACCGCCGCCAGAAACCCATTGCGGAGCACGATCCTTGGCGTCAAGGAGGGTAGGTTGACCCTAAGATACTCCCGCCTAAAGTGGGCCGCAACGCACAGTTGAAGGGCCACGAGGGGGCGGGTAGGTTAGGGACCATGAAACGTCCCGCCCCGTCGTCCCAACCCCGTGGTGTTCTCGAAATCGACTGGCCGTTCTTCGGCGAGCTGACCCGCGCCCTGGCCCTCAAGGTGGCCCGGGAGTTCCAGCCCGAAGTGGTGCTCGGCATCGCCAAGGCGGGGGTGATTCCCGGGGTGGTGGTCGCCTCGATCCTCCAGGTGGAGTTCGCCTCCATGGCGGTGACTCGTCGCGACGAGGGGAGCGAACCGATCCTGATCGCC
Source organism: uncultured Gemmatimonadaceae bacterium (assembly GCA_964642475.1). GTDB lineage: Bacteria > Gemmatimonadota > Gemmatimonadetes > Gemmatimonadales > GWC2-71-9 > JADJOM01. The sequence goes on along the minus strand of CAZXRC010000005.1, from coordinate 13,921 downwards.
GGTCCCCCGAAATCCATCAAGGGGCGTCGGGTATTGCTGGTCGACGAGACCTGTGATACCGGCTCCACCTTCAAGCTGGCCCTGAGCGAGGTCCGTTCCCTCAAGCCCAGCGAGGTCCGGACCGCGGTGTCGTTCAAGACCGGCTCCTACAAGCCCGACTTCCATGCCTTCGAAACCGACAACCTGATCATCCTGCCCTGGGATCGCGAGATCATCGAAGGCGATCAGCTCGTGATGCGCCCCGACTACGTCAAGTGGCTCAAGGGGAACGGTTAGCGTGAAGGACCGGCTGTCCGACGCGCTCCGCGCGGCCCGGGCCGACTACACCGAGATCCGCCTCGAACGCACCTGGGCGACCGCCGTGGCCTTCCGCGGGAGCCGCCTCGAGGGCGCCACCCGCGCCGTCGACGTGGGCGGGATGGTCCGCTGTCTCAACCGCGGCAAGGGCTGGGGTGTTGCCACCTTCACCGGGGCGGACCGGCTTCCCGCGATGGTTTCCCAGGCCCACGAGCTCTCTCTCGCGGTCCCCCTCGACGGGCCGATCCGCCTGGCCGACATCCCCGTCCGCCAGGCGGACCACTATTCCGATCTGGATGGCGACGTGCGGGAGATTCCCCTGGCCGAGAAGCGGGCGCTCCTCGAGCGCCTCAACCAGGAGATGCTCGCCACCGACCGGCGCATTACCGATACGCTCGCGACCTACGATGACCGGGTGACCGAGCGCTGGATCGCCAACTCCGATGGCCTGCTGGTGTACGATCTGCGGCCCGAGATCCGGCTGGCGGCCGGCGCGGTGGCCCGGGAAGAGAGCTTCCTCGAGCGCGCCTTCGAATCCTGGTCGGCCCGAGGGGGCTGGCGCAGCGTGCAGGAGGTCGACCACCTCTTCCGCCAGGCCGCGCGACGGGCCCTGACCCTCCTCGGGGCCCCCCGGGTGCGGGCCGGCACCTATCCGGTCATCCTCGATCCCCGTCTGGCCGCCGCCCTGGTTCACCATACGATCGGGCACCTGAGCGAGGCCGACGCCCTGGGCCGTAACCCCGAGGCCGACGCGCTGATGCGCCCCGGCACCCGGATCGGCTCGGATCTTCTCACCGTGGGCGATGACGGCAGCGCCTCCAGTCTGACGGGCTCGTTCGCCTTCGACGACGAAGGCGCCCCGACGCAGAATACCCTCCTGGTGCAGCATGGCGTGCTGGTGGGCCGGCTCCATACCCGCGAGACCGCCGCTCGGGCCGGGGTTCGGCCCACCGGCAGCGCCCGGGCCAGTTCCTTCCGTTCGGTGCCGGAGGCCCGACTCACCAACACCTACCTCGCCAACGGGCGGGGGAGTCTCGAGGATCTCCTGCGGGGCATCAGTCTCGGTCTCTACTGTTGCGACGCCATCGGGGGTGAGACCCATCTGGGCCGCTTCAGTCTGACGGCGGGCTGGGGCCAGATGATCCGCGACGGCCAGCTGGCCGAGACCGTCAAACCGATGGTCCTGGCGGGCGACCTGGCCGAGACCCTCCAGCGGATCGATGCGGTCGCCGGCGACTTCCGCTGGTCCCATCTCGCGAGCAGCTGTTCCCGGCCGGAGAGCGGCACCATTCCGGTCGCGGAAGGTGCGCCGCATCTGCGGATCGACGGGGTGTCGGTGGGCGGTGACACGACATGATCGTCCCGCTTATCGAGCTGGCCGGCCGCCGGACCACGCTGGCCGACGCGGCGGAGAAATCCGATGAGACGACCACCCTTCGCTTTGCGGCGGGAAAGCCGCTCTCGGCCCGGGTAAGTCGGAGCCACGGCGTGAACCTCCGGGTGGTGGCCGAGGGGCGCATGGGTTTTGCCGGCACCAGTGGCGACGACGCCCCGGCGTTGCTCGAGGCGGCACTGGAGTCGGCCCGGCACGGCGAGGCCGCATCGGTCACCCTGCCCCGGCCGGCGGCGAGCGTCCCCCGGGTGCAGACCCACGCCGCCCGCGCCGCGACCGCCACCCTGCCCGAACTGGCGGCCCTGGCCGCCATGGTCCGCGATCGCCTGGCCGCCGAACGCGCCGACCTCGGTATCGTCGTGGAGCGGAGTATCGGGTCGGTGCGCGTTGCCAACACCCGTGGGGTCGATGCCGGCTACGATGTCACCCAGGTGACGTTGAGCGTCGAAGCCACCCGGCTCCGTGAGGGGCGGTGGGTTGTGGTCGGCGGGCGGATCGCCGGGGTCGATCTCCCGCAACTCGGCGAGGTCGAGGCGCTGGTGGGGCGGCTGCGACAACGACTGGCCTGGTCCGAACGGGAAGCTCGCGCGTCCGCCGGCCGGCAGCCGCTGGGGTTCCTCCCCTCGGCGGTGCCGCTCCTGCTGCACCCCCTGGAACAGGCGCTCCTGGGCAAGACCGTGTTGCAGGGGAGTTCCCCGCTCGCTCGACGCAAGGGGACCCGGGTGTACAGCGAGCGATTCTCGCTGAGCGACAATCCGCTCCTGGACGGTCGGCCCGGTTCGCGGCCGGTCGATGATGAAGGCGTCGTGAGCCGGGTCGTGCCGCTGGTGCAGGCGGGGCAGGTCGAGGGGTTCCTCTACGACCTGGAGACCGCGACTCGGGTGGGCGTCCCGCCGACCGGCCATGGCCGGCGCAGCATCTTCGCCAAGCCCGAGCCGGCCTGCACCAACCTGGTGGTCGAACCGGGCACCGCCACGTTCGAGGAGCTGCTGAGCGCTGTGGGGGACGGGATCATGCTGGAGGGGATCCGCGGCGCCCAGGTGGGGAACGCCGCCGGAGGCACCTTCGCACAGACCGCGGCGTTGGCCTGGAAGATCGAGCGGGGCGAGGTCGTGGGCCTGGCCCAGGAACTCACGGTGGCGGGGAATGCCCACGACCTGCTGGCCAGGGTAATAGCCGTCGGGGCCGATCCGCTGTGGATCGGCCCCCGGTGCCTCCCCGCACTGGTCGTGGAAGGGGTCTCGGTCTTCTGACGCGGGCGCTCAGCCCTCGACGCCGAGGGCCTCGAGGTAGCCGGCTCCTTCGGCCATCCGTTCGTAGAGCAGCTGCAGCGATTCCGGCGCGCCGGCCAGGAAGCGGCACCGGGCGTCGCCCCGCGAACGGCACTCCACTTCCATGACCCCCAGCGTCGTCTCCGACACCCGGGTGAGGAACTCCGCCAGCAGTCCCGAGGAGAGGTGGCAGGACGGATAGGCCGCCCCGATCGCCGGTTCCGCCTCCCACCAGTCGGCCGAATCGAGCGCGATCACCGCCGACGCGATGGGCGAGACCTGCACGGTGCCCCAGCCATACTCCCGGAAGAAGCCTGACAGTGTCTCGCCCAGGTGCCGCACGTCGAGCGAGGCGGGGCGGTTGACGCTGTAGCGGTCATTGAGCCACTCGGTGTAGGCATGGAATACCGCCTCGCCGCCGGCGAACCCCGCCTCCTGCAGCCAGGTAGCGGCCTGCATACCGGCATCGCGTTCCAGCACCTGGCGCAGGTGATGGATGCTGCGCTGACTCAGGAGCAGGGTGTTGGGGGGAGCAGCCGTCGCGGAAATGGGCATGGAGTAGGCTCGCTGGAGACCACGAATGCTAGACCGGGGGTGGGCAGGCGGCAAGGCGGAGCGGGGGAGCGGGATGGAGGTGGAGTCGCGCGAGGCCCCATTCCTCCTTCAGCCGGCAGCCCGACGCCGGAGTTCCCCTTCGTCGATCACCTCCACTCCCAGCGCCCGGGCCTTCTCCAGCTTGCTCCCCGCCTCCTCGCCCGCGACCACCGCGTCGGTCTTCTTGCTCACGCTCCCGGCTACCCGGCCGCCCGCCAGTTCGATCAGCTCGGTCGCCTGCTGACGGCTCAACTGGGGCAGGGTTCCGGTGATCACGTAGGTCTTTCCCGCCAGGGGCCCGTCGCCCCTGACCGCGGTCGCCTCGGTCATCGTGAGCCCCGCCTTGGTCAGCCGGGCGATGAGCCTCCGGTTCGAGACGGTGTGGAAATACTCCTCCACCGCCTCGGCGATAATCGGGCCGACGCCCGGCACGGCCTCGATCTCCTGCCGGGTGGCCGAGGCCAGCGCCTCCATGGATCCGAAGCGCCGAGCCAGGATCTGGGCCACCGTCTTGCCGACGTGGCGCACGCCGAGGCCGAACAGCAGCACCGCTAGGGGGCGGGACTTCGAGGCCTGGATGGCCGCCACCAGCTGGCTGCCCGACTGCTCCGCGAACCGCTCGAGCCCGGTGAGCTGATCCACCGAAAGGTCATAGAGGTCGGCCACGTTCTCGATCAGCTTCGCCTCCAGCAGCTGGCGCACCCGCTCGTAGCCCAGGCCCCGGATGTCCATTGCGTCGCGCGAGGCGAAGTGGACGATCCCCTCCAGGATCCGCCCGGGGCAGGAACCGTTGGGGCAGTAGCGCATCGCCTCGCCCTCGGGTCGCTGGACTCGCGTGTTGCACGCCGGGCAGCGGTCGGGCATGACGAAGGGCGGGCCCCGCTCCCCGTCGCTCGACGGGATGGACCGGAGGATCTGGGGAATGACCTCTCCCGCGCGGATGACCTCGACCTGGTCGCCTTCCCGCAGGTCCTTCTCCGCGATCAGGTCTTCATTGTGGAGCGTGGCATTGGAGACGGTGACGCCCCCGATCTCCACCGGCTCGAGAATGGCGTAGGGATTGAGCGCCCCGGTGCGTCCCACGTTGATCGCGATCCGGTGAAGCCGGGTGACGGCGACATCGGGCGCGAACTTCCGGGCGATGGCCCAGCGGGGCTCCCGGTCGCCCACCACCCCCAGCTCCTGGTGCAGCGCCAGCCGGTCGACCTTCACCACGATGCCGTCGGCATCGAAGGGCAGTTCGGCCAGGTTCGCTTCGAAGGCGCGGACCGCCTCCTGCACCTCCGCGAGGTCCCGGTGGCGCCGGTGATGCGGCTCGACCTGGAAGCCCCACTTCACCAGGAGCGGCAACAGGTCGGAGTGCCGGGCGACGCCCAGGTGGCCCTCGATTACCTCGACGTGGAAGGCGAACATCCGCAGCCGCCGATCCCGGGTGATTCGCGGATCGAGCAGCTTGAGACTTCCGGCGGCGGTGTTGCGCGGATTGGCATAGAGCGGCTCTCCCGCCGCCTCCCGCTCCCGGTTGAGGCGGGTGAACGCGGCGTGGGTCATGTAGACCTCCCCCCGCACCTCCATCAGCGCCGGGTGGGGGCCATCGCGCAGCACCAGCGGGACATCGTCCAGGGTCTTGAGATTTTCGGTGATCAGCTCGCCCATGGTGCCGTTGCCCCGGGTGGCCCCGGCGACGAACCGCCCCTCGGCGTAGGTCAGGCTCACCGCCGAGCCGTCGATCTTCACCTCGGTGGTGTATCCCGAACGGCGCACATCCTCGGTGATCCGCGCGTTGCGGTCTTCCCAGGCCTGCAGCTCGTCGGGCGTGAAGGCGTTGGCGAGGGAGAGCATCGGCCGGCGGTGGGTGTGCTTGACCAGCGCGGCGCTGGGTTCGGCGCCGACCCGCTGGGTGGGACTGTCCGGGGTGCGGAGCTCGGGGTGCCGCTCCTCCAGCGCCTTGAGCTCGACCATCCAGCGGTCGTACTCGGCGTCGGGGACTTCGGGCGCGTCGAATTCGTAGTAGGCGCGATTGGCGCGGGTGATGAGGGCGCGGAGCTCGGCCGCGCGGTCCCGAGGCGTGTTCTTCATAGCGGTTCCGAGTACCGAGTGCCGAGCGCCGGGCGATGTTCCGCGCCACCACCTGGGAACCCGGAACTCGAAGCTATCTCGCGGCAGCCTCCTGCTGCAGCACCGTCAGTGCCACCCCCACCAGTCGCTCGATCTCCTCCGCGCTCGCCCGCGCCAGCACCCCTTCGGACCAGGGTCCTTCACGGGCGGCGAAGTCGTCGAGCAACCGGCGGAGAAAGCCGATCAGCGCCACCCGCTCCCGCTCCACCGCCCGGGACCCGGTCGGGTCGCCCACCCGCTGCTGGAGCTTCTCGAAGCGATGGGCATTGCGGAGGGCCTTGGCGGTGAGGCTCGCCACCACCTCGCAGAATCGGACATCGACCTCGGAGAAGGGGGCGCTGTCCCGGAAGGTCCGCAGCAGCACCGCGCCGATCGCGGCCCGGCGCCAGGTGATGGGCACCACGGTGATCGAACGCACCCGGCGGGTGTCGAAGGTCCCCTTGAGGTGGGCCATCGAGGCGTCCTGCTCCACGTCGGGGATGTAGACGGTCTCCCCCGTGGTCAGCGCGCGCCGAAGCTCGGGGTAGCGGTCGAGGTCCACCACGTAGTTGCGGATGCTGGGGTCCTCGAAGCTCGCCACCAGCCGGGCGGTCTTCCCGTCCCGTTCGGCCAGGAAGATGGAGGACCGGTCCAGGCCGAATGCCTCGCCCAGCCGCCGGGCGATGGACTGCATGATGTCCACGAAATGGAGCGAGCCGGCGATCTCCTGGAGAATCTCGATGATGGCGAGCAGATGCTTCCGCTCGTGTTCCAGTTCACGGACCCGGGCCTGAAGACGCTCGGTATCTTCCTGCGAGGCGACGGTGGTCATGGCCGGTCGGGTAGGGGATGCCGAAGTTACGTGGCGTGGGGGACCAGAATCAAGGTACCTTTGGGCGGGCATCGAACAGGGAGGAATAATGTCCAGTCACACCGACGAGCACGAGATCGACCCGGCCGACGAGGCCGAGGAATCGCCCCGCAGCTGGAGCCCCGGCAGCTTCCTGGCGGGCCTGATGCTGGGCGCGGCGGTCGGAGCCGGGGTGGCCCTGCTTCTGGCGCCGGAGTCGGGAGACCGCACCCGGCGCGCCATTCGGCGCCGGGTCAGGGGGTTGAGCGACGACGCCGCGGACGGCTACGGCGCGGCCCGCAAGGAAGTTCGCCGGCTGCTCAAGGAGAAGAAGGCGGCGCTGCGGGACAAGGTGAAGGACCTGGCCGAGAGCCTCGATTAGCTCTTGTCCTTCTTGCCCTCGATCTTCCGCAGGAGGGACGCCGCCCGGAGCTTGTAGGCCGGGTCCATGACGTCGTACACCGCAAGCGCTTCCACCTGGGTAAGGTGGGCGCGCGCCTCGCTGTAGCGGTCGCGGTCGATCAGGATCTCGGCCAGATCGAGGCGATGGTAGATGTTGTCAGGGGAGATCGCCACGGCCTTGTCCAGGTAGACCGTGGCGCTGTCCCAGGACGCCGCATTGAAGATCTTCCCGCCCAAGAACGTCTTCGCGAAGAAGCGCGAAAAGCCCGACAGCCGCATGATCTCGGCATTCCATCGCCCCATCACGTGGTACGCCTTGTGATTGAGGCTGTCGAGCGTGATCGCCTTGAGCGCCGCCGCGCGGATTTCGGCCGCCCGCCGGACCCGCTCCTTGCTGCTCTTGGTGAGTGAAGCGCGCCCGATCGCCGCCGCCAGCACGTAGTAGCCCTCCGGCCCGTTGGCGTTGGCCTCGACCGCCACCCGCGCCGCCCGCTCCGCCCGCGCATAGATGGAATCGCGCTCCGCCGACTTCACCGAGTCGGGGGTCTGTTTGCCCACGTCCATCAGGTTCTCGGCGGTGCGCCAATTGGCCTCGTAGTTCTGCGGTTCGGCCGACAGCGCCGCCTCGAGATAACCGAGCGCGGTAGCCGGGTCGCGGGCCAGCTGCGCCTCTACCGCGAGCCGGAGCGATTCGCTCACGTCCTGGGCCTGGGCCGCCTGGAGCATGCCCACTGCCAGACCGCCGAGCAGCAACACTGCGCGCTTCATCGGAACCTCTTCAGTCGGGACAGAGACAAGGTCACGGCCCGTCCGGCGGAAGGCAAGCCTTGCGCGCCGGATGGGTGCCCGGTAGCCTGTCCCTCGTCCGGCCCACGACCCACGACTCCCGACCCGCGACGTCCATGCATTTCATCCCGCTGATCGAGCGCAAGCGCGATGGTGGCACTCTGACCGCCCGGGAGTGGCAGTCGGTGGTCGCGGCCTACCTGGACGACGCCATTCCCGATTACCAGATGTCCGCCATGCTCATGGCCATCTGCTGCCGGGGCCTGGCGGAGGCGGAACTGGTCGCCCTTACCGGGGCGATGCTCGCTTCCGGCGCCTCCCTCGATTTCGGCCCCTGGCCGGTGCCCCGGGTCGACAAGCACTCGACCGGCGGCGTGGGCGACAAGATCTCCCTGGTCCTCGCCCCGCTGGTGGCGAGCCTCGGGGTGGCGGTGCCCATGATGTCGGGGCGGGGACTGGGGCACACCGGGGGCACCACCGACAAGCTCGAGTCCATTCCCGGCCTCCGTACCGCGCTGTCCCTGGCCGAGGTGCGGGCCCAGGTGGAACGGATCGGCGTCGCGATGTTCGGCCAGAGTCCCGAGGTGGCCCCGGCCGATCGGCGCCTCTACGCCCTCAGGGATGTGACCGGGACGGTGCCGTCCATTCCGCTGATCGCCGCCAGCATCATGTCCAAGAAGCTGGCGGAGGGCCTGGGTGGACTGGTGCTGGATGTGAAGTCGGGGCGCGGGGCGTTCATGCGGGACTCCGCCGAGGCCGTCGAGCTGGCCCGGACCATGGTCACGCTGGGCGAGGCCCACGGTTGCCGCACCAGCGCCCTGGTGACCGCCATGGATCGTCCGCTCGGCCGGGCGATCGGCAACGCTCTGGAGGTCGAGGAGGCGCTCCAGGCGCTCGAAGGGAAAGGGCCCGAGGATCTGCTGGTGGTAACCAAGGCGCTCGCCATCGAGATGCTGACCCTGGCAGGGAAGGGGCCCGATCGCGCGGCGCTGGCCGCGGGCGTGAACGAGGCGCTGCTCTCGGGGCGGGCCCTCGCAAAATTCCGGGAGCTGGTCGCCGCCCAGGGCGGGAATCCCGCGGTGGTGGACGACCCCGGCGCGCTGCCCCAGGCCGCGGTCGTCGAACTGTTCGAGTCGCCGGTGGCCGGCGTGATCGCCGCGGTGGATCCCCGACCGCTGGGCCAGGCCGTCGTGGCGATGGGCGGTGGCCGGCGGCAACTGGGGGATGCCATCGACCACAGTGTCGGCTTCGTGGTCTCGGCCCGGACCGGTGCGCGGGTCCACAAGGGCGAGCCGATCGCCTCGGTCTTTGCCCGCGACGACGCCGGCGCGCGGGTGGGGCTGGCGGCGCTGGCCGCGGCGATCACCTACGGGGAGCCGCCGCCGCACCTTCCCCTGATTTCCCATCGGGTCACCCGCGCCGGCGTGGAGACATTCCGATGACCCAGCTGCTGCTGGTCGTGCTGGTCGCGGCCCTGCTCGGCTGGCTCGTCGCGCCCGGCGCCCGCCGATCGGCGGCCCCTGACGACGCGATCGAGCCGGTGGACGAGGCCGAGCTGGAGGCAGCCGAGCGCGAGGTGCGGGAGCTCGATCTCCAGCAGCGGCCGGAGGACGGATTCGAAGGGGACGACTGGGGGCCGGGGACGGGGGGGAAGGCCTGACCTAGGTCCGGAACCCCGCCACCAGCTTCTGCAGTTTCTCGGCGCTCTCCCGCAGATGCACCCCAGTGGCCGCGACTTCCTGGAGGGACGCGGCCGACTCCTCCGCGGCGGCCGCGGCCTGCTGGGTCGCGGCGGCGTGGGATTCGGCATGCTGGCTGGCGGAGGAGAGCCGGGTAAGCAGCTGAGCCGTCGCGTCGCTGGTCAGCTTCGCCGCTTCGCCGACGCGCTCCGCCACCCGTTCCACCCGGTGCACCGCATCCTCGATGGCCGTCATCGATTCGCTGGCCCGGCGGGACATCGCACTCACGTCGCCCAGCTGCGCCGTGCTGGTGCGGAAGGACTGCCCGGTGTGCCGCACCCGCTCGCGCATCTCGGTTACCATCTTCCGGACCTGGCCGGCCGCCCGCTCGCTGTCGGTCGCCAGCTTGCGGACTTCCTCCGCCACCACGGCAAAGCCGCGTCCCTGCTCCCCGGCCCGGGCCGCCTCGATGGCGGCGTTCAGCGCCAACAGGTTGGTCTGTGACGCGATCTGGGTGATCAGGTCCACGAAGGCCCCGAACCGCTCCGACGCATCCTCCACCGTGTGCACCCAGTCGCCGGCCGAATGGACCACGGTTTCCGCCTGGGATAGCGAGGACAGCGCCTCGCTCAGTCCCTCGCGGGTCCGGCTCGCCAGGCCCGAAATTTCCCGGCCGAGCATCTCCGACTCCGCCACCGTCCCACCCAACGCCTCGGCCGCCTTGGCCATCCGGTTCAGGTTCTCGCGCGAGGCCTCGAAGTCGGCCCGCTGGGCGGAGGCGCCGGTGGCGACCTCGTTCATCGCTTCGCTGATGGCGGAGCCACTCGCCACGGTCTGATCGGTGGCCGCGCTCAGCGTGGCCGCTATGTTATGCAGGTCCCCCGACTCGCTCTGGATCTCCTTGAGCACCGTCCGAAGCCGGCCGACCGTGAGGCCGAACGCCTGGTTGAGACGGAGGTACTCCTGGTCGAGTCCCCCGGCCTCCGGATCGACGCGGAGGTCGCCCTCGCCCAGCCGCTGCGCGGTTCGGAGCAGGCTGGCGAGCGGATGCACGATGGCGCGCCAGGTCGCGCGGCTGATCAGGACCGACACCGTGAGGCCGAGGGCCAGCAGCACGGCCAGCAGAACCTGCCGCTGGTTCACCAGCCCGCTGGTCCGTCTCAGCACGCCGAGGGCCCGGGTACGCTGGGCCTCGCTGATCACCGCGGAGGCGGCGAAGAGACTGTCGAGATCCAGGGTGGCCGCCTGCGCCACCCGGGCCGCGTCGAACGGGCGGCCGCCCTCCTGCCAGGCCCGCGCCACCGAGAGCCGTACTTCGATCCGGCCCTGGAGCGCGCCGATGCGCTCCAAGGCCCCCCGCTCGGCGGTGGTAAGCGACCCCTCGGTTACCAGCAGCCGGCGCAGGCTGTCGGCGGCCTCGCTCAGGCTATCGGCCCGGGCCAGGTTGGCCGCGGCGGGAGAGATCAGTCCGGCCTGGGCCAGGGCGACGTAGCGGAGCGTCGCATCGTGGGCTTCGAAGAGCCGCTCGCCCACCGCGCTGGTGGTCCGGAGGGTCCCGCCGATGCTGTCGCGGAGCGCCCGGAGACTGGCGATGGCCAGGACCCCGGCGGCGATCAGCGCCAGCACCGGCGTGATGACGCCGAGCTGGAGCCGGCGGCGGATGGTCCACTGCTCGCCGGCGCTCATGGTGCCACCCGCCCGATGAGGATCCGCTTCGCTTCCGCGTTGCGTTCGCTGGTGAAGCGGATGGAGCCGGTCACGCCCTCGTGCGCCGGCTTGCCCGGGCCCGGTCCGCCGTCGCCCAGGAGCCACGCCCGGATCGCCTGGCGGTCGCCATCGGTTCCCCAGGCCGCTTCGGCAAGCAGGGTGGCGGCGTCGTACGACAGCGCCGCCCGGTGATCGGGGGGATACCGGAAGGTGCCCTCGAACTTGGCGGCAAAGACCCGGCCCAACCGGGAGCGGCGCTCATTGGGGAGGTAGAAGGCGGCGTACCAGATGCCCCGGGTCCCCACGGCGGCGGAGGAGTCCTGGGCCAGCCCGGCGAGGTCGTCAGTCCCCACCACGGGGAGGGTCAGCCCGGCGCTCCGGACCGCGGCGATGATCTCGCGCGCGTCAGTAGCGCCGCCGGCGATTACCAGCACATCGATGCCCCGCTTGCTCAGGCGGGCGGCGTAGGCGGCGAACTCGGTGATCCCGGCGAGATAGGGATCCCGTTCGACCACCACCCCGCCGGAGCGGGCGAACTCGGCGGCGAACACGCGCTGAAAGCCCCGGCCGAAGAGGTCGTTGCGGTAGATCACCGCCGCGCGGGCCGCCCCCAGGGAGTCCCGCCCGAAACGGGCCAACGCGCGGGCCACATCGTCGTCGGTGGGACAGATGCGGAAGATCCAGGGATTGGCGGCGGTGACAGTAGGGTTGGTGGCGGTGGGCGTGATGGCGACCAGGGCCCGGCGGCCCCCGTGCTCGATGTCGCCATAGATCGGGGCGGCGTCGAGGGTCTGGGCGCTGCCGGTATGTCCGATCACGCCGACGACGCGCGGGTCGTCGCGGAAAGAGGTCGCCACCGCCACCTGACTCGCCTCGTGGGGGGGCGGGAGCCGGAGACCGATCGGCGGGCGGCCGGGGGGACGCCGCCGGTTGAGCTCGAGGAGCGCCTGCGTGGCCCCGTCGATGTAGGGCTGGCCGGTCGCGCTCTGCCCGGCGGCGACGGCGATGTAAAGGGTGTCGTTCCCGCCGGCCCGGCCGCCGGAACCCCCGCAGGCCAGGGTCAGGAGCGCCAGGAGGCCGGCACCGAGTTCCGGGTTCCGAGTTCCGAGTGGTCGTCGCGCTGCCAAATCGCCTCCCCCTGAGTGCGGCTGCGTCAGAGCTGGTGCCAGGTACTCGGAACCCGGAACTCGGTACTCGGAACTCGGAACTCGTGGCTCAGACGTCCAGATGGCTCACGTACTTCGCGTTCTTCTCGATGAACACGCGCCGGGGCTCGACTTCGTCGCCCATCAGCTCGTCGAACAGCTTGGAGGCCTCTACCGCGTCGTCGATGCCCACCCGGAGCACGGTGCGGCGACCGGGATCCATGGTGGTCTTCCAGAGCTGCTCCGGGTTCATCTCGCCCAGCCCCTTGTACCGCTGGATATTGATGTTGCCTTTGCCTTCGCCGTTGGAGAGGCGCTTGACGTACTCATCGCGCTCCTTCTCTTCGTAGGCGTAGAACTCCTGTTCGTTCTTGCCGCTCCCCTTGGCCACCCGGTACAGGGGCGGCTGGGCGATGTAGACGTACCCCGCCTCGATCAGCTCGTGCATCTGGCGGAAGAAGAAGGTGAGCAGCAGGGTCCGGATGTGGGCGCCGTCCACGTCGGCGTCGGTCATGATGATGATCTTGTGGTAGCGCACATCGTCCAGTTTGAAGTCCTCCCGGACGCCGGCCCCGATGGCCGTGATGATGGCGCGGATCTCCTCGTTGGACAGGATCTTGTCGATCCGGGCCTTCTCCACGTTCAGGATCTTGCCGCGCAGCGGCAGAATCGCCTGGAACTGACGGTCGCGGCCCTGCTTGGCGCTGCCGCCGGCCGAGTCGCCCTCGACCAGGTACAGTTCGCACATCGCCGGGTCGGAGAGGGAACAGTCGGCCAGCTTGCCGGGGAGCACCGCGCCTTCCAGCCCCGACTTCTTGCGGACCAGGTCGCGGGCCTTGCGGGCCGCCTCGCGGGCCCGGGCGGCGCTCACCGCCTTGTCGATGATGGCCCGGCCCACCGCCGGCTTTTCGTCGAGAAAGGTGCGGAGCTGGTCGTACACCACCTGCTTCACGATTCCCTCGACCTCGCTGTTGCCCAGCTTGGTCTTGGTCTGGCCCTCGAACTGCGGCTCCCGGACCTTGCAATGGAGCACGCAGGTCAGCCCCTCGCGGATGTCCTCGCCGGTGAGGCTGAAGTCTTCCTTCTTGAGCGAGCCCTGCTGCTTGGCGAACTCGTTGATCGCCCGGGTCAGCGCGGCCCGGAACCCGGTGAGGTGAGTGCCGCCCTCATGAGTGTTGATGTTGTTGACGAAGGTGAAGATGTTCTCGTTGTAGCCATCCTCGTACTGAATGGCCACGTCGACCTCGACGTCGTCCCGGGTGATCGTGAAGGCGATCGGCTTGGGGTGCAGCGGCTTCTTGTTCCGATTGAGCCATTCCACGAACTGGATCAGGCCGCCCTTGGCGAAGAAGGCCTCCTGCTTCGGCTCCTCGGCCCGGTCGTCCTTGAGGGTGATGGTCACACCCTTGTTGAGGAAGGCCAGCTGCCGCATCCGGTCGGCCAGGGTGCTGTAGCTGTACTCCAGCACCGAGAAGATCTCCGGGTCGGGCTTGAACCGGACCAGGGTCCCGGTGTCCTTCACCTTGTCGAGCTTCTCCAGCTTCTTGACCGTCTGGCCCCGCACGAAGCTCATCCGCCACTTGAAGCCGTCGCGCTTGACGATCACTTCGGTCCGCTCCGACAGGGCGTTGACCACCGATACGCCCACCCCGTGCAGACCGCCCGACACCTTGTAGTTGGACTTGTCGAACTTGCCGCCG
>CAZXRC010000004.1:0-168866 GCA_964642475.1 uncultured Gemmatimonadaceae bacterium | reverse complement strand
AGGTGGGTGATCTTCTTCTCGATGCGGGACCACTCGTCGGTGCGGCGGGCCGCCTCCATCAGCAGCACCCCGGTAGGGATCCGGGTGGTGGCCTCGGTGGGCCACTCGCCGTGCTTCCCCTCTTCGAACGCGAAGTAGCCCTCGGACCACCCCACCAGCTCGAACACAACCTCTTCGATCTGGTGCCGGACGTAGCGATTGAGGTCCCGCTGGCTCACCAACCCCTCGGCCACCAGGATCTCGCCCAGCCGCCGCATGTCGCCGGCCGACTGCAGGGCCCGGGCCCCGGCGAGGTCGGCCTCGCTCACCCGCCCGGCCCGGGTCAACAGCCTGCCGAGGGGATGCGGGTTGCTCCGGATCTCGGCGCCGACCACCACCCCATCCTCGAAATAGACCGTACCGGCGTTCTGCCGCAGGTCGGAGGCGACCCGCAACGTGCCCGTCTTCCGGCTCAGATCCAGCAGCTGGAAGACGTCGTGGATGCTCAGCTCTTTGAGCGGGCCTTCGATCGGCACGTCAGGCGGCTCCGGCGAAGATATGCTGCAGGTCGCGGGCGGAACGGGCGTGGCTCCGCGCGGCCTGCGCGAACGGTCCCGCGGCATTCACCTGCACCACCCGCTCCCAGGTGCGCACCGCCTCGGCGTAGCGACGCACCCGGGCCAGGGCGATGCCCCGGTGGAAGAGTCCGGCCTCGTTCTCGGGCTCGAACTTGAGCAGCCGCTCCAGGGCCTCGAGCGCCTGGTCCGGCCGGCCGTCGTCAAGGAGCGCCCGTCCCAGGAGCAGGAGCGCGTCCAGGTCCCAGGGATCGGTGGTCAGCACGTCGACCATGAAGTCGACCGCGCTCGAGGGGGCGTCGGTCCGACGGAGGAGATCGCCCAACGACAGCGCCGCTTCCATGTAGGTGGGCAGCAGGTCGAGCGCCTTCTGGTAGGCCACCCGGGCGCCGAGCCAGTTCTCGCGCCGCTCCTCGATCCGGCCCAGGTCGCGCCAGGCGCTGGGGACGGCCGGGTCGAGTTGGAGCGCGGCCTGGCAGGCCTCCACCGCGGCCTCGGTATCACCCAGTTGGGCCGAAACCCCCGATTCGAGCATCAGCAGGTCGGGGCGGCCGGGCTCGAGCTCGCGGGCGGTGCGGAGGGCGTCGCGGGCGGCGGTGGCCTGACTGGCGGCGAGCCGCACCCGGGCCACGACCACCAGCGCGTCGACATCATGGGGGGAGGCCTTGAGAAGCCGTTCGGCGGTCTCGAGCGCGTCGGCGCCGCGGTCGAGCGCCAGCAGGGCCCGCGCCTCGCCCAGGAGGGCCCGGGGATCGGAGGGCGACGCGGCCAGCGCCTCCCGGAAGCGTTCCAGTGCCTCGCCGTGGAGCCCCCGCCGCGCGAAGACCTCGCCCAGGAGGGTCGTGGCCCGCGCCGGGTCGCCGCCCCGGGCCAGGGCCCGATCGATCTGGCCGGTGGCGTGCTCCAGGAAGCCCTTGGCGATATAGTCGCTCGCGAGCGCCAGGGGATCGTCCGCCGCGGGCGCGGCCGGGGTCCGCTCCGGCGGCTGGAGCTCGTCGAAGATCCGGTCCAGCAGCCGCTCGTCGAAATTGAATTCACCGCCGACCTGGTCGGCGGTGACATCGGCCGAGATCTCCGGGACCACCGCGATCTCGGAGTTCTCGTACTGGAGATCGATGGTGAGGGCGTACTTCTGGGCCACGTAGTAAGGCTCCAGCTCCAGGGCCCGCTTGGTGGCGCGCAGGGCCCCGTCGAAGTCGCCCAGGTGGCTCAGGGTGAAGCTGAGATTGTAGTGGGCCGACGCATTGGAGGGGTCGGCCTCGACCGCGCGGGAGAAGGCCGACCGGGCGTCCTCGAACCGCTTGAGTTCCACCAGGACCAGGCCCACCCCGTTCCACGCCACCGCATTCTGGCCCTGCTCCGCCAGCACCTGGCGATAGGCCTCGAGGGCCAGCTGCAACCGGCGCCGGTGGAACAGCGCCAGCGCCAGGTTGAGCCGGGCGGCGCTCAGGTCGGGGCGGAGGCGGAGGGCCCGCTGGAAGGCATCGAGCGCCAGCTCGTCCTCGGGTATCTGGGTGCGGAGGACGCCGACGTTGTTCCAGGCCAGGGCGTAGTTCGGGTCAACCTCGACCGCGCGCTCGTAGGACCGGGCCGCCTCGTCGCGGCGCCCCGACTGGTGCAGGCAGATGCCCCGTTCGTTCCAGAGCTTGGGCGAGGTCGCGTCGTCGACCAGGAGGGCGTCGTACAGCTCCAGCGCGGCGGCGAGATCGCGGCGGAGGAGGTGGACCTCGGCCATCGCCTGGCGCACCAGACGGGCGTCCTCGCCCGCGTCGAGCGCCAGGCGGTACTCCCGCAGCGCCTCGACATAGTAGCCCTTCTGCCGGAAGGCGAGGCCCAGGTTGTAGTGGGCCAGGCTCGACCCCTCCACCACCTGGGGCCGGGGGGCGCTCTTGCGCGGCAGGGGCGGACCGGCCGGCTGGGCCTCGGAGAGCCCGGCATAGCGCTGCAGCGAGAGGTTACTCTGAGCCCGGGCCAGGGTAGGATTGAGCTTGGTCGCGCGACCGGTGGCGGCCCGGGCCTTCTCGTGCTCGCCCATGTCGCCGTAGACGAAGGCCAGCAGGTAGTATGCGTCGGCGTTGTCGGGGTTCTTGAGTACGGCCGCTTCCAGCGCCTGGCGGGCCTGCTCGTTGAGTCCCCGGTTGTAGAGCGCCTCGCCGTAGTAGAACAGCGTGACGGAGCTGTCGGGATCGAGCTGACGGGCCCGCTCGAACGCGCCGGTGGCCGCCTCGAGGTTGCCCCGGCCCCGTTCGGCGAGACCCAGTTGAATCAGGACCGCGACGTCCTCGGGCCGGCGGGCGAGCAGGCCCTCGAACTCCGCCACCGCTTCGCCCCACTGCCCCAGGGCGGCGCAGGTGCGTCCCAGCTCCCAGCGGGCGGCGGCGTCCACCGGGTCGCGCCGAAGCCGCTCCCGCAGCTCCGCCACCCGCCGGTCGTAGTACCCGGTCGAGTGGTAGGCGATCTCCAGGTTCTCCTTGGCGGTCTGCATCCGCGGGTCCAGCTCCAGCGCGCGGAGGAACTCCTCGATCGCCTCGGGTATCAGCCCCTTCTGGTAATAGAAGACGCCAAGGTTGTTGTGCGCCCCCGCGTCGGCAGCGTCGATGCGCCGCGCGAAGGAACGGAGCACCGAGAGGTCGCGATCGGACAGCGCGGGCCCGGTCACGGCGCCCTCAGGTCAGCCGGATGGCGTCGAAGATGGCGCGGAGGCTGGCGAGATCGGGGAGCAGCAGAAAATGCCCGCGCAGCTTGAGACCCGGGTCCTCGAAGAGGAACTGGGTCTCCACGCAGAAGACGTAGTCGCGGTCGTACCCGAAATTCATGTAGATCGAGGTCAGGACCGCGCCACAGAGGTCGATGGCCAGGCTGGGCACCGACGGCACCAGCATCATCCCCATGAAGTCGGACAGGGCGTTGAGGTAGGCGCTCGAGAGGATGTTCCCCACCTCCTTGAGACCGGACTGCTCCATCTCGGTGAACCCGGTGGTGGTACCGAGCGGGCGACGGAGGAGGATATCCACCAGGGTCCGGGCGCTCTCCTCGGGGAACAGCACCAGGGTGCGGCCGGTAAGATCCCCCATCATGTGCATCAGCACCGCCGCGACCACGTCATCGGCCTTGCCCAGGATCTCGGGCACTTCCTCGAGCCGGACGATGTTCACCTCCGGCACGCTGATCATGATGCGCCGGTTGGTGAGCTGGGACAGGGCGGTCGCCGCATGCCCGGCGCCGATGTTGGCCACCTCGCGCAGCGCGTCCCGCTGGAGGGCATGCAGTTCTCTCACGTCGTCCATCCGGGCCTCCTCATACCAGCGCCGCCGGATCCACGATCAGCGCCGGGGCGCCGTCGCCGAGTATCGTGGCCCCGCTGAACACCGGAAGCGTCCCCCGCGGGGCATCAAAGGGCTCGACCACGATCTCCTGCTGTCCCAGCAGCGCGTCGACCACCACCGCGGCGCGCCGCTCTCCCACCTCGAGGATCACCGCCGGAAGCTTGCCCACCGGCCGGGGGCCCGTCACGCCCAGCCGGTCGCGGAGCCGCACCGTCGGCACCAGCGTCTCCCGGAGCACGTACGCCTCGCGACCCTCGAGCGCCGCTACCCGGTCGGGGAGAAACTCCACCGTCTCGGCGATCCCCGCGAGCGGGATGGCGTAGCGCTCCTCCCCCACCCGGGCCAGCAGGGCCCGCACGATCGCGAGCGTCATAGGCAGCCGAAGGGTGAATGTGCTGCCCCGGCCCCGGGCGGTCTCGAGCTCGACCGACCCGCCCATCCCCCGCACCCGCGAGACCACCGCGTCCATGCCCATGCCCCGGCCGGACACGTCGGTCACCTGCTCGGCCGTGGAGTAGCCCGGCCGGCTCAGCAGGCGCAGCAGCACATCGTCGGTCAGCTCGCCGGTGCCGGCCGGCACCAGCCCCGACTTCACCGCATCGGAGAGCGCCTTCTCGCGGTCGATTCCTTTGCCATCGTCGCTGACCCGGATGAGCACCGTGGTCCGGTCGCGGGCCGCCGAGACCCGGATCATGCCCTCCTCCGGCTTGCCGACCTTCTTCCGCACCGCGGGTCGCTCGATGCCGTGATCGACGGCGTTGCGGAGCAGATGGATCAGCGGCTCTCCCAGGTCGTCCAGGATGGCGCGGTCGAGCTGGGTCTCCTCTCCCTCCACCTCGAAGCGCACCCGGCGGCCGAGCTGGCGGGCCAGGTCGCGCACCACTCGGGGAAAACGGTCGAACACCTGCCACACCGGCGTCATCCGGGCCTGCACCACTTCGCCATGGAGGTCGGAAACCACCCGCCCGATTCGGGTGGCCACCGCGCGCAGTTCCGGCGAACCGCTCAGCTCCGCGATCTCGCTGAGCTGTCCCTTCGCGACCACCAGCTCGCCGACCTGGTTCATGAGGGCGTCGAGCCGGCGCAGATCGATCCGGATCTGCCGTCCCCGGCCCGCCGCCTCCCCCGCCTGCTCCGCGCGGTCCTCGCCGAACTCCACCTCGGCCACATCGCCCACGCTCAGCAGCGCGGCCTGCACCGCCGGCGGCGCCTCCGCCGTCTCGAGCCTGAAGCTGAGGCGGCCGTCGAATTCCTCCTGCTCGAAGGCGGCCGGCGGAGGCCGCACCCCGCCCACCGGACCGAGCGATTCCGCCTTGCGAAGCACCAGCAGCGCTCGGGCTCCCCGCATCGCCGCCCCGGGGCGAATGGTGACCCGCACCTCGAGCCCCGCCGCCGGGCTCGGCGCCGACGTCGCCGGGGTAGGCTCGGGTCGGGGAATGGCCCAGCTCCCCGTGGGCGACGTTGCCACCGATGCCTGGTCCAGTTCCGCCAGCAGCGGCGCGAAGTCGAGCCTGGCGTCTCCCCCTTCGATGGCGACGGCCACCCCCTGCTCCAGCCCGTCGGAGATCCGGAAGAACAGGTCGATCAACTCGCGGCCCGACGCCGGATCGCTCCGGAGCAGGTCCAGCACCGACTCGGTGCGATGGGCCAGCTCCGTCAGATTGGAGTAGCCCATCGCTGCCGCCATGCCTTTGAACGTGTGCATGGCGCGGAACAGATTGACGACCGGCTCCACCGCCCCGGGGGTCCGCTCCCAGTCCAGCAGCGCCTGGCCGCAGGCACTCAGCTGTTCGCGACTCTCAGTGAGGAAAAGGGCGGCGTAGCGCGAAAGGTCCATAGCGGTCAGCCCAGGACGCGCTGGACCGCCTCGAGCACCCGGGAAGGCTGGAACGGCTTGACCACGAAGTCCTTCGCGCCGGCCTGGATGGCTTCGACCACCAGCGCCTGCTGGCCCATAGCGCTGCACATCAGGATGCGGGCACCCGCGTCGTCCTTGCAGATCTCCCGCACCGCTTCGATGCCCCCCATGTCCGGCATGACGATATCCATGGTGACCAGGTCGGGCTTGAGTTGGCGGTACTTCTCGACCGCCTCTCGCCCGGTCTCGGCCTCACCGACCACCTCGAATCCGGCCTGCGCCAGGATATCCGAGATCATGGTGCGCATGAAAATGGCGTCGTCGCAGACCAGCACCGTGTGACTCACGCGGGACCTCCAGTTGGCCTTTGGCCGTTGGCCGTTAGCCGTTGGTCAAAGCCCTTTCGGACTGACACTCGCTTTCGCTGGACTCGTGCAACAACGGCCAATGGCCATTGGCCGACGGCCTCTTTCACCCCAGCAACGGCGCGATAAGCTTCTCCAGCTCCAGCACCGCAAAGACCCGTCCCCGGTGGTGTCCAACCTGCCGGACCAGCCGTGGATCGATGCCCGGCAATGCCTGGCCATCCTCCAGATCCGCGGTGGGTACTTCCACCAGATCGAGCACCTCGTCAACCTCGAGACCGACTGCGTGCCCCGCCAGGTCCAGCACGAGCACCGACTCCGGGGAAATTTCGGGCTCGACCAGCCCGACGACCCGGGATCCGCTCACGACGGTGAGCAGCGAGCCACGCAGATTGAGCAGTCCGGACACGCCGGCGAGCGCTCCCGGTATCCGGGTCGGCGAGCCGGCCGGGATGACTTCACGTACCCCGGTCGCCGGGGCGGCACAGACCAGGGAACCCAGTCTGAAGAGCACGAGCCGGAGTGCCGTTTGGTCAGCCATGTGCTTCAAAGAAACGAAGATACGCAAGGGCTCCGGCCGGAGCAACGGCGTCCCTCATCCCCCCGGCGGCGGCCAGAAGTGGTCCCAGATCGGCCGGCCATTCTGACCGGAAATCGAGGGGTTCACCGCTCACCGGGTGGCGGAAAGCCAGCCAGGCGGCGTGCAGCGCCTGCCTGGGGGCCAGGCGCTCCAGGGCTTCGGCGAGCGTTCGCTGGCCGCCCGACATCCGGCGGCTCCCGCCAGCCCCGTACACCGGATCGCCCACCACCGGGTGCCCGATGTGGGACAGATGGACCCGGATCTGATGGGTCCGACCGGTGTGCAGCTCAAGCCGGAGAAGTTCGACCAGGTCGAAGCGGGCCACCACGTAGGCGTCGGTGCGGGCCGGCCGTCCCTGCTCGCTGACGGTCACCCGCTTGCGGTCGGTGTGATGGCGGGCGAGGGGAGCCTCGATCACCTCGGGGCTCCGATTGAGATGCCCCCAGGTGAGCGCGGCGTAGCGCCGGGTGATCCGCCTGGCCGCCAGCATCGCCCCGAGCCGGCGATGGGCCGGATCGGTCTTGGCGATCACCATGAGCCCCGAGGTGTCGCGGTCCAGGCGATGCACGATGCCCGGCCGCCCCGCGGCGCCACCCGCCAGGGTGGTACCCCTCGCCACCAGGGCGTTCACCAGCGTGTCGTCCCAATGGCCGGGAGCGGGATGCACCACCAGCCCCGCCGGCTTGTCGATCACCGCCAGGTGCTCATCCTCGAAGACCACGTCCAGGTGCATCGGCGCCGGCTTGAGGGTCCGGGGCGGCTCGGCGTCGGGGAAGGTCACCTCGACCCGTTCGCCCCGTTCCAGGGTGCGGGACGCCCGGGCGACCCTGGCGTTTACCAGGACGCGTGCATCGGCCACCAGCCGGGCGGCGTGGGTGCGGGAAAGCGCCAGCTGGTCGGCGAGAAACCGGTCCAGACGCTCGGTGACGGGAGGCAGAACCGAGAAGGAGACCGACGAGTAGGGCGTGAGGAGCGGGGCGGGCGGTGGGAACTCGGCGGGGTCCGGAGCCTCCTTGGCCCTCACTCCTCGCTCCGGACTTCGGCCAGGGGCGGAGGGCTGGGCTGGGAGCCGGCCTCGGCGGCCGCTTCCCGCCGGGCATCCTCGCGCCAGAGCGAGATGGCCAAGGCGATGGCGCCGCAGCTCACCGCCATGTCGGCCACGTTGAAGGTGGGCCAGCGCCACTGCCCCACACCCAGATCCAGAAAGTCCACGACGCCCTGGTTGGAACGGATCCGGTCGATCAGGTTGCCCAGCGCCCCACTGCTCACCAGGCCGAGGGCCAGCTGACGGAACCAGTCGCCCGGCTGGGCCGCCAGAGACATCCGGAAGAGGGCGACGACCGCGACCACCGCCACCCCCATGAAGATCCAGCGCGACATCGGGCCGAGGTCGAGGCCGAATGCCGCGCCGGGATTGTAGACCAGCCGGAGCTGGAACCACTCGCCGAACACTTCCCGCCCGGCGGACCGGAGCAGGTGCCGCTCCGCCAGGTTCTTGGTGATCAGGTCGGCGGCGAGAATGGCAAGGCCGGCACTCCAGAACAGTCGCCGATCAGCGCCGCTTCCCATTCTCTTCCTTCTCCTTGCACTCGATGCAGAGCCGCGCGTGCGGGAGCGCATCCAGCCGCTCGAAGTTGATTTCCTTGCCGCAAGTGTGACACAGGCCGAACTTGTCGGGTGTCTTGTAGAGGCGGCGCAGGGCCTCGTTCACGTGCCAGAGGTAGCGCCCTTCCTGGGAGGCGAACAGGAACTGTTTTTCCCGCTCCATGGCGTCGGTGCCCTGGTCGGCCATGTGGAAGGAGTAGGAGGAAAGGTCGCCGTCGCTGTTCTGCAGCGTGGCATTGAAGGACTCGTCGTAATAGCCGAGTTCCTTCATGACCCGGGCGCGCTCTTCCATGAGCCGCTTCTCGAAATGCGTGAGGTTCTTCTTGTTCATGCCTGCCGCCGCACGGTGAATGTCACGTTGTGTCCTTCCAGGTCCACGGCCTGACGCTGATCGGCCCCGGTCAGGGGAGCGCCGAGCTCCACCTGCCGCGCCAGCGTCTCGGTCGCGATGAACTCCCGGTACGTCCCGGCCGCCTGGAGCACCGCTCCGGGGCCTTCGATGCCCAGCGCAATACGGTCGCTTACCAGATACCCGGCCTCCCGCCGCAGCCGCTGGATGTGGTGCACCAGCTCCCGGGCGAGTCCTTCCTCGGCCAGCTGCTTGTCGATGGTCGGATCCAGCGCGGCGACGAACGGTCCGGCGCTCTCCACCAGCCAGGTGGTCGTCACTTCCCGCTCGACCACCACATCCTCGGAAAAATACACCACCTCGACCCCATTTACATCCAGCCGGGTTTCCCCGCCTGATTCCAGGGCCCGGAGCTGTTCCGGGGCGAGGCGTTCCACCGCCTTGGCCACCTCCGGGGTCTGCTTGCCGTAGCGCTTGCCCAGGGAGCGAAAGTTGGCCTTGGCCTTGAGCCGGACCAGGTCGGTATCCGATGCCACCGTCTCGATCCGTTTGACGTTCACCTCAGCCTGGAGGATCGGCAGGAGCCGCTCGAACACCGGTCCCCGGGCAGCGACCGGTACGGCTACCTGCATACGGCCCAGGGGTTGCCTCACACGCAGCTTGGCCTTCTCCCGGGCGGCCCGGGCCAGCGAGGCGAGGCGGCGGATGGCGTCCATGGCGGGCTCGAGGTTGCCCTCGGCGGCCAGCTGCGGAGGCGCAACCGTCATTCCCCCGGCGCCCGCGACCAGCGGCCACCCGGCCAGGTGGACCGACTTACCGGTCAGCGACCGGTGCAGCCAGTCGGCCGCGAAGGGCGCCGCCGGGGCCAGCAGCTGGCTCACCCGTACAAGACACTCCCGCAGCGTCGCAACCGCGGCCGAGTCGGCCTGGCTCTCGGGCGCCCAGAACCGGTCCCGGCTCACCCGGACATACCAGTTCGAAAGATCGTCGACCACGAAGTCGCGTAACGCCTGTACCCCTGCGGTTGGCTCATAACTCCCCCAGGCCCGGGTCACCTCGGCGATGGTGGCGTCGAGCCGGGCCAGGATCCAGCGGTCGGCATCGGGGCGCTGACCCCGCGCCGGGCCGGTCGCGTCCCGGTGGGCGTAGAGCCGGAAGAACTCGTAGGTATTCCGAAGGGCACGGAAGAAATCCCCCGTGACCTGGGGGATCTGGCGCTTGTCGAAGCGCTTGGGGAGCCACACCTGGCTCGAGGCCAGGAGGTAGAACCGCACCGTGTCGGCGCCGAACTCCCGGATCATGTCCCAGGGGTTCACCACGTTGCCCTTCGACTTCGACATCTTCTGGCCCTCGGCGTCGAGGACCAGCTCGTTCACTATCACATTCCTGTAGGCCGGGCTGTCGAACGCGGTCGCGGCGATCGCGAGCAGCGAGTAGAACCAGCCACGGGTCTGGTCCACCCCTTCGCAGATGTAATCGGCCGGGAAGTGATGCTGGAACTGCTCCTGGTTCTCGAACGGATAGTGCCACTGGGCATACGGCATCGAGCCCGAGTCGAACCAGGTGTCGATGACCTCGGGCGCCCGGCGCATGGTGCCGCCGCAGTCGCAGGTCCAGGTGTAGCCGTCGATGTAGGGCTTGTGGGGATCGAACTTCTCCGGCAGCGGCTTGCCCCAGCGCCGCGCCAGCTCGGCATAACTGCCGATCACCTCGACATGCGCGGCGTTCCCCTCGCAGACCCACACCGGCAGCGGCGTGCCCCAGTAGCGGTCCCGTGACAGCGCCCAGTCGACGTTGTTCTCGAGCCACCCGCCGAAGCGCCCCGCCCCGACCTCGGGCGGCTGCCAGTTCACCTGGCGGTTGATCGCCAGCATCCGCTCCTTCACCCGGGAGGTGCGCACGAACCAGCTGTCGCGGGCGTAGTAGATCAGCTTGCTGTTGCAGCGCCAGCAGAAGGGATAGTCGTGCTCGTACTGTTCGGTCCGGAGCCAGCGCCCCTCGCCCTTGAGCCGCTTGATGATGGTGTCGTTGGTTTCGTCGGCGGTGACCAGCTTCCCTTCGATCTCGGACCAGCTGGTGCCGGTGAAGTTGCCGTCGCCGCCCACCGGCCGGACCAGCGCGAGGTTGTACTTCTGTCCCGCGGCGTAGTCGTCGGCGCCGAAGGCCGGCGCCATGTGCACGATGCCAGAGCCGTCTTCCGCGGTGACGAAGTCCCCCGCGATCACGACCGAGTGGTCCTTCCCCTCGGGCATCGCGACGATGTCGAACGGCCGCTGATAGCGCTGCCCGGCGAGCTCGGCGCCCATCACGGTCCCGGCGCGGGTCACCTCGCCGCCCAGCATGTCCTTAAGCTTCTCTTCCCGCGCCGTCGCCATGACAAAGAGGCGGCCGGGGTGGGCCGAACCCCGGTAGACCCCGTACTCGAGATCGGCGTGGACCGCCGCGGCCACGTTGCTCGGCAGGGTCCAGGGCGTCGTGGTCCAGATGACCAGCTCCCGCCCGCTGCCGTCGGTCAGCGGGAAGGTGACGTAGATCGACCGGTCGCGGACCTTGTCGTAGCCCAGCGCCAGCTCGTGACTCGACAACACCGTGCCGCAGCGGGGACAGTACGGCAGCACCCGGTGGCCCCGGTACAGGAGGTCGCGCTCGAACTGCCGCTTGAGCAGCCACCACACCGTCTCGATGTACTCGTTGGTGTAGGTGACGTAGGCGTGCTCGTAGTCCAACCAGTAGCCGATCCGGTTGGAGAGCTCTTCCCAGTCGCCCTTGTAGGTGAAGACGCTCTGGCGGCAGAGACGGTTGAACTCCTCGACCCCGAACTCCTCGATGGCCCTCTTGCCGCCGACCAGCTTGAGCTGCTTCTCGACCTCGATCTCCACCGGCAGGCCGTGGGTGTCCCACCCGGCGATGCGGGTGACCGACTTCCCCTGCATCGCCTGGAACCGGCAGATCAGGTCCTTGATGGTCCGGGCAAAGACGTGGTGAATGCCGGGCTTCCCGTTGGCGGTGGGAGGGCCCTCGAAAAACACGAAAGGCGGCCCTTCCCGGGTCGCCGCGAGCGTCGCATCGAAGAGCCGCTCGTCCTTCCACGCCTTGAGCAGCTCCTGTTCCATCCGGTCGGCGCCGCCGTCCGGCCAGGGCTGATAGGTCATGCGTCGATCTGCGATACCAGGGCTGCGACCAAACGGGTCAGGTGGGGCTCGGCCCGTCCGGCGACGGCGAGGATCTGTTCCAGGCTGGCGGGCTCGAGGGCGTCGGGGAGACACTGGTCGGTGATGATCGAGAACCCGACCACCTTCATGCCCATGTGCACCGCCACGATCACCTCGGGGACGGTGGACATCCCTACCAGGTCCGCCCCCATGGCGCGGAGCATCCGATACTCGGCCCGGGTCTCGAGGCAGGGACCGGTGACCGCGACGTAGACCCCTTCACGCAGGTTGATGCCGAGGTCGAGCGCCGCCGCGCGGGCGCGGGCCCGAAGAGCGGCGTCGTACGGGTCCGACATGTCGGGGAACCGTGGACCCAGCCGATCGTCGTTCCGCCCGATCAGCGGGTTATCGCCCAGAAGGTTGATGTGGTCGGCGATGAGCACCACATCGCCCGGCGGCCAGAAGGGGTTCATCCCGCCGGACACGTTGGTTACCACCAGCTTCTTCGCGCCGAGGGCATGCATCACCCGGACCGGGAAGGTGACCTGCTGGAGGGAATAGCCCTCGTAGCGGTGGAACCGCCCCTGCATCGCTACCACCCGCTTCCCCTTGAGCCGGCCCAGAATCAGCCGGCCGGCGTGGGATTCGACGGTGGAGAGCGGAAAACCGGGGATGGTTTCGTAGGGGATGACAGTCTCGGCCTCGATCTCCTTCACCAGGCCGCCGAGCCCGGTCCCCAGGATGATCGCGACTTCGGGAACCAGGCTGCTCTTCTGGCGGACGGCCGCCGCGGCTTCCTGGATCCGATCGTACAGATCGGTAGCGCTCATGCGTGGCGCTTGAGGAGGAGCTCGGTCTGGACCTGGTGCGTGATCTGGGCGTGGGCCTGCAGACCCTCGACTTCGCCCAGCTGGCGTTCGAGCAGGGCCCGGAAATTGGCGAGGTAGGCGGCGAACTGGCGGTGCAAGGTCTCCTGCCGCTCGCGGATCTGGCGCTCCTCGTCCTGGGCCTGGCCCACGAGGCGGATCGCGTCGGCCCGGGCCTCCCGGAGGATTGACTCCGATTCGCGCTCGGCCTGCTCCACCGCCGCCACGCGGAGCTGCTGGGCCGCAAGCAGCGCCTCGTTCATGGCGCGCTCCCGCTCGCGAAAGGCCCGGAGCTGTTCCTGGAAACCGGCCAGCCGCTCTTCCATCTTGGCCCGCTCCCGGTGGACCCGTTCAAGCTCCTCGGAGACCCGGGTCTTGAACTCATCCACCTGGATCGGGTCGTAGCCGCGGAAGACCCGCTGAAATTCCTGCGCCCGGACGTCGGACGGCGTGAGGTGAAAGACGTCGTCGCTCATGTGGCGCGCTCTCCAAACAACAGGGTTCCCAACCGGACCATCGTGGCGCCCTCTTCCACGGCCACGAGGTAGTCTCCCGACATCCCCATCGACAATTCCCGGAGCGCGATGCCCCGCGCCGCGGCCTGCTCCTTCAACTCCCGGAGCCGGCGAAAGGCGCCCCGCTGGATCTCTTCATCGTCGGTCAGCTCGGCCATCGTCATGAGCCCCCGGAGCGCCAGCCGGTCAAAGCTCCCAAACTGGTCGAGCAGGGCCGGCAGGTCGTCCGGTTCCACGCCACCCTTCTGCGGCTCCCCGGAGCAGTTGACCTGCACCAGGACCGCCTGCGCCGTGCCGGCCGCAGTCCGGCGGTTGAGCTCCAGCGCCAGCTCGGCACTGTCGACCGAGTGAATCAGGGCGAAGCGGCCGACGGCATGCCTGGCCTTGTTCCGCTGCAGCGTCCCGATCAGGTGCCAGTCGACGGTGAGGTCGGTGAGGGCCTCCTGCTTGGCGAGCGCTTCCTGGACCCGGTTCTCTCCCACTGCGGTGAGCCCGGCGGCGACGGCCGCACGAACCGCCTCGGGAGGGTGCGTCTTGGTGACCGCGACGATCGTGACCGGGTGACTCCAACCGCGCCGGGTCTGCCGTTCAGCGATCCGGGCTCGTACCTCGGCCAGGCGCTGGGGGAGACCCGGGTAGGGCATGGGGGCTAAATCTAAGCTTGGGTTCTAGTTGGGCAAAGGGCGGAGGTCGGGTTCCGAGTTCCGAGTTCTCACTTCCGGGCGGCCGAGTCCCCTCCCGGCTCCGCCAGCAGGTTCAGCAGCCCCTGCCGTAGCGCTGGGTTGGGCGAAAGAGTGCTGGCCCGCTCCAGGTTCTTGATCGCGGTGTTGCGGTCGCCCCGGGCCATGTAGGCATAGGCCAGCTGGGCAAAGGGAAGCGCCAGGTTCCCCGCCACCCCGCGGGCGGTGGGCTCGAGGGCAGCTGAGCTCGACCGCCCGAGCCCGGCGTACCGATAGGTCTCCCAGACCAGCCGGTCGGTGGTCGCGACGTCCATCGACACGCCGAGGATCCGGTGGGTGTCTACGGTGGAGCCGGTGGTGTCGACCCTGGCCGGCTGGAGCCGCATGACCAGTCCCTGCTGCAGGATGTAGTCATTGAGCCCGTAGAACTCGCCTCCGGTGGTAAGCGACCAGGCGATGGGCCGTCGCCCCAGGTTGTCCTGGAGCATCCGGATAACGGCGTAGTCGTGGCTGTAAATGGGCGTGCCCTTTCGGAGCGCGTGGGTGATCGGCCCGATCTGAAGGGTGAGGTCCTCGGGCAGGAGCCGCGGTTGGGCAGCCGCCAGGATCTGCTCATCCGTCATCGAATGGGCCTTCCAGGTCGGGGCCACCGGGTTCTGCCCACGCCAGATGGCCGGGGCCGAGGCTTCGTCGAACGGCCGGATCGGGAAGTCCCGCAGCTGGCGCTTGTACCAGTCGGTCTCGGTGAGCGCCAAGCATACCACCAGCACGTCCCGACGAATGCCCTGGACCTCCTGGGCCCACCAGAGCGGGAAGGTGTCGTTGTCGCCGTAGGTAAAGAGGATCCCGTAGGGCGGCACCGAGTTGAGCAGGTTGTACGCGAAGTCGGCGGCCAGGCGGGCGTCGGGTCCATGGCGCCGGCCGGCGGCGTCGTAGTTGCCCACGAAGGGGAGGATCGCCACCAGGCCCATAGGTATCGCCGCCAGCGCCGGACTGGCCTTGAGGCGGCCGAGCATCGCGCGGATCCACTCCACCAGCCCCATGCCGGCCCAGAGCCCCCAGACGGTGTAGCTGACCACGAAGAAATAGTCGCGGTCGCGCACCTCGTGGTCGCCCGATTCGGGGAACTGGTCGTACCCCATGCTGAAGCCGGGCTTGAAGTTCATGTACACCACCAGCCCGAGTCCGGTCACCAGCCAGAGCATGAACAGAAGCCACCACGACGACCGGTCGGCCCGGCGCTGCAGCAGCTGGCCCCGGATGCCGAGGAAGGTGAAGAGCAGCGTCGGGAAGGTCCGGAGATTGATTGGCCCGAGGCGGGCGGTGATGCCGTTGGCCCACTGCCAGTCGAAATACTGGAGGTAGTTGACCAGTTGAAGCCCGAAAATCCTGAGCGTTCGGCCCGGGTTGCCCGGTCCGTGCAGCACCGTCGGGTCGTCGAGCGGCGTGCGGACCGGGTACTGCTCCCGCCGGATCACCGCCAGGAGCGACTGCCAATTGTCGGGCTGCGCCTCGTTGATCGGCGGGTGCAGTCCCGAGCGGATGAAGAGGTACAGGTAGCTGGTGACCCCGATGAAGGCGATGACCAGCGCCACCAGGGCGAACGGCAGACTGCCGGTCGTGACGGCAAAGCCCGCCGCGGCGAGGTAACAGAGGCCGCCCATGGTCACCAGCGCGGTGCTCCCTAACCCGCTCCCGATGAGCAGCGCCCAGGTCCCCGCGACCACGGCCGCCTGGGCCCACTCGGCCCGGCGCTGCTCCTCGTCGGCCGCCGGCGTACTCCAGATCGTGTGCACCAGGAAGGCCACCACCGCCGGGCCCGCCAGCAGGGCCAGCAGGTGATTCCCGATCGACACCCCGGCGAGATACAGGATGAGCAGGAGCAGGTGGGAGGCCCGGTGGGTGCCCCGCAGCTCGCGCCAGCGGAGGCAGAGCCAGCAGGTGGCCGCGATGGTGAACGTCGCGGCGGCGTAGACCTCGGTCTCGTTGGAGTTCTGCCAGGAGGTGAAGGTGAAGGCGGCGAGCACCACCGTCGCGAAGGCGCCGCCGGTTACCACCAGCCGATGGGCCGCGCCCTCGAGGTCCACGGCGTACCGGCTCAGCGCCTCATGGATCACCAGGAAGAAGCAGCCCGCGCCCATCGCGCTCAGGGTGGCGGAGAGCAGGTTGGTCCGCTGGGCGAACTCCCCGAAGGGAATCAGCGTCCCCCACACATGGCCGATCATCACGAACAGCGGGGTGCCCGGCGGGTGCGGAATCCCGAGCGTCTTGGCCGCCGCGATGAACTCGCCCGCGTCCCAGAACGTGACGGTCGGCGCGAGCGAGACCACATATCCGGTCAGGACCAGCAGTGAGGCCAGGCCGGCGAGGAGATACGGGGGGCGACGGTCCATGGAAGACAGGAGTGAGAGTGAGGGGGTGAGAGGGGTGGAGCCCCTCACCTGCCTGCCACCTCGACCGCCACGGCCAGCGCGTCGCGGGTGACGGCCACGTTGTGTACTCGGAAGAGCCGGGCGCCCCGCTCCCAGGCCAGGACGCAGGCGGCGGCGGTGGCCGCGTCTCGCTCGCCGACCTCGCGCCCCGTCACGCTGCCGAGAAAGCGCTTGCGCGAGGGGCCCACCAGGATCGGCCGACCCAGCGTCATCAGCGCGGGGAGCTGATCCAGCAGCCGCAGGTTCTGCTCAGCCGTCTTGGCGAAACCGAAGCCGGGATCGAGGGCGACGTGATCGGCCGCGACGCCGCCCGCGAGCGCGCCCTCGAGCGCGGCACCCAGCTCGGCCGTCACCCCGGTCACGACATCGGGATGGTACTCCGCCTCGTCGAGCCGGGCCATGGTGGCGACCGTTCCGCGCGAGTGCATCAGCACCACCCCGGCGTTACCCCGGGCCGCAACGGCCGCCATCCCCGGGTCGAGCCGAAAGCCCGACACGTCGTTGACGATCGCGGCACCGGCCTCGAGCACCGCCCGGGCGACCCCCGACTTCACCGTGTCGACCGACACCGGCACCCGCGGATGGCGCCGCGCCAGCGCCTCAACGACGGGCAGCACTCGGCCGAGTTCCACCTCGACCGGCACCGGCTCGCTTCCCGGCCGGGTGGACTCCCCCCCGATGTCGAGCACCTGGGCGCCATCGGTCAGAAGCTGGTCGGCCTGGGCCAGGGCGGCTTCGGGAGAGAGGAATCGGCCGCCGTCGCTGAACGAGTCGGGAGTGACGTTGAGGATTCCGAAGATGACCGGGCGATCGACCGGAATTGGCCCGCGGGCGGTCAGCCACACACTCGGCGGATCCATCGGGAGCGCCCGGGCCACCAGGCTGGCCACCTCCGACAGCGCGGCGGGGACCACCCAGGGCCGCGCCAGCGCGCTCAGCCGGGCGGCTGAGCCACCGAGAATGGCCCAATCATCCCCGGTGAGGATGTCGAGGCCCAGCTCGGAGGTGTGACGGACGAGGGCGAGCAGGGTGGCGGGGTCGAGGCCGGCAAGCTCGACGGCGGCGGGTCTCATCCCGCAGGAGGCGGCGTCGGCCTTGACCTCATCCCAGCCCCGGGCCGCCAGAGCATCGCGAACGGCGCGGGGCGAATGGCCTGCGAGGGCCCGGGCGATCACGCGCCCATGGGCTCGGCTGGCGGGACCCCGAGAATGGGTGCGCGCTGCGGCAGGGAATCCGGCCGCGGCAGCGAGGACGCCGGCGACGCGGGGGGCGTCGACGGGGTCTGAGGCGGCAGCGACTTGCCCGCCGCGAGCAGATCGATGTCTTCCCGATCGATCGTCTCCCGCTCGAGGAGCGCGGTCGCGATCCGCTCCAGCAGCTCCCGGTTGTCGTTGAGGAGCTTGCGGGCCTTCTCGTGGGCTTCGTCGATGAACCGCTTCACCTCGTCGTCCACGATCTCCGCGGTGCGCTCGGAGACCTCCCGCCGCTGGCCGAACTCCCGGCCCAGAAAGATCTCCTGCTCGCGATCGCCCACGGCCATCATGCCGATCTTGTCGCTCATGCCGAACTGGGTCACCATCCGCCGGGCGATGGCGGTGGCCTGCTCGATGTCGCTCCCGGCCCCGGTGGTCACTTTGCTGGGTCCGAAGATCAACTCCTCCGCCACCCGGCCCCCGAAGGCGATCGCCAACCGGCCGATGAGCCATTCCTTGGTCTGGCCGTAGCGGTCCTTCTCGGGCAGCGACATCATGAGCCCCAGGGCCCGGCCCCGGGGGACGATCGTCACCTTGTGGATCGGATCCGAGCCCGCGGTCTTCATGCTGACGACGGTGTGACCGGCCTCGTGATAGGCGGTCAGCCGACGCTCGTCCTCCGAGAGCACCAGGCTCTTCCGCTCCACCCCGAGCATCACCTTGTCCTTGGCGTCCTCGAAGTCCTGCATGTCCACCAGCGCCTTGTTGCGGCGGGCGGCGAGCAGGGCCGCTTCGTTCACCAGGTTGGCGAGGTCGGCGCCGGCCATGCCGGGAGTGCCCTTGGCGATGATCTCGAGGACCACGTCGGCCGCCAGGGGGATCTTCCGGGTGTGCACCCGGAGGATACCCTCGCGGCCCCGCACGTCGGGGGCATCGACCACGATCTGGCGGTCGAAGCGGCCGGGACGGAGCAGCGCCGGGTCAAGCACGTCGGGGCGGTTGGTGGCGGCGATCAGGATCACGCCGTCGTTGGATTCAAAGCCGTCCATCTCCACCAGCAGCTGATTGAGCGTCTGCTCCCGCTCGTCGTGGCCGCCGCCCAGGCCGGCGCCACGATGGCGGCCTACCGCGTCGATTTCGTCGATAAAAATGATGCAGGGCGCGTTGGCCTTCCCCTGCTCGAACAGGTCTCGGACCCGGCTCGCCCCCACTCCGACGAACATCTCCACGAAGTCCGAGCCGGACATGGAGAAGAAGGGACGTCCCGCTTCGCCGGCGACCGCCTTGGCGAGGAGGGTCTTGCCGGTGCCCGGCGGGCCCACCAGCAGCGCGCCCTTGGGGAGCCGCCCGCCGAGCCGGGTGAACTTCTGCGGGTCTTTGAGGAACTCGATGATTTCCTGGAGCTCGACCTTGGCCTCGTCGGCCCCGGCCACGTCGGCGAACGTCAGCTTGGGCGTGTCCCCGGAGAGCAGCTTGGCCTTGCTCTTTCCGAACGAGAAGGCGCGGCTGCCGCCGGCCTGCAGTTGGCGCAGCAGAAAGACCCAGAGCCCGATGATCACGATCCACGGCAGCGCCGCGATGAGGAAATTGGCGACCCCGATCTTGGGCTCCTTGGCCGAAATCGGGACCCCGGCCTGCTCCAGCTGGGTCAGGAGGCTTTCGCTGTCCTTGATGGGGAGCAGGACAGTGAAGTTCTTCGCCTTGCGGTTGTCCTGCGGAACCTGGTTGACGAACTCGCCTTCCAGCTGCTTCCCGTCGTAGACCACAACGTTCTTCACGTTGCCGGCCGCGAGCTGCTGCTTGAAGGCGCTGTAGGTGAACTCCTGCATCGAGTTCCGCTGGCTGTTCATCAACTGGAACAGCGCCATGGCGACCAGCGCCACGAGGACCCACAGAGCCAGGTTCTTGCTCAGGCTCCGCCAGTCAGGACGGGGACTAGGAGGCATACGCTCAGCCATTCAGGCCAATTCCGCGATGTACGGGAGGTGCCGGAAATCCTCCGCGTGGTCCAGACCGTAGCCCACCAGGAAACTGGCGGGCGCCGTGAAGCCCACGAACCGGGTCTCCGGCAGCGGGGGCGCGATCCGTTTGTCCAGCAACGCACAGACCGCCAAACTCAGGGGTCCCCGGGACCGAAGCCGGTTGACCAGGGACTCCAGAGTTCGTCCACTATCAATAATATCCTCGACCACGAGGATATGCCTGCCGGCGAGGGGGGCGGAGGGCTCATACAGCAGCCGGACCTCCCCGCTCGACACCTTGCCTTTGCCGTAGGAGCTGGCCAGGAGGAAATCGAGGTGCAGCGGCCGCTCGATCCGCCGGACCAGGTCCGACAGGAAGAGGATACTCCCCTTAAGCGTCCCGATGACAAGGAGATCCCCGTCCGGGTAGGCGGCCGTCACCTCCCGCCCCAAGGCCGCGACCCGGGCGTGAATGGTGACTTCATCGAACACTACCCGAACCAGTTCCTGCCCCGCCGCCCGGGGATCACGCATGGCGGACCACATCCACCCGAAGCGCCGGCTCGCCGGCGCGCGGCACCAGCAGATTCCCCCGACAGACCCCCGGAATCCAGGCCAGTCCCCCTTCCCCTTCCAGTATCGGCCAGCGCCGCCGGTCGCTGCTGGCCACATGCGCGTCCTGGAAGCAGCGCACCGCCAACCGCCGACCGGCGCCATGAAGGGGGGCCAACCTGTCGCCGGCCCGCCAGCCACGCACGACCAGCGTTCCGGGGATGAACCAGGCGGAGCGGCCGTCGCGCGGCTGGGCCTCAGGCGCGCGCTCCTCGATCCAGCGGAGCTGAAAGTCGCCCCAGATCATGCTCCCGCGAGCCCCCTCGATCCGACCT
Organism: uncultured Gemmatimonadaceae bacterium; assembly: GCA_964642475.1. GTDB lineage: Bacteria > Gemmatimonadota > Gemmatimonadetes > Gemmatimonadales > GWC2-71-9 > JADJOM01. The sequence goes on along the minus strand of CAZXRC010000004.1, from coordinate 148,543 downwards.
GCCTCCGGCACCGAGCCGGGCACGGGCGGGACCAGCCGGAGCCGGTCCCAGGCCCGTTCCAGTCGCCAGCCACCCCCGAGGTCGCTGGCCGCACCGCTCTGGGCCGCGGCAATCGCCCGAAACCCCGACCGAAGTCGACGCGCGCCGGGTACCACCCCGGCGCGGCGGGCCAGCGTCTCCAGCAGCACCGCGCGAAGCGACGGCGGCAGCTGCTCCAGTACGGGGAGGTACACCGAATGGATGTTCCCTTCGCGGCGATAGTCGAGGCCGGGCCAGCGGCGGAGCGCGCTCGCCCAGGCGATCCGATGGGTCGCGGCGTGGCGTGCGGCGGTCCGGAGCCGAGCGGTAACGTCAGGGATGCGGGTGGCGAGCGCCGGCAGGACCGCGGTCCGGAGCCACGACCTGAGATGCCGGGGGTCGACGTTGGCCGGATCGTCCCAGCAGGAGAGACCGCGAGTCTGAGCGTACCGCGCCAGGGCGCGCTTGGAGAAGGCCAAGAGCGGGCGGACCAGCGCTCCCTGGCGCGGCCGCATCCCGGCGAGGCCTGCCGGTCCCGATCCCTTGAGGAGCCGCATCAGCACCGTTTCGGCCTGATCGTCGGCCTGATGGGCCAGGATGACGTAGCGGGCCCCCAACTCGTGCTGGATCCGGGAGAGCCAGGCACGACGCGCCGCCCGGGCACGGGTCTCGGTCGCGGTGGCGCCCAGCGCCAGCGCGGTCGTGACAAACCGGAGCCCGAGCTCCGCCGCCCGCCGCTCCACCAGGCGGGCCACCGCGGCGGAGTCGGCATGAATGCCGTGATCGACGTGCGCGACGATGAGCTCCAATCGGTGGACCGGGCGGCTCCTGGCGAGCAGATCCAGGAGTACCATCGAGTCGACACCCCCTGACACCGCCACCAGGGCGGGGCCGGGCCTGAGGCCGAGCCGTTGGAGCCGGGTGGTGAACGCGGAGGTGAGGCCGCGAGGCCGGCTACCGCTCGGCGGACTCATTGGCCTCGAGCTGGAAGCGCGGGATCCCGGCCGGGAAGGACCCGCCATCGGCGCGGAGGAAGTGGTACCGCCCCTCCATGTAGCCGCTGGGCGACTTGAGGACGCAGAAGCTCTGGTATTCGTGCACCTGCCCCGGCGCGAGGGTGGGCTGCTCGCCCACCACCCCTTCCCCTTCGACCACGGTCTCCTCGCCGATAGAGTCGTGAATCAGCCACTCGCGGGAGCGAAGCTGGGCCGTGTCGCTCCCCACGTTCTCGATCCGGACGAAATAGGCGAAGACGAACTGCTGCCGCTCGGGATTGGAACGCTCGGGGAGGTAGACCGGGCGGACGGTGATCCGGATGCCGTCGGTCTGGCGGTAATAGAACGGCCGTTGGGGCATGGGAGAAAGGTGGTGGGTGAGGCGGCAAGGCGGCAAGGCACCTTCCCCCTTGCCGCCTTGCCGCTTTGCCGCTTTGCCGCCTACGGCTTCGCCGGCTCCGGCTTCTTGTCGAAGTCTCCCGCCTTGACGATCGTGATCTTCGCGGGATCGATGTACTTCCGCATCGCGGCGTTGATCCCATCGGGCGTCAGGGCCCCGACCTGGGCCTCGAGTGCCGCGTCGAACTGCAGGGTCCGACCGATGAAGGCATAGCTCCCCAGCGTGCTCACCAGCGCCCCGTCCTGGGAGCGGGTGACCTGGCGGGACTGGAGCCAGCCGGCCTTCGCCTGCTTCACCTCGTCGGCGGTGAAGCCATCCTTGAGCATGCGATCGATCTCCTCCCGGAAGGCCTGCTCCAGGCGAGTCGCGTTCTCCGGGGCATAGATCGCGAAGGTCTGGAACCCGCCGACGCTGTCGAGCGGGCTGGCGAACAGTCCCGACCCGACCCCGTAGCTGATCCCTTCCTTCTGCCGGATGCGGGTGGCCAGGCGGGAATTGAGGAAGCCGCCGCCCAGCATGTAGTTGCCGAGCACCAGGGCGGGATACTCGGGGCTGTCGTCCCGCACCTGGAGGTTCATTCCCGCCAGCATGAAGGCGTTGGCCTTATCGGGGGTGTTGAGCGTGATCGAGGTCGCGGTCACGTTCTTGAACTCCTGGGGCACCCGGGCGAAGGACTGGGGGCTCTTCCAGGAACCGAAGATCTCGGTCGCGGCGGTGGTGAGCTCCGCGGGGTCGAAGTCTCCCACGGCGGCCAGTTCCCCGTTGCTCGCGCCGTAGAACCGGGCATAGTAGCGGCGCGCGTCCTCGAGGGTGGCCGCGGTGTAGTCGGCCACCTGTTCATCCACCGTGGAGACGTAGCGCGGGTCGCCCTTGGGATACGGATTCAGGTAGCGTTGGTAGGCAATCGACCCTTGGGAAGTCGGCTCGGAGCGGTTTTGCTCGAACTGGGCCAGGTCCTCCCGCTTGAGCTCGTCGAACTCCTTCTCCGGGAAAGACGGCTCGCGCAACACCTCGCCCAGCAGCCGCAGCGCCGGCACCAGGTTGGGGCGGGTGGTCTCGATGGTCAATCGCACCTGGGTGGGCGAGGCGAAGAAGGGACTGACCCGGGCCTTGAGCCGGTCGAACTCATCCTTGATCTGCTGGCGACTCCGGCTGCGGGTGCCCCGCATCAGCATGTCGGCGGCCAGGTCGGCCGCGGCGGCCTGCCCCTGCACCGCCGCCAGGGTGCCGAAGCGGAGGGTCAGCGCCAGGTTCACCGCCTGCCCCCGATTCTGCTTGGGCAGCAGGGCCAGCTTGAGCCCGCTGGCGAGGGTGGCGCGGGTGGTGCGGGTGTCGATATTGCTCGGCGACGGGTCGAAGACCTCGCCCGCGGCCAGGGCGGTGTCGCCCTTGTAGTCCCGGACCAGCGCGGCAAAATCGGGGGTCGCGGGAATCTCGGCCCGGTCGGGCTTTTCGGTGGGAATGAACGTCCCGATGGTGGCGTTGGACGATTTGAGGTAGGTCCCCGCCACCCGGGCCACATCCTCCGGCGTCACCTTGCGGATCCGGTCGCGGTGGATGAACAGGAGCCGCCAGTCGCCCATCGAGGCCCACTCGCTCAACTCGAGCCCCACCTGATCGGAGCGGTTGAGATTGAGGTCGATATTCTTGAGCAGCTGGGTCTTGGCCCGCTCGACCTCCTCGCCGCTGGGCGGAGTGGTGACCGCGGCGGCCAGGGCAGCATCCATCGCGGCGCGGGCCTTCCCCAGGTCATCCTCTTTCCGAACTCTGGCAAAGGCCAGGAGCACTCCCGGTTCCCGCAGCTGGAAATTGAAGGCGCCCACATCGGCGGCGAGCTTGGGCTCGACCAGGGCCTTGTAGAGCCGGCCGGAGGGCGAGTCGCCCAGGATCTGCGACAGCACGTCCACGGCAGCGTAGTCGGGGTGGGGTCCCGCCGGTACGTGGAAGACCGACATCGCCACCTGCACGTCACCCACCCGGCGGAGCGTCACGCTCCGCTCGCCGTCCTGGGTCGGGTCGAGGGTGTAGGTCGGGTAGATCTTGAGGGTGGTGCTGCGGTCGGGCCGGGGAATCCGGCCGAACTTGCTTTCAATGAGCGCCAGCGCCCGGGTCGGATCGAACTTGCCGGCCACCACCAGCACCGCATTGTCGGGCTGGTAATACCGGCGGTAGAACGACTGCAGCCGCTCGATCGGCACGTTCTCGATGTCGGCCCGGGCCCCGATGGTCGAGTTGCCGTAATTGTGCCAGAGGTAGGCGGTCGAAATCGTCCGGTCCAGCAGCACACCGAAGGGATCGTTCTCTCCCGACTCGAACTCGTTCCGCACCACGGTGAACTCGGACTCGAGGTCCTTCCTGGCGATGAAGCTGTTCACCATGCGATCGGCCTCGAGATCCAGGGCCCAGACCAGGTTGGAGTCACTGGCGCTGAAGGTCTCGAAGTAGTTGGTCCGATCGAACCAGGTGGTACCGTTGGGGCGGGCGCCGTGGGCGGTGAGCTCCTGCGGGATGTTGGGGTGGCAGGGCGTGCCCTTGAACACCATGTGCTCCAGCAGGTGGGCCATGCCGGTCTCGCCGTAGGCCTCGTGGCGGGAGCCGACCAGGTAGGTGACGTTCACGGTGGCCGTCGGCTTGGACTGATCGGGGAACAGCAGGACCCGGAGCCCGTTGGCCAAGGTGTACTCGGTGATCCCCTCCACCGTGGCCCCGCGGGTGGCCCTGCCGCCGGGGCGGGCGGCCAGCTGCGCCCGGATCCTGGCACAGCTGGGTGCGGCCTGGGACCGGGCCGCCACCGCCGGAGCGGGTTTCGCCGGCGCGGGTCCGGCCGGAGCCTCGACCTGCTGGGCCGGCAGGGCCGGCGCGAACAGCAGTATGCTGATCAGCGAAAGTGCGAACCGTGTTCTAACCATCTGGCGCCTCCGTCGGCGTGCCTCAGTGGGGCTGGCTTGTGTCAGGCAGGACCCGCTCGAACAGCTCTAGAATACGTCGATATTCGTCATTCCACGAGTCCGGGCGGACGAATCCGTGGTCCTCGACCGGATAGACGGCCATGTCCCAGCCGGTCTTCCCCAGCTCGATGAGCCGCTGAGCCAGGCGCACGACGTCCTGGAACTCGACATTGGTGTCCACCATGCCGTGGGCGATGAGCAGGGGGTCCGTGAGCCCTTCGGCATGGAAGATGGGCGAGGAGCGGCGAAAGGCCAGCGTGTCATTCTGGGGCAGGTTCAGAATCCGGGCGGTGTACCCGTGATTGTAGTGGGCCCAGTCCGTGACGCTCCGGAGCGCCGCCCCGGCGCCGAACGAGCGGCCCTCGGTAAAGAGAGCCATCAGGGTGATGAAACCGCCGTAACTGCCCCCGTACATCCCGATCCGCTCGGGGGGGATCCCCAGGGTCATGGTCAACCAGCGGGAGGCGTCGACCTGGTCCTGCAGATCCCGGCCGCCCATGTGCCGGTAGATGGCAGTGCGCCAGTCGCGTCCGTAGCCGGCGCTGCCGCGATAGTCGAGATCGAGCACCACGTAGCCCCGGGCGGCCAGCAGGTGGTGAAAGAGGTATTCCCGGGAGTAGCTCGACCACCATCGGTGCACGTTGTGGAGGTACCCCGCTCCATGCACGAAGATCACGGCCGCACCGTTGGGGCGCGTCCCCAGGTCGGCCGGTCGGTAGATCCGGGCCGGCACGCCGACCCCGTCGCTCGCGGGGATCGAGACGATCTCCGGTACGATCCAGGGTCCGGCCAGGAAATCGGCGGTGGACGACACCGTGAGCTGCACCCGGGCGCCGCCGGGGCGGGAGGGCTGAAGCCAGAGGTCGGGAGGACGGTTGGCGGTGGAGTAGAGGTCGACCAGCCACTGCCCGTCGGGGGACAAGGTCACGTCGTGTCCCCCGACCTCGGCCGTGAGCCGAGTGCGCTTGCCACCGCTCACCGGCATGAGCCAGGCATGCCGCTCGAAGGGAGAGCGCTCGCTGCTGTGGAGCAGAAACGTCCGGCCCTCGGGGAGCAGCGCCACTTCCTGTACTTCCCAGCGGCCGGTGGTGAGCTGCCGGCGATCGGTGCCGTCCGCCGCCACGGTGTAGAGGTGGGCGTATCCGGTCGCCTCGCTGACCAGCCAGGCGCGGCCGTCGGGAAGCCATCCCATGCACTGGAAGCAGGGCCCTCCGACCCAGGCGGTATCCTGGAGCGACTCGAGGGTCCGCAGAGCGCCGGTGCCGGCATCGAGACTATGGATGTAACGCCACTTGAAGTCGCGGGTCACGGTGGCGAGGAGCGCATACCGGCCATCGTCCGACCAGCCCCCGAGTGTCAGCCCGTCGGCCACGCCGGTGGTGTCACCCGGAATCGGCGTGAGCCAGGTCGCGGCCCCGTCGGGGAGATGGAGATAAACCGCCCGCATCGGCTCCTGCTCGTCGCCCACATTCTCCCGGCTCTCGACATCCTCGACGTAGCCGCTGGTGGTCACCCAGGTCGGTACCCGGGTGGGCCGGGTCTTCGAGGACTTGCCCGCCACCAGCAGAACCGCGGCGGTGCCTGAAGGCGACACGCTCAGGTCCGCCAGCCGCATGTCCTTCCCCAGGTAGAACGGCAGGGGGCCCAGGCTGTCGACCCGGGCCCGCTCGGCCTTCTTGAGACTATCGGCCCGGAGCCGGTCACGAACCGCCCCGAAGAGGGCGCGCTGATCGGTCTCAAGGCGCTTGCGTTGTGCCAGGGTGGCGGTGTCGGGAGCGGGGGCCTCTCCCGGACGGATATCGGTCAGCTGCTCCACCAGGCCATCCGCCAGGTTCATGCGCCAGGCGTTGTTCGTTCGGAGGAAGGTGACCGCCCGTCCATCGGGGGAGAAATGCGGGTCCGACTCGTCGTCGAGCGTCCGGGTCAGCCGGCGGACCCGGTCACTTCCCAGCGTGACAAGGTAGAGATCCCCCCGCCACGTCACCACCCGGGTCCTCCGGTCAGGGGACCGCGGGCCCTCGGCGGCGAGGGGACCGAGCGAGTCCATCGCGGTGACGGACAGACTCTCCGGCACGGCCCCGGCCTGGGCCCGGATCCGGTAGGGTCTCAGGGTCGCACGCCAGTCGGTACCAGGGGGAAGCCAGTCGAAGAAGAGCCAGCGCCCGTCGGCTGACCAGCGAATGTCCGTGGGGGTGCGGCCCGTGAACTCGGGGCCCTGCATGATCGTGGAAAGGGCGGGGACAGCCTGGCTACCCAGCGGGCCGGCTCCGAGCCCACTGAGGAGGAGGAACGGAAGCCATGGTCTGGGCATGCGCGGATTGTAGCACGCGACAGGCCGGCGTAGGAGTGGGCGGGCCTCGGTCGCTAGGGCGCTTCCCGCACTCGCTCCCGCGTGACCTCCCTGAGGGCGGCTCCCGGGCCCGACCGGGTGCGGACGATCCGCAGGAACTCACCGGCCTTCGGCGTGGCCTCCTGGACCTCCTCCCGAAGCACCACCAGGGAATCCCCCTCCAAGGTCCACTCTCGATCCGAGTAGACCCGCCCCCCTTCCCCGCCGCGCTCGTAACTCCGGAGCCGGCCGCTCGCCGAATCGGGTGTCAGCATGGGGTAGTTGCCCAGGTACACGAAGGTCCCGGTGTCCGGGGCGAAGCGCCAGTAGTCGGCATAGGTATTGGCCACGCCCCGCACGGTGGCCAGGAGCAGATCGCGCCGGCCGTCCCGGTCCAGATCGGGCGCGCCAAAGAAGAACTTCTCCCCCGGCGGCTGGGGCAGCATTCCGTGCACTTCGAGGCGCCGGGATACGCTGTCCCCGGTGGATCGGGCGGTAATGGCCGTGACCGCACGACCCTCGGCGGTGCTGTCGAGGGCGAAGGTGAACTCCCAGGGCGGCAGCCCCGGCGCGAGGATGAAGCGGCAGGGCCGGCAGTCGGCCACGAAGGTCGGTGTCGGATCCGCGACCGGGAGCGGCGCCGGCGGTTGCTTCCGGCAGCCTGCCCCCCCCAGCACCAGGCCGAACGCGACGAGCCTAGCGCACCAGGAGACACTTCGCGCGGGCCAGCTTGGCCATGCGGTCGGCCTTCCCATTGTAGCCACCGTTGATGCGGTAGGTGATCGCGTCGGCGTTGTCCGCGTCGGCATAGGTGTTGAGACCCTTCATGTTCCAGAACCAGAAGGCACTGTCCACCGCGATCGCCGGATCGTTGGCGAGCCGGGTGGGGTTGGCGACGTAGTCCTGCCCCCGGGCGTCGCCGTAGGCTTTGTAGTTGGCCCGGCCGGTGATCTGGATCAGGCCCCGCCCCTTGAAGAGTTTCCCATCGCCCTTCTGGGTGTTGCCGAGGTCGGCACGTCCCTCGTACTTCTCGCCACTGGCCCCTTCTTCACTATACCGCAGGGCGCCGCTCTCGTGGCCCACCTGGGCCAGGAAATGGGCCATCCGGAGCGGGGTATTGATGAGGTTGGTTGTCATCCCACCGCTCAGGGCCGGGTAATAGCGGTCGATGTCGCTCTTGCTGGCCTCGATGTAGATCAGCCAGAGCACCTCGGGGGTAAGCTTGCTGGGCGCATTCTCGATCAACTTATCGATGGTCCCGCCCTTGGCGCTCACGATACCATCGGGCTTGGGCGCCTTCACGATCTGGGTCTGGAAGGCCAGGATCGTCTCGAGGGTGTCCTTGTCCATCCGTCCCGTCACCGACAGGGGAACCTGGCCTCGCCCCAACCGCCCGCCCCCGGGGAACCCCAGGTCGACCGCCCCGCTGTGCCACGGTTCGGTCCCCATCTGGGCCCGGGCACCGCCCGGCATGCCGAGGTCGGCCATGACGCGCTGCTGGGTCATGAGCGGGAGGCTGAAGTTGAGCAGCAGCTGGACGGCCTTGATATCCTGCGACCGGTTGGCTGCCTTGGGGGCGCCGACAGAAGCACTGAGAAGACACATGAGGCGGCTCGCGCGAAAAGGAGAGACGATCCGGTTCTTCGAGTAACGCACGAGAACGGGCCGGCGTCTCACCGCGCGGAAGGGGCCCTGCAGACACAAAGGCCCGGGCATCACCCGGGCATAGCTGGGGGCGGATTCGACCGGCACGGCGAATCCGGTCAGTTTCCGCAGCCTCGCGAGGAAATAGCTGGGGGCGGATTCGACCGGCACGGCGAATCCGGTCAGTTTCCGCAGCCTCGCGAGGAAATAGCTGGGGGCGGATTCGAACCGCCGACCCCGGCATTATGAGTGCCGTGCTCTAACCACCTGAGCTACCCAGCCGTGGACCACCCCGGGCACGGAATCGGCCCGAAGTGCCGCCAATCCTAGCGACTCCTCCAAGCGGGCGTCAAGCGTTCCACCTTCGCCGCCGCCCTACAGAAAGGCCGGGCCACGGAGCAGGTACACCGCCACCGCTACACCAGCCCCACCCAGGACCCCGAGGAGCAGCACCAGGGCGACGGGACCGGGCACACGCGCGAGACCCGCCCTCACGGCGGTGGGGCGGAGCGTCACCAGCGGCAGGGCCACCAGAGTCGCGACCAGGAAGAGTGTCGCGGTGAGGCCGATGCGCTCCGTGGTGGTGAGCAGGGTGTATCCCGAGACCACCACCAGAAATCCCCCGATCAGGATCCCGCCGACTGCCGTGCCGGCGATCCGTCGCCAGCCCCACGATCGTGTCCCCGGGACGGAGAGGAGCCCATGCAGGACGTAGCCGGTGGCCAGAAGTAGCAGGGGCACCGCCAGGCGGCCGAAAGCCGGATCGAACCCGCGCAGGGCCCCGATCGCCAGATAGCCGAAGGGGGTGAGCACCAGTCCCACCGCGCAGGCCGCGAGCCCGGCGCGGGCGAGGTTCGGACCGTGGGCCTCAGGTGGCGGGAACGTCAAACGTCTTCTCCACGATGATGCGGGTCACCAGCGGGGTGTACTCGTGCTGGTGCTGCAGTTGCCACCAGGCGGTGATGCCGATGGCGGCCTTCGAGGAAAGCATCGAGTCCGACGCGGCGCCGAACTCGCGGAGATCGTCGTCGTCCAGCCCGAAGACGTCGTAGAAGATGAACTTGAGTGTCAGGCAATAACGGCGGGTGGCCGGATCGAGGCGGTAGTGGGTCGCCAGGACGTACACGTACTGGACCCCGTTGATCATCACCCCCAGACCGTTGTTGAAATCCCCGGTCGAAAACTCCTTGTGCCCCTCGTTGAACGCCGGCACGCCGAGATCGGTGGGGGCGATCAGGCGGGTGATGTCCCAGTTGGCGTTCTTGAGCGCCTGGTGAATCCGCACCGGACCCACGGAACGCTGGGGCGACCCGGGCGCTGAGAGGGCCGCGTTGCAGAAGTAAGTGATGTTGGGATGGACCGCGGCAGCGGCATTGAGCGCGGCATCCTCGAAATAGGCGACATCGCGGCAGGTATCCTCGAGAAAGGCATCGAACAGCCGCCGGGCCATCCCGGTCGTATCACCGCTCGCGAAGGTGGTAAGCAGGTGCCGCATCTTGGGCTTGAGCACGGCGGGCGTGCTGCCGACGTTCTGTCCTCCGGGCGCCCGTCGTCCCGTCCCGCTGGTGATGTCCTGGCCATACTTGGGCGCCGGGAGGCCCGGGAGATTCACCGGATCGGGAAAGGGAGTCGTCGGCGTGAGATAGGCGTCTCTCGCCAGGGCAACCAGCCGGGGCGGATTAAGCGGAAACCGGGAACAGTTGGCCATGTGGGGGGCTCGCTCGCCTGCACCGTTCGAGTCGGCCCGGAGCCGGTGTGCCGCGGGCCGGCGCGGGCTCCCCCTGGGAGCCTCGCGCGGGGGATGCCAGGCGCATCCACCCCCGAAGTAACGCGATCGAGGACGGGTCCGTCTCACCCTCCCTGTCCAACGGGGCGCTCCGCCCGAGTCAGGGCACCGTATCCGGCTGTAACCGATAGAGGAACTCGCCCTTGCGGATCATGCCGAATTCCTCCCGCGCGATCTGCTCCATCAGGCGACGGTCGGTCTCCACCGCCCGGGCGTAGCGCTTGAGCGAGTCGACCTCGACGGTGAGATCGGCGATGGCGCGCGCCTCCTCCCGCTCCTGCCGCCGCAGCTCGAGCCAGTCGAGGGTGCCGTACTCCCCGCCCGCCAGGGCGAAGACCACGGCGCTCAGGAAGACGATCAGGCCCAACAGGGTGCTGCGCTTCACAACGCGTAGAGGTCCCGACCGGGGTAGTGCCCGATGTCACCCAGCTCTTCCGCGATCCGGAGCAGCTGGTTGTACTTGGCGATCCGGTCGGTGCGGCTGGCGCTCCCGGTCTTGATCTGTCCCACTCCCACCGCCACCGCCAGGTCGGCGATGAAGGTGTCTTCGGTCTCGCCCGAGCGATGCGAGATGATCGACCCGTACCCCGCGGTCTTCGCCATTTCAATGCACTCGAGGGTCTCCGTGAGGCTCCCGATCTGGTTCACCTTCACCAGGATCGCGTTGCCCACCCCCTGTTCGATCCCGCGGGAGAGCCGGTCGACGTTGGTGCAGAACAGGTCGTCCCCCACGATCTGGCAGCGGTCTCCCAACCGGTCGGTCAGGAGCCGCCAGCCGTCCCAGTCATCCTCGGCCAGTCCGTCCTCGATCGAGACGATGGGATAGCGGTCCACCCAGCCGGCATAGAGATCCACCAGTCCCGAGGCAGGGCGCCGGCTTCCGTCGCCCTTCTTGAAGACGTACTCGCCGTCCTGGTAGAGCTCGGAGGCCGCGACGTCGAGCGCGATCGCGATATCCCGCCCCGGCTCGTAGCCCGCGGCCTGGATCGCTTCCATGACCGCGTCGAGCGCGGCCTCGTTCGACGGGAGCATCGGCGCGAAGCCCCCCTCGTCACCGACGGCCGTCGAGAGTTTCTGCTTGGTGAGCACCTTCTTGAGGGCATGAAAGACCTCGACCCCCATCCGGAGCCCCTCGGCGAAGGTGTCCGCGCCGATCGGGACCACCATGAACTCCTGGGCGTCAACGTTGTTGGAGGCGTGGGCCCCGCCGTTGAGGATGTTCATCATCGGCACCGGCAGCACCCGAGCCAGGGGGCCGCCGAGATAGCGGTACAGCGGCAGTCCCGCGTCCTGGGCCGCGGCCCGGGCGACCGCCAGCGATACCGCCAGAATGGCGTTGGCGCCGAGGTTGCTCTTGTTGGGCGTCCCATCGAGGTCCAGCATCTCCTGGTCGATCGCCACCTGGTCTTCGGCGGCCATGCCCTCCAACCGGGGACCGATGACCTCATTGACGTTGCGCACGGCCTCGAGAGTCCCCTTGCCGATGTAGCGCTTGGGGTCGCCGTCACGAAGCTCCACCGCCTCATGCTCCCCGGTGGATGCCCCGCTGGGAACCGCCGCCCGGCCGGTGGCGCCGCTCGAAAGGACGATTTCGGCTTCTACGGTCGGATTGCCGCGGCTATCGAGGATCTCACGGCCGTGCACTTCGATGATGGTCGACATGTCGTCGCTGGTAAGGGTGGGTCGTTGGGTGAGGCCAAACGTACCAAGCCGATGGGGAACCGGTCTAGGGGAGGGGCCGGGCACCGGCGGGGCGCGCCGAGGTCAGGCGAAATGGTCGTAACCGGTGAGTCGCACCTCCTCCTGGCCCAGCCGGAAACTCGTGCCACCGCCAGCCCGCACGACGCCGATCCGGGTAAGTGCGACACCGGTTTCCCGGGCCAGGCCGGCGGCGGCCTCCTCGCTGAACGAGGGTGGCAAGGTGGCGAGCAGCTCGTAGTCTTCGCCCCCCCGTCCCGCGAACACCGCCGGGGGCACCGACGCGCGAGCGGCGGCGGCGGCGACGTCCGGGTGGAGCGGCAGTCGGGCGAGATCGACCTCGAGCCGGCAGCCCGAGGCGGCGGCGAGGTGGCCCGCATCGGCCCCCACCCCGTCACTCAGGTCGATCATCGCGGTGGCCCCGCATGCCGCGAGCCGAACACCCAGCCCGATGCGCGGCGCCGGCGCCGCGAACGCCCGGCGGGCCTCCGGGTCGGGGGCCGCTCCCCCGAGCCAGCTGGTCAGCGCCGCGCGGGCCCCACCCAGCCGGCCCGAGACCCAGATGCCGTCGCCCGAGCGAGCCCCCGAGCGGCGCATCGGTCGCACGGCGCGCCCCACCACCGTCACGTTGACGATCCACTGGGCCGCCCGCGAGAGATCGCCCCCGAGCACGACGCCGCCCACCGCGCCGGTCACCTCGCCCACACCCGCCATCAACTCCATCGAGGCTTCGGCCGGGGCGTCGGCGGGGCATCCCAGGCTCACCAGCACTCCGACCGTGGACGCCCCGGCCGCGGCGAGATCGCTGAGCGCGCCGGCCGTGGCCCGCCACCCGATCTCCCGCCAGCTGAGCCAATCGGTGCGGAAATGGACCGCTTCGACCGCGAGGTCAGTGCTCAGCACCAGGGCGCCGGCCCCCTCCGGCACGACGACGCAGTCGTCGCCGATGGCGCCGGCCCGGTTCCCCAGGACCCTGACGATCTCGCGGACGCGATCGAATTCGGCCCCGCCGCCGAGGGCCGATCCGCCGGGTGCGGTCATCGGCCCACCGCGTCGAGCCGGAAGCGCACCAGGCCCTTGAGGGTGGTGACCCAGAGATAGGTTTCGTCGACGGCCAGCCCGGTGACCTCTCCCGGCAGGTCCCCGGGGACGGTGGCGGCCCGCAACACCGGCGTATTGAGCTGGGCCCAGCCGGCGCCGCGGTCACCGGCGAGGTACAGGGCGTCGCGCCCGCTCACCACGGTGTGCAGCCGGCCCAGTCCGCTCCCGAGGAGCGGCCCGAGGGTGAACCGGCCGGTGCCCGGGTCCCGCCAGAGCAGCCGGTCGGGGGTGAGGGCCACCAGAGTGTCGCCCCGCCAGGTGAGATCGACGATGGGTGGCTGGAGCGAAAGCGCCGCGCCCAGGGCATCGGGCTGGAGCAGGTCGGCCTGGTCGGGGAGCGCGGCGAACAACCCGAGGCGGGTGCCGACCCAGGTGGTGTCGCCGGAGATTTCCACCGCCTGGGCCACATCGGTGAACTCCGGCGCGAGACGCCGGAACCCGCCACTGTCGGTGAACTCCGCGACCCCGTGCGCGGTGGCCGCCACCAGCCGGCCCCGTCGCTGGGCCAGGTCGTACACCCGGGTGTCGGGGAGACCACGCCCCATGTCGAAGCGCTCGACCGCCTCCTCCTTGGGGCTGATCCGGATCACGCCCACATCGGTCGCGAGCCAGAGCGAGGCGTCGAGTCCCACCACCCGCCGCGCCTGGCTGAACGGAAGACCCAGCGCCCGCGGGCCCTGATACCATCGGAACTCGGAGAAATCCTGGGCCACGAAGCTGAGCCCCGGCTCGGCCGAGGCGGTGCGCTCGTTCACCACCCAGACGCCGCCGGTGCCGGCGAAGATCGCGTCGGCCGCCTCCCCGGCGAGACCGAAGGTCATCGGCTGGGGGCGGCCCGAGGCGTCGGGGAAAAAGACCAGCCCCGCGCCGCTGGTCCCGAGGTACCACCCCTGCCCTGCGAACCCGCCGGCTCGCACCGCCGAGGTGTAGCGGATATTCCGGAACCGAGCGGAGAAGAGCAGACCGGCGGTATTGGCCTGAATCGCCGGATTGTCGCGAATGGCCTGCTCCACGGTGCCGAGGCGCACCGGTCGGGCCGGCGGGGCCGATGGCATGGCGGATCCGCCGCGGAGCGCCTGGTACCAGCCCGAGGGAGTACGGAGGAAGAGACCGCCCGCGGGCGCGTTCTGGTCCAGCGCCGCGTCGGTCACGGGACCGGCCACGAACCCCTGTTCCCAGAGCCGGATCCCCGGATCGAATCGGATCCAACCGTTCCGTCGAATCAGCCAGAGGCTGTTGTCGAGGGGATCGGCCACCGCGGCGAAGACGTCGCGTAGCGCGCCCGGGTCGCGCGGGGTGTACGGCCCTTCCCAGCGCCGCGCTAGCGGGTCCCAGGCGAGAATGGCATCGGGTGTCACGCTGTAGACCTGCTGCAACGTGGCCGCGACCGCGTTCACCCGGCTGAAATCGCCGAGCACCGCGCGCTCCTCGGGCGACCAGTCGCGGGTCTGCGCCTCGACCGTCATCGGCGCGCGGCTCAGCAGGGCCGCGGCCAGCGGGAGGACATGCAGGAGGGGCCGGCGGGAAGCGGGCGATCGAACCGCGGGGAGCACCATCAGACCCGTGCGCGAGAAAGGAGGGTGACCGCTACACCGTTTGGGGCCGGTCCAGCTCCGTCAGGATAGGAGGGCGACGTACCGCGCCGACCGCGAGCAGGGTGGTCCATGAGCGCCAGAGATCGGGACAGGCGCCGATCACATCCATCGGGCGAAGCCCCCGGGCGGTGACCCGCCGGGCGCCCAGGTCGGCCGCCCGTCCCAGGATCTGGGCCGCCGTTGCTCCGGCGATGCCGGGATCGAGTCCCTGCGCCAGCAGCGTCCCCAGGATACCACTAAGGATATCGCCGCTACCCCCGGTAGCCAGTCCGGGATTCCCCGCGGCCACCGTCCAGGGCGCGTGGCCCGGCTCGGCGATGACGCTCGGCACCCCCTTGAGAAGCACAGTCGCCCCCGAGGCCGATGCCGCGCTCGTCGCGGAGTGCCAGGGGTCGACCTCGAGGCCCTCGCTCTCCCGAGGGAAGAGCCGTCGGAATTCGGCGGGATGCGGCGTCAGCACCACGATCCGGTCGCGGGTGAGCCCGGCGAGTACGGCCGGCTCTCCCTGCAGCGCATTGAGGGCATCGGCATCGAGCACCACTCGCCGGGCCGGGGCCGTGAGGGCCTGGACCAGCTCGCGCCGACCCGGACCACGACCGAGGCCCGGGCCAATCACGACGACATCGGCGCGATCGATCAACTCCAGGTGGCGCCGATCGGGACTGTCGGTCAGCGCGAGCGGGAGGGTCTGCAGGTCGGGCTCGGCGGCGGCGAGCGCGGCGATGGTGCTGGCCGGCGCGAGGGCGTGGACCAGCCCGGCCCCGGCGGCGAAGCTCGCGCGGGCGGCAAGCCGGATGGCGCCGCTCATGCCCTCGTCGCCCCCGATCACCACCACCCGTCCCCGGGTGCCCTTGTGATCGCTCGGCCCCAGCGGCCGGAGCCATCCGGCCGCGTCGTGGTCGGTGACCAGCCGGGGCCAGCGGGGATCGGCGGGAGGATGGCCGATGTCGACCACCACGATATCGCCGCACTCGTCCCGCCCGAGCAGGTGCCCCCGGCGGAGCCCGCCGAAGGTGACGGTGAGATCGGCCTTGAGGGCCGGCTGATGGGTGACGCCGGTACCGAGATCCATTCCGGTGGGGCCGTCGACCGCGACCAGCGGCAACGCCAGATCGGCCAGCCGCTCGACCAGCGTGGCGATCGGGGGTCGGAGGGCGCCCCGGGCGCCGGTCCCAAGCAGAGCATCGACGACAAGACCCACCGCAGGCCAGGGGCCCTCGGGCTCCACCACCCGCACCCCTTCGCTCCGCGCCAGGTGCGCCATCGATCGGTTGAGGGACGAGGGCTCGCCGCGGGTCGGGGTCACGAAGGCCGGCACGTCGAGCCGATGGAGGGCGCGGGCCAGGACCCAGCCATCGCCGCCGTTATTGCCCGGTCCGGCGGCGACCAGCACACCGGACCGGAGCCGCTCGGGAAACCGGGCCGCCACCAGGTGGGCTGTAGCGCGCCCGGCCGCATCCATGAGGGTGGCAAGGGGGATCCCGGCTTTCTCGGCCTGGGTGTCCCAGTCGGCGGATTGGGCGGGGGCAAGAACCGGAATGAGCATGGGTCGTTTCAGGCGAGGAGCGCTACGTGTGGCCGCGGGCGGTGAGCCGGAAAGTGGTAAGCCACAAGCCACAAGCCATAAGCCATAAGCCATAAGCCATAAGCCGTAGGCTCTTCGGGACCGGCGGAGGTTCTGGGACTCGGGGTTCGTCTGGGTTCCTCGATTGAGCGCCGGCAGTCGGCAGAGGCCTACGGCTTACGGCCTATGGCTTACGGCCGCCGGCCCACCGCCCCCAACGCCGCCACACCCTCCCAGGAGTACGGCTCGGCGAACGCCTCAACAAAATCGTACACCCCGGCGAAGTCGGCCTCGCGATCGCCCGGCTGGGTGCTCAGCAGCCCTACGCTCACCAGGTTGTAGACGATACGCCCGAAGTCCTCGGTGCGGTGCACGCCCCAATAGCCCAGCACCGGGGCGGCGAGCAGCCCGAACTGGTGCACGGCGAAGTCACGGCAGGCCCAGCAGAGCTCGCTCCCGGTCACATGTCGGCGGATTTCGAACTGGCTCTGGAGATACTCGATGGCCGCGAGCATGAACAGGTATGCCCGCTCGTGATAGCCATCGCCCTGCGCCCGGATGCGGTTCAGGACATCGGTGGAGAATTGCAGTTCATGCATGACTGCAACTCAAGTGACGCGGGGGCACGACGGAAGGGCTCGGGTCATGGCAGCGAATGCTAGGACCCGAGCCCGGGAGAATCAAGCGCGACGGCGGGTGTACAGCGGGAACAACCTGGTCAGCTCGCCCACCTCGCCCTTGACGGTCCGCACCGTGGCCTCGTCGGGAGTGGTAAGCACCTTGTCGATCAGCTGGGCCACCCGTTTCATCTCGGCCTTGCCCATGCCGCGGGTCGTGAGCGCGGGGGTGCCGAGCCGGATGCCGCTGGTGACGAAAGGCGACTGGGGATCGTCCGGAATGGTGTTCTTGTTCACCGTGATGCCGGCCTGATCGAGGATCTTCTCCGCCGCCTTGCCGGTCAGGTTCTTGGGCCGCAGGTCGACCAGCATCAGGTGGGTGTCGGTGCCGCCCGACACGATGGCGAAGCCGCGTTCGACCAGGGCCTCCGCCAGGGCCTTGGCGTTCTCCACCACCAGCCTCGCGTACTTCTTGAACTCCGGCTGCAGCGCCTCCCCGAAGGCCACCGCCTTGGCGGCGATCACGTGCTCCAGCGGCCCTCCCTGGGTGCCGGGAAACACCGACTTGTTGATGGCCGGGCCCAGATCGGCGGTGGAGAGGATCAGGCCGGCGCGGGGCCCACGCAGCGTCTTGTGGGTGGTGCTGGTGACCACCTGCGCGTGCGGCACGGGCGAGGGATAGACCCCGCCCGCCACCAGACCGGCGAAATGGGCCATGTCGACCAGGAGCGAGGCGCCGACCTCGTCGGCGATAGAGCGGAAGGCCGCGAAGTCGATGATCCGGGCATAAGCGCTGCCGCCGGCAATGATGAGCTTGGGTTGATCCCGCCGGGCCTGTTCCCGCAGCTGGTCGTAGTCGATCCGGCCGGTGGCGGGGTTCACCCCGTAGTGCACCGCTTTCCAGATCGTGCCGCTGTGGTTCACCGCCGCGCCGTGCGAGAGGTGCCCGCCATGGGGCAGCGACATCCCCATGATGGTCTCGCCCGGCTTGGCCAGCACCATGAAGGCCGCGAAGTTGGCCTGCGCGCCCGAGTGGGGCTGCACGTTGGCGAACTCGGCCCCGAACAGCTGCTTGAGCCGGTCGATCGCCAGCTGCTCCACCTTGTCGACCACTTCGCAGCCACCGTAGTAACGCTTTCCGGGATACCCCTCGGCGTACTTGTTGGTCAGCGGCGTGCCCATGGCGTCGATCACCGCGCGGCTCGCGAAATTCTCGCTGGCGATGAGCTCGAGGCCGTGCTGCTGGCGATGGAGCTCCTCATCGATCAGGGCCGCGATGGCGGGATCGGCCTGTCGGAGCGACGCATTGTGGTCGAGCGGCATGTCAATCTCCCTGTGGTTCGATCTTCTCGACCCGGCGTGCGTGGCGTCCGCCCTCGAAGGGGGTGCCGAGCCAGGTCCGCAGGATGTCGAGCCCCTCCGCCTCGGTGACGAACCGGGCGGGAAGGACCAGGACGTTGGCATCGTTGTGCGACCGCGCCAGCCGGGCGATCTCCGGTGTCCAGGCCACGGCGGCCCGGACTCCGTGGTGCCGATTGGCGGCGTAGGCCATGCCCAGACCGGTGCCGCACAGCAGGATGCCGCGGCGCGCTTCGCCCCGCTCCACCTTCCCGGCAACCGGGTGGGCATAGTCGGGGTAGTCGGTGGAGTCGACCGAGTTGGTGCCGAGATCGAGCGGCTGGTAGCCCAGCTGTGCCAGCTCCTGCTTCAGCCGCTCTTTCAGGGCGAAACCGGCGTGGTCGGCGCCGATGGGAATGACTTCAGCCATGGGCGAATCTAGCTCGGGTCGGCATAAAAATGCAGGGTGGTGAGTAGAGAGTTCCGACTTCCGAGTTCCGGGTTCCGAGCGTGATAGGCCGAGCCTCTCAGCCGATTACCCTGCCCGCATAACTCGGAACCCGGAACTCGGAACTGGAGTCTACACCCGGATTCCTCCCAGCGCCCCCACCGCCCGGATTCGCTCCTCCCCCACATGGTCCGCCGCCCGGAACGAGGGGATCTTCTGCGCACTGGCGGTCGCGAAAATCCGAAGCAGGGTGTCGTAGATCTCCGCTGCCTTGCGCTTGGCCCGGTCCAGGTCCCAGCCCATCAGCTCACCGTAGACGTTGATCACCCCGCCGGCATTGATCACGTAGTCGGGCGCGTACAGCAGGCCCTGCTTCTCCAGCGCCTCTCCATGCCGTTCCTCGGCCAGTTGGTTGTTGGCGCCCCCCGCGATCACCTCCACCTTGAGCCGCTTCAGGGTGTCGTCGTTGAGCGTCGCCCCGAGTGCGTTAGGGGAGTAGATGTCGGCCGGGATGTCGTAAATCGCCTGCGGCGCCACCGACTCCGCGCCGGTAGCCTGCACCACCGCCTTGACCTTCTCGCCATCGATGTCCGTGACCACCAGCCTGGCGCCCTCATGGGCGAGATGCTCGCAGAGCGAATAGGCCACATGCCCGCAGCCCTGGACCAGTACTTTCTTCCCCGCCAGGCTGTCGGAGCCCCAGCGCACCTTGGCGGCGGCCTTCATGCCGACGTAGACGCCGTAGGCGGTCACCGGCGATGGGTCGCCCGACCGACCGTGGAGCCCCGCCACGCTGCCGGTCTCCATCCGCACGTACTCCATGTCGGCGGGGCTGGTGCCCACGTCTTCGGCCGTGATGTACCGGCCCTTGAGCGACTCGACGAACTTCCCGTGGGCCCGGAACAGCGCCTCCCGGTCGCTCCGGCGATTGTCCCCCACGATCACCGACTTGCCGCCGCCCAGGTTGAGTCCCGCCACGGCCGACTTGTAGCTCATGCCGCGGGCCAGACGCAGCGCGTCCACCACCGCCTCCTCGGTCGAGGCATACTGCCAGAACCGGGTGCCGCCCAGCGCCGGCCCCAGGGTGGTGTCGTGAATGGCGATGATGCCGAAGTAGCCGCACGAGGGCTCGTGACAGAGAACCAGCTGCTCGTGGGCGTAGGTGGCCATGGCCTGGAAGAGATCGATGCTCATGGAGTTCCGAGTTCCGAGTTCCCGAGTAAACCGCCGCACGCCGAGCTTCCGAGTCGCCCGCACCAAGCTCCGAACCGAGGTCCTCGGAGCTCGGAACCTCAGTAGTTGTAGAACCCCTTGCCCGTCTTTCGCCCCAGCTGCCCCGCGGCCACCATCCGCCGGAGCAGGGGACAGGGGCGGTACTTGTCGTCGCCCAGCCCCTGGTGCAACACCTCCAGAATCGCGAGGCAGGTGTCGAGCCCGATGAGATCGGCCAGCATGAGGGGACCCATCGGGTGGGCCATGCCGAGCTTCATCACGGTGTCGATGGCCTCGGGCTTGGCCACCCCTTCCATGACACAAAAGACCGCCTCGTTGATCATGGGCATGAGCACCCGGTTGGACACGAACCCGGGGTAGTCGTTCACTTCGACCGGCGTCTTTCCCAGGGAGGCCGAGAGCGCCATGATCCGTGCGGTGGTCTCGTCACTGGTGGCCTGCCCCCGGATGATCTCCACCAGCTGCATCACCGGCACCGGGTTCATGAAGTGCATCCCGATCACCAGCGGGGCCCGCTTCGTCCGTGCGGCGATCTCGGTGATGGAGATCGAGCTGGTGTTGCTCGCCAGGATCACCTCCGGACCCACCAGCCGGTCCAGCTCCTCGAAGATCTTGAACTTGAGCGCCGGATTCTCGCTGGCCGCCTCCACCACCAGTTCGGCGGTGCCGGCCTGGTCGAGAGTGGTGGCGAGGTGCACCAGGCTCACCGCCTGGTCGGCCGCCTCCTGGGTGACTGCGCCCTTCTTTACCATCCGCGCCAGGCTGCCCCTGATGGTCTCCCGCCCCTTCTCGAGCGCGGCCGCGGAGACGTCGATCATCCGCACCGCGTGTCCCTGCATGGCGAACACCTGGGCGATTCCGTTGCCCATGGTCCCCGCCCCGATCACCGCCACCTGTGTCACGCTGTCTCCTTGCGAGTCCAGTTCCACACCGCCGCGGTCATGAGGACCAGCGCCCCCGATGCGAGGAGGCCCCCTTCGGGGCCAAAGCTCCCGCCCGTGAGCCAGGCCGGTCCCCCCGGCTGATAGTCGATCCACGGGATCCGGAACGGCAGACCGCTCACCGGAGCGTCCAGGGCGGCAAGGGTCGCATTCCAGCCGAAGTGGGCCCCCCAGGCGGCCCAGATGCCGCCGGGTGCATAGAACACCATGCCCAGGAACACGCCGGCGGCGGCGATGTTGAGCAGGCCGAGTGGAGTGGTGTTGGGATTGAGCACGTGGGCCAGGGCAAAGAGGAGCGACAGGGTCAGCAGCGCGATGACCCGGCCAAAGGCCCGGGCCAGCAGCACCTGCCCCACCCCGCGGAAGATGATCTCCTCCACCAGCGCGGCCGGCGCCAGCAGCAGCGCCGTCCGTCCCATCGTGCCGAAATAGTCGGCTGGCCCACCGGTATCGGAGGTGAAATGGGCATCCCCCAGGGGCACCGAGAGGCCCAAGGCCACTGCCGCCGGAAGGGCGCCCAGCACGAGACCGAGGGCCAGCCCGGCAGGCGCCTGGCGCCAGGGGGCCCAGCGAAGCTCACGGGCCGAGAGCCGCAGGACCCTGACACCGAGCACCAGGGTCGCCACACCAAACCCGAGGAGGGCCGAGACGGTCTGAAGGACGAGATCGCGGGGACCGGGGTTGCCCGGGGCAGGAAGCGCGCCGCCAAGGGCGAAGAAACCCGTGGCAAGCACGAGGGTGAGGGCGATTCCGAACCCGAAGAACAGAACGGTCCAACCCACCGCCGCGAGGGGGCGGATCTGGGGATGGACCGTCGGTGGGGTCACGCGTTGGGTCTAAGCGCGTGATGAGCCCGCCAGATCACCAGCCCGGCGAGAACCACCTTCAGGGAGTCCTGGAGCACGAACGGCGTTACACCAATTGTCGCCGCCTGGTCGCCGCCGAGGCCCATTGCCAGCCAGGCCCAGCCCCCGAGATGAATCGTCACCATCGCGACCAGGGCCGCCCCC
Source organism: uncultured Gemmatimonadaceae bacterium (assembly GCA_964642475.1). Classification (GTDB taxonomy): domain Bacteria; phylum Gemmatimonadota; class Gemmatimonadetes; order Gemmatimonadales; family GWC2-71-9; genus JADJOM01. The sequence goes on along the minus strand of CAZXRC010000004.1, from coordinate 126,878 downwards.
AGCGAGCGAACCAGGTGACCCCGCTCGCCGAGCATGCCGGCCAGGAAGGCGGCCACCGGGAAGGCAAGGAGAAAGCCGCCCGTCGGCCCGAGAAGCCGCACCAGACCCGACCCGCCCATGGCGAAGACCGGCGCCCCGAGGGTGCCGGCGACCAGGTAGAGCACCAGGGCTCCGGCTCCGGCCGCGGCTCCGAAGACGCCGCCCACCGCGATCACCGCGAGCCCCTGCAGCGTCATCGGCACCGGCGAGAACGGCGCCGGCAGCGCCACCTGCGCCGAGACGGCGACGACCAGCGCGCCGAGGATCAGCGAGAGCGGCCAGGCAAAGGCGAGCGTACCCGCCGGCATGCGGCCATCGGGCGAGGCCCAGCGGGTCCAGAACGAAGGTCGGCTCATCCGGTCAGATCCTTTCCACCGAGAGGGCCACCGCGTTCCCGCCCCCGAGACACAGGGTAGCGAGACCGGTGCGCTTGTTACGATCGGCCAGCGCGTAGAGGAGCGTCGTCAACACCCGGGCGCCGCTCGCGCCGATCGGGTGGCCCAGCGCCACGGCGCCGCCGTGGACATTCACCCGCCCCCAATCCCAGCCCAGGCCGCGCCCATCGGCAATGGCCTGCACCGCGAACGCCTCGTTGGCTTCGATCAGGTCGTAATCGGCGATGCCGGTGCCGGCCGCCTTCATCAGGTTCTGCACCGCCAGGATCGGAGCGAAGAACAGATCCCTGGGCTCGCCGCCGCCGGTGGCGTAAGCCGTAATCCTCGCGAGGGGCGTAAGGCCGTGGGCCTTGGCGAAGGCCAGGGACGCCACCACCAGGGCGCTCGACCCGTCGTTGAGGCCGGGCGCGTTTCCCGCCGTGACCGAGCCGTCCTTCTTGAAGGCGGGCTTGAGCTTGGCGAGCGATTCGAGGCTGGTGTCGCGCCGGGGTGCCTCGTCGGCGGAGATCCTGGTGACCCCGCCCTTCCCCGGAATCTCCACCGTCACAATTTCGCCCGCGAACTTGCCCCCGTCCATGGCGGCCAGCGCCTTCCGGTGGCTGTCGACGGCGAACTGGTCCTGCTCGGTCCGGGTTACCCCCGACTTCTGAGCGGTGTACTCGGCGTACTCCCCCATGTGGTTCTGGCCGAAGGAGTCCCACAGCCCGTCGTGGATCATGCCGTCGACCATGGTCTGGTTGCCGGCCTTGATCCCATTACGGTAGCCATAGACATAATGCGGCGCCGATGACATCGACTCCTGGCCGCCGGCCACGACGCACCGGGCATCGCCGGCCTTGATCGCCTGGGCCGCGAGCATGGTCGCCTTGAGACCCGAGCCACAGACCTTGTTGATCGTGAGGGCGGGCACCGAGGCCGGGACCCCGCCGTGAATCAGCGCCTGTCGGGCCGGCGCCTGCCCCGATCCCCCCTGCACCACCTGGCCCAGGATGACCTCATCGATCGCGGCCGGGTCGATGCCCGAGCGCCGCACCGCCTCGCGCACCGCGATGGCGCCGAGCTGGGGCGCAGTCAGGGACGAGAGGCCACCCAGATACTTGCCGATCGGGGTGCGGCACGCCGAGAGGATGACGGGAGTAGTTGCGTCGGACACGAGATCACCGGTCGAGGGTCCTGGGGTCGTCGCCCCGCGTTCAATGGCCGGAAGTATAGAAGGGGACAGGGGTTGGGGGCAGTCGGACGGGATTGGGTGCATAGGTATGCACGGTCGGGCGGCCGGGCAGTCCGAAGGTGGCGAGTCACCCTCCGAGCGTCGAGGCGGCGGGCGGGATCGTGGAGGAGCCAACCCTGCGCCGCGCGTACTCCCGAGCTCCGAGCACCGTGCCGCCCGGGAGGCCAGTCATCCGGTCAGGGCCTGAGCGCGCGCGCCTGGATATCGCCCGTCAGCCGGGCAATGAACTCCGCGACCGGGATGATCTCCTGCTTGTTCCCCTCCCCGCGAGTGCGCACCGCCACCGTGCCCGCGTCGGCTTCGCGCTGCCCCACCACCGCCATGTAGGGGATCTTGCCCATCTCCCCCTCGCGGATCCGGTAGTTGAGCGTCTGGCTCCCGGCATCGAGCGTCGCCCGGATCCCCGCCGCGCGCATCCGCTCGGTCGCTCCCCGGGCCGCCTCCGCCTGCTGGTCGGAGATCGGCAGCACCCGCACCTGTTCCGGCGCGAGCCAGAGCGGGAACGCCCCCGCGAAGTGCTCGATCAGGATCGCGATGAACCGTTCGAACGAACCATTGACCGCCCGGTGGATGATCACCGGCCGGTGCTCGTGGTTGTCCTCCCCCACGTAATGCAGGTTGAAGCGCTCCGGCGCGGCATAGTCGAGCTGAATGGTGCCGAGCTGCCAGGTCCGTCCGATCGAGTCGGCCACGTCGAAGTCGATCTTGGGACCGTAGAAGGCCCCGTCGCCCGGCTTGAGCTCGTATGGGAGGCCCGTCGCCTCGAGGGCGGCCTTGAGCGCCCCCTCGGCCCGGTCCCACATCGCGTCGTCGCCGATGCGCTGCTCCGGCCGGGTGGCGAAGCGGAGCGTCGCGGTGAGCCCAAAGGTCCGGTAGTAGCCGAGGATGAACTCGGTCAGCCGCCGCACCTCCTCCGGGATCTGCGATTCCATCAGATAGATGTGGCAGTCGTCCTGCTGGAACTGCCGCACCCGGGTCAGCCCCGAGAGCGCGCCGCTGACCTCGTTGCGGTGCAGCACATCGTAGGTGCTGTAGCGGATCGGCAGCTCCTTGTAGGAGTGCTTGCCGGTGCCATACAGCAGGTGGTGGGAGGGGCAATTCATGGGCTTGAGCGACATATCCTGCTCGCCCGTCTCGTTGTTGTGCACCAGGAACATGTTCTCCCGGTACTTGCCCCAGTGCCCCGAGATCTCCCACAGCCCCTTGTTGTACAGGAGCGGGGTCTTGATCTCCTGGTATCCCTCCTGCTGCAACTCCCGCATGAAATCGTTCAGGGTATTGAACAGGCGGGTGCCCCGGTCGGTCCAGAAGGGCGCCCCCGGCGCGAACGGATGGAAGAGGAAGAGGTCCAGCTCTTTCCCCAACTTCCGGTGGTCCCGCTTGCGGGCCTCGTCCAGCCGGTGCAGGTAGGCGTCGAGGTCCTCCTTCTTGAACCAGGCCGTGCCATAGATCCGCTGCAGCATCTGGCGGCGCGAGTCGCCCCGCCAATAGGCTCCGGCCGCGTTGAGCAGCTTGAAGTGCTTGAGCCGGCCGGTGCCCGGGACATGGGGGCCACGGCAGAGGTCGACGAAGGGCCCGTCGGTGTAGACCGAGATGACCTCGTCCGAACCGAGATCGGCGATCCGCTCCAGCTTGAGCGGATCGTCCTTGAAGCGCTGATTGGCCTCGTCCCGGCTCACTTCCTCGCGCACGAAGGGGTAATCCCGGGCGGCCACCTCGGCCATTTTCTTCTCGATGGCCTCGAGATCCTCCGGAGTGAACGGCCGGTCCACCCCGAAGTCGTAGTAGAACCCGTCCTCGATCGGCGGGCCGAAGCCGATCGCCGCCTGGGGGAAGAGTTCGCGCACGGCGGTGGCCAGGATATGGGCCGCCGAGTGGCGCAGCACGTCGAGGGAGGCTGGATCCCTGTCGGTGAGGATCGCGAAGGCGCTGTCGGCGGTGAGCGGGCGGTCGAGATCCCGGATCTGCCCGTCTACCCGGGCCGCGAGCGCGGCCCGCGCCAGCCCAGCCCCGATGCCCTGGGCGACGGCCCGGCTCGTGGTCCCGCTCGCCACCGTCCGCACGCTCCCATCCGGGAGCGTCAGGCGGATTTCGCTCACGGCCCGACCGTCGTGGTCGTGGGGGGACGGATGGCCGGGGGAACCCTGGGCGACAGGATGAAGAAGGCGGCGATGCTCCCCAGCAAGAGGATGGCGAGCAACACCCAGCGGGTCACCTCACCGCCCGACAACCGCACATTATCTTCATTCATGGTGTTAAGTTAATCGGCCTTCGACCGCTATTCCACGCATGCGCGCACGCCCCTCCTCGTCAGAACTCGTGGCCTGGTCCCTGGTGGGACTCGGACTCGGCCTCGTCGCCGGCATCGGGCTGGCGGGGTGGTTCGGCCCCTCGCGCCCCCGCGAGGACGCTCCCAACCTCGACCCGGAGCGGGCCATCCGTGCCCCCAGGCCCCTCAAGGCGGCGGCCGCCGAACGCGCGGTGGAGCGCGCGCTGGCCGGCGACCCCGACTTCAGGAATCTGGGGCTCCGCGCCGTGGCCGCCGGTCCCGGCGTCGTGGAGCTCCACGGCTGGGTCTCCACCCGCCGGCTCCGTACCCGCGCGATGCGACGCGCCGCCGAAGTGGACGGCATCGAGTCCCTCGTCAATTGTCTCCTCGTGCACGGCGAGGATGACCCGGCCGAGGCCCGGCCGGACGCGACCGACCAACCGGCATGAGCGATACCCTGCCACCGCAGTACCACCCGCGGTCCATCGAAGGCGACCTCTACCGGCACTGGCTCGACTCGGGCGGATTCGCTCCGGATCAGCTCCGCGCCGGCCCCCCCTTCGTCATCATGATGCCGCCACCGAACGTTACCTCGGTGCTGCACATGGGACACGGACTCACCTATACGGTGCAGGACGTCCTCACCCGGTTCCAGCGGATGCGGGGGGCGGCGACGCTCTGGCTCCCCGGCACCGACCACGCCGGCATCGCCACCCAGAATGTGGTGGAGAAGCAGCTGGCCAGAGAGGGCCTCACCCGCTTCGACCTCGGCCGGGCCGCCTTCGAACAGCGGGTCTGGGAGTTCGTCCACCGCACCGGCGATACCATCATCAGCCAGCTCAAGGCCATCGGCTCGAGCGCCGACTGGTCGCGTCAGTATTTCACCCTGGACGAGGATCTCTCCCGCGCGGTGCGGGAGGTATTCGTACGACTCTACGACAAGGGACTCATCTACCGGGGCAAGTACATCATCAACTGGTGCCCCCGCTGCCTCACCGCCCTCTCCAATGAGGAGGCGGAGAAGGAAGAGGTCGACGGCCGGATCTGGAGCCTCAAGTACCCGCTCGCCGACGGGAGCGGGCATATCACGGTAGCCACCACCCGCCCCGAGACGATGCTGGGCGATACCGCGGTGGCGGTGCATCCTGCCGATCGGCGCTACCGGCACCTGGTTGGACGAATGGTGCGACTGCCCCTCACCGGCCGCGAGATCCCGGTCATCGCCGACGAGGCGATCGATCGGGAGTTCGGCACCGGTGCGGTGAAGGTGACGCCGGCGCACGATCCCACCGATTTCGAGATCGGCCAGCGGCACCATCTCCCGGCGATCGACATCATGACCCCCGAAGCCCGGCTGGCCGAGACCGTGCCGGAGGCCTTCCGCGGGCTCGACCGGTTCGACGGGCGCAAGAAGGTGGTGCAGGAGTTCGAGAAGCTCGGGCTGCTGGAGAAGGTGGAACACCACCGGCACGGCGTGGGGCACTGCTACCGCTGCGATACGGTGGTGGAGCCCCGTCTCTCCGACCAGTGGTTCGTGAAGATGGCCCCCCTCGCGCGGCCGGCCCTCCAGGCCTATCGCGACGGACGGCTCCGGTTCATCCCCGAGCGGCGGGGCGAGGAGTACGCCAACTGGATGGAGAACATCCGCGACTGGTGCATCTCCCGGCAGCTCTGGTGGGGCCACCGGATCCCGGTGTGGTATTGCGATGCCTGCGGCACCACCACGGTGAGCCGGACCGACGTGGCCCGCTGCGCCTGCGGCGCCGTGCCGCGGCAGGACGAGGACGTGCTCGACACCTGGTTCTCCTCCTGGCTGGTGACGTTCTCCAGTCTCGGCTGGCCCGACCGGACCCCCGACCTTCGGCGCTACTATCCCGGCTCGGTGATGGTGACCGCCCCGGAGATCCTGTTCTTCTGGGTGGCCCGGATGGTGATGGCGGGATGCGAGTTCATGGGCGACATCCCCTTCCACACGGTGTACCTCCACGGCACAGTGCGGGATACCCAGCATCGCAAGATGTCCAAGTCGCTGGGGAACGGAATCGATCCGATCGAAGTGGTGGAGAAGTTCGGCGCCGACGCCCTGCGCTACACCGTGATCGCCGGGATGGCCGTGGGCACCGATGTCATCCTGGACCCGAACGACCTCGACACCTCCTTCGCCCCGGGACGGAACTTCGCCAACAAGCTCTGGAATGTGGGGCGGTTCGTGTTGTCGAATCTGGACGGACGGTCGGACGGACCGGGAGAGTTGGACCCAGGTGAGCAGGCATTGCCTGAGCGGTCGACGGTCGGACCGTCCGACCGTCCGACCGTCCGACCCCTCGCCGGACCATACCCCAACACCATCGCCCGTTCCGAACTCGGTCTCGCCGACCGCTGGATCATCGCCCGCTGCGACGCCATGATCCGCGAGGCTACCGCCAACTACGAGAAGTACCGGCTCAACGACGCCGCCGGCGCCATTTACCGCTTCCTCTGGAGTGACCTGGCCGACTGGTACCTCGAACAGGTCAAGCCGCGGCTCTACGGCAGCCAGCCCGGCGGCGACGTGGCCCGCGCGGTGGTGGCCCGGACCTTCGAGGTCGCGCTCCAGCTGCTCCACCCGGTGATGCCCTTCATCACCGACGCCCTCTGGCAGCGGCTTCCCGGCCGGGCGGCCGGCGCCACCATCATGACCGCTCCCTGGCCCCGTCCCGACGGGCGCGCGGCCGACGCCGCGGCCGAGCACGATTTTGCCCTGGTGCAGGAGCTGGTGGGGGCGGTGCGTCAGATCCGGGCCGAATACGGCGTCGAGCCCGGCAAGCAGGTGGGGCTCAGGATTTCCCGTCGCCACCCCGCGTTCGTGGAGGAGGAAGGCACCATTGCCCGGCTCGCCCGGCTGAGCCCGGTGAGTTACGGCGACCCCCTGCCAGCGCCCGGCGCCAACGCGGTCCTGCAGGACGGGACCTCGCTCTACATTGCACTCGGGGAGCTGGTGGATGTCCGGAAGGAATGCGAGCGGCTGGGAAGCGAGTTCACCCGTCTCACTCAGCTGATCCGGTCGCAGGAGGCCAAGCTCGCGAACCAGAACTTCGTGAGCCGGGCCCCCGCCGAGGTGGTGGGCCGGGAGCGGGAGAAGCTGGCGAGCATGGGGCAGCAGATCGATGCCATCGCCCAGAAGCGGCGTCAGCTGGGGTGCGAGTGACCGGACGAAAACGCGCCGCCGGTGGTGCCCTGCTGGCCCTGATCGCCTGCGCCAAGATGGGCGCGCCGCCGGGCGGTCCCCCCGACAAGGTCCCCCCCAAGCTCCTGGCCACCGTCCCCGAATCGGTCGGGGTCTATCCCGGCTGGAAGCACGACGTCGAATTCCGCTTCGACGAGATCATCAGCGAGGGCAGCTCCCCCAACCAGGGTCTCGGCACCGGCGACCTGGAGAAGCTGATCCTGCTCTCGCCCAGCAGCAAGGTACCGGTCATTCACTGGCACCGGAATCGCATCACCGTGCATCCGCGCGAAGGGTGGAAGCCCAATCGGGTGTATCGGGTCGAGCTGCTGCCCGGGCTGGCCGATCTCCGGCGCAACCGGCTCGACACCACCGCCGTGCTCACTTTCAGCACCGGCGGCGCCCTCCCGACCGATACCCTGCGGGGCCTGGCCATCGACTGGGTCCAGGGACGGGTGGCCGTCGGAGCGTTGATCGAGCTGGTGCTTCGCCCCGACAGCCTGGTCTACCGCGCCATCACCGACTCGAGTGGGCGCTTCAACGTGGGACCCCTGCCGCGGGGGGAGTACCTGGTCTACGGCGTCATCGATCAGAACCACGACCAGCGCCGGGGCCGGCGTGAGCACTACGACTCCGTGATCGTCGCCGGCGGCAAACCGGTGCCGCCCCTCTGGCTCATTCCCCGCGACAGCGTGGGTCCCCGTATCACGCAGGTGACCCAGAACGACAGCCTCAGCGCGACCATCACGTTCGGCGGCCCGTTGGCACCGGACCAGCTCTTCGACCGCACTACCGTCGCCCTCCGCCGCCAGCACGATTCCTCCCTCGTGCCCTTCGTGTCGGTACTGCCGAAGGAGCTGGACGACAGCCTCGAACGGATCGCGCGGGCCCGGGCCGACTCCATCCGGGTGGCCCGCGATACCACCATCCCCGATTCGCTCAAGCTGCCCCGTCCCGGACGGCCGGCGCCCGCCAAAGGCCCAGCCTTGCCGGGCCCGTCGCGCGTCCGGGTCGATGCGGTGGCCGATTCGCTCCTCAAGAGCCGACCCCGCCTCGTCTCGGCATTGGTGATTCGGGTCGACTCGGTCTGGGTGCCGGAGACCAGGTATCTGATCGAGGTCACCGGGGTGCGAAGCGCCGCCGGCGTGGCCGGCACCTCCAGGAGTGTCCTGGCGATTCCCAAGCGCGTGGCGCCGCCGGCCCGTGACAGTCTCAAGGCCACGCGAGACACTCTCCGGGCGCGGCCGGACAGCCTCGGGGCGGATTCCACCGGCGCCCGGCCGATCAGGAAGCGACCGGTCAAGCCGATCACCCCATGAGCGACCCGCGCCGCCAGCTCCCTTCAGTGGATCGGCTGCTCAACGACCCCGCCGTCGCCGCACTGGCGGCCCACGCCCCCCGTACCGTGCTGGTGGCCGCCATCCGGGAATCGCTGGAGCGGGCCCGCCAGGGCCGCTCCGGGCCGCCGCCCGATTGGGGCGCCGACATCGCCGAGCGCCTCGGGCGCCGGATCGCCCCATCGCTCCGGCCGGTGCTGAACGCCACCGGCGTGGTGCTCCATACCAACCTCGGTCGGGCGCCGCTCGCCGCGGTCGCCCTCGACGCCATCCGGGCCGTGGGCGAGGGTTACAGCGCCCTGGAGTTCGACCTCGGAAGCGGCACCCGCGGTCATCGCGCGGACCATGGCCGACGACTCCTGGCCGAGCTCACCGGCGCGGCCGACGCGCTGGCGGTCAACAACGCGGCCGGTGCGCTGGTGCTGGCCCTCAATGCCACCGCTGCCGGAGGCCGGGTGGTCATTTCCCGCGGAGAGCTGATCGAGATCGGCGGCTCGTTCCGGATTCCCGAGATCCTCGAGAAGAGCGGGGCCACCCTGGTCGAAGTGGGCACCACCAACCGCACCTACCTCGAGGATTATCGCCGGGCCCTCGGCCCCGGATCGGTCCTCCTGACGGTGCATCGCTCCAACTTCGAGCAACGCGGGTTCGTGGCCTCCCCCGCTCCGTCGGAGCTGGCGGCGCTCGCCCGGGAGCAAGGCGTCCCGTACATCTACGATGTGGGGAGTGGACTGCTGGTTGACCTGACCGGTGCGGGACTCACCGGCGAGCCCCGGGTCCAGGACGGCGTCGAGGCCGGCGCCGACCTGGTGATTTTCTCGGGCGACAAGCTCCTCGGCGGGCCGCAGGCCGGCTGCCTTGTCGGGCGGGCCGATCTGATCGACGCCTGTCGCCGCAATCCCCTGGCCCGGGCGCTGCGGGCCGACAAGTTCACCCTGGCCGCCCTCGAAGCCACCCTGGCCCTGTATCGCGACCCCGAGGCGGCGCTCCACGACATCCCGGTCCTGGCGATGCTGACGTTGAGTCAGCCGGAGCTGGCCCGCCGGGCGGCGGTACTCAGCTCCTTCCTCCCCGATGCGGTGTCGGCGGCGCTGATCCCGGGGCAGTCCGCCGTCGGGGGCGGCGCGTTTCCGGGAGTGACCCTGCCCACCACGCTGGTGTCGCTCGAGGCGGGCCCGCTGGGCGCCAACGGCCTCGCCCTGCGGCTCCGCCTGGGCGATCCTCCGCTGGTCGCCCGGGTGGAAGACGGCCGCCTGGTGCTCGATCCCCGCACGCTGCCGCCCGACCGGCTGGATGCGCCTGGCCGGCTCCTGCGGGTCATCCTGAATGACGGTTGAGTCGATCGCCCCGCACGAAAACGGCGCGAGGCCACCCCGAGGTGGCCTCGCGCCTTGACCCGACCGCGAGTCGACTCAGTACGTGAACACGGCGACCGTGTCGATCGCGCTGGTGGTACCCACGAAGTCGCCGGTGAAGATCTGCGGTTGCGCCCCGGTGCGCTGCAGGGTGGCCACCCAGTTGGTCTGGGGCAGACCGCAGGCAGACCAGTAGTGGAGGTACACCACGTACGTGCCCGGGATGGCGGAACCGAAGGGCCACACCACGTTCTCGTTGCTGACATGGGTCGGCTCGCCGCCGCCCGGGGGCGAGGTCCGGTTGCAGGCCGCATTGGCGTCGAGATCGAGGGTGCCGCCGCTCGACACAGTCCGGTTGTTGAAGAAGATGTGATCCCCGTTCGGATCCACCACGTGCAGGTCGACGTCGGCGGTGTCGTCCCACGCCACGCTGACCTGGATGTCGCCGGTGCCCACCTGCAGAAAGCGCATCGACTGGCGGGCGTACGGCCCCACGCCCTGGCCGTCGGCCACCGCGTAGGCGAACGTCAGATTGGTCGCGAAGGCCGCGGGATTGGCGGAGAGGACAAGGCCCTGGGCCGAGACGCCGGCAGGAAGGGTCAGCTCATAGTAGTTGTTGAGCCCATCGACCGAGACGATCACGCGGGTGAAGGCCCCGCCGGCGGTCACGTGCTGCTGCGAGCTGCCGCCATTGATCATCACGCTGACCCCGCCCACCGAAGCGGCAGGTCCTCCGGCCTCGGCCGGGGCGGGTCCCTCCACCAGTACGGCGCTGACGGTGCCGGAGGCGTCCGTCACGCTCGCGATGAAGTCCTGGATATTGAACCCGCTGTCAGGCTTGAGTGCGGAGGTGCAGCCGCCGAGTGCGGTTGTGGCGGTGAGCAGCAGCGCTGCCAGGTTCCGCCGGGTCCAGAGCTGTCCCATGTCCCTGTCCTCATGATTGGGTGACATTCCCATCCCGCCGAGAGATGGGCAATGGGCAGACCACCCCGCGCCACGGCCCGGCCGCCGGCCAGGCGCAGTTGGGCTAAGTGGTTGTGCTACTGTCGATTATCGGCCAAGACCCAGTCGGACTGAAGCTCCCTCCCTACGGCCTCGGCCGCCGCGGCGGCCCTTTAACCCCCGGCATCGGGCCGCTAAGTTCTTGCGCCATGCGAATGAAGCTTGCCGTCTGCGTCTCGGGACGGGGGAGCAATCTGGTTGCCCTCCTCACCGCCCTCCGGGACTCGCCGGCGGCCGAGGTGGTCCTGGTCCTGAGCCATCGCGCCGATACCCCAGCCCTCGAAAAGGCTCGCGAATGGGGCATCGCCGCCGAGAGCCTGACCAGCTTTCAGGATGGGACCGAGTGGCTTGAGCGGCTTCGTCGACATGAAGTCGACCTGATCGTGCTGGCGGGGTACCTCAAGCTCGTCCCCCCCGAGGTGATCCAGGCCTACCGCGGGCGCATCGTGAACATCCACCCGGCGTTGCTTCCCGACTTCGGAGGGCCCGGGATGTACGGTCGCCATGTGCATGAAGCGGTGATCCGTAGCGGCGCCACCCAGTCGGGAGCGACGGTGCACCTGGTGGATGAGGAGTACGATCGGGGCCCCATCCTGGCCCAGGCCCGGGTGCCGGTCCTCCCGGGGGACACCCCAGATACGCTGGCAGCCCGGGTACTCGAGGCGGAGCATCGGCTGCTGCCCGAAGTCATCTTGCGCGCCGCGGCAGTCGGACGCCCGGTGCCCCTGGCCGCCCCCCTGGCCTCACCCGCATGAGGAGGTTCGTGTGCCCCGGGCGTTGATATCGGTGAGCGACAAGCGGGGCATCCTCCCCTTCGCCCAGGGGCTGGTGGACCTCGGCTGGGATATCATCTCCACCGGCGGCACCTTCGCGGCGCTGCGGACGGGGGGGGTGCCGGTCACGGCGGTCGAGGCCGTCACCGGCTTTCCCGAGATCCTTGACGGCCGGGTCAAGACCCTGCACCCCGCCATCCATGCCGCGCTCCTGGCCCGGCGGAACGTGCCGGAACACATGACCGCGCTCGCCGTCCGCGGGATCGTCCCGATCGATCTCCTGGCGGTGAACCTCTATCCGTTCCGCGAAACCGTGGCCAAGCCGCACGTGTCGTTCGAGGACGCCATCGAGAATATCGACGTCGGCGGGCCGACCATGCTCCGCTCCGCGGCGAAGAACCACGAGTCGGTCATCGTCGTCTCCGATCCGCTGGACTACGCCCGGGTGCTCGACCTGCTCCGGGCCGGCGGTGTCTCCGAGACCACCCGTCGGGCGCTTGCCGCCAAAGTCTTCAGCCATACCGCCGACTACGACGGGGCCATCACGCGCTACCTCACGCCCCAGGAAGACGGCCTCCCCGACCGGATCCAGTTCTCGTTCGAACGGTTGATGCCGCTGCGTTACGGGGAGAATCCCAGCCAGCGGGCCGGCCTCTACGTCGACGAGGAACCACGCGGGCTCCGCGACCTCAAGCAGCGGCAGGGGAAGGAGCTCTCCTTCAACAACATCCTGGACCTCGACGCCGCGATGTGGACCGCGTCGCTGTGGGCCACCCGCCCCGCCTGCGCCATCATCAAGCACACCACCCCCTGCGGAGTCGCGGTGGCCCCCTCCGCGGTCGAGGCGTTCACCAAAGCGCTGTCCTGCGATCCCCAGTCGGCCTTCGGCGGGGTGGTGGCGTTCAATACGGTGGTGGACCGGAGGACCGCCGAGGCGATGGCCCAGCTGTTTCTCGAGGTGGTGGTGGCCCCGTCATTCCACGACGAGGCGCTGCAGGTCCTGGCGGCCCGGAAGAACCTCCGGGCGGTGGAGCTGCCGGTAACCCGCGGACAGGGCGGACTCGACATGAAGCGGGTCCGGGGCGGCATCCTGCTCCAGGACCGGTTCATGCCGGAGCTGAGCGACGGCGACTGGAAAGTCGTCACCGCCCGCCAGCCGACCGAGCCGGAGTGGGGCGATCTCCGATTCGCCTGGACCGCGGTAGCCACGGTGAAATCGAACGCGGTCCTGCTGGCCCGCAACGAAATGACCATCGGCATCGGCGCCGGTCAGATGAGCCGGGTGGACAGCTCCTTCCTCGCGGTGCACAAGGCGCGGCAGCAGGGCCACGACCCTCGCGGCGCCGTCATGGCCTCGGATGCGTTCTTCCCCTTCCCGGACGGGGTGGAGGAAGCCGCGGCCGCCGGCGTGACCGCCATCATCCAGCCGGGTGGGTCCGTCCGGGACGCCGAGGTCATCGCCGCCGCCGATCGCCACGGCCTGGCGATGGTGGTGACCGGCAGGCGGCAGTTCCGGCACTGAGATCGCGGGTCGCGGGTCGCGTCGGCCCATGACCCACGACTCTCGCCTCTCGACTCTCGACTCTCGCCTCTCGACTTCTCTCCCAACGAGATGACTACTCCAACGACCACCGACCGCGACCCTCCACCGTACCTCTTCGCCACCCTGGCGGGGCTGGTCGTGTTCGGGATCTATGTCGCGACCCTCGCGCCGACCACCGCGTTCTGGGACACCTCCGAGTACATCGCCGCCGCCTACGTCCTCGGCATCCCCCATCCGCCGGGGAACCCCCTCTTCGTGGTGCTGGCCCACGTCTGGGGCGCCCTGCCGCTGGCCGCGAGCTACGCCGTTCGCATCAACCTCTTCGCCGCCGTCACCAGCGCTCTGTCCGCCGGGCTCTGGTTCCTGGTGGCCGATCGCTGGATGCGGAACGTGCTCCCGGTGCGCTGGGCCCGCCTCGGCGCCGCGTTCGCCGGGGTCCTGGTGGGCGCCACCGTCTGGACCGTCTGGAACCAGTCGACCGTCAACGAGAAGGTTTACACCGTCTCGATGCTCTCGACCGCGCTGGTCCTCTGGCTGGGGGTGCACTGGGCCGACGACGAGCAGGGCGAACACCGGGACCGCTACCTGATCCTGATCGCCTATGTGCTGGCCTTGAGCTCGACCAACCACATGATGGGCGTCCTGGCGGCGCCGGCGGTGGCGATCTACGTCCTCGCCACCGAGCCCCGCATGCTCCTCAAGCCCTGGGTCCTCTTCCTCGGGGTGACGCTGGCGCTGGCGGTCTCGGGCAAGTGGACGGTGCTGGTGAACGGCGAACCGGCCGAACGGGCCGCGGTGGGCGTGCTGCTGGCGGCGTTGGTGGCCTACACCGCCTGGCGCGACCTGGGGGAGTTCCGCCGCCCGATGCTCTACCTGGCCATCGGCGCCGTCGTGGTAGGGATCTCGCTCAACTACCTCTTCCTCCCCATCCGGGCCCAGCAGTACCCCGCGATCAACGAGGGCGAACCCACCACCTGGACCGCCCTGCTCGAAGTCCTCAACCGGGCCCAGTACGGGAAACCGCCGCTTTCGCTCCGACAAGCCGACCTGGCCTCGCAGGTCGGGAACTACCTCCAGTACTTCGGCTGGCAGTTCGCCCGCGACTGGGGCTCGGGCGCCGGCCGGCTGGCGGTGATCGTCTTCAGCCTGATCGGGACCTGGGGCGCCATCGCCCTGTGGCAGCGCGACAAGCGGGCCTTCTGGGCCTCCTTTACCCTGATGACCACGGTCACCATCGCGCTGATTTTCTATCTCAATTTCAAGTGCGGCTATTCCTACGACGTGGACCCCTCGCGCTGCCCGGTGGGACGGGAGGTTCGTGAGCGGGACTACTTCTTCGTGGTCTCCTTCGCCGCGTTCGGGCTGTGGATTGCGGTCGGCTTCGGCGACCTGGTGCGAACCCTCGCCGAGATGTTCCAGAAGGGCGGCCGCGGCCCCCGGTACGCCTTCGGGGCACCGATCCTGGCGCTCGCGGTGGTTCCCTTCTTTGCCAACCGGGTGACGGCCTCGCGGGCCCACGAGACCCTGGCCCGCGACTTTGCCAAGGACCTGCTGGAATCGGTGGAGCCGTACGGCGTCCTCATCACCGCCGGCGACAACGACACCTTCCCCCTCTGGTATGCCCAGGAGGTCGAGGGGATCCGCCGGGACGTGACCCTGGCGAACCTGTCCCTGATGAACACCCGCTGGCACCTGCAGCAGCTCCGCCGGAGGGTGACCCCCGCCTTCGACCCTGCCGCTGCCGCGCCGATCTGGAAGGACTGGAAGGGCGAACGCCCCACCACGCCGGCCCTCACGCTCTCCGAAAAGGAGATCAACGAAATGCCGGAGGCCCAGATGGTCCCGGCCAATTCGGGCGTGAAGCTGGGGGAGGTACAGATTTCCTTCGGCCAGGACTCGATCCTGTATCTGTCCGACCTGATGTCGATCTTCCTGATCAAGGACAATCTCGGGAAGCGACCGATCTACTTCGCCTGGAGCGACGCCGACTTCCCGGATCGGACCCTGGGACTCTCGGGCCACATGCTGACCCAGGGCCTGGTGCGGAAGCTCAACCCCACCCCGCTTGAGCCCAAGGCCGGGGTGGTGCTCAACCGCGGCCTGGGGTTCGTGGACCTGCCCCGGACGCGGGACCTCCTCTTCAACGTGTATCGGTTCGACGCCGCCAGCCGGCTTCGGCCCAGGGGGTGGGTGGATCGCCCCTCCCAGTCGATCCTGGGCCTCTACAGCGTGGTCTATGGATTGGTTGGCCCCTCGTTCCAGGCCTCGGGCGACACCGCCCTGGCGGTTCGGGCCGATTCGATCGCTCAGGCGGTCGAAGCCAATACCAAGGACCGCTCCCGCTGAGCATGCGGGCCGCCCCGCCCCCCCCGGTCCGGGGCGGCTCCGCTTTGACCTACTCCGCCGAATCTCGTAGGTTTAGTTCGGTCATTTCCCCTTCTGCACGCCATAGTGAGCCCCGACCCGCGAACCCCTTCGCGGCAGGGCAACATTCACGGGATCCTCTATGCGGCTCACCGCCGACCGTAGCTCCCGACGTGCCCGGTCCGCCGCCCTGCTGTTCGGGCTGATCCTTGGCGGACTCTCCTGCTCCGACAAGTCCGACATCGGGCCCGGCGGCGTCTCGGCTGTCCGGCTGGTTCCGGACACGCTGCACGTACTGCTGGGCCGGGTCGACTCGGCCCGAGCCTTCCCGCTCGACCAGGACAACGCCTTCCTGCCCCGCCAGGGGGTCCGCTGGGCGACCGGCGACGGCTCGATCGCGACCGTGAATGACAGCGGGGTGGTGACGGGGATGGCCCTGGGGACCACCACCCTGAGCGCCAGCGCCGATGGGGTCACGGGCACCGCGACGATCGTGGTGGACCCGACCCCCTCCTTCACCTTCACCTCCGATACGGCCCGGATCGCCGGCATCGCCGGCAATGCCACCCCGGCCACCGGGCTCGACACCGTCCTGAATGGCGGCGGCGGGGTCCTGTCGGGCCTGTCGGTGGACTCCATCGTGTACGTCAGCGGGGCAACCGGCTGGCTCCAGGCGGTCCTGGCGAGCCCGGTCGCCCCCGCCCAGGTGGATCTCACCGCCAATACCTCGGCCGTGGCCCTCGGGCGCCACGTCGCCCAGGTCTGGCTCTCCTCCCCTGAGGCCTCGCCGACTACCGGCTCGATGCCCGTGGTGCTCACCACAACGGCGGACGTGCCCGCCAGCGTCAACCGCAACGGCGGCCAAGGCCAGACCGCGACGGTGAACACCGCTGTCGCCGTGGCGCCCTCGGTGCTGGTGCGCGACCAGTTCAACAACCCCGTCGCCGGCATCGGCGTGACTTTCGCGCCCACCGCCGGGAGCGGCTCGGTGACCGGCGGGAACGCCACCACCGACGCCGGCGGGATCGCCACCGTGGGCAGCTGGACCCTGGGCACCACCGCCGGGGGCAATACCTTGAATGTCACGGTGACCGGCCTGGGCGGCGCTCCGCTCACCTTCTCGGCCACCGGTACCGCGGCGGCGGCCGCCAACCTGAGCCTCAACGCGGGCAACAACCAGGCAGCCATCGCCGGCCAGGCGGTCACCGTGGCGCCCTCGGTCCTGGTCACCGACCAGTTCGGGAACGCGGTGGCCGGCACCGCGGTCACTTTCGCGGTCACCGGCGGCGGCGGGCAGATCACCGGCGCCAACCCCACCAGTAACGGCAGCGGCATCGCCGCGCTTGGCAGTTGGACCCTCGGTGCGGTCGCCGGGGTCAATACTCTCACCGCGACGGCTGGCGCCCTCAACGGGTCGCCGGTGACGTTCACCGCCACCGGAAACCCTGGGAACGCCACGAACATGGCCCTGATCTCGGGTGATGCCCAGTCGGGGACCGTGAATACCGCCCTGGCCGCGGCCTACGTGGTGAAGGTGACGGACAACAACGGTAACGCGGTGCAGGGCGTGACCGTTGGGTGGGCAGCCGTGGGTGGGGGGGGCAGCATGAATCCGGCGTCTTCGGTAACCGACGCCGCCGGGCTCGCCAGCTCGACGCGGACCCTCGGCACTACCGCTGGGGCCCAGACCGCCACTGGCAGCGTGGCGGGCCTCATCGGTTCGCCGGTCACCTTCAGCGCCACGGCGAACCCTGGTGCAGTCACGACCATCGCCCTCAACGCCGGGAACAACCAGAGCGCGACGGTGGCCACCGCGGTCGCCACCGCCCCATCGGTCGTCGCCCGGGACGCGTTCAACAATGTTGTGCCCAACGCGGCGATCACATTCACCGTGACCGCCGGTGGTGGCTCGGTGAACTGCGGCTCGGGCGCGGTGGCGGCGTGCGCGGCGAACACCAATGCCAGCGGCATCGCCACCCTGGGAAGCTGGACCCTCGGCACCCTGGCGGGGACCAACAACAACACCATCTCGGCCACCCGAACCGGGGCGACCACCTTCAACTTCGTCGCCTCGTCGACGCCGGGGGCGGTCGCGTCGGTCAACCTGGTGCAGGGTCAGGGCCAGACCGCGGTCCGCGGCAACGCTGTGGCGATCGATCCGTCGGTCGTGGTTCGGGATGCCTTCAACAACCCGGTGCCGGGAGCGACCGTGACGTTCACCATCATCGCGGGGACCGCCGGCACCAGCGCAGTGAATTGCGTGGGCGTGAACGTCACGACGTCCTGCAACATCACCGCCAACGCCAGCGGCATCGCCACCGTGATCAGCTGGACGCTCGCAACGATCGGAACGCCGGCCGCGATCGCCCCGAGCGGCGGCACCTACTCCAATACTCTGCGGGCCTCGTCCAACGGCGCCCTCTTCGACTTCAGCGGCTCCAGCGTCTGGTCCTATGTCAACGACGTGGAACCCAACGTGGCCGTCTGCGCCGGTTGCCATTTCTCGCCCGGCGGCCAGGCGCCCATCATGCAACCGGACTGGCGGGATGCACTCCGCAATGTCGCGCTGATCGCCCCGGGTGCCTGCGGCGGCTTCAGCCTCTACATCAACGGAGTCACCAATGGCGCTGCCAGCAGCTTCGTGTTGAACAAGATCAGCAGCGCTACGCCCTGCCGCGGGGTCCAGATGCCGCAGGGCGGGCCGTTCCTGAGTACCACGGTCATCAACGTAATCCGCGACTGGATGAACAACGCCTCGCCCGCCAACTGAGCGGCCTCGACACCGAACGGCCCCCCGGGGAAACCCGGGGGGCCGTTCTCGTTACGCCTGGCCTTCCGGCCCCTCCGAAGCGCCTACGGCACCACCACAATCGCCCGGCCCACCACCCCGGCAGCCGTCGCGTCAACCTGGGTGGTTCCCGACGCCACCCCGGTGACCAGACCGGTCTGGCTCACCGTGGCCACAGCAGTCGACTCGCTTGACCAGGTGACGCTCACCTGCGGCAGGAAAGCGGTATCCGCATCGAGTGGAAATGCCCCGATCCGGATCGTGTCCCCCACCGCCACAGAGACGCTTTCCGGCACCATCCGTACTCGCTCAACCTTGTTGGGGCCGATGGTGGAGTTGTTGGAACAGGCGATCAGCGGTGTGAGGAGGAGCATCCAGCGGCGCGCCATCGAGAGCCTGTCGTTCCGGGACCGAGCCGGGAAAAAAGGGGATCCCTCGCTCTGCTCGGATGCCGCGAGGGACCCCTGACCACATGACCATCTGACCGTCTAAACGTCTGACCGCCTGACCGCCCTAGAAGTTGAACTCCAGGCCGGTGGTCCAGACCACGTTGGGCTGAAGCCCGCCGCGAATCAGCGGAATGAGGGCATTGGTGACGATGGTGGGTGCTCCGGCCCTGAACTTGAACCCGATCGACGCATTGGCCCGATTGTCCCGCTTGTTGGGGATGTCGGTCGGGTCCACCTGGCGGGCGAACGGGATGGTGTACTTGACCGGACCCGGCAGGGTGAGCTTGCTGTCGCCCACTTCCCACTCGGAGAGCACGTCGGCCGCGATGGTGGCCCAATCGTTCAGCGCCTGGTCGAAGCCCACGTTCGCGATCACGGCGTCGTTGGCCAGGTCGCCGCCGCGCCAGAGATACCCGGCGTTGAGGTGGGGGCTGAACCGGCCGTACTGGGCCGAGAAGATGCCCATGGCGCGGAAGGAGCTGTTGCCGGCACCGAGGAGCTCCTCTTCGTCGCCGGTGGCGAAGCGGGCATCGCCCAGCACCGCCATGGAGAAGCCCGGCTTGTTGGAGAGGTTGATCTTGATGCGGCCCGCCACGTCACCCAGCCCGGTGGCCGAGCCGAAGGTCGCGGTGGAGGCCCGCAGAATCGGGTTGGCGCCATCCCCCCCGAAGAAGTGGAACGCCGGCGACCCGAACGGCTGGATCTGGGCGGTGCTCCGACCCTGGAAGGAAGTGTGCACCAGCGGGGCCGCCACGCTCAGGTCGACCCGGTCGAGCAGGCCGTAGGTGACGAAGAACGAGGTCACCAGCAGGTCCACGTACATCGACATCCGGATGTCGATCACGTCGTTCTCGAACGTCGGGTCGCCCAGGCCGGGGTTGCCGATGTCCTGGTGAGTCATGACCAGGCGCAGGTTGTCGATCGGCACGCCACGCAGGGTCTTGAAGCGGATGCCGGACATGTTGGCGCCCATCAGGAAGCGGCCCCGGCCCATGGTCTGGGCCCGCTCGCCGAAGATCGGCCCGGACGAGGAGGTCGACTTCACCGGCACGCCACCGACCAGCTTGAAGCTGATACCGCTGGAGGTGGCGCTCAGCGGGAAGTTGGAGGCGTTGCTGGCGACGGCGTCCGAGATGAACGAGATCACCGCGAAGTTGCCGGTCTCGGCGGCGGGGATGAAATGGAGCCCGTGGCCGGTATTGGCGTTGATGGAGCCGTCGAGACAGAGCGGCTGGCCACAGCTTCCGAAGGTAAACAGGTCACCAATTTTGTCGCGGAGCTTCTGCGCCTGGGCCGGACCGGCAACACAGAGCAGCCCAGCGAGCGCAAGCACGCTTCGACGCATCACGCCTCCAGTTGTATGCTGCGGAGATGCACCTAGAGTAAAGCTGACTGGGAGGACCCGCAAGGCGGCAGTCTCGCCGGCCGCCTATTCGATGGACACCAGCTTCCACCCGCCGGCACCCTTGGAAAGGCTCGCCTTCCGGGGGAACGGCTCTTCGCTCACCTTCTTGCCTTTGGAGTCCTTGAGCACCGTGGTGCCCCCCAACTGGGCCGTGGCGGTGCCGCCCGTGGTCACGATGTCCAGATAGCGCCAGCGGCTGGTGTCGTAGGAGAATTTCTTCTTGACCAGATCGCGCACGCCATCGCGGATCTGGTTCGGCATGCCCGGATAGACCGCCACGGCGGCCTCGAGGTCCCCCGCCGAGAGGGCCCGGGCGTACTCCCGGAGCACCAGCTCGACGGACGGGCGCTCATCCACGGTGACCGTCGCCGGAGCGGGAGCGCTGGCCGCCGGAGGGGCAGCCTGGACCGGTCCGGTGGCCTGCTGTGGCGGCGGTGGGTCGTTCCGGAGGTGGGTCACCGACTCCGGCTGGTTGGGCGCAGGCTGGGGCTGGAGTCGCGCCGCGGTGGCCGCGCGCGCGTGAGCGGTGGACTCTGCCGAGCCATAGGCCTCGATGCCGTCGTTGATCGAGCTTACCGCCAGGCTCCACTCCCCCTTGCTCGCCAGCCGCTCGGCCGACTTCCGGAGGTTGTCGCCCAGGGCCAGCTCCCTGGAGGTGGCACCGGCGGACAGCGCCCGACTCCGGGCATCCTTGTGCTTGCCCAGAGCAGCCTGGTAGAGCGCCCTGCCCCGCGAAGTGGGCTGCTCGGTCGCAGCCGGCGGCGGTGCCTGGGTCGGAGTGGTGTCGGGGGCCACGGCAACCGGCTGGGTCGTGGTCGGGGCCGGCTCGACCGGCGCCGGCGGCGTCTCGACCGCGATGGCGGGGGTGCTGTCGACCGCCGGCGCCGGGGCGGGGGCCGCCGCCACGGTCGGCGCCGGCTCGTTACCCTGACTCTGCCAGGGACGGAGGACCAGCAGCGCCACCGCCGCCAGCGCCGCCACCCCAATCCCCACGAACAACCCGGTCTTGCTCTTCTCGGGTGGACTCGCGACCACTGTCTGGGGCGCCCGACCGGCGCCGCTCCGCGGCGGGACGGTACCCGGCGTCGGCCCGCCGGCCGCCGCGACCGGACCCTTGGTGGCCGGCTTGGGGGTGCGCTGTCTGGTCAGCGGCGCCGGACTGATCGGCGTGCTGTAGCGCTTGAGCATGGCGGTGTTCTCGCTCTTCTTGGCGATCTCCACCAGCTGGGTGCGCATCACGTCGTCGCTCTTGGCGGGCGGCTCGCCGATCGAGTCGACCGCGTCTTCCATGCTGGGCCAGCGATCCGCCGGCGCCTTGGCCAGCATCCGCATCACGGTGTTTCGAAGCTCCGGGGGGCAATCGGGGCGCACGGTCGCGATGTCGGGCGGAGGATCGTTGAAGTGGCCGTACATGATGGCCATCATCGATCCACCGGCGAACGGGGGACGGCCGGTGATCATCTCGTACGCCACCACGCCCAGCGAGTACTGGTCCGAGGCGCCGGTAACGTCCTGGGCCATGCACTGCTCCGGGCTCATGTAGGTGGGAGTCCCCACCGTCATGCCGGTCATCGTCAGCCCTTCGGCCTGCGACACCTTGGCGATCCCGAAGTCGGTCACCACCGCCCAGCCCTCTTCATCGATCATGATGTTGGCGGGCTTGATGTCGCGATGGATGATCCCGCGGCGGTGGGCGTAGCCGAACGCGCTCCCTACCTGCTGGAGGATCATCTGGATCATCGGAATCGGAAGCGGGCCCAGCTCTTTGAGGACTCCGTCGAGCGGGCGCCCCGCGATGAACTTCATGACGAAATACAGCAGCCGATCGGTCTCGCGCACCGCGTAGACCGGGATGATGTGCGGGTGGCTGAGCGAGGCGGCGGTACGGGCCTCGCGCTTGAAGCGCTCGATCATACCCGCCCCGGTGACCAGGGCTGGCGACATCACCTTCACCGCGACTTTCCGGTCGAGGGCGAACTCGTGGGCCAGGTACACCGCTGCCATGCCGCCGCGGCCCAGTTCACCCAGGACTTCGTATTCGCCGAGGGTCGACTGCCGGAGGAGATCCAGCTGCTCCGCCCACATGTCCGCCGCCGGCGGGCGATTGGTGGCAGTCAACTGGGCCGTCGCGAGGGACGCCTGCTCCCCGGACACGTCCGACCCGCACACCGAACAGAAGTGTGCCCCGGCATTGACCTGCGTGCCGCAGCGGGAACAGAACGACGGGGCGATCGGTTGGGTCACGTCCGCTCAGTCCTGGTTGCCGGAATGTCTAATGTGGCGGTCCCAAACATAATAACGCAAAACCCCCTAGGCTTTCTCACCCCCGATCCGGATCCGTGGGGCTGAGATGGTCGTCGTGTTCGCGGAGCGGACCTCGATGGCCACGGTCGCTCGCCGGCCACCCGCCGACGCCGCGATTCGAACCGTCCCGAATCGGAGGCCCTGGACCACGCCATCGGCCGACACGGCCGCCACCTGGGGATCGCTGGAGAGCCACTCGACCCCGACGCCCGGAAGGGTGTTCCCCCGGCTGCCCTGAACCGAGGCCCGGAGCAGCACGGTCTCCCCCACCCGGATCGTTGCCGCCGCTGGCTCGATTCGCACCCCGGCCACCACCGCCGGCGTAACCCGAACGTCCACTGCGGCAAGACCTGCGCCGATCGACGCGCTAACCCGGGCCCGCCCGTCCCCGATCCCCCGGATCACTCCATCTGACGATACTATAACGACTTTCGGGTCGCTGGACCGCCAACTGACCACCCGATCGGCCAGGGGAGCCCCCAGCCGGTCGAATCCCTGAGCCTGGAGCCGGGCCTCTTCCCCCACGCTGAGCGCCCCGATACTCGGCACTATGCGAACCGAGGTCACATCGACCCGGGTGACCAGGTACTGCACCTCGGCCGAGCACTCCCCCAGAGTGGCGCGGATCCGGGCGCTGCCTGGACGCAGGGCGTTAAGCTCGCCCGATTCCGAGATCCGGAGGGTCGAAGGATCGCTGGAGGACCAGGAGACCCCCCTGGCCACCCGTGGGGCACCCCTCGGAACCCTCCAAACTGCCTCCAGGTACACGACTTGGCCAGCCGCCAGCGCCCCGGCACCCGGTAGGATGCCAAAGGTCCCGCTGGCGGGCCGGATGCTGACCACCACCTCACCCCGCTCCCCTTCACATTCCGCGACGATCCGGGCTTGTCCTTCCCCCACTCCCAGCACCACCCCCAACTGGTCCACCTGTGCCACCGAGGGGTCCTCGCTGGTCCAGTGGATTGTTCGCCCCGGAAGCACCGCTCCGGCCGGATCGAGCGCCACCGCCTGCAGCACCCGGCGCTCCCCCGGCGCCCAGGCGGAGGGCGCTGGCGTCAGGGCCAGTCGTCGCACCGGGACCCGTTCAACCTGGACCTCCATCTCGGCGGAGACATCGCCCGAGATCGCCGTCACGACCGCTCTGCCCGCGGAGATGGCGGTGATGACGCCACCGTCCGACACGGATGCGATTTCGGGGATCTCGGACCGCCAGCGGAGGGGGGCCCCCGGCACTGCCATCCCAGCGGAATCGAACAGCGCCGCATCGAGCTTCAGGGATTCGCCGGTCACCAGTCGGGCCGAGGGCGGCGCAAGGCTCAGCCGTGCCACCTGGGGGGCGGAGGAGATCAGGCTTCCCGGTCGCGCGGTCGGATGGGAGGAGCGGCCGGTTGGTGGCGGTCGGCCGGGGCCCCCTCGGACCGCCGCGAGCTGCCGGAGCCGTTTGCGGACCTCGGGATCGAGCGCGGCGGCGGTGGCCCCGGCGGCCTCGAGGGCATCGGCCAGAGTCGGCCAGCGGTCAGAGGGACTCTTGGCCAGCATCCGCTCGACGGCGGCGGCGAGCGGCACCGGACAGTCGTGGCACAGCGGCAGGAGGGGGGGCGGTGGGTCGGAGACGTGGGCCAGCAGCACCGGGACCGCCTCCTCGTGGACGAAGGGCGGGCGGCCGGTGAGGAGCTCGAAGGCCACGCAGCCGAGCCCATACTGGTCCGATGCCCCGCCGATTGGCTGGCCGGTACACTGCTCGGGCGACATGTAGGCCGGGGTACCGATGGTGACGCCGGTCCGGGTCATGTTCCCGCTCCGGGCCACCTTGGCGATCCCGAAATCGGCGACGATGGCCGAGCCGTCCTCGTCGATCATGATGTTGGCCGGCTTGATGTCGCGGTGCACCACGCCCCGGGCGTGGGCGTGCTCAAGGGCGGATCCGACCTGGGCCAGTACGGCCTGCACCAGGTCGGGACCGAGCGGCCCCTCCGCGCTGAGGATCTGATCCAGCGACCGGCCGGGGATGTACTTCATCACGAAGAAGCGAAGCTCGCCGGTGGTCCGCACCGCGTAGATCGGAATGATGTTGGCGTGCGACAGCTGCGCGGCGGTGCGGGCCTCGAGCAGGAAACGATCGGCCATCCCGGCGGTGGACCCGACGTCCGGGATCATGACCTTGATGGCGACGGGGCGTCCCAGGGAGAGGTCCCGCCCGAGATACACCGCGGCCATGCCCCCGCGACCGAGTTCGCCGAGCACCTCGTAGTCGCCCTGGGTGGCATGAACCAGTTGCTGGTGGAGCGTGTCGCTGCCGGGGACCGGGCCGGTCCCGCCGCCCCGAGCCGGCCGGCCGCAGTGCATGCAGAAACGGGCCTCCCCGGAGAGAGGAGCGCCACAGCCGGGGCAGGATTCGGTCAGCGGAGCCATCGCCCGAAGTATCGGCCCGGGGGAGTGGGCGCTTGAAGCCGGCCCTGAGCCGGAATTGAACGGCACTTCACGGGCCGCTCACGCTCGCGGCCCCACTGTGGATTCTCCACCCTCCGGGGGTCTCTCTGGGTCGACGCCACTGGCGCGCCATGACCGAGGCGAAGCGACAGGTCCTTCGGGACAAGCTGCCGGCGCTGGAGCATCGGTATCATGCCGAGGAGGTGGCCCACCTCCCTCCCCCGGTCCGGCGGTACCTGAGCTTCGCCATCCACGACGGCCAACTCCTGGCGGCGATGGTCACGCTGGAGCAATCGGGGGAGATCCTGCTCCCCGGTGGGTGGCGCCGCTTTACCGCCGCCAGCCATGTCCGGGTCAACCCGCCAGGCTTCCTGTGGGATGCACGGGTCCGGCTGCTCCCCGGGGTGAGCGCCTGGGTGCGGGACGGCTACCTCGGGGGAAGTGGCTCGATGGAGGTCGCGCTGGGCGGCTGGCTCCCGTTGATCTCCGCGCCGC
Organism: uncultured Gemmatimonadaceae bacterium; assembly: GCA_964642475.1. GTDB lineage: Bacteria > Gemmatimonadota > Gemmatimonadetes > Gemmatimonadales > GWC2-71-9 > JADJOM01. Next base: position 101,494 of record CAZXRC010000004.1, on the reverse strand, counting down.
CCTCGGCCGAGATCACGGCCGCGGCCCTGCAGCGCTACCTGGCTGAAGGCCCATGGGCCCCGCAGCTGCTGCTGCCCTCGGCGGGGGTGGAGTGGCACGCGCTCGACGACCATAGCGCCAGTGCCACGCTGCAGGATGGCACCACCACCGTGTCGGTCGATTTCCGTTTTGGTCCCGGCGGGGAGATCGTCGAAGTGGAGACCGACCGCTATCGGAGCCTGGCCGGCCGCCAGGTGTTGACACACTGGATCGGTCGATTCGCCGATTATCGCCGGGTGGCCGGGATCATGATCCCCCGGCGAGGCGAGGTGGGCTGGGTGACCGCGGACGGCTGGGAGCCCTACTGGCGGGGGAGCGTGCTCGCAGTGCAGGCAGGGCCGGAGTGACCGGCCGATGGCGCCCACCCCGGTGCCCGCCTAGTTTCCCCGGGCGCCGGAGCGGTGGCAGAGTGGTTTAATGCGCCAGTCTTGAAAACTGGAGAGCCCGCAAGGGCTCCGGGGGTTCGAATCCCTCCCGCTCCGTTGGGCCACGGCGATCGTCGCTACCGAATCGGCGCGCTGCTCTCGAAGTCGTAGAGGGTCGCGCGCCGCAGTCCGTAATGGGCCAGCCAGTACCCCCGGAGCGCCTGCACGAATCCGCTCAGGGCCTGGTCCTTCTCGGCTTGGGCGATGTAGAGATTGTCCACCGTGATTCTCCCCACCACATAGCGGTTGTAGGCCACCTCGAAGCGGCGATTGGCGACGGTGTCGCCCTTGGCCGAGAGATCCACGTTGCGGCGTGCCAGCTCCAGCTGCAGCACCGCGAAGTGCGCCTCCTGCGCCGTTTCCGCCAGGTTGGCCCGATTCTGGTTCTCGACCTGGTCCCGGTCGGCCTTGGCCGCCTGGATGGAATGGCTGCGGACTCCCCACTGCACCAGCGGGACTTCGATGGAGAGCGAGAACTGCCGGGCCTCCTGCAGGTCCTGGTACGCTCCACTCACCTGAGCGGCGGTGGCATTGAACCCGTAGCTGGCATGCACCGTCGCCCCCAGTCCGTTGTTGAGCCGGGCCTCGGTGACCCGCCGGTCGGCCTGGACCTCGGACAGTTCCGCGCCGGTCACCACCGAGCGATTGCGGAGCGCCTCCGCCTCGGCTCGGGTGGTATCGGCATCGAACCGGGGAATCTCGCGGGAAACGGAGATCTCGAGCGGCGCGCCGGGTGACATGCCCAGCGCCAGCCGGAGGGCGGCGAGCGCCCGATCGTATTCCAGGCGGGCGGCGTCGGCGGCATTCCGGGCCCGCAGCAGCGCCAGTTCGCTCTGCAGCAGATCGTTCTCCCCGATCTTGCCGACCTCGAACCGCCCCTTATTGAGAGTATAGAGGGTGTCGTTCACCGCCGCGTTGGTGCTGGCGTTCGCCAGCCCCACCTTGGCGGCATACACGTCGAAGAAGAGGCCGGTGGTCCGTAGAGCGATGTCTTCCCGCGCCTCGCGATACTGCCGTTCACTCAATTCGGAGCGCACCGGCTGTTCCCGGCGGTCCCAGCCGTTGAGGTTGGGCCGGAGGATCGGCTGGCGCAGTCCCACCGTGACCGGCGTGCTCGACCAGGTCTTGATCGTCTCCTGTCCCGTCACCTTGAGCCGGGAGAGCGAACTCGACACGAAGAAGTCGCCGCCGGTGAGGGGCAGCGTCTGCGACATCGTGGCGGTAAGCTCGGTGGTCACCTGGTCCTGGGGCCGGAAGCTGGTGCTCCCGTCGGGCTGCAGCACCTGGATGATCGAGCGATTGTAGGACGGGATGGTGCCGTTGAGGGCCAGTCGCGGCAGCTGGCGGGAGTAGAACGCCTGATCCCGGTAGCGGGAGGCGTCCCGGGCGGCCTCGGCCGCCTTGGCGTCATAGCCGGCCGCCCAGGCCAGGTCCACGGCGTGCTGCAGCGTCAGGAGTTCCTGGGCCTGGACCGGCGGGGCGCCGCCCACCAGGGTCAGCGCGGCAAGGACAGGGAGTCGCATGGGCTCACTCGTAGCGGAGACAGACGACCGGGTCCTGCCGCGCCGCGCGGTAGGCGGGCATGATCCCGAACAGGATACCCACGGCAAACGACACCCCGAACGCGACCGCGACCGAGGGATACGACACGATGGTACGCACCCCGGCGACCTGCTCGATCACGCCGCTCAGGATGAAGCCGAGCAGAATACCGGCGATCCCGCCGCTGACGCTGATGATCACGGCCTCACTCAGGAACTGGAGCAGGATCTCCTTCTCGGAGGCCCCCACGGCGCGCCGGACTCCGATTTCCCGGATCCGCTCCAGCACCGACGCCAGCATGATGTTCATGATCCCGATCCCGCCCACAATGAGGGAGATCGAGGCGATGGCGCCGAGGACGATATTGAAGATCGTCTTGGTGCGCTGCTCCTGGCGGAGCAGCAGCTCGGGGACGGTGATCTCGAAGTCCACCACCCCGTTATGGCGGCGGGTCAGCATCCGGCGGGCGACGTCGGCGACCGAAGGCACCATGCTCGCCTGCGAGACCCGCACGATGATGCGATCCAGCTGATTCAGGTTGTTGCGTTCCTTCCGCAGCTCCTCGGTCCCCTGGACCTTGTTTTCGTCCTCGTCGTCGCGGGAGGCGGCGGCCTCGACATCGCGCTGGGTGATCCGGCTCCGGTCCCGGTAGCGCAGCAGCATGGTGTGCACCGGGATGTACACGTCCATGCTGGCATCGCGGATGCCCAGCCGTTGGGCGGTCTCGGAGCTGACCCGCCGGTCCCGCAGCACGCCCACCACGGTCAGCCAGATGTCGCCCACCTTCACCCGCCGGCCGATGGGGTCCTCGGTGGTGAAGAACCGGGAGCTCACGCCCTGGCCGATGATCGCCACCCCCAGGCCCCGCTCCACCTGGGCCGCGGTGAACCAGCCGCCCCGGGCCAGCTCGAGATTGGTGAGCCGGAAGTAGCTGGTATCGACGCCGAGCACCTTGCCCGACCGGCGATGGCCTTCGCGGGTGATCGTGGTATTCATCACGATCTCGGCGCTGGTCACCTCGACGTCGGGGATGATGCGGGCGATGGCCCGGGCGTCGGCGTAGGTCAGGCCGGGGGTGAATTTCTTGACATCCTTCGCGGGGTCGTCCTTCACCTGCTCGTCTTTCTGCTCGACCAGCGGCGCGATCATGACGTTGTTGGAGCCGAGCAGGCGCATCTGCTCCAGGATCTCCTGCTCGGCCCCCTTCCCCACCGCCAGCATCGCGATCACCGACGCCACCCCGAAGAGAATGCCGAGCGACGTGAGCGAGGCGCGCAGCTTGTTGTGGCGCACCGCCTCCAGCGCGATCCGCAGACTGAAACCGCCGTGGATCGCCAGGTCACGCCAGGCCAGCATCAGCTCTTCCTGCTGGTCGGAGCCGACCTGGCCTTCGGCTGGGCACCGCTGTCCGGCCGGACGGGAAGCGGCGTGGGCGAGGGCGCGGTATCGCCGCCGGCCTTGAGGCCGGCGGTCGAGCCGGGGAGCCGGGTCACCGCCATCCCCTCGTGCTCCGGGGGCAGCGCCAGCAGTACCCGGTCATCGGCGGCCAGACCCCGGCTGATGACCACCTCGTCATCGTTCATCGCCCCGGTCGCCACCTCCTGCTTGGTAATCCGGCCGGCCCCGGCCCGGTACACGAAGGGGACGCCGCCTTCGCTGTTCATGGCCTCGAGCGGGATGTAGAGGGCGTCGGCGGTCCGGCTGATCTCGATCGCGTTGCCGGTGGTCATGCCGGGGCGGAGAGTGGTGTCGGGCCGATCGATCACCAACTTCACCTCGAACACCTTGGCATCGGTGTTAGGACGCTGTTCGCCCACGTTGGCGACCGCGGTCACCGTGCCCGTCAGCTTCTTCTCAGGATCGGCGTCGAGCGTCACGGCGGCGTGCTGGCCCACGGCGATCTTGCGGACATCGATCTCGTTGACGTACGTGACCGATTCCATCTGGGTGAGATCGGGGAGGGTGGCGACGGTGGGGTCCCAGGAGGAGACCTGCGACCCGGTGGTGCGCTTCTTTCCGTTCCAGTCCTTGTAGTAGATCACCATGCCGGGCGCGGGCGCCCGGACGGTGAACCCCGCCATGACGTCCGACACCACCTTGAGCTTGTTCTTCTGGCGGTCGAGGTCGGCCCCGACCTCGCGCATCTTGGCCTGGGCCTGCTCCGTCTTGGTCTGGTAGTCGGACCGTGCCTGGACCAGCGCCCGCTGGGCCTTTTCGAGGTCGACTTCGGTCTGCCGCCGGATGGTGGGGGGCTCGTAGACCGCCTGTTCCTTGGCGAGCCGCTTCTCCTCGAGCCCCAGCTCCATGGTGCGGATCTCCTCCCGCGCCTTGGACAGGTTGAGCGTGGAATCGAGCATCGCCTGTTCGTACACCGCCTCCGCCTTCTGCAGCGCGAGCGACACCTCCGCCATCTTGGACGCGATGCCGGTCCGGTCCAGCTCGGCGACCACCTCGCCCTCTTTCACCACCGTCCCCTCGGCCACGATCGACGCGATCTTCATCTGGTACATCTCCGCCTGCTGCGAATTGGGCGGGACGGTGATCTGGACGAACTTCCGGGCCCGTAGCTCGCCCGATGTCGTGACGGTCACGGCAAACTCCCCGCGCCGCACCCGGGCGACGACCGGGGACGAGGTGCTGGCGGGGCCGCGCGCGAGCACCCAGGCGCCAGGAGCGCCCACGGCGGCCAGCACGGCCAGAACGAGCCACCCACGACGGCGGAGGAATGGCATGGTATTCCTTTTTCCGGGATGAAACGTGCGGCCCAGCACTGGTTAGACGCCTGCCTGCCAGGAAAGGTTGCGCCCGAGACCGGCGCCTGACAAGTAGCCCCCGCCGGCCGCGCCCCCTCCGTCCGGCCGGACAGGCGCCCCCGGGTCCGCGCTTGACGAATTCCGGTCCGGCCGGTAGACTATCCCCCACGACCGAAGGCCCAACCCGTGGTGATTTGCCGCCTATTGCAGCCACGCTAAACAAATGCTAAAAAGCGACGAAGCCCGGCGGCTCATCCGTCGGGATTCTCTTTTGTCCGGACCTGGACGACGTCGCCTGGCTTCACCGTCAACGGACACCGTCCGAGGTTCGTCATGCCTGCCCGTCCCCGTCTCGCGCCCGAGACCCGTGCCGTTCGCACCGGCGTCGCCTGTGACACCCAGCACGGCGCGGTCATCCCGCCGATCTACCTCTCGTCCACGTACAGCTTCGCGGGTTTCCGGGAGAAGCGGACCTACGACTACACCCGCACCGCGAATCCGACGCGCGACACCCTGGGCGAGGCGCTGGCGCAGCTCGAGGAGGGCGCCGGGGCGGTGGTGACGTCCACCGGGCTCTCGGCGGTGCTCCTGGTGGTGCAGCTGCTGAACCCCGGCGACCGGCTGGTGGCACCGCACGACTGTTACGGCGGCACCCGGCGTCTTCTGGACACTCTCGCCGCGCGGGGCCACTTCACGGTGGAGTACTGCGACCAGAGCAACCCCGCCGCCCTGGCCGCGGCGCTTGCCCGGCCGGCAGGGATGCTCTGGGTGGAGACCCCCAGCAATCCCCTGCTCCGCATCACCGACCTTGCGCTCGCGGTGCGGCTGGCCCGGGCGGCCGGGGCCCGGGTGGTGGTCGACAACACCTTCCTTTCCCCCGCTCTCCAGCAGCCCCTCGGCTTCGGCGTCGACCTGGTGGTGCACTCGACCACCAAGTACCTCAACGGGCACAGCGACGTCGTGGGGGGCGCGGTGGTGGCGCGAGAGCCGGCACTGGCTGAGGAACTCGCCTGGTGGGCCAACGTCCTCGGGGTCACGGGGGCACCGTTCGACAGCTACCTGACGTTGCGGGGAATCCGGACGCTCCATCCACGGCTCCGTACCCACCTCGAGAACGCGGCGGCGGTGGTGGAGTGCCTCGTCACCCACCCGGCCGTGGCGAAGGTGCACTACCCCGGGCTCTCCGGCCATCCCGGCCACGAGATCGCCCGGAGGCAGCAGCAGGGCTTCGGCGCCATGGCGAGCTTCGAGCTGGTCGGGGGCGAGGCGGCGGTGGGGGCGTTTCTAAGCGGGCTCCGCTGCTTCACGCTGGCGGAATCGCTGGGGGGAGTGGAGTCACTGGTCGCACATCCGGCGACCATGACCCATGCATCGATGACACCGCAGCAGCAGGAGGCGGCGGGCATCACCTCGAGCCTGCTGCGCCTGTCGGTGGGGATCGAAGGGGTGGACGACCTGGTGAGCGACCTGGGGCTCGGGCTGGAGCGGGCGACGCGGGCGGGGACGGTGCTGGCAGGGGTGAGGTGAGAGGAGAAGGAACCCCGGGAAAAGCGGTGTCATCCCGAGGGCGCGACGCGCCAGCGGGATCCAGGGCGGGGAAGCCGGGTCCTTCGGTTCGCTCGGGACGACGGCCCACTCATTCCGGTCTCCACACCTTCGCTCCGCCTACTGCGTTACCACCGCCCCCATGGTCACCACTTCAAAGTCCCCGCCCCGCAGCTGTTTCAGGGTGTTGAGCTGGTCATCGTCCCAGGCCGGGTCCGAGGTACCCGAGAAGAACCAGTCGGAGCCGTTGTCCGCCACGATCATGCCGTATTTCTTGAAGGCCCGCAGGATCACCTGGGCCTGTGGCGGATAGCCCGAAATGTCAAACGACGCCTTGAGCCGCACCCGCATCCCCATCGGCGGGAGCGAATCGTTGGTGCTGCTGCTGGCCCAGTGCCGGGCCGGGGCGATGTAGGCCTTCCGGGTGCGGCGGACGGTAAACCGGAGGGCATGGCGGATCTCGCCGGCGGCGACTTCGTCGTAGCGCACCAGGCCCGGAAAGACGGGGAGACCGGCCGCGTCGGCGGAGGTCCAGCCGGCGGGCCGCAGTGCGTTGGAGGTCAGATCGAAGATGGCGCCCGATCCGGCGGTCCAGCCGCCGCTCCCCGGATGGGCATCCCAGAGCTCATAGAGCAGGTGATGGTCGCGGTCGAGCACCAGCACGTGGCGGTCGCCGGTGCTGGTGCTGCCCCCTTCGATCGGAGCGTTGGACGGGATCGGGTACGGTCCGGGGTCGCTCTCGTCGGCGTAGTCGAAGCTCACCGGGACCTTGGGGGTGGTGCCCGCTACCACGATGTAGGGAATCCCATAGGTCGGCTCGGTGCCGAAGTCGGGATGGAGTGCGTCGGCGATACCGATGCTGGCGATGATCTTGGCGGAGTTGGGGTCGACGCCGGCGGTATCGACCGGCGCGTTCCAGGGGTTGTCGTCGGGAAAGGGCCGGTAGCCGTTGAGGGGTACGTTGGGCCCGAGCGTTGGATCTCCGCCGCCGGGCGGCGGGTTGTTCCCGGCGGTGGAGGGCGAAGTGCTCTCGCCGCAGGCGAGCATCGCGAGCAGGGCCGCTACAAGGTGGCTGGGTCGCATGACCCAGGATTATCGGCGAAAACCGGGCCACGCCGTAACTTGGCGCACAGGGCGGCGGGTCACGGACGGCAGCGGTGGCCTTGTCGGGCTTCCTACGGGACGCTAGAATCCCACCCCGCTGGAGTCGTGGCCGAGTGGCTGAAGGCGGCGGTTTGCTAAACCGTTATAGGGTTGAAAAGCCCTATCGAGGGTTCGAATCCCTCCGACTCCGTTGGCGAGAGTCGAGCGTCGAGCGACGAGAGTCTGGCAACCCTCTCGACTCTCGACCCTCGGCTCTCGACTTTTTTCAGTCCTGTGGAGACCCGGAGCCCTATGTCCGTCCGCGTCCGTTTTGCCCCCTCTCCCACCGGCTACCTCCACGTGGGTGGGGCTCGCACCGCGCTCTTCAACTGGCTGTATGCCCGGAAGACCGGGGGCACGTTCGTGCTGCGCATCGAAGACACCGACAAGGAGCGGAGCACCGAATCGCATACCCGGGTGATCCTCGACGGCCTGGCGTGGCTCGGCATTACCCATGACGAGGGGCCCTTCTTCCAGGGCACCTATGGGGCACGCCACCAGGCCGATGCGGAGCGGCTGCTGGAGGCCGGGCAGGCCTACCGCTGCTTCTGCACCCGGGAGGAACTCGACGCACTCCGCGCCGAGGCCGAGCGCTCCGGGACCGCGTTCCGCTACGACGGGCGCTGCGGCCGGCTCGACCGCCAGGCGGTGCAGGCCCGGCTCGACCGCGGCCTGCCCTTCAGCATCCGGCTGCGGATGCCGGACGCGGAAATCGCCTGGGTCGACGCGGTGCATGGGCGGATCAGCTTTCAGGGCCACGATCTCGACGATTTCATCATCCTCCGCAGCGACGGTACTCCGATCTACAATTTGGCGGTGGTGTCGGACGATATCGAGATGCGGATTACCCACGTGATCCGGGGCGACGATCACATCTCCAACACCCCCAAGCAGATCGCCCTGTACCGGGCGATGGGCCGGCCGACCCCGATCTTCGCTCACGTACCGATGATCCTGGGGAGCGACGGGAAGAAGCTCTCCAAGCGCCACGGGGCCACCGCCGTCGGCGACTACCAGACCCAGGGAATCCTGCCGCTCGCGATGCGGAACTTCCTGGCACTGCTCGGTTGGTCGCCGGGGGGCGACCGGGAAATCATGCCCGAGACCGAGATGATTCAGCTCTTCTCGCTCGAAGGGATCCAGAAGAAGCCCGCGGTGTTCGACGTGGCCAAGCTCGAGTGGATGAACGGTCAGTATCTCTCGGCGCTGCCGGCGAGCGAGCTGCTCCAGCCGGTGCGGCGGCTCCTGACCGACCGGACGGTACCGGAAGATCGTCTGCTCCAGCTGATCGATGCAGTGAAGGCCCGCAGCCGGACCCTCACCGACATCGCGGCCCAAATTACGATCCGTTTGCCGCAGGTGGAGGGTCGCGGGATCGTCATGGATCAGAAGGGCGCTGCACTCAAGGAGAAGCTGGGTCCGGCATTCGCAGCCAACCTCGGCCTCGCGGCGGCGGCCCTCAGCCACCTACCGGACTGGACCGCGGCCAACCTCGAGGCCGGCCTCAAGGGCGTGGCTGAGAAGGAAGGCAAGAAACTGGGCGACATCATGCAGCCGATTCGGGTCGCGCTGACGGGCGGCACCGTCTCCGAACCGGTCAACGAGCTGCTGGCCGTTGTGGGACGGGAGGAGAGCCTGGCCCGGATCGTGGCGGCCGCGGGATGATGCGTCAGGGCGGGCACGCGGCGAGGCGGCAAGGGGGGTGGATCAGCGTCGCCCTGATGGCGCTTTTCCTGACCGCCTTGCCGCCTTGCCGCCTCGCCGCCCAGGCGGTCCACGGGACCTTCCCGCTGCACCTGGTCTTTACCGGCGACATCAACCTGGGTACCCGAACCCTCGAGGATGGCATTCCGCCCGACAGCGGACGCCGGCTCTTCGGGGCGGTGGATTCGCTCTTGAGAGGCGACCTGGTGGTCGGGAACTTCGAGGGGGTGTTCTCCGATTCGGGGGAATCGGCCAAGTGTGCTCCCGGGAGCACCCACTGCTATGCCTTCGCCACCCCGGCCTGGCTGGCGCCGAGACTCCGGGAGGCGGGGTTTACCCACCTCAACCTCGCCAACAATCACGCCAACGACTACGGCCCGGACGCCCGGCGTGAGACCGAGGCCATCATGCGCGGCGTGGGCCTCACGCCCTACGGTCCGGTCGACCTGCTGGCCATCGCCCCGGTGGCGCGCGACGGCCGGTACATGCTGGTGGGACTGGTCGGGTTCGCCACCTATCCCCATGCCTACAACCTGATTGACCTGGCGGGCAGCGCGGCCATCGTGCGGCAGGTACGGCCACTGGTGGACGTGCTGGTCGTGACCTTTCATGGCGGCGCGGAGGGCAAGACCGCGGTGCGGACCCCGTCGGCCCCCGAGTTCCTGGCCCGCGAACCGCGGGGCAGCCTGCGGAAGTGGGCCCGGGTCGTCATCGACGCCGGCGCCGATCTGGTCGTGGGCCACGGCCCCCACGTGCTTCGTGGGGTGGAGTTCTATCGCGGACGGCCGGTGTTCTACTCGCTCGGCAACTTCGTCACGTTCCGGGGCTTCAACCTGGAGGGGCCCCTCGGGCTCACGACCGCCCTGCAAATTGACCTGGATGCCCAGGGGGGCTTCGTCAGCGCCAGGATGCCGTCGCTGATCCAGCTGCCGGATAGCGGCACGAGACCGGACCCGGGGCTCGGCGCACTCACGCTCCTGCGCCGCGTCACCCGACTCGATTTTCCCCTGACCGGCGCGAGGTTCGCCGCCGATGGGCGGCTGACGGCGCCGTAGCGACCTCCTCCCATATCCAGACAACCAAGAGCGCCGGGGGGGTGAGCCCCGGCGCTTCGCTCTTTGGGGCCTACCGGGCTAGGGCCGGGCCCTGCCCCGACCTGGACCCGATCCCTGCCCGGGCTGGGAGGCCGACGCGACCCGGAGCCCGGCCGACAGCGGGGTGACATCGACCTTGGTCACCGCGGCGAGCAGGTGGGTGTTGGAGGAATCGTAGAACAGCGGGGCGTCATTGGGTCCCGGGAGGATCTCCGCGGCGCAGGAGTACAGCAGCCGGGCCACCCCGTTCAGCAGCGGGTTGGGCCGCTGGGTGGCGGGGGTGGTCGCATACCAGAACTCCACGCAGTCGAGCTCATTGGCGGCGTTCCGCATCTGGCTTCCCATGAGCGCGAGGAAGCCGTTCTCGAGGTCGATCCCGGCTTGGGAATAGAAGTTGATGCGCTCCCCCAGGAAGACGATCCGGCCCCCCTCGGCGGCGAAACGCTTGAGGACGTTGATCTCATTGAAGTCGTAGGAGACCAGCGGCATCCACAGAAACAGCACCTTCACGTTGGGCGGAATGCTGAGCAGCGGGGCCTGGAAATCCAGCTTGGTAATCAGATACCCGGCGCCCCGGATGACCCCGTCGATTCCAGCGTTGCTGCTGTCAGCGCACTCGAAGTCATCGACGCATGGTGGGAGCCGGCTCCGGTCATACCAGACCGCATTCCCACTGGCCCGGGGGCCGGTACCGGTGAAATTCACCAGGTTCCTGACGAACCGCCGATTCTGGGCGTTGCTGTCGGGGCTCATCGCATCCAGCTCGAAGATATTCTGGTCGTTGATGACCACCAGGTCGGCGCCCGCGGTGGGCACCGATCGAATCACCACCGTGGCGCATCCGTCGCGCAGGGTGGGCGAGGCCGCGTCCCGGGCGCAGACCCGGACCTTGTTAGGGGTGGGCACGGTGGCCGGGGCGGTGAAGGTGCCGTCGACATTGATGGTGCCGTGGGTCGCGTCCCCCCCATCGACGCCGTTGACCGACCAGACGAACTGGCTGGTCCGGAGCGCCCCGACCGTGACCCGGAAGAGCTGGGTGCTTCCGACGAGCTTCTCGACCGAGTCGGGCGTCAGTCCCAGGGCCGAGGTGCCCAGCAGGGCAACCGTGGTCGTCGCGGTGATGCCGCTCGGCGTCGTGGCGGTCACCGTGACCAGCTTGGTGAGCCCCGCCGGCGCGACGATGCGGCCCCGCGGGGAGATGGGCACCCGGGGGTCGTCGGTGGACCAGGAGACGTAGAACTGGGTGACCGGCTGCTGGTTGGCGTCGGTCGCCTGGGGGTCGAAAATCAGGGAATCGCCGGCGCTCAGCAGGCTGTCGAACGGCACCAGGGCCAGATTCGCGATGTTGAAGCCGGGCCCCACGTAGAACGGCTGGAACGGCGGAGGCGTGGCGACGACACCCGGACGGAGGATGACCGTGCCGCCGGCCACGAACAGGGTGGTGCCGTCGGAGGCGAAGTACTCGAGCTGGACGCTGAGGGTATCGACCTCTTCGACCAGGAACCTGAGCTCGGCCTGGGCGGTGTTCCGGTCCTCCCGGAAGGTGACGGTGGCCGAGTCCAGCCGGACGAAGATCTCCTGCTGGGGGAAGCTCTTTCCCACTACGATCTTCACCCGATCCAGGATCAACGCTGGGGCCAGCGCGGCGAGTGCGGGCGGCGCCGCGACACGGAGGGCGAGGCCGCCGAAGCCCACGCCGCGGTCATTTTCCAGGGGTTGGGCGCAGGTCGACACCAGGCCGATCAGCGACAGGGCCAGCAGCGAACGAGACCGCTTCATACCATGACTCCGCTCCGAAAGCGCCAGATCCGACGAAGAAGATCCTCGAGAAAGCCCTGCGCCACGAAGGCCTGGACCGCGATCATCGTGGACTCCGCGTCCATGCCCCACAACAGCGCCCGCTTGGGGTCGCCGTCGAAATCGGCCTGCACGTAGGCGCGCTGGTCCTGGCTCCAGGTCACCGGCACCTGCTGCGCCAGTTGGGCCGAAAGCGCGTTCACCCCCGGCCCCCCCACCGCGATCGAGGGGTTGAGGTGGAAGATGCCGTTTTCGAGGAACCAGGTGTCTCCCACCACCACCGCTCGCCGGAAGACCTGTCCGTCGCTCCGCTGGTCGATCTCCTGCTTGAGCCGGTAGGCGGTCGGCCGGTCGCGTTCCTCCGCCCGCAGGTCGCTCCCGGTCACGATGACCACCGTCTCGTCGGTATCCACCAGCTTCATGCTACTCCTTTTTCACGGTCGAGTCGGGCGGCTCCTGCTGGGCGCGCTCGAGTTGCTTCTCGTAGTCCTTGCGCTCCCGGAGCTGCCGGACCGCCTGCTTGAATTCGTCCAGTGTAGCGGCCCGGCTGGCCGCCCGGCGAAGGTCTTCCGCGATCCACTGCCCGTTGTGGTCCAGGGCGTGTTGTTCGTTGCTGCCCGAGGGAATGGGGAGCAGGACCAGGACGGCGGCGGGGATCTTGAGCCCCGCGATATAGATGTTCTTCGAATCCAGACCGAACTTGCTGCCTCCCACCGTCGTCGTCCAGTCCGGGAGCTTCACATGGTCGGCGCCCGGTTCCACGGCGATGGAATCCAGGAAGCGCTGGACGATGGCCGTGACCGCGCTGTCCAGCAGCTGTTCGTGCGACCTGGTGAGCCGGCGGGCCAGCTCCCGCGGCGGCAGGGGCAGCGGCCGGACCCAGAGCCGACCGCTCGCCAGCCCGGGACCGATCCGGCCGGCGGGACTCCGGGGCGCCCCGCCCGTGTCGATCGGCTCCGGCAGGACCGGCTCGACCACCCGCGCCGGCGGCGGGACCGCCTTCGGCCGGACCGGTCGCAGCGGCACCCGCGCCGTCCCCTGCCCCCGGGCGTCGAGCGGCACATAGTATGGAGTGATCGTCGTGGGGGGCGGCTCCGGCTCCGGCAGGGGAATCAGGACCAGTGTATTCCGCAGCGGCAACAGCGAGAGCCGCCCCTCGATGACCACGAGGAACAGGAGGCTGTGCACCGCGACACTGATACCGATCGCGAGCCAGCGCCACCGCCGGGGGCTCCGCCGCTCAGGCCACACCGGCTCCGCTCCTCCCCTGCAGCCGGGCCAGGCAGGCGCCGAGCCGGGCACACCCCTCGCGGAGCCGCTCGGATCCCACCGTCAGGGCAATTCGGAAGAAGCCCTCCCCTCCCGCACCGAAACCCGACCCGGGCAGCACCACGACGCCGAAGTGATCGAGGGCCACATCGGCGAAGGTGGCCGACGCGATCTCCCCCGGCAAGCTCACCCAGAGGTACATGGTGGCTCGAGGGCGCTCCAGGGTGAACCCCGCGGTCCGGAGGGCATCCACCCCAGCATCCCGCCGGCGGGCCAGTTCGGCCACATTGGGCGGCATCAGCCGCTCGGCGTGGTCCAGGGCATGGGCACCGGCCCGCTGGATGGCGAGCCAGGGCCCGGTGTCGACATAGCTCTTGACCCGGGTCAGCGCCGTCACTAGCGGCTCCGGTCCGGCGGCCCAGCCCAGACGCCAGCCGGTCATCGAGAAGCTCTTGCTCAGGGAAAAGAACTCTACCGCGATCTCGCGGGCGCCGGGAATCTCGAAGATGCTGGGGGCCCGATACCCATCGAAGGTGAGGTCGCAGTACGGGTTGTCGTAGGCGATGGTGATCCCCTGGCGCAGGCAGAAAGCCACCGTCCGCTCGAGGTACTCGCGCGGGGCAATCGCGGACGTCGGGTTGTTCGGATAATTGAGGAACACCAGCCGCACCCGGCGCAGGGTCTCCGGCGGCAGTTCCTCCAACTCGACCAGATAGCGGGTGCGCGGGGTAAGCGGATAGATGACCGGCTCGCCGCCGGCCAGGATCGTTCCCCCGATATAGGCCTGGTACCCTGGCTCCGGCACCACCGCGGCGTCCCCCGGTTCCAGGATCGCCAGGGGGAAGTGGGAGAGCCCCTCCTTGGAGCCAAGCAGCGGCAGCATCTCCCGGACTGGATCGAATGCAATGCCGAAGCGGCGCTCCATCCATGCCACCGCCGCCCGGCGGAACTCGGGAAGCCCTTGCTGAAAGCCGTACTTGCTGAGGGCGGTTTCGGCCACCGCCCGTTGCATGACCTCGATCACCTCGCTCGGCGGGGGGTAATCGGCATCACCGGCACCGAGGTCGATGACATCGACGCCGCGCGCGATCAGGGCCCGTTTCTTGGCGGGGAGCTGGGCGAGCGGATAGCCCGGGAGTCGGGCGATGCGGGAGGATGGCATGGGCGCCGGCGCGGCTCAGGCCACCGGGTTGCGGAGGACACCCACCCCGGGAATCTCCACCTCGGTCACATCGCCCGACTTGAGGGCGGTGGTGCCGGCCGGGGTGCCGCTGGCGATCAGGTCACCCGGTTCCAGTGTCATGACTCGGCTGATGAAGACCAGGAGCGTGGGAATATCGAAGGCCATGTCGGTGGCGCGACCGCGCTGAACCTCTTTCCCGTTCACCCGCCCGATGACCTCGAGGGTGCGCCAGTCGAGTCCTTCTTTCACCGTCGGCCCCATGGGACAGAAGGTGTCATACCCTTTGGCCCGGCCCCATTGCCCGTCGACTTTCTGGAGATCCCGCGCGGTCACGTCGTTCACGCAGGTGTAGCCGATCCGCGCCTTCTCGGCCTGCTCCCGGGAGACGTTCCGGAGCCGCTCCAACACCACGATACCGATTTCCGCCTCCTGCTCAACCTTGCTGGAGTCGGGGGGAAGGACGATCCGCTCCCCCGGAGCGATCACCGCCGACGTGGGCTTGAGGAAGATGATCGGTTGGGCCGGCATCGGGTTGCCGAGCTCTTCCGCATGGGCCCGATAATTCCGCCCCACGCCAATGATCTTGCCGGGCTTCACCAGGGTCATACGCTGGCTCCGATTCCGTGGCGGGCAAAGAAGTCTTCGATTCGGGTGCGCACCTCGCTCCATCGGCCGGTCACCCGGTCGGCCCGGGGCAACCCGCTCAGCACCAGCGGGCCGTACCGCTTGGTGAGGACCCGCTTGTCGAGCAGGACCACGACCCCGACGTCGGTCCGGGTCCGGATCAGCCGGCCGAACCCCTGCTTGAGCTTGAGTGCCGCATGGGGAAGGAGATACCCCATGAACCCGTCCTGCCCCTGTTCGGCGAGGCGTTCCAGCCGTGCGGCGGTGAGGGGCTCGCTCGGGACCTTAAAAGGTAATTTCGTCAGGACCAGAGCGCGGAGCGCGCGACCCGGGACGTCGACGCCTTCCCAGAAGGAATCGGTGCCCAGCAATATCGCGCGGCCGAGATCGCGGAAACGCCGCAGCAGCGTGTCCCGGGGCGCCTCGCCCTGGACCAGGATCGGCCAGTGCTCCCCGACGGTGGCGCGCAGCTCGGCGGCGCTGCGCCGAAGGGCGTGGTGGCTGGTGAAGAGCACGAACATCCCTCCGTCGGAGGCATGGGCCAGGTCGGTCACCACCTGCACCACCGCGTCGGCATGCCCGACCTCGTCTTCACGCGGATCGGGGATGTCGTTGGGAATCCCCAGGACGCACTGCTCCAGGTAGTCGAAGGGCGAGGGCAGAATGGCCCGCTCGGTCACGGGAGAGGGGTCGATCGACAGCCCGACCCGGCCCTCGAGGAACCCGAACTCCCCGCTGGCGGCGAGCGTGGCGCTGGTCAGCGTCACCGTCTTCACCCGATCGAAGATGAGTTCCCGGAGCACCGGCGCCAGATCGAGGGGCACTGCCGCCAGGAGGAGCTGCTGGCCTTTGGGACCGCTGCGCTCGAGCCAGCGGACCGTCGGGGGACCACCCGTGGCCGGACGGAGCGCCTGGTTGAGGGCGTCGGACACGCTCTCCATCCGACGGACGATGGCCCGGAGCTCGGCCAGAAGCTGGGTGCGCCGCTCGGTGAGCTCCGAGCCGGCCATCCGGTCCGCGATGGTCTCGATGCTGTCCTTGATGGCGCGGAAGGCGAGCAGCGTCTGATCCAGCTCGCGGGTCAGCCCGTCGGGCCAGACCGCATCGGTCTTGAAGTCATCGGTGAGGCGAAGCACGCCACCCTGCTCCCGTTCCAGCCGGGCGTGCAGCCGCATCAGCATCTGGTCGGCGGCCCGGCGGGCATCGAGCACCGCCGGGAGGAGCCGGTCTCGCAGCAGGTCGAGGCTGGCGCGGCTCAGCAGATCGCCAGTGGCGGCGAGGTCGGAGGCCAACGCCGGCAGCAGCCCCTTGCCGTTCCGCTCGAACCGTCCCAGCAGCCGGCGGATGCCGCGACTGGTGACCTGGGCGCCCAGATGGGACGCGGCCACGTCTTCGAGGTGATGGGCCTCGTCGAGAATCAACCGGTCGTAGGGGGGCAACACCGCCGCATCCCGCCAGTTGTCCGAGGCCTGTCGCACGGCGAGGTCGGCGGCCAGGAGGTGGTGATTGACCACGACCACGTCGGCCTCGGCGGCGCGCCGCCGCGCCTTGAAGAGAAAGCAGGGGTCGAAGTGGGGGCACTCGAGCCTGGCACAGAGATCGGCTTCGGCGCTCACTTCATCCCATACCTCGTTGCTCGGGGTGACCGGGAGGTCGGCCAGGGTCCCGTCGGGTGTGCGGCCGGCCCATTCGAGGAGGCCGTTCAGCTCATCGTACTTGTCCGGCTCCAGCAGCGACCGCTGGGCCCCCACCGCCTGGTGCAGGCGCGCCAGGCACACGTAGTTGCGCCATCCCTTGAGCAGCGCGAAAGTCGGGGCTCGGTCGGCGGTGGCGAGGGCCACATGCAGCAGCGGAAGGTCCTTGCCGACCAGCTGTTCCTGCAGGTTGATCGTGTTGGTGCTGACGACGGTGCGCTCCCCCGTGGCCGCCGCCCAGGCCAGCGCCGGCACCAGGTAGGCGAACGACTTCCCTACCCCGGTGCCCGCCTCCAGGAGGACCACACCGCCATCGTTGTACGCATCGGCAATGTAGGCCGCCATGTCGCGCTGGCTGGGCCGGTCCTCGTACTGCCCCAGGGCCCGGGCTATGGGCCCCCGCTCGCCCATCTGGTCCACCACGGCGAGCGGGTCGATGCGCACCGCAGGCCTGGCCCGGGGCACCTCGACCACCACGTACAGCTCGTTCCCATCATTGTTGATGATGCCGAAGCCGACTCCGCCGTCGTGGAGCCGGGCTGCCACGTTCAGATCGGGGATCGAGGGTTCCAGCGCCCCGCTCGGATGGTTGTGCAGCAGCATCTCCCCCCGCTCGGCTACGCCGGGCAGAGCCAGGACCCGGTCGACCGTGCCCCGGGCCACCGCGCGGGCCCCCGTGAGGCTCCCGTCAGCGGCTACCGTGGCCACGAACGAGACCTCCCGGCCGCCGGCCGCGGAGATCTGTGCCCGGAGATAGACCTGCGTTTCCGGGGTGATGCGGTTGGTGGGACCGTCAACCATCGGCCGTCAGCCTGGAGCCTGGGGAGTGCGGGGCAATCGAGAGGGTAAAGCTAATGGAGGACCGAAGGCCGGGCGTGACAACAAAACGCGGCCGAGCGCCAGCGTGACGAACCAACGGCCAATGGCCAACGGCCCTAGGTCTTGAGCTCCCGCTTCTTGGCCGCGGGGAACAGCACGTTATTCAGGATGAGGCGGTAACCCGGCGAGTGGGGGTGGAGCGACAGGTCGGTGGGCGGGTCCCCGATCTGGTGTTGGGGATCCTCGGGGTCGTGGCCGCCATAGAAGGTCCAGGTGCCCTGCCCCAACTCCCCATGGATGTACTTGGCCCAGGCCGCGCCTGGCTCGTCCGCCAGGACGGTGACCGAGCTCTTGAGAGTCCGCTTGGTGAACGAGGTCGTCAGGCCGTAAAAATCGGGGATCACGTCGCGGTGGCACTGCACCAGCATGGTGGGCACCGGGTCGATCTTGGCGCTGAAGTTGAACAGCTTGAACGCACCCAGGGGCTGGCGCTTGTCGAGACTGTTCACCTGGTGGCCATCGATGTCGGAGAAGGACGGCACGTTGGGCGACAGCTCGAGCTGAGCATCCTGGAAGGCCAGGGTCCGGCTCCAGTCCATCTTGCGGCTGGCCTCGGGGTCCATGGGAGTACCGTCGGCATAGGAGGCGGCGATGTCGACATTGTCGCTCGCCAGCGCCAGGTCCAGGGTCTCGGTCGCGGTGCACATCGCGAACAGGAACCCGCCCCGCTCCACGAAGGCCCGAATCTCCCGCGCGACCCCCCGCTTGTCGGCCGGCACGTTGGGGAATCCCAGCTGGGTGGCCATTTGCTGGTTCCGCTGGACCATCTCGGCCAGCCAGGGAGCGCCGGCGTAGTTGAGGTAGAACTTGGAGTACTGCCCGGTGAAGTCCTCGTGGTGCAGATGGAGCCAGTCGAACCGGGTGAGCCCCTTCGCGACGACCTCACCATCCCAGATCTTGTCGAACTTGATGCCGGCGTAGTTGAGCACCATCGTCACGGCGTCGTCCCAGGGCGACGCATTGGGAGGAGCGTACACCGCGACCTTGGGGGGCTTCTCCAGCGGGATGGCATCCATGTTCCCCTGAGCGAGCTGAGCCCGGAGATTGACCACGTCGCCTTCGCCCAGCGGCTCGCTGCTGACGCCGGCCAGCGCCGCGTCGCGGGCGGTGCCTCCATCGCCCGGCACCAGGAAGGAGCCACCCCGGTAGTTGAGGAACCACTCCGCCTTCCCCCCCCCCTCCAGCACCCGATAAGTCACCCCGTAGGCCTTGAGGTGATCGCCCTGCTTGTCGTCCATCGGAATTAGGAGCCAGGCCGCGGTCGAGACCGGCACCGGTGGCAGCCGGAGGAGGAATCCCCCCGCCATTCCCGTCAGGCCCACGTGGCCGGCCTGTCGCAGGAAATCGCGTCGCCTCATGTCTCGGGCACCGCCTGACGGGCCTGATCGAGGAGTCGCCGGGCCTGGGGCACGAGCGGGCTCGTGCCGTAGTCGAGAATCAGCTGTTCCAGCGCCACCCGGGCGTCGTCGCGCCGGTCGTGGGCGAGATAGAGGCGACCCAGCTCCAGCAGCGCCGCCGCTCCGGTGGCGGGGGTCTCCTTCACCGCCGCGGCCTTGAGCAGGCGCTCGGCCTCGCTCACCCGGGCGAGGCCGGCGTAGACCCGTCCGCCGAACAGCTCCACCTCGTGCCGCCCGGCGTCGGCCGGCAGCCCCGCCGCCACCTGCTCGAAGCTCCTGGCAGCAGCGGCGCTGTCCCCCCGATCCAGCGCCTGGAATGCGGCGCCCAGAGCCGCCAGCGTGTCCGGACCGATCGGCTGGATCAGCGCCAGCAGGGCCGAGCGCTCGGTGGACTCCTCCCGGGTCCCGGCGTAGGGACCGGCCTGCTTCCAGAGATCCGAGGCACCCTTGAGGTCACCGGCATAGAGCCGGATGCGTCCCATCAGCGCCATGGCCTCCACGCTGCTGTCCGCCGCGAGCAGGGTCTCGGCCTTCGCGATATCGCCCGACTGGGCCCAGCGCGCGGCCACCGAGCGGCGGAGCCGGAGGTACTCGTCCACCGGCAGCGTGGCCCGGTACTGCTCCAGCTGGGACGAGGCTTCGCTCACCTTGCCTTCGGAAATCAGCAGGTCGATCAGCGTCCCCGTGGCCCCCGCCGCGACGACCGGCGCCGCGCCGGCATCGTCGGCGATGCGGGTGAGCATCCGCCGAGCCGCGGCGCGATCGCCGGCGGCCACGTAGGCCCGGGCCGCATCGAGACGATAGCGGGCCCGTTGCGGCGGATTGACCCACCGGTCGGCCAGCGCCTCCAGCGTCCGGGCCTGGGTGAGCAGGTAGGGCTGGGCATTGTCGATCCGCACCTGCTCGAGGAACGCCTGCAGCACGTCGATCTGTTGCGGGGGAGTCGGCGGCAGAATCCCGGTCAGCGTCGCGAAGGCGCCCACCGGATCCCCCCAGCGGGCCCGCAGGTCCACCGCGATGCGGGCGGCCTCGGATCCCGGTTCCTTCTCCAATGTCTTGAGCACCTCCGGCCTGGCCTTCTCCGGCGCCTGGACCAGTGTGGTGGTGGCGCTGGAACGGTACCCGGGAAGCTGCCGCACCGCGGCGGACCATTCCCGCGCCGAGGTGGGCCAGTCGCCTTCCGCGATCGCCAGCTGCGCGACCTCGGCCGCCAGCGCGTCGGGCCGCTTGAGCTTTTCCCGTCCGAGTTGATAGGCCTTCCGGGCCGTGGCCCGGTCCCGCTTCTGGAGTGCAGCCGCGGCCCATTCGCGATACGGGGTCTCGTCGCCCGGCATGGCCCTGGCCCACAGGTCGACCAGGTGCGGAAGGCTGTCCGGTAGGTCCGCGGCGGAATACACCCGCACGCCAATCGCGTAAATGGGCGTGGCGGAGGGATTGGCCGAGATCCCCGCCTGGAGCGCGGGGATCATCTCGGCGACGCGATTGATCGGCGTGAGGGCGCGTTCGAGACCCAGGAGGGCGGAGAGTTCCCCCGGCTTGACCCGCAGGACGTTCTTGTAGACCTCGGCGGCCTGAGCGTAGCTGCCGCGGCGTTCGAGGTCGAAGGCGCGGGAGAGCTGGTCACCCTGGGCCGATCCCGAGGCCGGATGTGCGAGCAGGAGCGTGAGAAGCATGGGGTACGGCAAGCGGACAGGCGGGGGCCTTCGGCACGCGGCACCCCCGTCCCGCGTGCCGGTCTCCTCACCCCACCTTCCCGCGCCCCGACCTCTCACGGCTTGCTCCTTGGCCCCTGGGTCTCGGCCAGCCGCCGGAAGTATTCGACCACCCGCCGCCGCTCCTCGGGCGAGAGCGCCTGGAGCTCGTCCCAGGACGGATACCGGAGCAGCGCATCGGCTTGGCCCGATCGCCTGAGCGCCGGCGGGAGCCGCAGGCTGTCGTCCTTGCCGATGGTGCTCTGGCGCTCCTGCTTCTCGTCCTTCTCCTCACCCTGGAGCGTGCGCCCCGCATCGAGCATCCGACGGAACAGCCGCTCCTGCCGCTCCACCGTCTGCCGATCGAGCCGACCTGCTTCCAGGCTCCGGGCCAGGTCCTTGGCTTCCTGGGCCAGGTCGGCGGCGCCGGGAATCTGCCCCCCTGCGCGCATCCGCTCCAGCCGTTCGGCGAGGGCCCGCTGCTGGGCGCCGAGTTGGCGGAGCTGCTCCTGCAGCTGCCCGCCGGCCCCCATCTGCGGCAGCATCCCCCCGGCCTGCTGCCCCAGGTTCCCCTGTTGCTGGGCCATCTGCTGCATCTGCTCCAGCGCCTCCTGAAGCCCGCTCCCCGATCCGGCACCTTCCACCGCGCCCCGGCTCCGGAGCAGGGTGTAGGCCGCGGCATTGAGCGCGTCCACCGCTTCGCCGGCCCGGCGCCCGGCCTCGCGGGCGTTGGGCGCGGCGTTGGCCAGGGCATCGAGTGCCCGTTGCATGTTGTCCCGGCCGGCGGCCAGGGCCACGCTCGACTGCTGCGAGACCAGGGCGTTCTTCCCGGCGACGTCCTTCACCTGGTCCAGCAGCCGCTCTACCCCTTCCTGGATGGCGCCCTGCTCCGACCGAACCTGGGGGGACACCTCGCCGCGCCGGAACGCCTCGCTGACGTCCAGCTGCCGCTCCGCCAGCCGACTGGCGTCGGCCAGCGCCTGATCCAGCTCCCGCACCACCTCCTGACGCCACTGGTTCTGGAGCTGATCCCGTTGCTCCTCCAGGCTCTCGCTCAGCGGGTCGAGTTGCTTCGAGGCCTCCTGCCCCTGCTTCCGGGCCTGCTGCCGCTGGCCCTTCGCGGCCGATTGCCCCGCCTGCTGCATCTGCTGTGCGGCCTGCCTGGCCTGCTGGGCCGACTGGGCCGCCGCCTCCTGCCGCTCCTCGCCCTGCCTGGCGAGATCGGTCGACAGCTTCTGCAGCGCCGCACCCAGCGAGTCGGTCCGCGCCGCCAGGGCCTGCTCCTCCCGCGCGGCGCGAGCACTGTCGAGCGTCGGGACCTGCTCGGTCCATTGCCGCTGCTGCATCGCCAGGTCCTTCGCTTCGGCCGTGAGGTTGGCCATGTCGCCTTCCAGCGCCGCCCGCTCGAACAGCTCCTTGCTCCGTTCCAGCGCATCGCGCAGGTCCTTCTGGGCCTTGGCCAGCTGCTCCAGCGCATCCCGGGTGCGCTCGGGATCCAGATCCTTGAGCGCCTGCTGGAGCTCGGCCAGCTTGTCGCGCAGCTCCGGCGTCAGCGCCCGATCGAGTTGCTCCTGGATCTCCTGCAGCCGCTGCTGCCACGCCGGGTCGCTCAGACCGGCTGCCTCGGCGCTCTGCCGGAGGGCTTCGAGCGCCCGCTTCACCTCCTCCGCCTGTCTGAGCAGCTGCTCCTGCGACTCCGAGACCTTCTCGGCCCGCTTGGCGTTGTCGTAGCTCAGCGGGTCGTCGGCCGTCCCCTTGGTGTCGCCGGCGCGGGCCCGCTCCCGTGAGAGGTCCTCGGTCTGTCGCTCCAGCAGGCGGCTCTGATCGGTGATGCTGTCGAGTCGCCTGCCGACCTCATCGGCCGCCACCCGCGCGGCCTGCCGCACCTCGCTCAGGGTCGGCAGGCGGAGGACGAATTCCCGCGAGCGGGTGGTATGCGCGGCGGGGGCGTTGTCCGTCACCCGCACGACGAAGCGCACCGTGTCCCCCGGCAGGAGCCCCCGGTCATTGAGTTCCAACTCGTAGGGCAGGATGGCCCGCCCCCCGGCCCCCGGCGGCAGAGGAACCGTCTCCACTCGGGGCGGATCCTCGAAACCGAGCCGGCTGATGCGACGGCTCTCGAGCACCACCCGGGTGAGTCCGTGATCGTCCTGGGCGTCGATCACCAGCGGCAGCTTGAGGCTGAGCGGGGCCAGGGTGTCGGCGCCCGGCACCGGAACGTCGACCCGCGGAGCGCTATCCGCCACCGTGACGATCGGAATCCGAATGGTGTCGCCGGCGAGGGGCGGACCACTCGCGGTCCGCAGATCGAGCGACCAGACCCGGGTGCCGGTGGGGGTGAAGAGGCCGCTGAAACGGCTGCCCTTGACCGACAGGTCGGTTCCGCCGCTGCCGGCGGCCCAGCGCGCCGCCTGGAGCGCAGCGGTGGCCTCGCCAACAGTTTCGAGCCGGGTACCCTCAGGTACGATCACGGTATCCCCGGCGGTCGGAATCGGTTCGTCCTCGAGACTCAGGTAGCGGGGATAGCGGGCCGTGACCGAGAGGGTGCCCAGAAAGGCGGGGATACGGACCCGCACCTGCAGAGTGTCGGAGGCTCGCCCCCCGCTGGTGAGGCGGACGAAGAGATCGGTTTCGAGCGGACCCAGCGTGGCGCTGGCCCGGCCGGCCGAATCGAGCGCGAGACCCTTGCCCCGCCAGGATTCCCCCGGAGCACGCACCCAGAGAACGGCATGCTCTCGGCCCCGGGCGAGGGCTCGGACCGTGACCTCGGCTCCCCGCTCCACCTCGTCGGCGCTGAGCTCGAGACCGATCGGTGCCAGGGTCGCATCCCAGGCCTCGCCCGGGTGCCAGAGAAGCGCCGCGGCCCCGCGGGTCGGGCGGGCCGATCCGAGCGCGGCCACCCCGGCGAGCAGCGTCAGCCCGGCGCGAACCGCCCGCCGGCGGAAGGGTGTGGCGATCGTCGCCACCAGTTCCGGCGCCCGGGTGGCCAGCTCCGCGGCCTGTCGTTCATCGGCCAGAGCGAGCAGGCCCTGGCTGACGCCGCCGATCGGGGGCTCGAGGTGACCGGCCAGCGCGCCGCGCCGAAACCCCTGGTGCTCCATTTCCCGGGCCAGCCAGGCCGGTGACAGCCGGCGCCACGCCTGGCGGGCGAAATGCCCCGCCACTGTCAAAAGCGCCAGGACAACACCCCAGGCCGCGAGCACCCACCAGGGCTGGCCAAACCACCCCAGCCGCGCGGCCCAGGCCGCGCCGCCCAACAGAAGCGCCAGGCCGCCGGCCACGAGACAGATCAGCGTCAGCGCCTCGAGCCGGCGGAAGCCGCCGAGCAAACCGTGCACCAGCGCCCCTGTCCGGCTCACGGCGTCCCGCCGAAGCTGGTGGCGTAGGTAAACAGGTTCACCCCCATGCGGAGCGCGGCCTCATGCTTTTCGGGCGGGTCCTTGTGGACCTCGAGATCCTCCCAGCCGTCGCCCAGATCGCACTGATAGTCATAGAAGACCGCCAGCCGCCCATCGAGGAAGATGCCGAACCCCTGAGCCGGCTTGCCGTCATGCTCGTGGATCTTGGGCAGGCCCTTGGGAAGATCGTAGACCACATGATAGATCGGATGGTCCAGCGGCACCTCGACCAGCGGGTGGTCGGGCAGGAGCCGCGCCATCTCCCGGCGGAACGACTCATCCATCCCGTAGTTGTCGCTGGCATGGAGGAACCCGCCCTGCAGGACCCAGCGCCGGAGCGTCGCCAACTCGGCGTCGCTGAAGCGGACATTGCCATGGCCGGTCATGTGCAGGTACGGCACGGTCCAGATTTCATCGTCGGTGAGCTGCACCACCCGCTCCCGAGCGCTCACCCGGAGGCCGGTCCGTTCCGCGATGGCCGCCAGCAGATTCGGGAGGCTGGAGGGGTTGGCGTACCAGTCGCCCCCTCCATCATAGTGGAGCCGACCGATGGTCATCGTGGCCGCGGGCCGGTCCCGATCCGAGGACGCGCTCCGCAGCTGGGCCGACACAGGGCCCCCGCCGCACAGCGCGAGCAGGATCGTGCCAGCCAGCAGGCGGGGGGCAGGGTTCATGGCAGTGATGTGACGATCCGGTAGGCTTCGTTGCGGGCGACGCCGGTGTCGGCCACCAGCTGCTGCACCGCGGCTTTGCGCGAGAGACCGCTCGCGAGGAGTTCCGCCGCCCGGATCGCGGGATCGACGGCGGGGGCGACCGGCGCCCCTTCAGGACGCCCCGCGACCACCAGGGTAATCTCCCCTCGCGGCGGCGTCACCTCGTAATACGCGGCCAGATCCGCGACAGTTCCGGGGCGGAATTCCTCGTACATCTTGGTCAGCTCCCGGCACACCACCGCCCGCCGTGATTCCCCCGCGACCGCCGCGAGGTCGGCCAGCAGTTCGGCCAGCCGGGGGGGCGCTTCGTAGAGGACGATCGTCCACTCGCAGTCCGCCACCATCCGGAGGAGCCGGTCGCGCTCCCGTCCTTTCCGGGGAAGAAAGCCCAGAAAGAGATACCGGTCGGCGGGGAGCCCCGAGGCGGACAGGGCGGTGCTGACCGCCGAGGGACCGGGTAGGGGGACCACCCCGAATCCGGCGGCCCGGACCGCCGCCACCAGCGACTCACCCGGATCGCTCACACCGGGTGTGCCCGCATCCGTCACCAGCGCGACATCGCGCCCGTCCGCCAGGATCTCGAGCAGCGTTGCCTGGCGTTTCTCGGGCGAATGGGCGTGGAAACTCAGAACCTGCGGATGGGCGCCGAGATGCGAAAGCAGCCCCCGCACCCGCCGGGTGTCCTCCGCCGCCACCACCGGCACGGTTCGGAGAGTCTCCTCGGCCCGGTGGGAGAGGTCGCCGAGATTGCCGAGCGGCGTGGCGACCACGAAGAGTGTGGCTGGGGCGGGAGGCATGCCCCATAAGGTAAGGCAGGAGGGGCGAGAGGCGAGAGTCGCTCGACTCTCGCCTCTCGACGCCCTACGACAGGTGCTGCTGGATCTTCCCCTCGAGAATCGTCTTGATCCGGGGATCGGCACCGATCACGGTGTCGACATGCCGGCCATCCTTGAAGAACATGATGGTGGGAATGGAGCGGACATTGAAGCGGACCGCGGTGTTCTGGTTGGCATCGGTGTCGAGCTTGGCGACCTTGAGCTTGCCGGCGTACTGCTCGGCCAGCTGCTCGACCACCGGCGCGATCGCCTGGCAGGGGCCGCACCATACCGCCCAGAAGTCCACCAGCGCGAGGCCCTTGAGCTGCTCGATCTCGGTGTTAAAGGAAGCATCCGTGACATTGACGACGTGCTGACTGGCCATGCGATCCTGATCCTTTCCGCTTACTTTTTCCTCGGGTCGGCGAGGCACAGGTCCTCGCCCGGGCTCACGTTCACTCTTTCACGAGCGGCCCACCGTGACCGACCGCCCTACCATTGCGCACATCGGCGTTGCCGTCGACAGCATCGAGGCGGCCGTGCCATTCTATCGCGACGTCCTGGGCCTCCAGCCGGGTCCTCCCGAAGAGGCCGACGGCGCCCGCATCGTCTCCCTGCCGTTCGGCCCGTCCGAGGTGGAGCTGCTCGAGCCGCAAAGCGCCGAGAGCCCCATCGCGAAGTTTCTCGCGAAGCGCGGCCCGGGCATCCATCATGTCTGCTACCGCGTCCCCGACCTCGATCGGGCCCTCGCGGCCTGCGCCGCCGCGGGGTATCGCCTGGTCGATCAGGTGCCCCGCCTCGGCGCCGGCGGCCATCGCATCGCCTTCATCCATCCCAAGAGCACCGCCGGGATTCTGATCGAACTGACCGAATAGCCGGGTGGCTCAGGGGCTGCGCAGGGAGCAGGGCCGACCCGGCGCGCCCGCCAGGTTGAGGTCGATCGATGACACGATCCAGCCATACTTGCCGGTCTTCACCACCGTGAAGGGCACCTGGCGCACGCAGGATGCCCCGCCCGGATCGCGCCGGTCGAGGTCGACGGTGACCGTCATCCGCCCGGCGTCGTTCGCCACCGGGTCGATGCGGACGACCCGGAACGGCGAGGCCCGCAGGTACGACTGGGTGACGATGAGGCGCTGGTGGTGGTCGGCCGGCTGGTTGACGATCGCCGCCGGACCCTTGGACGTCCCCCAATACCGGCCCATCCTGGCGATATTGCTGTCGGCGACCGCCTGCATGAAGCTCCGGACGGCGCCATCGGGCGTCGTGGCCGACTCGGACGGACTCGGCTGACTACTGGAGCCCGCGCCGCCACCGCCGCAGGCGAGCGCGAGCAACAGGACCGGCGACCAGCGATGTGACACAGATGCCTCCGCCCGGTGGGAACTGGCGCGCAACTTAAACGAGGCTTCGGGCAAAGAGCAATCGGCCAATGCGACTCTACATCAACATCGACCACGTCGCGACGATCCGGCAGGCGCGGCGCACCGACGAACCCGATCCGGTGGCGGCGGCCCGGATCTGCGAGCAGGCCGGCGCCGACGGGATCACCGCCCACTTGCGGGAGGACCGGCGCCACATTCAGGACCACGACGTGGAGCGACTGGCGGTCGCCGTTACCACCGTCCTCAATCTGGAACTGGCCACCAGCGACGAGATCGTCGCCTTGGCCTGCCGCCTCAAGCCCTTCCAGGCCACGCTGGTCCCGGAGCGGCGGGAGGAAATCACCACCGAGGGTGGGCTCGACCTGGTGCGGTCGGTGGACCGGCTCAGGTCCGCGATCGCCCGGCTCCAGGAGGCCGGCATTCGGGTAAGCCTCTTCGTCGACCCCACCCGTGAGGCGATGGAGCGCTCCGCGGCACTGGGTGTGCCGGCGGTCGAGCTGCACACCGGTCGCTACGCCCATGCGTGGCCCAAGAGTGAGTCCGCACTCGCCGAGATCGTGGCGGCGGCCGCGCACGGGCACTCGCTGGGGCTCGCGGTTCACGCCGGCCACGGCCTGACTTATGCCAACGTCCAGCCCATCGCGGGGGTGCGTCACATCGAGGAACTCAATATCGGCCATAGCGTGGTGAGCCGGGCGGTCCTGACGGGGATGATGGAAGCCACCCGGGAGATGATCCGCCTGGTGCGGGAAGGCAGCACCACGAATTGACCGATCTCGAAGCCCGGCATACACTTGTGTATCCGCCGTCGGCCCGGATATCCGGAACTCGGACCTCGGAACTCTCGTGACCCAACCTCTGGGCGTTGACGATTTCTTTGTCCTCGAGGCGACCGACTACCTCGATCGCCTCGCCGCGCTTTCCGGGAACACCACCGCGCCGGGCGCCGACGAGTTGGTCCGCTTCACCCGGGCCCTGCGCGGCAGCGCGCTCATGGCCAACCAGCAGCCGATCGCCCGATCCGCGGGAGGATTGGAGCACCTGGTTCGGGCCTATCGCGATGGACGCCGGACCTGGGACAGCGACTTGAGCACCATGGTGCGCGAAGCGGTGGACATGCTGCGGACCCTGGTCGAGCGGGCCCGCAACTGGACCCCGGAGGACACCGCCCGGGCCGAGCGCCTGGCCCTGCAGCTGGAAAGCACCGCCGGGGCCCAGGCCAAGCCGACCGCTGCGGCCGCCCCCGCGCCGAGCGAAGCGGGGGTGCGTGCCTTCCTCGCCCGGGAGTCGGCGGCACTCGGCAGTGTGCTGGACCAGGCTGCCCGGATCTTCCAGACCGGCACCGCCGCCCCCGATACCCTGCAGGTTGTCCTCCGCCGGATGCAGCCACTGCGGGGTCTCGCGGCCATCGCCGACTACCCTCCCCTGCCCGACGTCCTGGACGGTATCGAGCGCACCCTCGTGGGGGTGAGTCAGCTCGAGATCTCCCCCTCCAGCGGCGGCGGGCGACTCGAGGCCGCGGCCCGAGCGCTGAGCCGTGCGGCGCGCGACATCGCCGATCGGGGCAAACCGGATCTGGAGGCCGCCGAATTTCGCGGCTTCGCCACCCTGTTGCTGGCCTCCGAGGACGACGAGCAGCTTCCGGTCCCGATCGAATCGCTGTTCTTCGCCGGCGAGAACGGCATCGTCCAGCGGGGCGTTCCTCCGCGGGGCGCGCTCGGCGGCGGCATGGGCGCGGCGGCGGTAGTGAGCCGGGGCGAGCACCTCTGTCAGGCGGCCGACGAGATTGCCGACGCCACCACCGCCACGCAGCGCGATCTGCGCCTGCACGTGCTGGTGGGCGACCTCAAGACCCTCGGGGCCGGGCTTCCCGCCGGGCTCGAGGTGGCGGTCGATGCCTTCGGAGTGGCGGCACGAGCGGCGGTGGCGCGTGGGGCGGCGGCCCGGGAGGCGCAGCAGTTCGCGGGACTGATCCGCGACGCGGGCGTGCGGCTGCGCGGCTTCACCGAAGTGACCCAGCCGGCCTCCCTCATAAGTGTCTTCGAGGAGTTGATCACCCGGCTCGACGGGCTGGCGATGCCCCCGGGACCGGTACCCCACGGCGCGATGCACCCGCTGGCGACGCCGCCGGAGCCGATGGCCGCGACGGTCGCGGCCTGGGTGGACGACGAGTCCGATGTGGTACCCATCGAGTCGCTCGCGCCGGATGAGCCGGCCGAGGCGGCCCCGATCGTCCCGATCGAATCCCTGGCCCCCGCTCCCGAGCCTGAGGCCCCGCCCCTGCCGGTGGCCGAATCGATCTCGGTGGTGGCGGCCGAGTTCGCCGGATGGGATATCGCCGCGAGCTACGGGTATTACGAGCATCTCGTCGCCGGGCCGGCGGCAGCGGTTGCAGCCGCGCCGCCGCCGGCGCCCGCGCCACCGCTTCCGGCCCCGGTGGTGGCTCCTCCAGCAGTGGCCTCTCCACTAGTGGCGGCGCCGCTCGCGCCGCCCGCGCCACCGCCGGTCCAGCCGGTCCCGGTGGCGGTCGAACCGCTGGTGGTCGAGATCGGGGAGCTGTGCTATCGCGGCCGGAGCGCGCTCGAGCGGGCCGACGTGGTACGCCGCGAAATCCGTACGGCCCTGTCGGCTTCGGAATCGCCGGCCGCGATTCGGCCCCTGGTGGACGAACTACTCGACCTGGTCGAGCTCGCGCTGGTCGATTGATCCTTTGACCGCTCCACCCCCCAGGCAACGTGCCCCGGTCTGGCAGATCCTGGCCGGGGTCGTCATTTCCGCGGTCCTGATATACTTCTCGTTTCGCGGGGTCCATTTCCGCGAAGTCGTCGAGTACGTCCGGTCGGCCCGGTCGCTCCCCATTCTGCTGGGCGTCACCCTCGCGACGGTCACGTTCGCGTTGCGCATCTTCCGCTGGCAGCTCCTGCTGCGAGGCGACGACGGCCGCCAGCTCGGCATGGCCCCCCTGTGGCACGCCATCGCCATGGGGTTCATGGCCAATAACACTCTGCCGCTTCGGATGGGCGAGGTGGTGCGCACCTATGCCGCCGCCCGCCTGACCTCGACCCGCTTCACCTCGGTGCTCGCATCCATCGCGGTGGAGCGGCTGTTCGATGCGCTGACGGTGATCTCGCTCCTCGCCCTCGGTCTCTTCACGACCCATCTCCCCGAAAACGCGGTCGCGGGGTTTGGAGTGCAGCGAATCGTCTCCGTGGCCGGCGCCCTGGTGCTGGTCGGGCTCCTGATCGCCGCGGCGGTGGTGGCCTTCCCCGTCGCCGCGGAGGGCGCCGTCCGGCGGCTGGTCCCATCGGACAGGCTGGCCTACCGACTGATCGGCATGATCGAGGGTGTACGCCACGGCTTCTCGGTGCTTCGTTCTCCCGCCCGCATCGCCGGCGTCCTGGCCTGGTCGTTCGCGATCTGGGGCGTTTCGGCAGTGTCGTTCTACGTCATGCTCGGCGCCTTCGACATCAATAACGTCGACATCTCGGGCGCCCTCCTGATGCAGGGCCTCATCATGTTCGGCATCGCGGTCCCCTCGACCCCGGGCTACGCCGGGGCCTTCGAGCTGCCGATCATCGCGGTGCTGGCGCTCTACGGCATTCCCCGGAGCCAGGCACTCGCATACGCCCTCACCTACCACATCACCACCTTCATCCCCATTACCCTGCTCGGCGCCTGGTCGATCTTCCGCACCGGCCTCGGCCTCGCGGCGCTGCGTCGCGAGGGCCCATGACCGCCGAGGTCCGCCGCGCCGCGCCCGCCAAGCTCAACCTCTTCCTGCGGGTGCTGGCCCGCGAGGATGACGGGTATCACGGCCTCGAGACGCTCTTCTGCCTGATCGATCTGGCCGACCAGCTCGTGGCCGAGCGGCGCGAGGGCCAGGGGGTGACCCTCACCGTGGAGGGCGCCGACCTGGGGCCGGTGGAGCAGAACCTCGCCACCCGCGCGGCCCGGCTGGTGCTCGATGCCACCGGCCACCCCTGCGCGGTGCACCTGACGCTGGTGAAACGCATCCCGACCCAGGCGGGACTGGGTGGCGGGTCGAGCGACGCCGCCGCGACGCTGGTGGCGGTGAATCAGCTCGTCAACAACGCCGTTCCCCGCCACGAGTTGCTCCAGTTTGCCGCCCGGCTGGGGGCGGATGTGCCGTTCTTCCTGGGGGGCGGCGCGCTGGCACTGGCCTGGGGCCACGGGGAACGGATGCTCCGCCTGCCCCCCCTCCCGGCCTCACCCGGACTGCTGCTGGTGCCGCCGATCGGGATCAGCACGCCGGAAGCCTACCGGCAACTGGACAGCGCCCGGCAGAGCACCGGCCGCCGTGGGTCGGTCGCGATGGACCTGGATACCCTGGCAAGCTGGGGGAGTGTGGCGCGACTGGGGGGGAATGACTTCGAGGCCGCGCTGTTCGGCCGCCACCCCGAGCTCAAGCAGGGATTTGAGGCGCTGGCCGGGACCCATCCGCTGCTGTGCCGCATGACCGGATCGGGGTCGGCGCTGTTCGCGATCTATCGGAACGCGCGGGACCGGGAGGACGCCGGAATGCGGCTCAATCCGCGATTGGGCCGGGTCGTCCCATTCCAGACTCTGACCTGACACTTTTCTCCGCCCCCCACAACGAGTTACGTTGTAGCGCGCTGGCCCCTCGTCCAATGGCAGGACATCAGACTTTGGATCTGAGAATGGTGGTTCGAATCCACCGGGGCCAATTCCCACCGTCTCGTTGACCTAACCCAGTCTCTCGATTAAGCTTGTGGGCTATTTTTTATGAGCGAGCTCCTGTCCCGCAGCCAGATGCTCCTGCTCTCCGGAACGGCCAATCGGCCGCTCTCGGAGGAGGTCGCGGCGCATCTGGGACAGCCGCTCTGCCAGGTGACGGTCAAGCGGTTCAGCGACGGCGAGTTGTTCGTCAAGATCGACGAGAACGTCCGTGGGCGCGACGTCTTCGTCATTCAGCCGACCAATCCTCCCGCGGAGAACCTGCTGGAGCTGCTGCTGCTGATCGATGCGGCCCGCCGGGCCAGTGCCGCCCGGATCACGGCGGTCATTCCCTACTTCGGCTACGCCCGACAGGACCGGAAGGACCAGCCCCGGGTGGCGATCAGCGCCAAGCTGATGGCGAACATGGTGCCGGTGGCCGGCGCCGATCGGGTGCTGGGAATGGACTTCCATTCCCACCAGATGCAGGGGTTCTTCGACCTGCCGGTGGACCATCTGTACGCGGCCCCGGTGTTCGTGAACCACTACCGCCAGAAGTCGCTGCGCGACCTGGTGGTCGTCGCCTCCGATGTGGGAGGCGCCAAGATGGCCCGAGGGTTCGCGAAGCGGCTCAACGCATCGCTCGCGATCATCGACAAGCGGCGCCCCTCGGCCAACGTGGCCGAAGTCGTGAACGTGGTCGGTGAGGTCAAGGGGAAGGACTGTATCATCCCCGATGACATGATCGACACCGGCGGCACTATGTCGGAAGCGGTGCATGCCCTGAAGCGACTGGGCGCGCAGGATATCTACTGCTGTGCCACGCATGCGTTGCTCTCCGGCCCGGCCGTCGAGCGGTTACAGAACAGCCCGGTCACGGAAGTCGCGGTGACCAACACCATCGCGCTGCCGGCGGAGCGCAAGTTCGAGAAACTCAAAGTCCTGTCGATCGCCCCGCTGTTGTCCAAGGCGATCGGCTACACCCACAGCGACCAGTCGGTCAGCTCGCTGTTCGATTGACCCGGTGCGGCTCGGCCGCCCCCACGTGAAGGACAGGCACATGGCACAGTCCGTTTCGCTTCAGGCATCCCGCCGCACCGGCTCCGGCAAGGGCGCCGCGCGCACGCTCCGTCGTTCGGGCAGCGTCCCGGCGGTGATCTATGGCCACGGCCGTCCCGCCGAGGCCCTCTCGGTCGACGCCGCCAGCCTGGGCCGGCTGCTGGGCGGCATCGCCGCGGCCAGCACCATCCTCGATGTCGCCATCGAGGGCCAGGCGCCGGTGAAGGCGCTGATCCGCGAGATCCAGCGGCATCCGCTGCGCCAGACCGACATCCTGCACCTGGACCTCTACGAAGTCCGGGCCGACGAGAAGATCACGGTGGAAGTGCCGGTCCACCTCGTGGGCACCGCCGATGGGGTGCGCAACTTCGGCGGCGTGCTGGATCAGGTGCTCCACCGCCTCGAGATCCTGGTCTTCCCGGCCGACATCCCGGCACACATCGACGTGGATGTCACCACCCTGATGATCGGCAAGTCGATCTTCGTTCGGGACGTGAAGGTGGAGAAGGCGGAGATCCTGAATCCGCCCCACCTGCCGGTCTGTTCCTGCGTGGCTCCGCGGACCGAAGAGGTCGCCGCCCCCGTGGCCGCGGCCGAGGCGCCGGCCGAGCCGGAGCTCATCCGCAAGCCCAAGCCCGAGGAAGAGGGCGAGGCCGCCGAGAAGGAGTAAGACCTGCGAGCCATCGTCGGTCTCGGC
Organism: uncultured Gemmatimonadaceae bacterium; assembly: GCA_964642475.1. Taxonomy (GTDB): domain Bacteria; phylum Gemmatimonadota; class Gemmatimonadetes; order Gemmatimonadales; family GWC2-71-9; genus JADJOM01. The sequence continues at coordinate 67,953 of CAZXRC010000004.1, read as the reverse complement.
AACCCAGGCTCGGAGTACGAGAATACCCGGCACAATGCCGGGTTTCTCTTGGTCGACCGCCTGGCCGCGCGCTGGAAGCTCCCGCCCTTTCGGCGGGTGCCGGCCGCCCGCGAGGCGCAGGGCAGCGCCCTGGGTCGCCCCGTGACCCTGATCAAGCCGCAGACCTACATGAACCGGAGCGGGGCCGCGCTGGCCTCGCTCCGTTCGCTTCCGGGGTTCGACCCGGCGCAGGACCTGCTCGTCGTCACCGACGACTTCGCCTTGCCGCTCGGCAAGTTCCGCCTCCGGGGCGCGGGGTCGGCCGGGGGGCACAACGGTCTCAAGAGCATCGAGGGAGCGCTCCGGCGGCAGGATTACGCCCGGCTCCGGATCGGGATCGGCCCGCTGCCGGCGGGCACCCGCGACACCGCCGACTTCGTGCTGGAACCGTTCCCCCCCGAGGAGCGGGCGGTGGTGGAGGACCTGCTCGACCCGATGTGCCAGGCCATCGAATGCTGGCTCAGCGACGGGATCGAAGTGGCAATGAACCGGTTCAATAGCCGTTAGCCATTGGCCGTTGGCCGTTGGTAGTACGATGTCATACATGGTTTCCCAGATAACGCGCTCGCACGCGCCCAACCAGCTACAGCGGCCAATGGCCAACGGCCAACGGCCAAAGGCCCCATGCTTCGCCTAGGCATCGTCGGTCTCCCCAACGTCGGCAAGTCCACGCTTTTCAACGCCCTCACCTCGGCGGGGGCGCTGGTGGCCAACTATCCGTTCGCGACCATCGAGCCCAACACCGGCGTCGTGACCGTGCCCGATCCGCGACTCGCCGAGCTGGCCCGGATCGTGAACCCGGAGCGGACCGTACCGGCGGCGGTGGAATTCGTCGACATCGCCGGCCTGGTAAAGGGAGCGAGCAAAGGCGAAGGCCTGGGCAACCAGTTCCTCGCCAACATCCGCGAGGTCGATGCGATCGTCCATGTGGTGCGCTGCTTCGAGGATGAGGACGTGCAGCACGTGATGACCTCGGTGGACCCGGCCCGGGACCGCGAGGTGATCAACATCGAGCTCCAGCTGGCTGATCTCGCCTCGGTCGAGAAGCGCCTCGACAAGTCAGCGCGCGCCGCCAAGTCGGGCGACGCCCAGGCCAAGCTGGAGACCCGGCTCCTCACCCGGCTCAAGGAGGCCTTGGCGGATGGCAAAGCGGCCCGCACCGTGCGGCCCGCCGAGGAAGAGACGCCCACCTACCGCGCCTTCAACCTGCTGACGTCGAAGCCGGTGCTGTACGCCGCCAACGTGCTCGAAGGCGAGCTCTCCACCGGCAATCGCCACGTCGAGGCGCTGCGCGCGGCGGTGGCGCGGGACGGCGAGGAGGCGGAGATCGTGATCTTCTCCGGCAAAGTGGAGGCCGAGCTGGCCGAGCTGCCGGTCGAAGACCGGGCCGAATTTCTCGCCTCCCTCGGCGCTACCGAGTCGGGACTCGACCGGCTGGCGCACGCAGCCTATCACCTGCTCGGCCTCCAGAGCTACTTCACCGCCGGCGAGAAAGAAGTGCGGGCCTGGACCATCCACCGCGGCGACCGCGCCCCCCAGGCCGCCGGGGTGATCCACTCCGATTTCGAGAAGGGGTTCATCAAGGCCGAAACCGTGGCCTATGCCGACTTCGTGCGGGTCGGCGGCTGGAAGCCGGCGCGGGACCAGGGCCTCTCCCGGGCCGAGGGCAAGGAATACGTCGTGAAGGACGGCGACGTGATGCTGTTCCGCTTCAACACCTGAGCCCTGGCGGTGAGGCCCCGGCCGTGCGCGACGGACGACGGCGCGCTCAGGCGGCCTGGGGGTCCATCTGCATGACGCCGAAGGTGTTCCCCTCGGTATCGGTACAGTAGGCCAGCCATCCCATGCCGGGAATCGCCATTTTGGGCACCGCCACCGCGCCCCCGGCCGACTCCACTTTGCGGACGAACTCATCGCACGACGGCACGTCGATCGTATTCACCGTGCCCCGCTGCCCCGGATGAGCCCGGGGATGGAGTCCGCCATCGATGCCCGGCGATCCCTCGCCGGTGCCCACCAGCCAGTAGGGCATCGGGCCCTCCCACTTCTGGAACTTCCAGCCAAAGACCTTCTGGTAGAACTGGGCGGCGCGCCCGGTATCGTCTGCCGGGATCTCGAAATGCATCGGACGGGGCATGACCGGTCCTCCTGGTGGGGGAAGTGGTGGTTGCTCACGCCACGCGCGGCCTGGTCCCGTACTTCTGGGTGGCGTAGCCCACGATCAACCCGACCATCGAGCCGGGAATCATGATCTCCCAGAAATAGCGTTTGCCGGAGGCAGGATCGACGGCCAGCGCGAAGGGCAGCGCGAACAGCGCCCCCAACCCCAACCCGATCACCAGGCCCAGCGGGAGGGAGTTCACCTTCCTGGAGATCCAACCGATCAGGATCCCGGCCACCAGTCCCTTGCCCATCGACCCGATCACAATCCCCATGATCTGGGGAGCGACCTCCGGGGCCGAAAAAAGCGCCGTGAGACCGTCGAGCGCCCCCAGCGCGCCGCCGAGGACCAGGCCGAGCACAGGCTTGTTCATGAGCGTGTCCTTGGAAAAGGTGGCGGTGATTCCCTCGACATCCCATTACCCGTCCCGGCCGGATCCATTACGTGCCGGGCGGCTAGAGCCCCCGCGAGACCAGAAACAGCAGGCGCATCGTCAGGTAGGCCAGCACCAGGAGGATCGGGGTCTGGTAGCGGACATACCACCGACCGAGGCGCTCGTGCAGCGGCTCCCGGTACGACTGGACCTGCTCTCCGTCGAGGAACCGGGTCACCTCGGCCGAGAGCTCCGACACCGACGCGAAACGGGCGTCGAGGTCGGGCGACGAGGCGCGACTGGCGATGGCGCTGAGCGGCCGTGGCGGGGGTCCCGGCGAATCGTCGGTGATCAGAGCATGGAGGATGGCGCCCAGAGCGAAGATGTCGGTCCGGGGCCCCACAAGGTGGACCGCCCCCGAGGCCTGCTCCGGCGCCATGAACCCCGGGGTCCCGAGAATGGTGCCGGGCGCGGTGTCACCGTCGGTCGGGCGGGCGGGGGCCGGCGTGCCAGGCGGCATCACCTCGCCCTCGCCCAGCTTGGCGATGCCCCAGTCGAGGACCATGACTTCGCCGAAACTCCCCACCATGATGTTGGAGGGCTTGAGGTCGCGATGCACCACCCCGTTGGCATGCGCGAAGGCGACGGTGTCCAGGACCCGGAGAAAGAGCCTGAGCCGGGCCGCGAGCGAGGCCGACCGGGCCAGGACATCGAGTCGCTCGCCCCGGACCAGCTTCATGAGGTAGTAGACCCGGCCATCGACCAGGGTTCCCACGTCGTGCACCGGCACCACGCCGGGGTGCTCCAGCCGGGCGAGGACCCTGGCCTCACGCTCGAGTCGCACTGCCCAATCGTGGCCGGCGATCTCCGGCCGCAGGACCTTGAGAGCCACGTCGCGATCGAGCACCCGGTCGCGGGCGCGGTAGACCGTCCCCATTCCACCCTGGCCGATCGCCTCCTGCACCTCGAAGCGCTCGCCGGGCAGCTCGGGCCAGTCGGCAACCCGGCGCAGGTGCGCCACCGCCGCATCCGTGAGACGGGTCATGGGGGGTCCATCCCGAAGAGTTCGCGGGCCTCGGCGCGGTACTCGGCCTCACTGCCGGTCAGAGCGCGGAGCCGCTCCAGCACGATGCGGCGGAACTCCCGCCGGGCCCAGGCCAGGTGATTGGTCACCTGGGTCAGCGGCAGATCGAACTCCTCCGCGAGGTCACGGTAGGACGGCCGCGGGCCGCCCTCGACCGGCTCGAGATCGGCCCGTGAGAAGACCCGGAATCGGGTGCTGTGGCCCAGTGCGGCCGCGTGCGCTTCCAGCGCTTCGACCGCCACCACGAACAGGCTCCGAACCCACTCGCGGTGGAAGCGCTCGTCGGGATCCTCCGCCGCCGCGGCGAAGGCGAGATCCTGTTCCGCCGCCGCGAAATCGAGCGAGAGGTGGACGACGCCGGCGCCGCGCTTGAGCCGCTGCTCGGCCCGACGGGCGTTGGCCGCCAGGTGGTCGAGCGCACTCCGGAGAAAGGTGCGAAAGCGGGCCCGGGCCGGATCGAACCGCTCGAAGAAACCGCCGTCGAGGCTCCGGACAAAGAACTCCTGGGTCAGGTCCTCCGCCTCCTCCCGCACCAGGCCCCACTTGAGACGGAGATGGATGTAGCAGGGCCGCCAGTAGACGTCGACCAGCGTGGCCAGCGCGCGGCCACGGGCGTCGGGGTCGGCGCCCGCCGCCGCCGCCACCACCGACACCCGGGTAGTGGGAAAGCCATGGGGGGCGCTGTCGCCGGCGGGGGTCATGCCCCAACAGTGTAGCCGGGGTCGGCGTGTGTACAAGAGTGGCCTCGTTTCGGGGTGGACGGGGCGGTGTATACTTATGCTCCCTGCCCCCAAGGACTCCGACCGCATGACCACAGCCACGAGCGGCGCCCTCTCCAGATTCGGTCCTGACTCGGCGCTGGCCCGCGCTCCAGAAATCGCCCGGGAAAGCGCCGTGTTCCGCGACGTCCTCGCCGAGATCGGCAAAGTGATCGTGGGGCAGCAGGTCCTGCTGGAGCGGCTGCTCATCGGCCTGCTGGCCGACGGGCACATCCTCCTGGAGGGGCTGCCCGGTCTGGCCAAGACCCTGGCGGTCCGGACCCTCTCCGCCACGATGGACTGCGACTGCCGCCGGGTCCAGTTCACCCCCGACCTGCTGCCCGCCGACCTGATCGGCACGTTGATCTACAACCAGCGTTCCGGCGACTTCACGGTGCAGAAGGGGCCGATCTTCACCAACATCCTGCTGGCGGATGAGGTGAACCGGGCCCCGGCCAAGGTGCAGAGCGCGCTGCTTGAGTCGATGCAGGAGAAGCAGGTCACCATCGGCGGCGAGACCCACCGGCTGCCGAGCCTCTTCCTGGTGCTCGCGACCCAGAACCCGCTGGAGCACGAGGGGACCTATCCGCTGCCCGAGGCCCAGGTCGACCGGTTCCTCTTCAAGCTGCTGGTGAGCTATCCCAGCCGGATGGAGGAGCGCGAGATCATCGACCGGATGACCGACACCGAGGAACCCAGCGCCCGGGTGGTGCTGCATCCCGACCGGGTGCTCCGGGCCCGGGACATCGTCCGCGGGCTCTACGTCGACGACCGGATCAAGGAGTACGTGCTCGACGTCGTGGCGGCGACGCGGGAACCGGGCAAATGGAAGCTGAACGAGCTGGAGACGCTGATCCAGTTCGGCGCCTCGCCCCGGGCCGGCATCTACCTGGTGAAGGCCGCCAAGGCCCACGCGTTTCTCGCCGGACGGGCCTACGTCCTGCCGGAAGACGTCAAGGTCATGGTCCCCGACACCCTGCGGCACCGCCTCATCCCCACCTACCAGGCCGAGGCCGATGGCGTGACCTCGGACCAGATGCTGGACCGGGTCCTGGCCGCCGTCCCGATTCCGTGACACCGGCCGAACTGCTCCGCGAGGTCAAGCGCATCGAGCTTACCACCCGGGAGCTGGTGCGCGATCTGGTGGCGGGCGACTACACCAGCACCTTCCGGGGCCGTGGGGTCGAGTTCGCCGAGGTGCGGGAATACCTGCCCGGTGACGATGTCCGCACCATCGACTGGAACGTCACCGCCCGGCTCGGCACCCCCTACGTGAAGCGCTTCCACGAGGAGCGCCAGCTCACCCTGCTCCTGCTGGTGGACCTGAGCGCCTCGAGCGGGTTCGGGAGCACCACCCGCACCAAGCGGGAGCTGGCGGCCGAAGTGGCGGCGGTCCTCGCGCTCGCCGCGACCCGCCACCGCGACCGGGTGGGGGCGGTGTTCTACAGCGACCGGATCGAATGGTTCGCCCCGCCCAAGAGCGGGCGGCGTCAGGCCCTCACCGTGGTGAGCCAGGTTCTGGCCTTCGAGCCCACCGGGCGTGGCACCGATCTCAACGGCACCCTCGACTACCTTGAGCCGGTCCTGCGCCAGCGCGCCGCCGTGGTGCTCCTCTCCGACTTCCTCGACCGTTCCCAGTGGCCGGCCCTGGATCGCCTGGCGCACCGCCACGATGTCATGGCCATGCAGCTCACCGACCCGCGCGAGCGGGAACTCCCCGGCGTGGGGCTGGTGACGCTGTTCGACCCGGAGACCGGCCACTGGGAAGTGGTCGACGCCGACGAGCCGGGCCTTCGCGACGGCTACCGCGCGGCCCGGGCCGCGTTCGACGAGGCCTTTGCCCTGCACTGCAACCGCGCCGGGGTGGACCTGCTGCGGCTCGATACCGATCACCCCTACGGCGAACGGCTGGCGGCGTTCTTCAGCCGCCGGGAACGGCGCCGGCTCTAGCTATGCGCCGGCTCCCGCTGTTTTTCCTGCTGCTGCCCGCCCAGGCGGTGGCCCAGAGTCTCGACCTCGTGCCGGACCAGCTCAAGGCCAATGTGGGCGACGTGCTCACGATGCATCTCACGGTCCGACTCCCCCAGGGCTGGCAGCTCCTCGACCTCTCGCCCCGCACCCTGCTGCCACCGCCGGAGGGGATGCGGATCGTGTCGACCGATACGCTGCGCCGGGTGCGCGGCGGCGAATATCGCGGCGACGTGCGCATGGCCTTCTACCGGATCGGGAAGCAGCCGGTGCCGACCCTGGCCCTGCTCTACCGCCCCGACGCCAGCGCCCCGGCCGATACCCTGGTTCACGCGCCCCTCGCGATCGAGATCGAGCCGATCCTGCCCGCGGGCAATCAGGAAATCAAGGACATCCGCCCCCTTCGGCTCCTCGGCGGGCCGGTCCTCCTGCCACTGACGATCCTCCTCGCGATGGTGGGTGCCGGGGTCTTCTGGCTCTGGCAACGCGGCCGCGTCAAGGCCCGGCCGACGGCCGGGCCGCCCGAGGCCATTCCAGCCGGACCCTTCGACGCGGCCCTGGCGAGGCTGGCGGCGCTGGAAACGGCGAGCCAGGCGAGTGGGAACGGTATCGTCCCGCTCTTCGATAACGTGGCCGAGCTGGTGCGGGAGACCCTGGTCGAAGTGGGGGCGCTGCCCCATCAGGGGCTCACCACGCCGGAGGTGCCGCCGCGGCTGCCCGCCGCGCTCGCGGCCGGGGACCTCGCCCGGCGCTGCGAAGTGCTGCTGGGAGACGCCGACCTGGTGAAGTTCGCCCGGGTCCGGCCCGACCGCGCCGCCGCCACCTCCCACGTGCACCGGGCCCGCAGTCTGCTCGAAGCCTGGCGCGAAGCCGCGGGAGGCACCGGTGCGGTTCGCTGATCCGGCCTTTCTTCTGCTCCTGCTGGGGCCGCTCTGGCTGGCCTGGCGGGAATGGCAGCGCCGCCGGCGGCCGCCGGAGCACCACGTGGCCTTCAGCGGGATGCAGTTCCTCCAGGGGCTCAGGCGGGGCCCGCGGAGCCCCTGGCACCGGCTGCCGGCGCTCCTGGGACTGGTGGCGCTGGTTCTCCTCGTAATCGCGCTGGCCCGGCCCCAGGTGGCGGGGGAGGCGGAGCCCACCCGGGTCCGGTCGCGCAATATCATGATCGTGCTCGACATCTCGAGCAGCATGAAGGCCACCGACTTCCAGCCGGGCAACCGGCTCGAGGTCGCGCGCAAAGTCCTCCGGGAGTTCATCAAGCGGCGCAACGGCGACCTCATCGGCATGGTGATCTTCGCCGGCCGGGCGTTCCTGCAGGCGCCGCTCACCACCGATCTGGATGTGCTCGACCGGATGGTGGAGACGGTCGATATCGGCACACTGCCCGACGGCACGGCCATCGGCACCGCCCTCGCGCTCAGCCTCAACCAGCTCAAGAATCTTCCGCGGAACGCCTGCACCATCGTGCTGATCACCGATGGGGCCAACAACACCGGGCGTCCCACCCCCACCGAGGCGGCGGAGGCGGCCAAGTCGCTCGGCATCCGAATCCACGCCATCGGGCTCTCGAACGGCGATACCAGCCAGGTGGCGCTCAATGGGGTGTGGAGCGTACGCAACCTGGCGAGCCGGCTCTCGGGCCGGGACGAGGCGGCGCTCAAGGACATCGCCGCCCGCAGCGGCGGGCAGTTCTACAAGGCGAACGACCCCGAGGGCCTCGACCGGATCCTCAAGGAGATCGATCCACTCGAGCGGATCGAAGTGACGGTGAGCGAGACTCGGCAGTACCATGAGCTCTTCCCCGGCCTGGTGGGGCTCGGTCTCGCCTTGCTCCTGCTCCAGATGCTCCTCCGGGCCACCTGGCTCAGGATGCTGCCATGAGCCTCTTTGTCACTCCGACCGCACTGATCCTCCTGGCAGTCCTGCCGGCGCTCTGGATGATCATTCGCCAGGCCCGGCGGGATCACGACGATGCGCTGGCGCGCTTCGGCGACCGGACCATCCTGGCCAAGAGCTCGATCCTGCCGCCGCTCACCCCCGATCGCCGCCGGGGACTGCTTCGCTGGACCGGGCTCGCCGCCGCAGTGATCGCCCTGGCCCGCCCCCAGGTCGGACGGCACCCGGCCGAGCTGCCGAAGACCGGCCGCGACCTGATCGTGGCGCTCGACCTGTCGCGCTCGATGAAGGCGGCGGATGTGGGGATGGCCCGGCTCGACCTCGCCAAACGGCTGGCGTGGCAGCTGGCCGGGACCCACCCCGGCGACCGGGTCGGCATGGTGATCTTCGCCGGAGCCGCGTTCCTGCAGCTGCCGCCGACCAGCGACCTGGGAACGCTGCAGCGTTTCCTCGAGGCGGCCACCCCCGACGATATCGCCGATCCCTCGACCAACCTGGCCTCGGCACTCCGAGTGTCGGAGCGAGCGCTCCGCAAGGAGCGAACCCTGATCGGGTCACGGGGCGTGATTCTCCTGACCGACGGAGAGCGATCGGAAGGGGCCCTTGACCCGATCTTCGACCTCTATCGCCGGGCCCACATCCCCATCTTCGCGATCGGCATCGGCGCGCTCGAGGGGGCCCAGGTGCCCAACGACTCCGGGGCCGCGGAAGGCCCCTGGCACCTCGACAACATCGGGCGGCCGGTGATCTCGCGCCTGGCGGAGGCCGATCTCCAGCAGCTGGCCCGGGTCTCCAACGGGGCCTACGCCCGCTGGAACGACCCCCGCGGTCTCGACGAGATGACCCGCGCGATCTCCAACCTGGAGAGCCGGATCCTGCACAGCCAGGAAAACACCGAACCGAACGAACGGTACCAGTGGCCGCTCCTCGTTGCGGTGGTGTGCCTGCTGGTTGAGCTCTGGTTCCGAGTTCCGAGTTCCGAGTTCCGAGTGACCCGTAGCGCGTGGGCAGCGACCGCCCTCGCCGGCCGGCCACCACTGACGCGGAACCCGCAACTCGGAACTCGGAACCTGACTATTCTGCTGCTTGCCACCCTCGCCGGCCTGAGCTGCAACGACGGCGGCCGCGCCGATCTCGTGAAGGGCCAGCAACTCTACGAGTCCGGCAAGTACCTCGAGGCCTACGAAGCGTACCAGAGGGTGCTGCGGCAGGAGGGCGGCCCCGAGGTGCGCTACAACACCGGCAACACACTCTACCGGCTCCGTCAGTACACCGAGGCCGCCAAGACCTGGCGGGAGGCGCTCAACGCCGCTCCGGCCCAAAAGGAGGACGCGTTCTACAACATGGGCAACGCCTACGTCCGGGCGGCGCAGGATGCCAACGCCCTCAGTCGGTATCTCGACCGGGCCGTGGAGGCCTATGAAGAGGCCCTCCGGCTCAACCCGGCGGATCGCGATGCCAAGTGGAATCTCGAGGTGGCGCTCCGCCGCCGCGGCGACACCGACGAACGCGGCTCCCGGGGTCAGGGCGGCCGGGCCGACTACGGCCGCGGGAACAGCCGCGAAGAAGGGTACGACGCCAACCGACAGACCGCGGTTGGCGCCATGGCGGGCGGGGGACAGGGCGGAGATGAGGGTGAATCGGTCGAGGAGCTGGACGAGCAGCAGGCACGCGCCATGCTTGAGGAGGTCGAGCGCCAGCAGCTCAACACCCATGAGGGTCGCCGCCAGCAGAAGGGTGGCAGCGCCAATCGGGACTGGTAGGATGAGAGTTGGGGAGTGAGCGGAGAGGACCACCCTTCCCTGATATGAGACTCCCCATCCTCTTGAGGCGGCCTGCCCGAACGATCCTGCAGGTGCAGCATTCCCCGCCCTGGTCGTCTTTATGGTCGGGTCGTTAGATCCGTTCCTGCCTTGCGGCCGTACCACTACGCCAGACCAACAGCTGAGGAGTCCGAAGGTGCGACTTGCCGTTCCGGCTGGTTCGACGCTCCTGTGTGCCCTCCTGGTTGCCGCGATTCGACCCCTCTCCGCCCAGGGGGCCGCCGATCGTGCCGCGCTGGAGGCCTTTCGGGATACGCTTTCCCGCGCCCGCACCGCGGAGGATCTGAGCCGGCTCGACAGCGGCAAGGCTAGCGGCGCCGTGGAGCTTGTCCGGGCCGGGCTCATCGATCTCCGCCGCGCCGAGCTGACCGGCAACCGCGGCGACTTCGACGAAGCCACCCGGACGCTCGAGGAAGCGGTCTACAAAGAAGACGACTGGCCCTACCCCTGGTACGCCCTGGGCCTTCTGCGGGTCACCGAGTCGCGCCGGGCGGTGGTCGTGAAGGAAACCCGCTATCTGGGCCAGGGCATTTCCTATCGCCGTGGCGCGATGGACGCCTTCGGGCGCGCCATCGAGACCGATCCGAGCTTCGTGCCTGGCGCCGAGGCATTGGCGGGGCTGGTCATCGCGATGGGACATCGGCTTCTCTCCCCCGATTTCCTGCCTCCGCTCCAGAAGGCCGCCAGGTCTCCCGGCATGCCTGCCGAGGTGTGGCTCGCCATCTACCGGCTGGATTTCGGGGCCCGGAACTACGAAGGGGCGGTCACCGACTTGGGCGCCTACCTCCGCGGCGGTGGCGACAGCGGCATGGCGCGGGTGGAGCAGGCCCGCACGCTGACGGCGCTGGGGCGCCTCGACGAGGGAATTGCCGCCTACTTCGACGGCCTCGCGAGCATGGGAGAGGATGGACGCGCCGGGTATCGGGCCGACCTGGCCTGGGTCGCCGCCGAGTGGGAAATGGCCCAGTTCGACAGCCTGCCATCCGAGAAGGTGGCCGCCTGGGTGACCCGCTTCTGGCGCGAACGCGATGCCCTGACCCTGCGGGCCGAAAACGACCGGCTCCGAGAACACCTGCGCCGCTGGGTCTTCGTCCACCAGAACTTCCTGATTCACCGGCCGGACGACGCGCCCATCCACAGCGAAGGCCTGAACGACTCCGATTTCAACGACCTCTTCGAACAGCCCTACACCGACGACGTGCTCGTGGAAGTGGCGCTGGGTCCCCCCCGCCTAAAGTCCTATGTCCGGACCCAATGGGAAATCGACGACCGGGGCGTCATCTACCTCCGGCACGGCGAGCCGGTGCAGAAGGTCAGCAGTCCCACCGGACCACCCAATGAGTCCTGGGCCTACGACCTCCCCGAAGGTCGGAGGATCTTCCATTTCCTCGGTAGCCGGACCCTGGGGACCACTGCGGCGACCACGCTGGTAGCGGCGCTTCCCCTCACGCCCGAGCTGCTGGACTCACGTGCTTCGCTCGACAGCCGCTACGCCGGGCTCGCGGCCAGGATCCAGAATTACCGGGCGCAGGCCAGCGAACTCAACTTGCGCAAGGGGCGGATCCTCCGGCCGCCGGAGCAGATGGTCGGCGCGTTGGGGATGGACAAGGACGCCACCGGTGGCGGGCGACTCAGCGCCGCGGTCCTGCAGCGGGAAGTGAATCGGAACCAGAAGGCCATCGCCGCCGGCGTCACGAGCGACGGGTTCCCCCAGGTATTCAAGAAGCCGCTCGATGCGGTGGTCCAGGTGTACGGGGTCGGGTTCGACGAGGGCGAGACCCACCGGATCCTGGCGGTCTTTGCCGTCCCGGGCCGCAATCTCGTGCCCAAGCAGCGGACCGACGGCGGGCCCGGGGTGTTGTACCCGATTTCCATCCGGCTCATCGCGATGGACCGCGAGCACGGCATCATCCGGCAGCTCGACACCACCCGCACGTTCCTGACCCGGGAGCCACTCACCGGCGAACAGCACCTCACCGGACTCCTGGAGATGGCGGTGCCGCCCGGCACCTACCAGATCAGAAGCCTGGTTACGGCCCCGGGTGTCGATGCCGCCACCGGCGCCGGGCGTGACAGCGTGGCGATTCCGGCATCACCCAAAGCCCTGGTCATCTCCGACCTGATCCTGGGCCGGACCGAGAGCGGAGTGAGCTGGAGCTACGCCGGCACCAAGGTCCCGCTCAATCCCCTCAACGCCTACCCCAGGGGCTCGGATGCCGATCTGTTCTATGAGCTCGGCGGGCTCAGCGACGGCGCCTCCTACCAGGTGACCATGTCGGTCCGAAGGGCCGAGGCGGATCGCAGGGACAAGCCGGCGGTGCAATCCTCGTTTACCCTGGCCGCTACCGGCCCTTACCAGCAGGTCACCCGCGGCGTCGGGCTCGCCAACTTGAAACCGGGGGCCTACCTGCTGGAGGTGACGGTGAGGGAAACCGGGACGGAGCGGGAAGTGACCCGACGGCGGGCCCTCAACATTCTGGAGAAATAGCCGGAAATCTCGCCGGTGTGTCCCGGGCCAATCGCGCGACGTCCCCTCCAGTGCCCCTGACACTGACGCTGGAGGGGATGTGCGCGCTTCCGTTCGCGTCTGCCTCATCGTCGCCTCGACCCAGTTGTTCCCTCCACCCGCCGCGTCTCAGGCTGCGCGCGATCGCGCCGCCCTGGATTGGCTTCGGGACAGCCTCGAGCGACCGGTCTACGCCGATTCGCTCCTGGCGTTGCCAGGCAAGGCTTCCGACCGGGACATCCAGTGGCTGCGCGAAGGCATGGCCCTCCTCGCCAGGGGTAAGGTCGAACCCAGCCGTGGGTCCTATGACGAAGCGCTGCGCCGGGTCGAACGTGCCCTGGACCATCACTCCGAATGGCCCTACGCCTGGTATGCACTGGGCCTGATCCGGCTGGCGATGTCGGAGCGCCGGTTCGTGGTGAAGGCGACGCCGTATCATGGTGCGGGAATCTCGTATCGTCGGGCGGCCATGGACGCGTTTGCCAGGGCGATCCGGGCCGATTCGAGCTTCGTGACGGCCAGCGCCGCACTGGGAAGCCTCATCGCCGCCCAGGGACACCGCCGGCTGGAGCAGGATTTCGCCGAGCCGATGCTTCGGGCCTTGGGCGCCGATGGAGCACCGGCCGTCGTCTCGCTAGCACGGTTTCGCCTCGAGTTCGGAGCCGGGCATTATCAGGCTGCACTGGAACAGATCGCGGACTTCGAGCATCGGGGCGGCGACAAGGGAACGGCGGGCCTGGAACGGGCCCGCGCCTTCTCGGCGCTCGGCCAGACCACGGAGGCAGTCCGCGAATACCTGCAGGGCGTCGAAGCGATGGAGAGCGATGGACGGTCAGAGTTCCGGGCTGACCTTGCCTGGGTTGCAGCGGACAGTGAGCTGGTTGCCTTCGACAGCCTCCCTCTCCCGGCCTTGAAGAGGTGGATCGCCAGCTTCTGGCGGGAGCGCGATGCGCTCGCCGTGAGGCGCCCAAACGAACGACTGGCGGAGCATCTGCGCCGCTGGGTATTTGTGCACCAGCACTACCTGATCCATCGGCCCGATGACGCACCGATTCATGCGGAGGGGATGACCCTTGCTGAGCAGACCAACTCGGGGGAGAACTTCCGGGTAGTGGAAGCACTGGTGCTCAACGACCTGAACGTCTCCACCCCGAACTTCAAGGCGTATCGGCGCGCCCAGTGGGAAGTCGACGACCGCGGGGTGATTTACCTGCGACACGGACCTCCGACGCGGGTCGCGATCGACCCGTCCGGCCCACCCAATGAGTCGTGGCAGTACGACATGCCTGAGGGCTCGCGCATCTTCCACTTCCTCGGAAGCCGGGCGTTGGGGACCGCGGCCGCCACGACACTCGTCGCCGCCCTGCCCCTCACCGCGCGCATGCTCGATTCTCGTGGCGGACTCGACGCACGGTACAGTGCCATCGCCGCCGATCTGCAGAACCGAATCAGCCAGATGCGCACAGAGCTACTGCTCGCAGGCATCGATACCTCAGGACCTAGTGGCGCCCGCACCGGTTCAGCAGCGACCAGTGTCGCCCTCAGCGCCCTCCTCGACTCCAAGCAAGCCAGAAGCGTACATGTAAGCCCGTTCCATCCCGAGGTCGCCTACCGGGAGATCGCCCGTGGCCGCGAGGCCATCGCGGTTGGTGTGACCACCGATGGCTTCCCTCTCCGGTACAAGGAAGACCTCGGCGCCACGCTCCAGGCCTATGGCGTCGGGTTTGCCGAAAGCGAATCGCCCCGCGTGCTCGCCGTCTTCGCGGTGCCTGGCGTCCGGCTCACTCCCAGGCTCCGGCCCGATGGCGGGCCGGGGGTGCTCTACTCGATCCAGATCCGCCTGATCGCCCTGGATCGTGCCCACGGAACGGTCCGCCAGATCGACACGACCCGGACTTTCCGGACCCCCACCCCGCTTGGGAAAGGGGAGTTCATCACCGGCCTCCTCGAGATGCCAATCCCGCCAGGACACTTCCAGGTCAGGGCACTGGTCACGGCACCGGGCATCGATGCCGCCACCGCTGAAGCGCGGGACAGCGTGATGATCCCAACCTCACGCTCGGCCCTGGTCCTCTCGGATCTGGTCCTCGGACTCCGCTCCAGTGGATTGCGGTGGTCGTATGAAGGCCAGGAGGTCTACCTGAACCCCCTCAACGCATTCCCCATGGGCGGCGACGTGGAGCTGTTCCACGAAGTCGGTGGCCTGAGGCTGGGCAAGGAATACCAGGTGACGACCTCTGTCCGGAAGGCCGGCGCCAGACCCCAGGACAAGCCGGCGGTGCAATCCTCGTTTACCCTGGCCGCTACCGGCCCTTACCAGCAGGTCACCCGCGGCGTCGGGCTCGCCAACTTGAAACCGGGGGCCTACCTGCTGGAGGTGACGGTGAGGGAAACCGGGACGGAGCGGGAAGTGACCCGGCGGCGGGCCCTCAACATTCTGGAGAAATGAGCGGCTAGATTCCAGGCATCTTCAACCCAGAGTCGCCCATGTCGAGCCCCGTCGGCTCCACCCAGAGTTACAACGCTTCGATCGCTCAGGCCGAGCGGATCTCCACCTTCCTGAGCAAGACCTACGGCTGGATGTGCATCGGGCTCGGGATCACCGCGGTCGTCTCGATGGCCGTGGCGGGCTCCCCGGCGGCGCTGAGCCTCCTGTTCGGCAACGCCTTCGCCCGCTGGGGGCTCTTCCTTGTGACCCTGGGCATGGTCTGGTACCTCTCGGCCAAGGTCGACCAGCTGGCCCCCAGCACCGCGGCCACGCTGTTCGTGGTGTATTCGACCCTCATGGGCGCGCTGCTCTCGGGAATTTTCCTCATCTATACCGGCGGGTCCATCGCCAGCACCTTCCTCACGACCGCCGCCATGTTCGGAGCCCTGGCGCTCTACGGCACAATGACCCGGCGCAGCCTGGCGGGCGTAGGTCAGTTCGCGTTCATGGGGCTGATCGGGGTGGTGATCGCTTCGATCGTGGGGATCTTCTGGCAGAACAGCATGTTCCAGTTCGTGCTCTCGGTCTGCGGCGTCCTCGTGTTCACCGCGCTGACCGCGTACGATGCCCAGCGTCTGAAGGCCATGGCGGTCGCGCTGCCCGACGGACGCACCGGGTCCTACGCCATCGTGGGCGCGTTGGCACTCTACCTCGACTTCATCAACCTGTTCCTCTTCCTCCTGCGCCTGTTCGGCGGTCGGAGGAACTAGGGCCGTCCCACCCAAGATAGACCCGAGTCGGGAGCCGGTGGTCGGCTCCCGACTCGTTGTTTCGCCCCAGGCTCAGTGGTCGAAGCTCACCTTCACGATCCGGCCCTCGGTCCCCACCAGCCACCCGGCCCGGGGATTGGCGAACGCCACGGCCCAGAAGTTGGTCGTCTCCGGCAACAGGGTCCAGGTGTCACCCTCATCCGGCGACCAAGCCGCTCCGCCGGGCCCGGTGGCCACCACCGTGCGCGAGCCATTGTCCCTGGTATAGCTCAGCCCGAAGACCGCGCCCGGAAACGGTGTGCCGGTGCCGAGGGTCCAGGTCCTCCCACCGTCACGACTCCGGGCGATGTTGTCGGAGAGGACGTCCGGCGCCGCCAGCTCCCCGCCCCCAAGGATTCCGTGGAACGGGTCGCGGAAGTCCACGCTCAAGCCACCCGAGCTGGGGGTGCCCTGAATGATCGGGGTTCCGTAGGCCTTCCAGCTCCGGCCCCCGTCGGTGGTGGCCAGCACCCGCGCCTTCTCGGCGCCGCCCGTCGCGATCCAGGCCCGCTGCCCCCCCTGCACCGTGGTACAGGTTCCACTCGCCGCGAAGCCCGCCTCGCCGGGCTGCGCCGCCGGAAGACGGTCCCCGATGTCCTGCCAGGTCCGGCCGTCCACAGTGCGGATCACCGGGAAGCGACCGTTCACCGCATCGCTGAAGGTGATGCCGCGGTCGGGCGTCCAGAACGCAAAGCAGTCGTAGAACGCATTCGGATCCTGGTTCTGAAACTGCAGGGTCCAGGTCCGCCCACCGTTAGTCGTCTTATAGATCCGGGACGCATCGCCGGGCCCGGCGGCCATCAGGTAGGCCTCCCGGGCGCTGACCCCTTCCACGTCGCGGAACTGGAGTGTCTCCGCCCCTGGAACCACCGCCGTTTCCCAGGTGGCCCCCCCATTCAGAGTCCGGGCGTACGTCCCGTTCACGCCGCTGGCCCAGACCACCCACTGGTTCACCGGACTGACGGCCTGCAACCGGCTCGTGGTGCCACTGGTCTGAGGGGTCAACGTCGGGCCATGAGGACCGACATGCCCACCCCTTTCGGCGGCGAGGTCAGGCTGGGCAATGGGTGCGGATGAATCGGTGCAGGCACTGGCGATGAGGGCCGCGAGCGCGGTTGCTACAGCGAGAGGACGAGTCATGGGGGGACTCCTGGAGAGGAGGCGGCTCTGGATCCACTGACCCAACATGCCCTACCTGCGGGCGCACGCAAGTCGCCCCTGCCCTTGAGTACCCACCGTCCCCCGTCCGACCGTCCGGCCCTCCGACTGTCCGACCCTTGCCCTAACCCCTTCTCCCGGCTACGTTTCCCGCCCCAACATTCCTCCTCCCCGTACCCCTCACCAGGGTCGGGGCGCCAAGACCAAAGGAAGGTGACATGCCCCGTCAGTACGAGGCGGTTTATATCTTCGACAGTGCCCTCGAAGAGACCGCCATCAACGAAAAGCTCGCTCGCTTCCACGCACTCATTCAGCAGCCCGGTGAGGACACCATCAAGGTGAACCACTGGGGCAAGCGCACTCTGGCCTACCCGATCAAGAAGCGGGAGACCGGCTACTACGTCATTGCCAATTTCGAGGCCAAGGCCGCGGCCCTCCCCGAGTTCGAGCGTGCCATCAAGCTCGACGACGGGGTGCTCCGCTTCCTGGTGGTCGTCAACGAGCACGACTACACGCCGAGCCGCGACCTGACGGACCGCAAGATGGAGGAGGACGACGAATGAAGCGCATGAAGAAGGGTGACCCGCTCGCCGAAGCCGGCATCCGGTACATCGATTACAAGGACGAGAAGATGCTCCAGCGGTTCCTCACCGAGCGTGGCAAGATCCTGCCCGCGCGGCTCTCGGGAATCACCGCGCGGCACCAGCGTCAGCTCAGCGTGGCTATCAAGCGCGCCCGCTACCTGGCGCTCCTGCCCTATGTGAAGCGGGGCGCGAGCTGACGGTCTCCGCCCCCGCGCGACCACCGGTCACGTGGCGGGCACTGGTGCTGTTGGCGGGATACCTGCTCCTCTTCCCGCCCCTGTTCGTCCTGGGACCGCTGGCGGCCCTGCTGCTGGCATCCCGCCCCTCCACCGCGAGAGAGTGGGGCTGGATCGGGGCCGCCGGGCTCTGGCTGGCGCTGTCGCTCACCCGGCCCGGCGGACTGGCGATGCAGGCAGAGTATGCCTGGGCCCTCGTGGTCACCGCTGGCTTCGTGATCCTGATGCTGTTCGTCCGGACCGGCGTGGTGGCCGGCGCCCTCGGCGCCACGGTGCTGGCCCTCGGGCTGGTGAGCGTGTGGATCGATGTCCTGGGGACCGGCTGGCACGACATCCAGCTGGCGGCGCTCCACCAGGGCTGGGAAGTCTGCCGCACCGTGCAGGCCTGGGGCCAGACGCTCCCGGCCGACCAGCAGGAGTCGGTGACGGCGTTCGTGAACGCCATGAGCGATATGGTAGCGGCCAGCTCGGCCCTGCTCCCGGCGGTGCTGGTGCTCAAGGTGCTCCCCGGCCTCGCGATCGCCTGGAGCTGGTATCATCGCCTGGCGGCCAGGCCGCTGGGGCAACCGGTCCAGACCTTCGCGGAATTCCGGTTCAACGATCAGCTGGTCTGGCTGGTGGTGCTGTCGATCGCGGTGTTCGTGATCCCGGTCCCTGACCCGGCCCAGGACCTGTTCGCCAACCTGCTGGTCGCCATGGGTGGACTCTACGTCGCCCGGGGGGCCGCGATTACCTGGGGTTCGATCGCCGCGTTCCCCACCTTCGTCCTGGTAGTGGTGGGGGTGGGCATGCTGTTCATTCTGCCGGTCGCGCTGGGTGGATGGTTCGCCTTCGGCCTGGCCGATACCTGGGTGGATTTCCGGCGGCGCTTCCGGCCCGCCGATCAGACAAGGGAGTAAGCGATGGAAGTCATTCTCCGGGAAGACATCAAGACGCTGGGCAAGGCGGGCGAGCTGGTGAAGGTGAAGCCGGGCTATGCCCGGAACTACCTCTTGCCCAAGGGCCTCGCCTACGAAGCCACCGAGGGTAACCGGAAGCGGATCCAGGCCGAATCCAAGGCCCGGAGTGCCCGGCTGGAGCAGGAAGCCGGAGAGGCCCGGGCCCTGGCCGCCAAGCTCGGCACCGTGTCCCTGACGTTGAGCCGCAAGGCCGGGGAGGGCGACCGACTCTTCGGGTCCATTACCGCTCAGGATCTGGCCGACGCGCTGGCCGCGGCGGGGCACCCGGTGGACAAGCGGAAGATCGAGCTGGATCACCCGATCAAGACCATCGGCCAGCACACCGTGCCGGTGCGGCTCCATCCCGAGGTGATCGCCGAGGTTCGCGTAACGGTGGCGGCGGAGTAAGCTCCGTCGCATGACCGTTGGCATCCGGTATATCGACGGCGCCCGGCTGGCACGGTCGCTCCTCGCGGCCGCCGACTGGGTAGCCGCCGGTCGGGAGGAGATCAACCGGATCAATGTCTTCCCCGTTCCCGACGGGGATACCGGCACCAACTTCAGCCTGACCCTCCGCGCCGTCGCCGACGCACTTCGGGCCCTGGGCGATGCGCCGCTGGCCGTCACCGCCCGGACCGCGGCGCGCGGTGCCGTACTCGGCGCCCGGGGCAATTCCGGGATGATGCTGGCCCACTTCCTCCTGGGCTTCGCCGATTCGATCGGCAACCGGGAGCAGGCCACCGCCCAGGAGGTGGCCGAGGCGGTCCGGGTGGGGGCGGAGCGGCTCTACAGCTCGCTCGACGATCCCCGGGAAGGCACCATCCTCACGGTCGCCCGCGAGGCCGCCGAAGCGGCGCAGCGCGCCGCCGCCGATTCTCCCGACATCTCGGTCTTCATGGCCCGGCTCCTGCACGAAGGGGAGCTGGCTCTCGCCCGCACCCCCGAGTTGATGGCCGTCCTCAAGGAAGCGGGGGTGGTTGACGCCGGCGGCAAGGGGTTCGTCCGGATGCTGGAAGGGGTCGTGCGCTACATCGAGGGCGACCCCATCCTCCCGATCGCCTTGACCGAGGAGCCCGCCGAGCTCGCTCCCGCCGCCATGGTGGAGGTCGCCGCCGAGCGCGACTTCCAGTACTGCACCGAGGTCATGGTCCGAGGGGAGCAGTTGCCCCCGGCCAACGACGTCCGGTCGGCCATCCGCAATTTCGGGGGGTCGGTCCAGGTGGTCCTCGCCGGGGATCTGCTCAAGATCCATGTGCACACCGATGCCCCGGAGGCCGTCTTTACTTTCGCGGCCCGGTGGGGTTCCCTCGAAGCGACCAAGGCCGAGGACATGCGGGCGCAGCACCGGCGGCTGGCCCACGGCACCCGCCGCCCGGTGGCGATCGTCGCCGACTCCTCGGCCGACCTTCCCGATGCGGTCCTGGACCGGCATCACATCGCCCTGATCCCGCTCCAGGTGATGTTCGGAGATCAGACCTATCGCGACCGGGTACAGTTGAAGGGGGAGGAGTTTTACCAGCGGATGCGGGTGTCGAAGGTGAACCCCACCACCTCCCAGCCGACGCCGGCCGACTTCGTGCGAGTGCTGCGGGATGCCCGGGCCGAAGCCGATGAAGTGGTGGCGGTGCTCCTGGCCTCGCGGCTGTCGGGGACGTTCCAGTCCGGCGTCGCGGCGGGCCGGGCGGCCGGAATCGACAAGGTGGAGTTCGTCGACAGTGCCACCGCCTCCCTGGGGCTCGGCCTCCTGGCCCTGCGGGGCGCCGAATTGGCCGAGTCAGGGTGGCCCGCCCGGGCGATCGGGGACGAATTGCGCCGGATCCGCAGGCAGTCGGGCTGCTTTATTACGGTCGACCGGTTCGACAACCTGCTCCGCTCCGGCCGGGTGACCCGCGGCAAGGCCCTGATTGCCGGCATGTTGGACGTGAAGCCGATCCTCTCCCTCGATGACCAGGGCGGGATCATCCCGGTCGACCGGGTGCGGGGACGGAAGAACGTGGTTCCCCGGGTGTTGAGCCTGCTGGAGCGCCGGCTCTCCCCCCGCCCCCAGACGGTGCGGTTCGGCATCGTCCACGCGGAGGCCCCGGACATTGCGGAGCGGCTCCGGGCCGCGCTGGTGGCGGCCTACCGGCCCCGCGACTGTTTCGTCTCCCTGGCAACCGGTGTGCTGGGAACGCACGTAGGGTTTGGGGCCTGGGGCGTGTTCTGGCAGGTGGAGGACGGCTCGCCGACGCACGTCCCCCCCGGGACCGGCCCGTGACCCCGCGCGACGGGGTGAAGGCGGCGGTCGCGGCGATCGAGGACCTGCGGGGCCGGGAAGTCCGGGTCCTCGACCTCCGGGGGCTGAGCGAGGCGACCGACTACTTCATCATCGCCTCGGGCACTTCGGATGCGCACGTCCGGGGCATTGCCGACTCGGTGGTGGAGAAGCTGCATCGCAAGGGTGCCCGGGCCCATCACGTCGAAGGCCTCCCCGCAGGCCGCTGGGTGTTGCTCGATTTCGTGGACTTCGTCGTCCACCTCTTTCATCCGGAGACTCGCAGCTTCTATCAGCTGGAGCGGCTCTGGAGTGATGCGCCGGAGATCAACCCCGGCGCCTGAACCGGCAGGTGTCATGATGCGTCGTTCCGCGCTCGCGCTGTTCCTTCTGGCTGTCGCTCCCGCCGGGCTTTCCGCGCAGGGCTACTTCGGACAGAACAAGGTCCAGTATCGCGCCTTCAACTTCCAGGTGCTCAAGACCGAGCACTTCGACGTCTATTTCTATCCCGAAGCCCGCGAAGCCACCCTGGACGCGGCCCGGATGGCGGAGCGCTCCTATCAGCGGCTCTCCAAAATCCTCCGTCACGAGTACCGGGAGCGCAAGCCGATCCTGCTCTACGCCTCCCACTCCGACTTCCAGCAGACCAATGCGCTGGGGGGGGAGCAGCCGAGCGAAGGCACCGGCGGCGTCACGGACTTCTTCAAGCAGCGGATCATCCTGCCGTTCACCGGCTCCTACGAGGAGCTGGAGCACGTGCTGCAGCATGAAATGGTGCACCAGTTCCAGTACGACATCTGGAGCCGCGGCCGGGCCGGCGCCGGCATCCAGACCATCATCAATGTGAATCCGCCGCTCTGGTTCGTGGAAGGCATGGCGGAGTATCTCTCCCTCGGCGGGGTCGATCCCAACACCGCCATGTGGCTGCGGGATGCCGCGTTCGAAGGCAAGATCCCCACGATCCACCAGCTGGAGAACGATCCCCGGGTCTTCCCCTACCGCTACGGCCAGGCGCTGCTCGCCTTCATCGGCCAGCGCTGGGGTGACGAGGCCATCGGCGCGATCATGCAGGGCACCCTCGCCGGCGGGGGCGGACTCGAGGGCTCGATCCGGCGCGTGATCGGGGTGGACTATCGCCAGCTCTCCGACCTCTGGAAGGCGCACATCCAGCAGACCTACCTGCCGGAGGTGGGCACCCGCCGGCGCGCCCGGGACATCGCCCGGGAGATGCTGAGCGAGCCGAAGTCCGAAGGCACCTATCACCTCTCGCCGGCTCTCTCGCCCGACGGAAAGCAGGTGGCGTTCTTTTCGGAGAAGGATTTCTACTTCATCGACCTCTACCTGGCCGATGCGAGCACCGGCAAGGTCAAGCGGCGGCTGCTCAAGTCGTCCTACAGCAGCAACTACGAGACCTTCCGGTTCATCACCTCGGCGGCCAGCTGGTCGCCCGACGGGAAGAAGATCGCGGTCGCTGCCAAGAGCGGCCCACGGGACGTCATCCTGATCATCGACGTCGAGCATAACCGGGAAGAGCGCCGGATCAAGGTCAAGCTCAACGGCATCACCACGCCCTCGTGGAGCCCCGACGGCAAGCAGCTGGTCTTCACCGGATACGACGGCGGCATCTCCGATCTGTACCTGATCAACGTGAACGGCAGCGACCTCCGCCGCCTCACCAACGATCGCTACGCCGACCTGCATCCGGTCTTCTCGCCCGACGGCCGGACCATCGCGTTCGCCACGGACCGCGGGCCGGATACCGACTTCGGCACCCTCAAGATCGGCAACATGAAGATCGCGACCTTCGACGTCGCGACCTCGCGGATCGAGACCCTGCCGGGCATGGACCTGGGCAAGAACGTGAACCCCCAGTGGTCGCCCGACGGACAGGAACTGGCCTACGTCTCCGACCGTAACGGCGTGAGCAACATCTACCTCTACGATGTCCGCGAGCAGCAGTCGTACCAGATCACCGACCTGTTCACCGGGGCCCAGGGCATCACCCCGCTCTCGCCGGTCATCTCCTGGGCCCGCCAGGCCGACCGGCTGGCGTTCGTGTACTACGCCCGAAACGTCTTTGACGTGTACGAGATCGCCGATCCCCGCTCACACAAGCAGGAGCCCTGGCGGCGGCCGGCCCTGGCGCTTCGCGACTCGGCTATCACCAACCCCCAGGTGATTCCTGACCACCCTGCACGCGACTCCGCCATCACCAACCCCACGGTGGTGCCCGACCAGCCGCGCGACTCCGCCATCACTAATCCGCGGGTCGTCCCGGATACCGCCCCCAGTCCGCTGGTCTCTTCCGGCTCGATCTACGTGACCCGGGGTGGCTTCCGGCAGGCCGATTCGACCCCGGCCGTCACCGACTCGACTCTGCGGCCACTCACCATCTCGGCGCTGCTCGACTCGGTCGACGTGCCGCTTCCCGACACCGCCGAGTTCAGCACCGGGAAGTACAAGGTCAAGTTCCAGCCCGACTATATCGCCCGGCCGACCATCGGCTATACCCGCGACAACTTCGGCCGCGGGTTCTACGGCGGCAGCGCGATCTCGCTCTCCGATATCCTCGGCAACCACACCCTGGTCTTCGGGGCGTTCGTCAACGGCCGGATCAGCGAGGCGATGGTCAACGCGGCGTACATCAACCAGACCCACCGGATGAACTGGGCGGTCGCCGTCGGCCAGGAGCCCTACTACTTCCTGGAGCCGAGCGATGTTCTCCCGGACACCACCACTCCCGACGGTGCCATCTTCGTCACCAACCTCCGCCGGATCGTGGCCCGGTCGGTACAGGGGTTCGGCTACTACCCGCTGAGCCGATTCCAGCGGATCGAGCTGGGGCTCGAGGCCACCACGATCAGTGACCGGCTCCAGTCGATCTTCGAGCCGTATAACCGGAGGACCGGGGTCGCGACCGACAATCCCTTCTCCCGGGAAGTCAGCCTCCCCGGGGCGAGTTACGTCGCTCCATCGCTAGCCATGACGTTCGACAATTCTCTGCCGGGATGGGTGGGCCCGTTCTACGGGCGGCGGTGGCGTCTGTCGGCCTCGCAGACCATCGGCGGCTGGCGCTACTTCGAGGGGCTGGTGGACTACCGGCGCTACGACAAGCTCCTCGGGCCCATCACGCTGGCCACCCGCGGCCTCTACTTCGGCCGGATCGGCCGCGACGCCGAGCGGTTCCGGATCTTCCTCGGCAGCACCGACCTCCTGCGAGGGAACACGTCGGGCAGCTACTACCGCAACGAGTGCCGGACCACCGATCCCAACACCGAGACCGGCTGCGTCGAGCTCGATCGCCTGGTCGGCACCCAGCTCGCCGTCGGCTCGGCCGAACTTCGCTTCCCCATCCTCACGCCGGACATGCACATCCTGCCGGCCGCCTTCCCCCCCATCGAGGGGGCCCTGTTCTACGACGTCGGGCTCACCTGGAACGAGGGAGACAAGCTCAAGTGGAGCCGGAGCGCGAGCGACAACGCCACCACGGTGCGGACGCCGCTCCAGACCCTCGGTGCCTCGGTCCGGATGAACCTGTTCGGCTTCGTGATTCTGCGGCTGGACTACTCGATCCCGCAGGAGCGTCGGGCGATCGGCGGGTACTGGACGCTGAGCCTGGGGCCGGTGTTCTAAGGCGGGCGGGCGGGCGGCTGGTCGCGAAAGCCGGCCGCGTGCGCGAGGGGCGAGGGGTAAGCGGAGCGGGCCCTGAATGGATCCCTGCGCGCCGAGCCGCGCTTCGCTCCAGATGGCGCTCGTTCGCCTAAGTGAGCCCGTCCCCTTTGAGGATTTTCGCGAAGAGGGAACTTCAGGCCCGCGAAGCGGTCCCCCTCGCCCCGAGCGCAACACCCACAGGTGCCGCGGTGACGACGCGCCGATCCCGGGCTCGCTCGGACCGCAGACCGCCGCCGCAAGCGCTTTCGTCCCCCACCAGGGACCGCTACTTTCCGGCGTGCCCAGACGCCCCATTCTGGCCGCCGCGATTGCGCTCGTCCTCGCCTGCCGGTCCGGCCTCCAGCCCTACCGCGGTCTCTCCGTCGCCGCCACTACCCCGCCCTCGAGTCTGCTGAGACTGGTGGCCGCCGGAGGCACCGCCGAGCTCTACCGCGTGCCGCGGCTCGAGCCGTGGGGCTGGCGGTCCGCCGCCCCGCTCCCCGCGCTTCGGCGCCCGATCGGTTCGAAGCCAGGCTCCCGGACCGGCCTCGCGAGCTGTACGGCACCCGCGGCTCCGCCCTCCTCGCGGACTCCAGGGGCCAGGGGAGCACCATCGCCGTCCTCCGCGGCGAGGATCCGCCCGCCAAGATCCCCCTGCCACCGGGGGACGCCGCCGCCACCTTCTGAGGCGACCTCGTGGCCGTCGCCGCCCGGGGATCGGATTTCTTTCCGTTCTCGGACAATCCCGGTCCCCCGACGGGTACCTTCCGCCCGTGGGAGGAGCGCATGACGGACCACGGGGCATCGGCCCTCTGCTGAGCAGGCGGCGCGCCGCGCCGGGAGGCGGGCCCCGTCCCCCCCGGAGCCGGTGGACCTGGGCCATCGCGGTCGGCGTGGTGGTCGCCGCGGGGGCGATCGGCGTGGTCGCTACCGCCAGCATCGCGGCCCGGCGGCGGGTGCGGCTCGCGGTCCGGGCGACGCTGACCAACTACGCCAGTGTAGTCACGGAGCAGTTCGCCAATGGGGCCGAGGCGCTGCTCCGCCAGCACTGGGCACCGATCCTCCCACCGCCGGGCACGGCGGCCCCCGCCGTCCTCCCGGATCCGATCCCACTGCGGGACCTGGCCGAGATGATCCGCCGCCTGCGGGACGATCCCTGCTCCTGTTATCTCGACGCCGGCGTGACGATCCTCTTCCGTGGTCACCGTGAACGAGGGCGGTTCGTCGCGGTCGACAGCAGTCTGCAGCCCCTGCGACAGCTCGACTCGGCTTTGGCCACCATGGCGTTGCGCCTCGCCGATACGGTGGCCCTGACCGGGTGGCGCTTCGGCTACGCCGCCGTCGCGACTCCCGCGGGAACCCAGGTTCTCTTTGTCAGCCAGCGGCGGGGCAAAGAGGGCGAGCACTACATCTACGGGCTGGTCGTCCCTGCGGACCACATGGCGCGGGAGGTGTTCGCCCGGACGTACCGGAACGTGCGACTGGTCCCAAGGTTCCTCCTCGCCACGGTGCCGGATAACCAGGGGTTCGTCGGGGTCACGGTGGAGCTCCCAAACGGGGAGCGACTCTTCGCCTCCACACCGGCGTTTGCGGAGGGAGCGTCCGACCGACTCTCGCTTCCCCTGGGCCGGGGCGGGCTGGTCGTGACGGCCCGCCTCAACCCTGCCCTCAAGGGTGCACTCCTTCCCGGTGGCGATCCCCCATCTATCCCCTGGCGGGAGCTCGCGATGCTGGCCCTCGCCTTCGGCCTCCTGCTCACGATCGCGGTCGTCGGCCTCAAGGCGGTCCAGCTGGCGCGCATCCGAAGCGATTTCGCATCCAGCGTCACCCATGAGCTGCGGACCCCGGTGACCCAGATCCGCCTGGCGGCCGAGACCGTCCTGCTCGGGCGGGGCTCGGCGGCGCACCTGTTACGGGGCATCGTGGAGGAGACCACGCGGCTGCAGGAGTTGATCGACAATGTGCTTCACTTCAGCCGGGCCGAACGGCAAATGGTGCGCGTCGCGCTCGAACCGGTCGCGATGGCGCCGCTGGTGGAAGACGTCGTCTCCGGCTTTCACACCGCGGGCGAAACCGGAGTGACCTGGGCCCTCGACCTCCCCCCGTCGCTGCGCGCGATGGCCGATCCCGGGGCGGTGCGACAGGTCCTGCGGAACCTGCTCGACAACGCCGTTCGCTATGGTCCTCCGGACGGCCGCGTGATGGTGCGGGGCCGGCGGGAGGCGGGTCATGTCGAGATTGCCGTCGAGGACGAGGGACCGGGCATTCCCGAGTCCGAGCGCGCGCGAGTCTGGGAGCCGTTCGTGCGCCTGGATTCGGTCGTGCAGGGCGCCGTCACCGGAACGGGCCTCGGGCTGGCCGTGGTCCGGGAGCTGATGAGCGCCCAGGGCGGAGACTGCCGGATCGAAACCGGCGAGACCGGCGGCGCCCGCGTACTCGTCCGCTGGCGAGCGGTGTCCGCATGACGCGGGTCCTTGTGGTCGAAGACCACAGCGCCATCGCCAACGGACTCCGGGACAACCTGGAGGCCGAGGGCTACGAGGTACGAGTGGCCCGCGACGGGATCGACGGCGTGACCCAGGTCGATACCTGGAATCCCGAGCTGCTCCTCCTCGACCTCATGCTCCCACGGCGTGATGGGTTTTCGGTCCTCGCCACGGTCCGGAGCCGGGGGGCGACGATGCCGATCCTGGTCCTCTCCGCCCGGGGTGGCGAGAGCGAGAAGGTCCGCGCGCTCTCCGGGGGCGCCGATGACTACATGGTGAAGCCCTTCGGCCTCCTCGAGCTCCTCGCCCGGATCAAGGCGCTCCTGCGCCGCGTCGGTCCCGATCGGGCCCGCTCGGAGCTGCTCGAAGGTTACCGGGTCGGGCCGATCGAGGTGCGCGTCACGGAGCGTACCGTGTTGCGCGGAGGGATCCCGGTGGCGCTCCGACCCAAGGAGCTCGATCTCCTGATCGCGCTCTGCCGCGCCCGGGGCGGTGTGGTGGCGCGGGGCAACCTGCTCCTGCGAGTGTGGGGCTATGATGCCGGGGTGTTCACCCGCACGGTCGATACCCACATCGCCGCTCTCCGGTCGCGGATCGAAGCCGACCCCAATCACCCGGACATCGTCCTCACCATCCGCAAGGTCGGATACCGGATCGGTCCGCCCTGCGAACCGCTCCGCTGAGTGCCGCCGGTACCCGCCTCAGGGAATGACGTTGTCCGGGCCGAGCTTACGGCCGGTCCAGCTGATCACATAACGGCACGCCACCCCCGCCGGCGGCAGGACGTTCACGCCGAGTTCCGCGTCGAAACCGGTGCGGGTGAACCGGCCGGTCAACTGGATTCCGGAGAGCTGGTTACCCCGGCCATCCGAGCCGGAGAGGGGTGTCGTCCGGAAGCTCGCTGTGGAGTCGATGGTGGCGGCGAAGGTCGCGTTGCCGTCGACGAGAGTCAGGGTTGGCGCATCGGGGGTGTGGCGCACCGCGACCCGGAGCGAACCGAGGGCATCCTGGAAAGAGCAGGTATTGCTGCGATACTCGAGCGATACCTCATAGTTCCCTGCGACCAGCAGTCTCGCCTCGCCGACAGGCTCGGCCCCCTTGCTCTGCACCGCCGCCAGCACGCTGAGCCTTCCCAGCACCCGTCTCCACATTGGTTGCTCCGTATTCCGGGGTCGCGACCAACCTGTGGCCACCGCAGGGAGCGCGTGTCCGAAGCTCGTGAAACGCGCGGCCTCTTGCCATCCATGCACGCGGCTCGCGCGCGGTACCCTGGTTGGCGGTGCGCCGGAACGGAGCCTGCCGAACGTCACCCCTCGCCTGGGAGTGGCGGTCCCGCGCTCCCGGGGCACGGTTACCGCCGGTGCCCCGCCCGGTAGGCGTGCGCGAGACTGTCGAGGCTGCTCTGGAGGCGGTCGGCGGACCACCAGCGCCCCCGGGCAATCACCCCGAGGCGATCACGCAGCGCACCGATGGATTGAAGGGGGTTGCCGGACAGGACGATCAGGTCAGCGGGCGCGCCCGGACGGATCGTGCCGAGGCCCGTCGCCGCGAGGTGGGGCGGCAGCGCGCTCGCGGCATCGACCGTCGCGGTCCGCAAGACCTCCTCCGGACTCAGCCCCGCCGAGCGATAGAATTCCAGTTCGTCGAGCAGGGAAAATCCCGGAACCACCATCGCGACCGGGGCATCGCTGCCCGCGATGATCCGAACCCCGGCCTGGTGAAGCCGTGGCAGGAGGACCTCACGGAAGAAGCCGACCGTCCGACGGTAGCGCGCGACCGCCTGGGGATTGTTAGCCCGACTGGCGGAGGTCTCCCGCCACCCCCACAGGGTCGCGGTGGCGGGATTCACGTACGCCATTTCGGGGCGGTTCCAGTGCGCGTCGAGAGCCTCGGACTGGGTCAGGGCACTGGTGAATACGCTCGCCGTCGGCACCACCGCGATCCCTCCCCGGGCCAGCCCCCGCGCGATGGAGTCGACCAACCCCGGATCGCGCCCATCTGCGGTGAATGGCAGTAGCTCTTCGAGGTGCTCCACCTCGGCCTGGCGCCCACGGGAGAACAGCCCATCGAGCCCGACCAGGTCGGGAAGGTGCCCGATCAGGGGCAGGCCGTGGCGCCGTGCGGCCTGCGCCAGGGCGTCGTAGACGGGAAGCGGGACGTTGTCGTAGATCTTGATGTAGTCATAGCCCGCCCCGGCCTGGGCGGCCACCAGCGCTTCGGCCTCCGATGGGCCGCCCACCGGCGTGTTGGTGCCGCGATGCAGCGGGGGTGACTCGAGGATCGGGCCGCTTGTGACCAGCCGCGGCCCCACAAGCTGGCCTCGCTCCAGGCTGTCGCGCCATGCGAGATGGCGGCCGAGACCGTGGAGGTTCCGCACGGTGGTGACACCGTTGGCGAGGTAGAGCAGGAACTCGTCGCGGTCCAGGAGGTGCACATGCAGATCCATCAGGCCCGGGAGGACCACGGTCCCACGCGGGACTCCCAGGACCGGCACGGTCTCGAGCAGGGTATCGGCCGGACCAATGGCCGCGATCCGGCCCGAGTCCACCACGACGGTGCGATGCGCCAGGGTTCCCGCCGGCGTCATGGTGATGACCGTCACGTCCACCAGGGCGAACGGTCCGTCCAGCTGACCAGGCAGGCGAGCGGGAGGTAACGGAGGGTTGGAGGCGGTAATACATGCAATGGCCAGCCCACAGATGGCTGTCTGGCGCCATCCCGGCCTGGTGAGCGAGGGGTAGTGCATGGTCTCCTCCGTCGCAGCGCGCCCGGCACTCCCCGTCACCGGGGCGAGTGCCGGGCATGAACACCTGCCCAAGTGAGGTCGCGGTGTGAGTCGGCCACGATACCCCCGCCGCGGTAAGCCAATGTTCGGGCCGTGCAAGAACATCAGCCCTTTGTGCCCCCCCTCCAATCCGCTACTTTCCGGCGTGCCCAGACGCCCCATTCTGGCCGCCGCGATCGCGCTCGTCCTCGCCTGCCGGTCCGGCTCCCAGCCCTACCGCGGTCTCTCCGTCGCCACCACTACCCCGCCCTCGAGTCTGCTGAGACTGGTGGCCGCCGGAGGCACCGCCGAGCTCTACCGCGTGCCGCGGCTCGAGCCGTGGGGCTGGCGGTCCGCCGCCCCGCTCCCCGCGCTTCGGCGCCCTATCGGGGCCGATCTGGACCTGGGTGTGGTCTACAGCCTCACCGGCAAGAACGAAGTGCTCGGCTTCGACCTCGTTACCGCCCGGCCCCGGCCGCAGCCCACCACCGGGGTCCGTGAAGTCGCCGTCGGGCCCGACGGCACTCTCTACACCGTCGACGATAGCCTGCGGGTGGTCCAGTTCGTCCGCCGCAATCCCCAGCGCTTCGAAGCCCGGCTCCCGGCCCGGCCTCGCGAGCTGTACGGCACCCGCGGCTCCGCCCTCCTTGCGGTCTCCAGTGGCCAGGGGAGCACCCTCACCGTCCTCCGCAGCGACGATCCGCCCGCCAAGATCCCGCTGCCCCCGGGGGACGCCGCCGCCACCTTCTGGGGCGACCTCGTGGCCGTCGCCGCCGACACCGCGGTCGTGCTGGTGGAGCCCGATCATCCCGACCGGAGCGTGTCGATTCCGGTACACGGCCATGCCCGCGCGATTCTCTTCTCGCCCTCCGGACACCGGTTCTACGTGGCCCGACGGGAAGGCTCCATCCTCGTGTTCAACCGCTTCACCCGGGAGCAGGTCGACGAGATCCGCCTCCCCGGCGCGGCCGCGTCGCTCCGGTCCGACCCCTTCGGTCGCTGGCTGATGGTGCACCCGCAGGGAAACGACTCGCTCTGGCTGGTAGACCTGGCCCGGAACAAGTTCGTCCGTGGCCTGCACGCCGATTGGGCGGTCGACCTCCCGACGGTCACCAACTCGCAGACCCTGCTGGTCAAGCAGGGCGACGACCTGGTAGCCTTCGACCTCACCAAGCCCGACGCCCCGGCGACCGGCCGGGTGAAGGGCGGCGCCGCCGACTACTGGCTCCCCCTCGCCTGGACCCCGGAGACCGGCACCGCGAGCATCGGCACCGCCCCGGGCGCCGACAGCACCGCGGTCGCGGATACCACCGACGGCGGCGAGAGCAAGGTCTACCTCCAGGTCTCGAGTTCGCAGAACAAGGCCTGGTCCTCCGAGTTGGCCCGCCAGCTGGAGCAGCAGGGGCTGCCGGCATCGGTCCTCGATCCCCATAGCCCCGACGAGGGCTTCCGGGTCGTGCTGGGCCCCTACCCCACCCGCGAGGCCGCCGAGTCCACCGGCAAGCGCCTGGGCCGGCCGTTCTTCATCTACCAACCCGACCGCTGAACAGGATCCGCCCAGCATGAAGCTCACGAAGCTCGAACTGTCCGGCTTCAAATCCTTCGCCGACACCGTCTCGCTCACCTTCCACGACGGCGTCACCGCGATCGTCGGCCCCAACGGGTGTGGCAAGTCCAACGTCTCCGATGCGGTGCGCTGGGTGCTGGGCGAGCAGTCGGCCCGGCTCCTGCGCGGCGGCAAGATGGAGGACGTGATCTTCCAGGGCTCGGCGGCCCGTCGTCCGGTCAACGTGACCGAAGCCTCCCTCTTCCTCGACAACTCCGACGGCGATCTCCCGATCGCCTATCGCGAAGTCCAGATCACCCGCCGGCTCTCCCGGAGCGGACAGTCGGACTACCTGCTGAACGGGACGGTGGTGCGCCTGCGCGACATCCAGGACCTGCTGCGCGGCACCGGGCTGGGAAGTGACGCGGGGGTGGTGATCGAGTCGAAGATGATCGAGTGGCTCCTCTCCGATCGGGCCGAGGAGCGCCGCTCGCTCTTCGAGGAGGCCGCCGGCATCGGACTCTATCGCGACCGCCGGCAGACCACCGAGCGCCGGCTCGAGGAGACCGCCGGCGACCTCCAGCGGGTGGAGGATCTCATCGCGGAAGTGCAGAGCCAGATCCGGAGCCTGGCGCGGCAGAAGGGAAAGACCGAACGCCACGCCCGTCTCATGGAGGAGAAGTTCGCCGTCCAGCTCACCCTCGCGAAGCGGGTGCTGCACGACCTGAGCGAGCACATGGCCACCTCCACCGCCCGTCACAGCGACCTGGAGCGGGAACTTCCCACCTCGCGCGAGGAGCTGGTCACCCTGGAGGAACGCCGGGAGGAGGCCGCGCGGACCCGGGCCCGTACCGAAGGGCAGCGGACCGAAATTGCCCGGCGCCTGGGCGACGTGCGGCTCGAGCTCGGGAAGCTGGATGGCGATCTGGCCTTGGCCGCGGAGCGTCTCGCCAACGCCGCGGCCCGGAAGCTCCGTGCCTCCGAAGAGCGCGGCCAGATGGAGTCCCGCCGCCAGCAGGCGGTGCGCGACCGCGACGCCGCCGAGACCGAGCACACCACCGCGCTGCAGGAGAAGGAGCGAATCCAGGCCGAACTCACCTCCCGGACCACGACTGAGCAGGACGTACGGCTCCGTCTGGGTGAGCAGCGCCAGTTGGTCCGCCAGCTGGAAGAGGAGCTCCAGAAGCGCATTCACACGCTGCGCTCGCTGGAAGGCGAGCGGACCTCCCTCGAGACCGATCTGGCGTCGCTCCGCGAGCAGGCGACCGCCGCCTCCGCCCGGAAGAGTTCGGCGGCGGCCGAGCTGGACGTGGCCGAGCGCCGCCAGGCGGAGGCAACCGATGTCGCGGACCGTCACGCCAGCGAGGCCCGGCGCCTCGCCGGTGAGGCCGAGCGGGCCCGCCACCTGGTCGCCGAGCTCCGCCGCCGCGAGGCCCTGGAGCGCGCCGATCGCCGGACCGCCGAGGAATCGCTGGCCCAGCTCACCGCCCGCCGCCAGGCCCTGGAGGAACTCGAGCGTGATCGGGTGGGGCTCGCCCCCGGTGCCGCGGCCCTGCTGTCCGTCCGCGACCGTTTCGGCGGCGCCATCCTGGGCCCCTTGAGCGACTTCATCCGGACCGGCCGCGAGGACGCCGAACTGGCCGAGCGACTGCTGGGCGAATGGGTGCACGCGGTGCTGGTCCGCGATGCCTCCGCCATCCCGGCGATCCAGGCTTGGCACGCCGAGGAGCAGCCCGGGGCCATCGTCCTGCTCCCCGCCGACAGCGGGCCGTCCGGTCCCCTGGGCGACGGGCCCCTCGGCTCGCGACTCTACGCCCAGGGCCCCGCCGATGGGTGGGTACGCTCGCTCCTCTCCGGATCCGAGGTGCTGGAACCGAGCGGCCGAGCGCTCCGCCGCCCGAATGGCGCCATCCTGCTGGCCGGCGCCCCGAGCCCCTCCGGCCCCCTCCGTCGCCGGGCCGAGCTCGAGAGCCTCGCCACCGAGGTGAGCGAGGCCCAGTCCGCGCTCCACCGGGCCGACCTCGCCCTCGGCGCCACCGTCGCCCGGTTGGCCGAAGCGGAGACCGCCCTCGAGGCCGCCACTCACGCCGCCGATCAGGCCCGCGAGGCGGAGCGCGCGACGGCCGGGGCGAAGGAAGACGCCGTCCGGCTGGCCAATCAGATGAAGCGCGAGCTCGCCGAGGCGTCCACCCAGCTCGCATCGCTGGAGGAGCGGATCGAACGCTCCGAACGCCGGCTGCAGGAGATCGACGCCGCGCTGACCGAGGGCGACCTCACTCGCGCCCGACTGGACGAGAACCTGGGTCAGGGTCGGGCCCTTCTCGCCGATCTCGAGGCCCAGCAGGAAGCCGCCCGCGACGCCCGGGTGCACTGGCAGGTCCAGGAGGCCCAGCTGCAGGCCCGGCTCGATGGCGCCCGCCAGGCGCTGGATCGGGCCAGCCGGATCGGCTCCGAGGCCGACCAGGCGGTGGTAACCCTCGCGGGCGAGCTCACGCAGATCGAAACCGACACCGCGGCGCTCGCCGCGCAGCAGGCCCAGTGGATCGAGGCCCGATCGGAGCGCCGGGTGGCGGTGCAGGAGCTCGAAGTCGCGGCTGCCGAAGCCGATCAGGGGGCCGAGCGGGCGGAGCAGACCCTGGCCGAGGCCGAACGCACCCTGCACGATGCCAGGAACCGGGTGGACCAGCTCACCGAGGAATACCACCGGCTCGAACTCGAAACCACGGAGGCGGCCGGCCGCCGCCGCGCCATCGTTGAGCGGGTGGAAAGCGAGTGGAAGAAGCCGCTCGACACCCTGCTGGCCGAGGCGCCGATGCTCGACCTCGACCTGGAGACCCTGGAAAACGAATCCCGGCGGATCGTCGAGGCGCTCGACGGCATCGGACCGGTGAACGCCCTGGCGGTCGAGGAGCATGCCGAGGAGTCCAAGCGGCTCGAGTTCCTGTCCGCCCAGCGTGACGATCTGGTCGCCGCCCGGCACTCCCTGACCCAGGCGATCCGGGAGATCGATGGCACCGCGCGCACCATGTTCATGGACACGTTCACCGCCATCCGGGGAAACTTCCTCCACGTCTTCCAGACCCTCTTCGGCGGCGGCGAGTGCGACCTCCGGCTCGCCAACCCCGACGACCCGCTCGAGAGCGAGATCGACATCCACGCCGCACCCCGGGGCAAGAAGGTGCAGCGGATCCACCTGTTGTCCACCGGGGAGCGCTACCTGGTGGCGGTGTCGCTGCTGTTCAGCATCTACTTGACCAAGCCAAGCCCCTTCTGCCTGATGGACGAAGTCGACGCCCCGCTCGACGATGCCAACGTGGGGCGGTTCATCCGCCTGCTGGAGGAGTTCAAGAAGTCGACCCAGTTCATCGTGATCACCCACAATCCCCGGACCATGCAGGCCGCCGAAGCGGTTTACGGTGTTACCATGCAGGAGCCGGGCGTATCCACGATCGTAGGGGTACGGCTGGGAGAGCTGGAGCGGGTATAGCGGACGAAGGGCCCTGGGTTGTTTGGCAGTGCGCCATAGGCAATAAGCCACAGGCGGTACAGCCACATACCCTACAGCTTACAGCTTACAGCTTACAGCTTACGGCTTACGGCTTGCGGCTTACGGCCAACTGCCAACAGTCAATAGCCAGATCACGGAACCGAGCGACACACCGATGCTCATCGTCATGCACCACGACGCCACCGAGGACCAAGTCCGCCGGGTGTGCGATGCCGTCCAGGAAATGGGCTACCAGGCGCGGCCCATGCCTGGTCGCCAGCGTACGACCGTCGGTCTGGTGGGGAACGATGGCCGGGTCGACGGCTCCCGCATTTCGGCCCTCCCCGGGGTGCAGGAGGTCATTCACGTCACCCAGCCCTACAAGCAGGTGTCGCGTGAGTGGCGCGCCGACCCGACCATCGTGAAGCTCCCGGGTGGCCTGGCGATCGGGGGCGAGGAGGTCGTGGTGATGGCCGGCCCCTGCTCGGTCGAGAGCGAGCGCCAGATCCTGGCCGCCGCGGAGGCCGTGCGTGAGGCCGGGGCCACCGTGCTTCGGGCCGGCGCGTTCAAGCCCCGGTCGTCCCCCTACTCCTTCCAGGGACTCGGTCTCGAAGGCCTCCGCCTGCTGGCCCGGGCCCGCGAGGAGACCGGGCTTCTGATCGTGACCGAGGCGATGGACCCCGAAGGAGCCGAGTCGGTTGCCGAAATCGCCGACATCATCCAGATCGGCGCGCGCAACATGCAGAACTACTCGTTGCTCAAGAAGGTGGGCCGGCTGCCCAGGCCGGTACTCCTCAAGCGCGGGCTCTCCGCCACCATCCAGGAGTTGCTGCTCTCCGCCGAGTACATCCTGGCGGAAGGCAATCCCAACGTCATCCTGTGCGAGCGGGGCGTGCGCGGTTTCGACTCGGCGACCCGTAACCTGTTCGACCTGTCCGCGATTCCCGTGGTGAAAGGGCTTTCCCACCTTCCCATCGTGGCCGACCCGAGCCACGGGACCGGCCATCGGGACATGGTGACCCCCATGGCCCGCGCCGCCGTGGCCGCCGGCGCCGATGGGCTGCTGGTGGAGGTCCACCCCACCCCCGATCGGGCCCTCTCGGACGGGGCCCAGAGCCTCTACCCGGAGCAGTTCGCCCGACTGATGAGAGAGACTCGGCTCATCGCGGAGGCGATCGGCCGGCGGATCGCGGCCCCGGCAGGGTCGAGAGCATGATGGGCGGAATGGTGGGCAGGTGGCGGCTCCGGAGGGTCGCAACTCTCCTGGCGTTGGTCGCGGTCGGACCGTCGCCAGATCGACTGTCGGCCTGCCCGGCGGACCGCCTGACCGCCTGTCAGGATCCCGATCCCAAGGCCCTCATCGAGCGCGCCGCCCGGGCCTATCAGACCATCAGCTCGTTCTCGGCCGCTTTTCACCAGATCATCGCCGATTCGATGATCGGCACCTTCGAGAGTCGGGGGAATCTGATTCAGGCGGGAGAGGCCAAGCTGGCGATGCGCTTCACCGACCCCGCCGGCGAGGCCATCGTAATGGATGGAGAGCACATCTGGGTCTACACGCCCAGCACCACCCCCGGCCAGGTGATCCGGCTCAAGATCCCGTCCGATCCGACCTACGGCCCGAACCTCATCGCCTGGTTCCTGACCAATCCCTCGGAACGCTACAGCGTCCGGTATCTCAGGTCCGATGCGATCGGCGGGCGGGCGGTGGACGTCCTCGCCCTGGCTCCCCTCGACAAGTCGCTCCCCTTCACGGGCGCAGTCGTCTACCTCGATCAGTACGACAATCTCCCCCGCCGCCTCGAAGTTCGCGAGAAGGGGGGCAACCAGCGGACGCTCATTCTCTCTGGCGTGGAAACCAACCGCCGCGTGTCACCCGCAACCTTCGCATTCAGCATCCCTAGCGGCGTCCGGGTGGTGGATCAGTAGCCTGGCCATCGAACGGGCGCGCCATCGCGGCCCGGAGCACGCGCTCCACGTCCTCCGCCTGCGATCCCGCGAGCCCCGCTTCCCGCGCCAGCCGCACGGCTTCGAGCCCCAGCACCGCATAGAGCAGCCGGTCATCCCCCTCAAGGGCCGCCAGGTGCTCGTGGATGGTGTTGAGATCGCCCCGGCGCACCGGGCCGGTCAGGGCCAACGCGATCGGTTGCCGTCCGAGATTCTCGAGCGCCCCCGCCAGCAGCGGGAGGTACATTCTCGAAGCCAGCGGTTCCGGAACACCAGCGCCGCGGGCGAGCCGGGCAGCCGCTCCAGCCAGCGCCACCGCGTAATTCCCCACCATCACCGCGCCGGCATGATAGGCCGCCTTCTGTCCGGCCTCGAGCCGAAACGATGTGAGACCAAGGAGCCGGGCCAGCCGCTCACCCTCCAGCACCGCCCGGGCATCACCCTCCACGGCGGCGTAGGCGCCCCGCCAGCGGGCCGGGGCCGTCTCGGGGTCCGATACCGTCTGCAGTGGATGCAGCGACCCGAGGGCCGCGCCACTCGCCGAGAGGGCGGCAAGCGCCTCCCGGCCGTGAAGCCCGGAGAGGTGCAGCACCACCTGGTCTCCCCCCACCGCCCGGCCCCGAGCCAGGGCCGCGGCCACGACGACGATGGCATCATCCGGCACCGCCAGGATGATCGTGGCGGCGCCACTGACCGCCTCCTCCACCGCGCCGCCCGCCTCCCGCCGGGACCAGAGCGTCACTCGCTCCACCGCGCCTGAGAGGGCTCCGGCCAGCCCCCGCCCCATCCGGCCCCCACCGACGATCGCGATCACCGGGCCACCCGGGTCCATTCCCGGAACAGCTCCAGGCCGATCAGCCCGAACACCGCGGCGAAGACCCAGTAGAGCGCCGGGGCGCTCGAGCGCCGTTGCATCCGGACGCCGATCGGCACCGTCACGAGCGTGCCCAGCGCCAGCGGCAGCGCCATCCGGAGGTCCATGAAGCCCACCATCATCGACGAGATCGGCGGCCCCTCCCCGGCGGTGAGATAGCCCAGCCCCCCGGCGAGCGTGGTGAGACAGACACCCGCCAGCGCCGTGGGCGCCACCGCCTTCACCGGGAGCCGGCCGACGTAAAGCAGCACCGGCACCGCGATCAGTCCGCCCCCGATGCCCAGCAGGGCGGACAGGCCCCCGCCCACGAACCCTACCAGCACCAGCCACCAGGACGAGTGAGGGTCATGGGGCGACTCCGGCCGGTCACCCCGGCGGGCGCGCCGCACCAGGTCAGCCGCGGTCAGGACCAGGAACCCTCCGAACACGGCCCGGATCCAGCTGGCCTGGTCCACCCGAGTCAGCACCCGGGCCATGACGAAGGCGGAGAGGACCCCCGGCACGGCGTAGGTCGTCGCGGCGCGCCAGTGGATGGCCCGGGCCGAAGCGTAGCGCCAGGTCCCGACCGTGGAGGCCACAAACGCGACGCCCAGACTGGTGGCGTGCGCCACGACAGTCTGGGCGGAGTGGGTTACGCCCGAACCGGCGTAAACCAGGTACAGGAACGGCACCATGATGACCCCGCCGCCGATCCCCGCGAGCGCGGAGAGCAGGCCCACCACCAGCCCGGTGGCGAAGGCGGCGGGGACTTCCAGCAGAGGAGCGATAGGCTAGTTCCTGCGAACCGGCGCTTCCGTACCCTGCACCGTCGCCAGGGACATCAGATCCTTGGGCGTCTGAGCCTTGTGGAGCAGATCGAGGGCGACCTGCATCTGCCGGTCGTCGCGGCTGCGGCGCCGGAACTCCGCCGGCCGGCCGAAGACGTACCGCGCGATCTCATAGCCCAGCTGCTCGCTCACGAGGGGCTCGGCCTTGGCGAACACCGAATCCGCCACCTGCACACCTTTGGACCGCATCCGGCGCAAGACCTCGGCCCGCATCGCCGGGGTGACGCTGAACTCCTCCGAGGTGACACCCTTCTCGGTCTTGATCTGCAGCGCCGTGGTGGTGATAGCGTCCCGGTACTCGGCGAACTTGGCCGCCAGGGCCGCCGCGAACGCCCGCTCCGAGTCGGTCAGGGTATCCTGCCGGATCACCAGGTCGGGCACGATCCCGCCACCCCCACGGACCGCCCGTCCGGCGTCGGTCTTGTAGGTCGGCCGGTTGGCGGTATCGCCGGCCGCGCTGTCGACCGGGCCCGGACCGGCCTCGCCCGCGGCGATACGCGCCTGGTCTTCCTCGTTCCGCGCCTTACGCTGGATGGTCCGGCCGCTCGGGGTGTACCAGCGGCCGGTGGTCAGCTTGAGCGCGGTATTGTCGGAGAAGGGGAACAGCGTCTGTACCAGCCCCTTGCCGAAGGTCGGGACCCCGACCACGACCGCGCGGTCATGGTCCTGGAGCGCGCCCGAGATGATTTCGGCGGCGGAGGCGGTGCCATCGTTCACCAGCACGACGATCGGCAGCGACGGCCACTCCTGATTGGCCTGGTCGATGAAGGTCTTGGTTGACCCCCGGGCCCGACCCCGGGTCGCAACGATCTCCTGGTCCTTGTTGAGGAACAGGTCCGCCACCTTGACGCCCTGGTCGAGCAAGCCGCCGGGGTTGCCCCGCAGATCCAGCACCAGGCTCTTCATTCCCTTGCCAAGGAGCGTGGTGATCTCCCGCCGGAGTTCGGCGCTCGAGGTCTCGGACACCGGGTTGAGCGAGATGTAACCGACATTGCCGGGGAACATGTTGCCCGGCGGCACCGAGCGCACGTGGATCGTGGCCCGTGTCAGGTTGTAGTTGATCGGGGTGGCCATGCCGACGCGGCGGATCTTGAGCAGGACGACACTCCCCGGCGCGCCCCGCAAGGCCTTCACCGCCTGGTCGTTATTCCAGCCCTCGGTCGACTTGCTGTCGACCGAGATGATCTGGTCTCCGGTCTCTACCCCGGCCCGTTCCGCCGGCGTGTCCGGCAATGGGGCCACCACCGTGATCCACCCATCCCGTACATCGATCTGGATCCCCAGACCGCCGTAATTCCCGGTGGTGGTCTCGGTCAGTGCCTTGTAGTCGTCGTCGACCAGGAGCACCGAGTAGGGGTCCTTGAGCTGCTCCAGGAGCCCGGTCGTGGCCTTTTCGTAGAGGTCGGTCTGGGGGATGGAATCCACGTAGTAGGCGCTGATGTGCGACAGCACGTCGTCGAACAACCGCGCCTGCTGGTATACATTCCCGTCGCGGGTGGTCCCGCGCTGCAACAGCCATCCGCCGGTGAAGAACGAGAGGATGGCCACCAGGGCAATCAAACCCCACCGCTGTCGCATGCGATTCCTCCAGTGAATCTGCGCCGGGGCCCCGAACGAGGCCCCGGCGCGCCTGCTTGCAAGCTAATGGTGACCGGCCGGCCGCGCGCCCGGATGACGGTTCCGGATCTCCTCCCATGCGGCCAGCAAGACCTGTTCCGCCGGGTGGGTAGCGTCCAGGTGGGCGATTCCGGGGCCTGTGGCCCGTCGGAAGACCTCCGCCACCCGGGCATGGAAGTCAGGGCCGGCCTGTTCGATCCGGTCGAGCCCGAGGCCCTTCGCCGCGATGCGCTGGAATCCGACCTGGGGCGGGAGATCGAGGATCAGCGTCAGATCGGGTTGCAGTCCGCCGGTCGCGGCCCGATTGGCATCCTGAAAGAGGGACGTCGCGAGGCCGCGCCCCCCACACTGGTACGCCTCGGTCGAAAGCTGAAAGCGATCGGCGAGCACGGTTCGCCCGGCGGCGAGTGCCGGCGCAATGACCCGGGCCACCAGGTCGGCGCGGGCGGCCAGGAAGAGCAGCAGCTCGCTCACCGGCTCGATCGGGTGGTCGGGATCGAGCAGGATCGCCCGGATCCGCTCGGCCACGGGTGTTCCCCCCGGCTCCCGCACCAGCACCGGCTCGAGCCCCGCCGCGGTCAAACGCTCGGCCAGGCCCCGGGCGAGGGTCGACTTGCCGGCCCCCTCGGTGCCTTCCACCACCAGGAAGAACCCGCGGCTCATCCCAGCGTAATGATGTTGCTCGTCGCGCCCTTCTCCATCCCCTGGGCGATCAGCTGATTCACCTTGATCATCACCTTCTCGAAGTTGGCCCGGGCAACCGCGTAGGCCTGCCCCGAGGGACTCACCTCGAGATCGCGCACGGCCTGTTCGTAGGTCTCGGCGGTGGCCTGGTCGGGCATCTGGCCCTGCGCCACCAGCTCGTCCATCTGGCGCGCCAGCCGTTGGATGGTGTCTACCTTGGCCTGCGCCTCCTGGTCCTCCCGAAGCGCCGTCTCCGCCCGCCGCAGCGCCTTGTACTCCGGCGTCTGCCCGATCATGCGCCCGAGATCTTCCGCCTTGTCCCAGATCACTCCGCCTCGTTTCTCCGCGCCAGTACGTATCGAGCGCGGCCGAAAAGGTCCATGTGTACGCTCACCTCGTTCCATCCGGCTCCGGCCGCCGCGGTCGCAACCGCGCCGGCCCGACTGGCGTCGACCTCGAGTGCCAGCCACCCGTCCCGCCGTGTCACCCGCCGGGCCTCGGCGATCACCCGAACGGTCGCGTCCATGCCGTCGGCACCGCTGGCCAGCGCCTCCCTCGGCTCCCACGCCCGCACTGAAGGATCAAGTGCGAGGTACTCCCGCTCGGAAATGTAGGGCGGGTTCGACACCACCGCGTCCAGCGTCCGGGCGCCGACCGCGTCGAGCAGGTCACCCCGTACCAGCGCCACCCGACACCCCGTCCGGCGCCGGTTCTCTCCGGCAACCTCCAGCGCGGCGGCCGACCGGTCAATCCCGGCCACCAGCGTGAAGCGACCCTCATCCGCCAGCGCCAGGGCGACGCATCCGCTGCCGGTGCCGACGTCGGCAACCCGCCCGGTGGGGCAGCGCTGGAGTACCAGGTCGACCAGCCCCTCCGTCTCGGGCCGCGGGATCAGCACCCGGCGGTCCACCCGGAGCGTGAGGCGGCGGAAGCCGGCGAGTCCGGTGGCGTAGGCCAGCGGCTCGCCCGCCGCCCGCCGTTCGGTCGCCGCCTCGTAGGCCGCCACCGCGGCAGGCCCGGGGACGGTTTCCTGGTCGGCGCGTGCGGCAGCCCTGCCGGCGAGTTCCTCGAGATCGCTCCAGATCCGGCGGGCCTCGCGCCGCGGCTGCTCGATACCTGCCGCGCGGAGTCGAGTGGTCGCCCGGTCCAGCAGCGTGCTCACCCGCACCTCCCCATCAGGCACCCAGCTGCTCCTGCCGGCTGGCCATGCGAAGGGCGTCGACGAAATCGTCCAGCTTGCCATCCAGCACTTCCGCGAGATTGTGCACCGAGAGGTTGATGCGATGGTCGGTCACCCGGCTCTGCGGATAGTTGTAGGTCCGGATCTTGGCCGAGCGATCGCCGGTCCCGACCATCGAGCGCCGCTCCCGGGAACGGGCCGCCTCCTGTTCCGCGATCATCCGGTCGAGCAGCCGCGCCCGCAGCACCTCCATGGCCTTGAGCTTGTTCTGGAGCTGCGACTTCTGGTCCTGCTGCGACACCACCAGGCCGGTCGGCAGGTGGGTGATCCGCACCGCACTGTCGGTGGTATTCACGCTCTGGCCACCCGGGCCCCCGGAGCGAAAGACGTCGATCCGGAGGTCCTGCGGCTGGATGGTAACGTCCACTTCCTCCGCCTCGGGAAGCACCGCCACCGTCGCGGCCGAGGTGTGGATGCGCCCCTGCGACTCGGTGGCCGGGACCCGCTGCACCCGATGCACTCCAGCCTCGCGCCGGAGCAGACCGAAGGCATCGTCGCCCCGCACCGCGAAGATCGCTTCCTTGAGGCCGCCGCTCACCCCGTCGCTGAGCGAGATCGGCTCGACGGTGAGATTCTTCCGCTGCACGAACCGTTGATACATCCGGAGCAGATCGGCGGCGAAAAGGGCCGCCTCGTCCCCTCCGGTACCGGCCCGGATTTCCACGATCGCGTCGCGGTCGTCGAGCGGGTCGCGCGGGAGGAGCAGGTCATGGAGCTCGGTTTCGAGCGGCGCCATCTCAGCGGGGAGCCGGGCAAGGTCAGCCCTGGCGAGGGCGGCGAGCTCGGGATCGGGCTCCGCCGCCATCTCCCTGGCCTGGGCGAGTTCGTCCTGGAGTTTCTGGAGCCGCTCCGCGGCGCGCACCACCGGCGCGAGCCGGGTGTGCTCCCGACCGAGGGCCCTGAGTTTGGCGGGATTGGCGGCGGTCGAAGGGTCGGCCAGCGCCGCGGCGACCTCCTCCGCCCGGGCCAGCGCCTGGCGGAGTCGGGCCTCCATCGGTCAGCTCTGGCTCGAGGCCGGCGCCTTCTCGGCCTGGTACTTCTTCCGGAAACGGTCGACGCGGCCCTGGGTGTCGATCAGCCGCTGTTTGCCGGTGAAGTAGGGGTGGCACTTGGCGCAGATTTCCACGTGGACATTGGCGCTGGTGGAACGGGTCTCGAACTGATTCCCGCAGGCGCACTGCACCATGACCTTGTGGTACACCGGGTGGGCATTCGCTTTCACTGTCTACTCCATGTGTGGATGCCTCGGATTTGGCCGAGGACATGACTTCCGGGTCCCGGAGAGCCTGCAAATATAGCCGGGATGCGCGGTTGGGTTCAACTGCGCGGTCCCCATTGGCACCATCCTGGGTCCATCCGGCGGCAGCCCCAGGGCGGTCGGCCCAGCCGTCGCCCGTTTGACAACGAGCCGGCAGTCTAAGTATAGTCTCTACCGTCACTTCCACCACATCGAGGGCCTGTGTCCCTGACCCCGCTTGAGGTCCTGAAGAAGGTTCCCCTGTTCGCCACCATGCGGGAAGGTGACATCACTGCCTTTGCCGAGCTGGTGCGGGAGCGAAGCTATCCCAAAGGGAGTGTGATCGTCTTTGAGGACGATCCGGGAGACGCCCTCTACCTGGTCGCGTCCGGACAGGTGAAAGTGGTCCTCATCGGCGAAGACGGCCGGGAAGTCATTCTCTCGGTGCTCGCGGAAGGGAGTTTCTTCGGCGAGATGAGCCTGATCGACGATCAGCCCCGCTCCGCCACCGTGATCGCAATGACCGATGCCGCGGTACTGGTGCTTCGGCGCGAGGACTTCCAGGCCCGACTCAGGAACTCCCCCGAGGTCGCCATCGCGCTCCTGCGCGAGCTGTCTCGCCGCCTGCGGCGCGCCGACGAGAAGATCGGCAGCCTGGTCCTCCTCGACGTCAACGGTCGGGTGGCCGACCTGCTGCTCCGCCTGGCGGACGAGGAGGGGGGCCAGGAGATCACCAAGAAGATCACCCACCACGTCATCGCCCAGATGATCGGCTCCAGCCGGGAGACCGTTTCCCGCACGATGCGAGACTTTGTCGAGCGCGGCCTGATCAAGGTGACCCGCCGGGAGATTTCGATCGCCAATCGCCCGCTGCTGGAGCGCGCCGCCGGCCGTTCGTGACCATGCCCACATCCCCGCCGTGACGCCCATCCGCGTGCTCCATGGCAGGG
Source organism: uncultured Gemmatimonadaceae bacterium (assembly GCA_964642475.1). Taxonomy (GTDB): domain Bacteria; phylum Gemmatimonadota; class Gemmatimonadetes; order Gemmatimonadales; family GWC2-71-9; genus JADJOM01. Next base: position 23,631 of record CAZXRC010000004.1, on the reverse strand, counting down.
TCCTTGCACACTGAGAGACACAGTTACACCGAGGAGCCGTTGGGCTACACGGTCACGTTCTGGGGAACGAGAGGGTCGATCCCGACACCTGGGGCACATACCGCGCGCTATGGCGGAAATACCTCCTGTGTGGCGGTTTCGGGGCAGCCGGGCCAGCTGGTCATCCTGGATGCCGGGAGTGGCATCCGGCCGCTGGGACGGGCGCTGTCGAAGGCCACCGAGGGCCCGATGCAGCTCGATATCCTGCTCTCGCATACCCACTGGGACCACATCCAGGGCCTGCCCTTTTTCCAGCCGCTTAACACGCGGGGAAACGCGGTCCGGATCTACGGTGCTCCCCAGGCGGGGGTGTCCCTGGAGCGGATCCTCGATCGGCAGATGGACCCGGTGGTCTTCCCGGTGCCGCTCAAAGCGCTGGCCGCGGACCTGACCATCACCGAGGTGGGCTCGGGGTCGTTCGAAATCGATGGGTTCCGGGTCGAGGCGTTCCGGCTGCGGCACCCGGGAACCACGCTGGGCTACAAGCTGGTCCCGGTCTCGGGCGGGAGGACCTTCGCCTACCTGACCGATAACGAGCTGGGTGAGGGGGGGACCTACGACGTGGCACCCGACTGGCGGCACACGCTGGTGAGATTCCTGAGTGGGGTGGACACGTTAATACATGACGGGATGTACTCCGAGGCGATGATCGAGAGCCGGTCCGGGTGGGGACACTCCACGCCCGACCAGGCGATCGACCTGGCCCGGGATGCGGGATGCCGGCGCCTGGTGCTGTTCCACCATGAGCCGGAACACGACGACGCGGCGATCGACGCGCTCCTCGCGGGCGCCCGACGCAACGCCGCCGTGCGCGCGCCAGAGCTCGCGGTGGACGCCGCGATGGAAGGCATGGCGCTGACTCTCTGATGAGGTGGACTATGCGACGCCGTAGCGTGTTGTGTGCCCTGACTGTGGTGGCCCTCGCGTCTCTGTCGCCCGCCCTCCGGGCCCAGGACTCGCGGCCGGGCATTGCCGTCATGCCCTTCACCAACGGCGGCTCCTACGGCCGGGACAAGGAGGACTTCCAGGCGCTCGAGAAGGGGCTCGCCGGCATGCTCATTTACGAGCTGGGCCAGAACCCCGGCGCCCGCCTGGTCGACCGCGAGGCCATCCAGCAGATCCTCGACGAGCAGAAGCTCGGCAAGGACGGCGCCGTGGATGCGGCGACCGCGGCGAAGGTCGGCAAGCTGGTCGGCGCCCGCTACATGGTCCTCGGCGGCTTCACCGACCTCTATGGCACCTTTCGGGTTCATGCCCGCCTCGTCTCGGTCGAGACCGGCGAGATCCTCAAGGTGGTGCGGGGCGATCCCAAGCTGGAGAAGCGGGAAGACATTTCCCGGCTGATGCAGACCGTGGCCGAGAACCTCATGAAGGAGACCAAGCTGCCGCCCCTCACCGAGGAGCAGGCCCGGGCGATCAAGGCCCGGAACGTCCCGACCGAAGCGCTCTCGTACTACAGCCGGGCCCTCCTCTACCAGGACCAGGGCGACAAGGCCAAGGCCGCGGACTACTTCAGTCGGGCGCTCAAGGTCTTCCCGGATTACACCGAGGCCCGCGAGGGACTGAAGAAGATCAACCCAGCCTGAGTCCGTGCTCGGGCTCCTCACCGCGATCGGTCGTGGGACAGCGCGCTGGCTCGCCCTGGTGGGCGCGCAGGCGCGCTTCGCCTTTGAGGCCGTCGCCTCCATCCCCACCCTCCCGGGCGCCGGGCGCCGGGTCGCGGCCCGGGTGCTCCTCAACCAGCTCCGCTTCACCGCCCTGCAGGCGGTGGGCCTCATCGTCCTGCTCTCCGGGGTCCTCAGCTATCTGACCATCTCCGCGACCCTCACCCAGCTCTCGCGGGTCGGGGCCTCAGAGTTCATCGGGGAGCTGATGGTGGTGGTGATCGTGCGCGAGCTGGGGCCGCTGCTGACCGCGCTCGCCGTGGTGAGCCGGAGCGGCACCGCCATCACCGCCGAGCTGGCCACCAACATGGTCATGGGCGAAGTCCGGGCCCTGGAGGGCCTGGGGATCGATCCCTACCACTACCTGGTCCTCCCCCGGCTCTTCGGCTGTGTCCTGTCGGTCGGTACCCTCATGATACTCTTCGACGTGATCGCCATCGTCGGCGGGTATCTGGCCGCCGTGGCCTACGGCGGCATGAGCGGGGCCCGCTACCTCGGCATCGTCCTGCAGAACCTCACGACCCAGGACGTGGTCCTGACCGTGGTGAAGGGTCTCCTCTTCGGCCTCGTCATCGGGATCATCCCCAGCTACCAGGGCCTCTCGGTCCGCCATGGCCCCACCGAGATCCCCCAGGCGGTGATCCGCGGGACGGTCGGATCGATCGCCCTGATCTTCGTGATCGCCGCGCTGATCGTGGGGGTGACCCAGTGACCTCGCTGCTGAGCTTCGAGCGGGTGGCGCTCCGCCGGATCCGACGTTCGAGCATCGGCGGTCCGGCTCATCAGCCGGTGGACGGGGAGGGTCTCCTCACGCTCGAGGTACAGGCCCATCAGACGGTGGCCGCCACCGGGGACGAGACCAGCGGCGTCGACCTCCTCGGCGGGCTCGCCCTGGGCCTCGATCGGGTGCCCGAGGGCCGGGTCCTGGTGTTGGGAACCGAGGTCGCCGCGCTCGACCGGTTGGGGCAACTCGCCTTCCGCCGGAGGGTCGGATACCTTCCCGCCGGCGACGGCCTGTTGCAGAATCTCTCCCTGCGCGACAACATCCGGCTCCCGCTTCGTTTCGGAAGCAACTTCCGCCCCAGGGACATCGAGGGACGTGTGGACGTGATCGTGGCCCAGCTGCGGCTGACCGGCGTGGCCGACCGCCGCCCGGCGCAGGCCAACGCCGAGGAACGGCGGCGCGCCGCCCTGGGACGCGCCCTGGCGTTCGACCCCGACCTGGTGATCCTCGAGGAGCCGTTCGACGGCCTCACCGAGAAGGCGGCGGCCGAGCTGCTGGAGCTGGCGCGCGGCGGCGAGGTGGCGGAGGGTGGCCGGCGGACCGTGTTCATCACCGGGCAGGATCTGCCGGCGCTGCTCCGCCGACGGGTGGACCGCCAGATCCGGGTCCGCCGCGGCCAGGTGGAGCAGCCGGCATGAGCCTCCGCCCCCGCACCGCCGATGCCCTGGTCGGCGCCCTGGTCCTCGGGGCGATCGGCGTAGTCCTCGCCGCGCTGGTGGTCACCCGCGGCTGGACCGAGCGCCGAATCATCATCAACATGGTGACCCCCACCGTCGCCGACATCAAGCAGGAGACGCCGGTCCTCCTGCAGGGCCTGGCGATCGGCGAGGTGAAGGACATCTCTCCCCTGCCCGATACCGGCGGGCGGATGGGCCCGCCGCTCTTCGTGGTGGGGCTCCGGCTCCGGGAGCGCTATGCCAACGGCCTCCCCATCCGGCTGCCGCTCGGAACCCGGGCGGAGATCATCTCGACCGGGCTTATCGGGAGCGCCTCGATTTCGCTCCTGGTACCCCCCAATCAGATCCAGGCGGCGCTGCAGCCCGGCGACACCATCCGGGGCACCCTGACCCAGGGGTGGACCGACGTCGTCAAGGAGGTCGCCGACACCCTCCGGACTCAGGTCTCCGGCATCCTCCGCGACACCCGGAGCCTCCTCGGCACTCTCAACCGGACCGCAGAAGCCGCCGAACGGGAGGTGCAGCGCACCGCCCCGGAGGTGCGCCAGACCCTGGCCAGTGCCCGGGCCGCCCTCGACCGGCTGGAACCGCTCCTGGCGCGCGCCACAACCACCCTGGCCAACGCCGACACCGGATTCGCGGCCATCCACGACTCGCTCACGGTACTGATGGCCGACACCCGTCAGCTCATCAACCACGCCGACACCCTGACCCGGAACATCGACCAGCTGACCACCGATGTCGGGCCCGATGTGCGTCAAACCCTCAAGACGATGCGAGTGGTGAGCGCCAAGTTCGAGTACTTCATCGATCAGGTGAGCCGCCGACCCCACCGGCTGCTCACCGGCGTCCGCCAGATCTCCCGCGACTCGGTGCTGGAGCAACCGGTCCCGTGACGTACCTGCTCTATCACGCGCCGGGGTGGAATCCGGGGGCGGTCGCCGAAGCGCTGGCGACCGAGCAGGTGAAGCTCGAAGCGGTGGACCACCCCGATCGGATCCGCCCCGACCACCGTCCCTCCGCCTACCTCCTCGACGGCGCCGCCCGGACCCGGGCGAGCCGCGCGACCCTGGGCCGGCTCAAAGACGCTGGGGTGGCGATCCTGGCGCTGGGGCTCCCCGGCGAACTGGATGTCCCGGCGGAGCTGCCGGCCGACCTGCTCAGCGTCTTCCTCCCCTCCACCGCCGGCCCGCGCCAGCTGCTGGTGGCCCTACGCGCGGCGTTCCAGGTGTCGGCCTCCGCGCTGGAACACCGACAGGCCCGGCACGAGAGCGCCGCCCGGCTCAGCGAACTCTCCGAGCTGGCCGATATCGGCGTGCAGCTCACAACCGAGAAGAACCTCGAGACCCTGCTCGACCTGATACTCACCCAGGCCCGCCGGGTGACCCAGTCGGATGCCGGGAGCCTCTACATCGCCGAGGCCAGTCCCGGCGGCGAGCGGCGGCTCTGCGTCAAGCTGAGCCAGAACCACAGTCGCCCCGACATCCCGTTCGTCGAATTCAGCGTCCCCATCGACCACTCGTCTCTGGCCGGCTACGTCGCCACCGAGGGCTCCCCCCTGGTCATCGAGGACGTATACACCCTGCCGCCCGAGGTGGAGTACTCCTTCAATCGGTCGTTTGACGAGCGGTACGGGTACCGGACCAAGAGCATGCTGGTGATTCCGATGCAGAATCACCACGGGGAAGTCATCGGCGTGCTGCAGCTCATCAACCGCAAGCGCGACCCCGAGATCCGGCTGGGCGAGAAGGACGCCGAAGGCCAGATCGTGCCCTTCAGCGCCCACACGGTGAAGATCGTGAACGCACTGGCCTCCCAGGCGGCGGTCTCGATCGAGAACAGCCAGCTGTACGAAGCGATCGAGCGGCTCTTCGAGGGGTTCGTACGGGCGGCGGTCCACGCCATCGAACAGCGCGATCCGACCACCTCGGGGCATTCCGAGCGAGTCGCGCTCCGGACCGTCGCCCTGGCCGAGGCGCTCGACCGGGCCCAGGAGGGCCCGTTCAAGCTGATCCGCTTCAGTCCCGAGCAGGTCCGGGAGCTCCGCTACGCCGGGCTGCTCCACGATTTCGGCAAGGTCGGGGTGCGGGAACAGGTGCTGGTCAAGGCGAAAAAGCTGTACGAGGGGGAACTCGCGCTCATCCGGCAGCGTCATGCGTTCGTCCGCCGGAGCGCGGAGTGGGAATTCGAACGGGCCCGGGCCGACTACCTCCTGGCCCATGGCCGGGAGGGCTACGAGCGATTCCTCAAGGAACTGTCCGAGCGCCAGCGGGAGTCACTCGAGACGGCCGACCGCTTTCTCAAGGTGGTCCTCGCCTCCAATGAGCCCACCGTGCTGGCGGAGGGCGATTTCGCCCAGCTGGGCGAGTTCGCCGGGCGGCAGTACATCGACATCGACGGCGCACCCCAGCCGTTCCTCACGGCCCGGGAGCAGAAACACCTCTCGATCCGCAAAGGCAGCCTGGACGAGCGGGAACGGCTCGAAATCGAGAGCCACGTCAACCACACCTTCGCCTTCCTGGAGCGGATTCCCTGGACCCGGGGGCTGGCCCGGGTGCCGGAGATCGCTCTGGGGCACCATGAGAAGCTGGATGGCACCGGCTATCCCCGGCACGTGAAGGCGGAGGAGATTCCGCTGCAGACCCGGATGATGACCATCGCCGATATTTTCGACGCCCTCACCGCCCAGGACCGCCCCTATAAGCGGGCGCTCCCGGCGGAACGGGCGCTCGACATCATGGTGGACGAGGTGGAACGGGGTCAGCTCGACGGCGACCTGTTCCGGGTGTTCATCGAGGCGCGGGTCTGGGAGGAGCGCCAGGAGAGGCGGCGCGCCAGCATCGCGGTGAATCGGCCGTAGGGCGGGAGCGGCGAGCGGCGGTCCCCCGCTACCGCGCGCGGAGCGAGGGCTCGCTGGGCCTGGTCCATGCCAGCACCCCCGCCACCAGCCCGAGATTCGCCGGGACGAGCACGGCCAGCACCGGCCAGTTCGCCTGGTGGAACCCGGGAAGCAGCTTGAGCAGCACCCCGGCTAGCGAGAGCCCACCGATCAACAGCGCCGCCCCGCGGGCCCAGCGGCCTCCCCAATCGCGGTCCCCCACCGCAAACGGCAGCGCCGCGGCGAGGACCAGCGCCACCAGGGAGCATTGCAGCACGTTCTCGTTGCGGGCCGCGACCGCATGGTCGGTGAAGGCCCAAAGCCCAACCATGATCGTCCCCGCCACCCCCGTCAGCAGGGCCCAGAAGCTCCCGCCCACCAGGAGGGCGTACCGCGCCGGGGCCGCGGCCCTGCCTCGGGTGCCTCCCCACCAGAAGAGAGCGCCGAGCAGCGCCCCGATGCCCAGGAGCGGCAGTTGCCAGTTGGGCGGTGCCTCGGGCACGGGGAACGCGGTGCTCTGGTAGAGCGTCTCCTCGCGCACAACCAGTGGCATGGTGGTGCCGGCGGAGTCCTTGACGGTGACCTCCCGGAGGTAGTCCCGCAGCTTGAGCGGCAGGAACATCTCCTCCCACCGGGTGTTGGGCCGGTCGACCGGCTGGCCTTCGATCAGGCCGAGACCGAGCCACAGGAAGGGATTGGCGGCTACCAGTCGGAGGGTGTGGAATCGAAAGTTGCCGGAGGCGGTGCCGGCGGACTGTGCCTTGAGCGCGCCATGCAGAATCCGGTCGAGGGCATCGCGCACCCGGGTGGAGCAGTTGTCGAGGTAGTAGTCGTAGCGGTAGAACTTGTTCTCGTCACGCGCATTCCATTCCAGGAAATCGCGCATCTCGGCCCGTTCGGTCGGGGTGAGGTTGAGCTCCTGGCGCCAGATCGAGCGGCGCATCCCTCGATAGCGGGGGACTTCATCGGCCACCGGGTACCCGGCCATCCAGTAGTCCATGCGCCCCTGGATGAACCGCAGGACGAAATTCTCCTGCCGGAAGCTGAACATCCCGTAGTTGTAGGCGATGGCGGTGCCGCGGCTGCGGTCCTCGACCACGATGGCGTTATGCCCGAACCGCTCCCACACTTCGGCCCCGACCCCCATCGTCATTACGTAGATGGTGAGCTCGGAACCTGGAGCGGGAGCCGTCTGGGCTTTCTGCGTGATTGGCCCGGTTTGCGCCACACTCGGCGGCACGAGGAGGAGCAGAAGCACCAGCCACAGCGACTGACCCACCGACCGCCTGACCGCCCGCCACCTCACAGATCCACGTCCTTGCCTTCCGCCGCGGACTTGTAGATCGCATCGATGATCTTGTGGAGGACCAGCTGCTCGGCGTTGTCGAAGGGTTTGGCCTCCCCCCGGAGCACGGCGAGGAAGTGGGCCCACTCGGCCCGGTACGAGGCGGTGAAGGCATTCTCCCGGCTGATCGCCCCGGTCGGCGCGACATCGGTAGGAACGCCATGCAGTTCCTTCCAGACGTGCAGTGGGTTGATGCCGGCGGTCCCCTTCGCCGCCCGCAGCCCGAGCCCGAAGCGTTCCCCCTCCCCCACATGGTGCCAGGTCACGTCGAGGAAGATCGAGAGGCCACCCTCGCAGACCACGAAGGCGCTGCCCGAAGATTCCACGCCTCTGGCGGAGTCGCCTCCGTGCAGACTGGCGCTCACCCGTACTGGCTTGGGGTTGTTGGCGAACCAGAGGCCCAGGTCGAGAATGGCGTGACCCAGGTCGAGCATCGCTCCGCCGCCCGACTCGTCCCGCCGCTGCCGCCAGCCAAGCTGCGCCCGGGTAGGGCGGAAGACGTGCCAGCTCCCCCGGACACTCTCCAGTCGACCCAGCTCACCGCTCTGGATGAAGCTCCGCACCAGCTGCACGTCGGCCCGGTAGCGGTGGTTCATCCCCACGACCAGGAATCGGTCACGTTTCTCGGCCTGTCGCAGGAGTCGCTGGGCCCCGGCGAAGTTGAGCGCCAGCGGGCGCTCCACCAGGACGTGAACCCCGGCCGAGAGCGCCGCGACCACGTGGGGCTCATGCAGGTGGTTGGGGGTACAGACGGCCACCGCATCGAGTTCTTCGAACTCCAGCAACTCTTCGATGTCGGCGAAGGCGTCTCGGACCTGAAATCGCTCCGCCAGAGCCCGGGCCTTGGGGAGGTCGGCATCGCAGATCCCGACCACCTGGACGCCTTTGAGCTTCCGGAGCACGGGAAGATGGGCGACCTGGGTGATGGCACCGGCTCCGATAATCCCGATCCGGATCGGGTCGGACATGGATCCCCCGTGACTAGTAGGCTCGACTGATGGTCGTGCCGGGAAAGTAGGCAGATAGGATAGCGCGCGCATCCTGCCCGCCCCGGGCCCGGCCCACCGCCCCCCACTGACAGAAACCGACGCCGTGGCCCGCGCCATTCCCGTCGGCCACCAGCCGGAGCAGTCGCCCCTCGCTTCGGACCTCGGTCAGGCGAAAGATGGCACTGCGCAGGAGGGCTTCCCCCGGCGGACGGAGCACCTGTCGCACGGCTGGGCCCCGGACTTCGACGGCGCCGCTCTGGAGCTGCACTGTCACGCTCGCCACCCGGCCGGATCCGGTTCGGGTGGCCACCGCCACCCCCGTCGCCGTGGCCGCCTCTTCGGCCGGCGTGCCCGTCGCGGGCGGCAACGACTGGCGGAGCGTGCCTCGGAGCTGGTCGCCGCTCCACTCCTCCCGCCAGCGGTAGCGGGGGGAGATTCGGCACCAGGCCTGCCCCGACCCGTCCAGGTCCGGGACAGTCTTGAGGTAGGGGCGGTCGGCGGCGACGAAGACTTCGGTGCCGGAGGCGGTCCGGCCGCCGCAGGTCGAGAAGAAGAAGGCATCGATCGGAACGCCCTGCCAGGTAAGCACCTGCCCCGCGGTGCGGCGGACGGCACCGCTCGTCAGCTCGTTCTCGGCACTCACCCCGCCATAGACCTGGTCTACCACCGTGCCGTAGAGGTCGAACCCCTCGGCGGCGCGCTTTCCCAGGTTCCTGATGGCGAAGGTGCGGGAAACAACCGACTGGGCGGCGAGAGCCTCGAGCTCGGAGGGATCGCGCCGGCCCATTTCGGCCGGCACGACCCCCAGCAGGTAGGACTCGACGTCCACCAGATTCACCGCGGTCACCCCGGAGCGGTCCCGCACGACACTCACCCGCCCGCGGTAGGGTCGACCGTTGACCAGCACCCGCCCCACCGACGTGCGGGGGAGGAAGGTGAGGGCGATCTGGTTGTCGAGGCGCCATCCGCCCGGCGCGGTCGCGGTGAGGCGCGCCCCGTCCGGGCGTACCGTCCAGGCCGCGCCCGGGGCCCCATCGCCGGCCGGAGTGCTGTCGGCGTCGAGGATTGCGAGTCCGCTATCCCCCGACAACTCGACCCGCCCACCCCCGACCACGAGTCCGATCCGGATCTCGGGCCCGGGGACCTCGGTGGCGGGTTCGTTCGGCGGCGCCGGCGAGACCCCCGGTGGCTCCTGCGGCGTGCAGGTCATCACCCCGGCAGTGGAGGCCGCGCCGAGGAGCCAGCGAAGCCGACGCGCCCCCCGGTGCGCCCGCGGATCAGCCACGATAGTTGCCGAATTTGAGCTCGATCCCGAAGTCCTGGCCGCGCAGGAACGCGATGACCGCCTGCAGCTCGTCCCGGGAGGGCGCGGTGACCCGGACTTCGTCGCCCTGGATCGTGGACTGGACCTTCTTGAATCCCTGGTCCTTGATGGCCTTGATCATCTTCTTGGCGGCGTCCTGCGGAATCCCCTGGGTCAGCCCCACGGTGCGCCGGACCGTGGTGCCAGTCCCGGCGACGGGATCGCCGATGTTGAGATTCTTCACCGGGACGTTGCGCTTGACCAGCTTGGTTCGAAGCACCTCCAGCAGCTGATCCATCCGGAAATCGTCGTCGGCACTCAGCCGGATTTCCGCCTTGGTGCGGTCGAATTCGATGACGCAGTGGGTGCCCTTGAAGTCATAGCGTTGGGCGATCTCCTTGAGCGCCTGGTTGACGGCGTTGTCGACCTCCTGCAGGTCGGCTCCGGTCGAGACATCGAACGAGGGATTGCTGGCCATGAGCACCCTGGCGACGTGGTGTAAGCTGCTGTACTACATGGACTTCTAATGTAGCGCCGAAGCCTCAAGTTTTCACCGGGATGATCCGAAACCTAGAGGGAGGAAATCCTGGAGAGACGCCCCATGCAGAACCGAATTCGCCGCCTGCTCAACGACTGGCACCCCGAGCTCCCCGCGCCGCCGGCCGGCACCCCGGAGTCCGCCACCCCCGCGGAGGGTGCCGAGGGCGGGTATGCCATGCCCCGCGGTATCAATATGCTGATGCCGGTGGAGCTCTGTATCAACCGCGACCTGCTGATGTCGCTCCTCTCGGCGAGCATCCGCGAAATCCAGCGGCACAAGCGGGCGCTGCCGGAGGGCTACACCACTCGTGAGCTGGCCGAGGTCGAAGCCGCGCTCCAGCAGCAACTGACCTTCCGCTCGTGGATCCGAAATCACCCGGGCCATTATGTCAGCGTGGCGATGTACCCGGTCGCGGAGACCGACTCGATCGATCCGGTCGAGGGGTTGGATCTCGAGGAGTATTGATGAGTCGAGAGCCCGGGGGTAACCGGCACTGACTCCTCGACTCTCGACTCTTGACTAGCTGTGCCCGCGACCATAGGTTGCTTTCGGCGGACGGATTTAGGGCCACTTGCTACCGCCTGAGGCGAAAGCCTCGAAACAAAGAGCTAAAGAGCCGTGGGATCACCCCCGCGCTCGTGGCCGCGGGGGTTTGTATTTGCACCGCCGCGCGACCCGAGGGAACGTTTCTACCATGAAGCGCTGCCCGATGATGTGTCGCTGTCTGCGCAAGTGCACCCCCCGCGGGGTGGACTGTGCCAGCGCACGTCCCGGTCCGGCGCACTGATGTAACCGCCCAGACCGTTCGACGAAGCCCAGGCCCGGTTCACCCGACGTGAACCGGGCCTTTTCTTGTGCCTCTTGCCCGAGGCCCACAACCGTTGACCCCGAGGAGCCACGACATGACGTACCATCCCGACACTCTCGCCATCCACGCAGGCCAGGTCCCCGACCCAACGACCAACGCGCGGGCCGTGCCGATCTACGCCACCACCAGCTACGTGTTCAACAGCACGGAGCACGCCGCCAGTCTCTTCGGGCTCAAGGAGTTCGGGAATATCTACACCCGGATCATGAACCCGACCACCGACGTCTTCGAGAAGCGCGTCGCCGAGCTCGAAGGGGGTGCCGCCGCCCTGGGCGTGGCCAGCGGACAGGCCGCCGAGACTCTGACCATTCTCAATCTGGCGCGGGCCGGTGACAACATCGTCTCTTCCCAGACCCTCTACGGCGGCACCTACAACCTCTTCGCATACACCCTGCCGAAGTGGGGGATCACCACGAGGTTCGTGGACATTCACAACCTCGCCTCGGTCCAGGCCGCCATCGACGCCGGCACCCGGGCACTGTATGTCGAGACCATCGGTAATCCGCGGCTCGACGTGCCCGACTTCGCGGCCCTCGCCGACATCGCCCATGAAGCCGGCATTCCGCTGGTGGTGGACAACACCTTCGGCGCCGCGACCCTGGCCCGCCCCATCAAGCATGGCGCCGATATCGTCGTTCACTCGGCGACCAAGTGGATCGGCGGCCACGGCACCGCGATCGGCGGCGTGGTGGTCGATGCCGCCAGATTCGATTGGGCCGGCGCCAAGGCCAAGGCGCGCTTTCCCGAGTTCTCCAGCCCCGACCCGTCCTACCACGGCCTGGTCTACACCGAGGCGTTCGGGAATCTCTCGTTCATCCTGAAGCTCAGGGTCCAGCTGCTGCGTGACCTGGGGCCGGCGCTCTCGCCCTTCAACGCCTTTCTGTTCCTCCAGGGCCTCGAGACCCTGCCGCTGCGGATCAAGCGTCACTCGGAAAACGCCCTGGCCCTCGCGCGGTGGCTGCAGCAGGACCGGCGGGTCGAGTGGGTCTCCTACCCCGGGCTCGAGTCGCACGCCGAGCATCAGAACGCGATCCGCTACCTCGAAGGCGGCTTCGGTGGCGTCCTGACCTTCGGCGTGAAGGGTGGCCATGCCGCCGCGCGGGCGGTGATCGATCGGGTGAAGCTCTACAGTCTGCTGGCCAACGTGGGGGACGCCAAGTCGCTCATCATCCACCCCGCCTCCACCACGCACGAGCAGCTCAGCCTCGAGCAGCAGCGCGCCACCGGGGTGGTCCCCGAGCTGATCCGGATTTCGGCCGGCCTCGAGGATGTGCGCGACCTCATCGCCGATCTCGACCAGGCTCTGGGCGACGGCACCCAGGGTGCCGGCACTACCCGGGACGCGGTGGGAGCTACACGATGAGCCATCCGGGAACAGACGCGCCGGTTGTGATCAAGCTGGGTGGCGACGCCTTGGCGTCCCCCCAGCGGATCGTGGCGCAGGCGGCGCGGGTGGCACGGCTCGCGGGCCAGGGCCCTGTCGTCGCGGTCGCGAGTGCCCGGCGGGGCGTCACCGATCACCTCCTGGGGCTGGCCCAGGACGTGGCGGTCGAAGCCGACCAGAGGGACCTCGCGACCGCGCCGCCCGAGGAGCGAAACACCCAGGCCGAACGGGACCGGGCGGTGGCTACCGGCGAGCTGGTGTCCGCCTCCCTCCTGGCCCTGGCCCTCAACCGGCTCGGCGTCACGTCGGTCTCGCTCGATGCCCGCGAGGCGGGGGTCCTGAGTCACGGCCGGTTCGGGGACGCGCGGATCCGGCGGGTCGCGCCTCGACGCATCAGGCAGTTGCTGGCGAAGGGGGTGGTTCCGGTGGTGACCGGCTTCCAGGGGTGGCAGCGGGGACGGGTCGCCACCCTCGGTCGCGGCGGCACCGATACCTCGGCGGTCGCGCTGACCCTGGCGCTCGACGGCGGGCGTACGGTCTTCGTCAAGGAATCCCACGGCCTGAGGACCGCGGACCCCAAGGTAGTGCCGGAGGCCGCCAGAATCGCCGAGGCGCCCCACGCGTTCCTGTCGGCTCTCACCGCCGCCGGCTCCAGGGTGGTACAGGCAGAAGCGGCCCACCTCGCCGAGCGGCATGGCCTCCGACTCGAGTTCTATTCGCTCGAGGGCATGTCGCCCGACACCGTGGTGTCGCGGCACGCCGCGGCCACCGGGCTCCGCGCGGTGGCGTCCTCTACCGATGCCAATCACGGCCTGATAACTGTGTTGGCGGGGCAATCGACCGACCTACGGCACGAGGCCGAATCGCTTCGGGATGCTCTGCAGGTACGGTCGGTGACCGTGCTCGAGATCCAGCCGGCGGCCAGTGGACTTCGTTTCCTGGTTCCGGCCGACGAGACCATCGGCGCGGTCCAGGCCCTCCACGCCGCGTTTGTCGACCGCCTGCCGCTGGCGCGGGCCCGGCGAGCGTCGTGACCGTGGCCACGACCCTCCCCTCCATTCTCGAGGGTCATCCCGGCGCGCTGGCGCTGGGTGACTTCCGGACCGAGCGCGGAGGCGTGATCCGGGACGCCAGACTCCAGTACCAGGTGCTGGGGGATCCCGAAGTCGGGCGGCGGGCAGGCTGGCGCCTGATTTTTCACGCCTTGACGGGCAATGCACGGGTCCAAGAGTGGTGGGGGCCACTGGTGGGACCCGACCTGCCGCTCGACCCGGCCCGGGGCCCGATCCTCTGCGCCAACCTGCTGGGCAGCTGCTATGGGTCCTCCGGTCCGGCCGGGGCGAGCGACGGGGACTTTCCCGCCCTAACGACCGCCGACCTCGCGCGGGCCCACCTCCCGTTGATTCGGCATCTGGGTATCGAGCGGCTTCGTCTGGTGAGCGGTGGCTCGCTCGGCGGGATGGTCGCACTGCAATGGGGGCTGCTGACTCCGATCCCCGTCGATCGGCTCGTGGTCTTTGCCGCCCCGGAGCGCACCAGCGCCCAGGCCATCGCCTGGAATGCGGCGCAGCGGATGGCCATCGAGGCCGACCCGGGGTGGGCCGGTGGCCGTTATGGGCCGGGCGAGGGCCCGGTGGCCGGCCTGGCGGCGGCCCGGGCCATTGCGATGATCACCTACCGCTCGGTCATCGAGTTCGATCAGCGCTTCGGGCGACTGGAGACCCGCACCCCGGGGCGGTTCGACGTCGACCACTACCTCCGCCGCCATGGGCAAAAACTGGTCGACCGATTCGACGCCCGGAGTTACGTGAGCCTGATGGGGTCGATGGACGCGCACGACGTCGGGCCGGCTGAGAGCGCCGGCAGACATACCGCGGCCGGCGTCGCGGAAGTGATCGGCGTCGGCATCGACACCGACATCCTTTACTACCCCTGGGAGGTGCGTCGCTGGGTCGAGGCGTACACCCGGGGCGGCGCCAACGCGCGCTACGAGGAGATCGCCACCCCGTACGGTCATGATGCGTTCTTGATCGAGTTCGAGCAGGTGGGGCGGATCCTGGGAGGGAGCTAACGGTTGGCTTGAGGCCGCTGGCCGTTGGCCGTCGGCCTACGTCAGGAACGACTCCAGCGCCCGGGCCCGACTCACGTGCCGCAGACGCGTCAGGGCCTTCTCCTTGATCTGGCGGACCCGTTCCCGGGTAATGCCGAGCTGGCTCCCGATCTCCTCGAGGGTCATGGGCTCGGGACCATCGAGGCCGAAGTAGAGCCGCAGGATCTTGGCCTCCCGCTCCTTCAGGGTGGACAGGACCTCTTCGATCGATTCGGTCAGCGCCTTCTCGAAGGTATCGCTGTCGGGGCCGGCGTTCTGGGTATCGGGGAGGTAGTCGAGGAGTTTGTTGTCCTCACCCGGAGTGAGGGGGGCATCGAGGGAGAGGTGGTTCTGGCTGATGGAGAGCGTCTTCTGGACCTCCTCCATCGAGATGTCCATCCCCTCGGCGATTTCGGCGGGCGTGGGTTCGCGGCCCAGCTCCTGGAGGAGCATCGAGGAGCGCTTGCCGATCCGGTGCAGCGTCCCCGCCCGATTGAGCGGCACCCGGACGATGCGGCTCTGCTCGGCCAGGGCCTGGAGAATCGCCTGGCGGATCCACCAGACCGCGTACGAAATGAACTTGATACCCTTGGTCTCGTCGAATTTGTGGGCCGCGCGGATGAGGCCGAGATTCCCCTCGTTGATCAGGTCGGAGAGCGAGACACCCTGGTTCTGGTACTTCTTGGCGACCGACACCACGAATCGCAGGTTGCTGCGCACCAGCTTGTCCAGCGCCTCCGGGTCCTTCGCCCGAATGCGCTTGGCCAGTTCGACTTCTTCGTCCTGCGTGATCAGCGGATACTTGCTGATTTCACGCAGGTACTGGTCGAGCGAGCCCTCGTCGAAGGACGATGACCCGCGCTTGCCAGTGCCGACTCGCATGGGACGCATTAGAGAGTTGCCTCACTGCCGGCAGGAAGGTGCACCAGTCAGAACCTTAGCCGGGCCAAAAACGCGGCGCAAGCGGGGGTCGGGACGCGACTCACTCATGGTTGTCGATCTGCGCCCGCTGCAGCCGTCCGGAGTAGTCGAGGTAGCCCACCTTCGTCTCGGAATAGAACTCGTAGACCTCCCAGCCGCCTTCCCGATGTCCGTTCCCGGTCTGCTTCACGCCGCCGAACGGCAGGTGCGCCTCGGCCCCGATGGTGGGGGCATTGATGTAGGTAATCCCGGTGTCGAGGTCCTCGAGTGCGCGGAAGGCGGCCCGTACATCCCGGGTATAGAGGGAACTCGAAAGGCCGTAGCGGACACCGTTGTTGATGCGGATCGCCTCGTCGAGCGAGCCGACCCGGATCACGCTCAGCACCGGTCCAAAGATCTCCTCCTGTTCCAGCCGGTCTCCCGGCCTGACCCCGGCGAAGATCGTCGGCGCGAAAAACCAGCCGTTGGCGAAGGCCTTGCCCCGGGGCCGCACCCCGCCGGTCACCAGGTCGGCGCCGCTCTCCCGCCCGATCGCGACGTACCGCTCCACCTTCGCGCGGGCGTCGGCGTGAATGAGCGGGCCCACCTCGACGCCACGCTTGCGGCCGTCGCCCAGCCGAAGCCCGGCGGCCCGTTCCGCCAGGCGGGCGAGAAACCGGTCGTGAATCCTGCGGTGGAGGAGCAGGCGGCTGGTGGCGGTGCAGCGCTGTCCACTCGTGCCGAATGCGCCCCACAGCACCCCGTCAAGCGCCAGATCGAGGTCGGCGTCATCCATCACGATGAGGGCGTTCTTGCCACCCATCTCGAGCGAAAGCCGCTTGTGCAGCCGGCCGGCCGTCTCGCCGATCAGCGATCCGGTCTCGCTCGACCCGGTGAAGGAGATGGCCCGGACCCGCGGATGGCTGACCAAGGCCCGCCCGGCGAGTTCCCCGCGCCCATGCACCAGGTTGATCACGCCGGGCGGGAATCCCGCGTCCCGCGCCATCTCGACCAACCGATGCGCCGTGTGGGGAACGTCCTCGGACGGCTTGAGCACCACGGTGTTCCCGCAGGCCAGGGCCGGGAACATCTTCCAGGTGGGTATCGCCAGCGGGAAGTTGAATGGCGTGATGAGACCGCATACCCCGATCGGCCGGCGCCAGCTCATGGCCCACTTGTCCCGAAGCTCCGACGGCACCGTGTGTCCGAAGAGCCGGCGACACTCGCTCGCCGCGTAGTACGCGGTGTCGATCCCTTCCTGGACGTCCCCGCGGGTCTCGGCCAGGACCTTCCCCATTTCCCGGGTCATGCCCGCCGCCAGCGACTCCTTGCCGGCGGCCAGCAGATCGCCGAGCCGCTGGAGCAGATCCCCCCGCGCGGGCGCGGGCACCCGTCGCCACACCTCGAAGGCCCGGGACGCC
Source organism: uncultured Gemmatimonadaceae bacterium (assembly GCA_964642475.1). Lineage (GTDB taxonomy): Bacteria > Gemmatimonadota > Gemmatimonadetes > Gemmatimonadales > GWC2-71-9 > JADJOM01. Next base: position 6,749 of record CAZXRC010000004.1, on the reverse strand, counting down.
GCCTCTACCGCGCCATCGACGTCCTCCGGCCCCGAGTCGGGGAAGCGACCGATCAGGTCGGTGGTGTCCGCGGGGTTACGATTCTCGAGGTAACGGCCGGTCGCCGGGGCGAGCCAGCGCCCGCCGATGAGATTCTTGTAGTTGGTCGTCATGGAGCGGTGCGCCAGGGGGGCGTTCGGGTCAGGAGGCTTCCACTGTCCCGGCGGGACAGGACCAGGTTCGCACGTGTCGGGCGTAGCCGGCACGGGGGAGGATCTCCCGGGCGCCGAGAATCAGGCCCCAGAGCAGCACCAACAGGGAGAGGGTGTGCGCCAGGCCCATCCGCCGACGCCACGAGCTGATGGAACTCCAGAGACCGGCCACGATCACCACCCCGATGGCGCCGAGATACACGATCAGGTTGAGTCCACAGGCGCTGGGGTACGGCCACTGCGTAATGCCGACGGCCAGCGCGATGCCGAGCCCCACCCGGAGCCAGGTGGTGAAAACCGCGAGCTTCCCGCCGGTGGGCCCCGCAGCCCCCGGACGTCCCGCCGGCAGCGCCGCTGGAGCGGTCCCGGCGGGCGCGGCCCCCTGCGCCGGCATCCGCGAGATCACCTTGTCGATATCGGCGAGCTCCTTGTCCCAGTCCCGCGGCTGATCGCTCATGGCGTATCCCGTGAGAGGCCGTAGCGCTCGATCTTCTTGTACAGATTGGAGCGGGGCATCTTGAGCGCCCGCGCCGTCTCCGACACGTTCCAGTCGTGCTCCCGGAGCTTGGCGGCCAGGAAGCTCCGCTCGGCCTCGTGCTTGAACGCCTCGAAGGTCCCGTCCGGCGCAGCGGCGCCCTCGACCACCTCCGGCGTGGCCCCTTCCCCCAGGAGCCGGCTCACGTCGGCGGCGGTAATCGTCTTGCCCGGTGCGAGGATCAGGAGCCGTTCCACCGCGTTCCGCAGCTCCCGCACGTTGCCGGGCCAGCTCCGGTCCCCCAGTCGCTCCAGCGCTCCCGCGTCAAATGTACGCGGGGCGATGCCGGTGGTTCCGACCAGCTGCTTCACGAAGTGGTCCACCAGGGCCGGGATGTCCTCGCGCCGCTCCCGCAGAGGGGGCACCTCGATCGGCACGACGTTGAGGCGGTAAAAGAGGTCCTCCCGGAAGCGTCCCGCCCCAATCTCCTCCTCCAGCGCCTTGTTGGTCGCCGCGATGACCCGGACATCCACCTGGATCGGCTTGGCCCCGCCGATCCGGGTAATGACCCCTTCCTGCAGTGCCCGGAGCACCTTGGCCTGGGCCGAAGGGGACATGTCGCCGATCTCGTCGAGGAAGAGGGTGCCCTCGTCCGCCAGCTCGAACTTGCCGGCCCGGTCCGTCACCGCCCCGGTGAACGAACCCTTCATGTGGCCGAAGAGCTCGCTCTCGATCAGCTCCGAAGGGATGGCCGCGCAATTCACCTCGACGAAAGCCTGGGTCTTCCGGGGAGAGGCATCGTGGATCGCCCGGGCCACCAGTTCCTTGCCGCTGCCGTTTTCGCCGGTGATGAGCACCCGGGCGTTGGTCGGCGCTACCCGGGTGATGACCTCGCGCACTTCCTTGAGCGCCGGACCGGTCCCGATCATCGCGAAGCGCGACGCCGTCTCCCGCTTCAGCCGCTGGTTCTCGCCGGTGAGCTGGGCCCGCTCGAGGGCATTGCGGACCGTGACGAGCAGGCGGTCGGTGTCGAGCGGCTTCTCCAGGAAGTCGAAGGCCCCCCGCCGGGTGGCCTCGACCGCCGTCGCGATGGTCCCATGACCCGAGATCATCACCACCACCGCGGCGGGATCGAGCTCCCGGAGCCGGGTGAGCGTTTCCAGGCCATCGAGACCCGCCATCTTCACGTCGAGGAAGACGAGGTGGGGCCGGAGGTCGGGATAGACCGTCAGGGCCTCCCCGCCGGAGCCTGCCACCCGGACCTCGAGGCCCTCGTACTCCAGGACCTGCTTCAGGGCGTCCCGGATCCCGGGCTCGTCATCCACCACCAGCAGGCGATGGGTCATCGGGCCTCCACGCTGAAGAGTGCCGCGCCACGGGAACGAATGCGCCGGTCGGCGGCGCCTCCCGGGAGGGCCCGGGCAGGGAGCGCAAGACGCCGAATCCTGGCGGTCATACCGGTTGGGCCAGCGGGAAAGTCGCCTGAACGTCATAGTGGGCCCCGCCGGGCCCCGTCAGGCTCCGATAGAGCAGCACTTCACCTGACAGGAAACCTGCCGCCGGCAGCCGTTCCTCTTCCAGTGCTCGAATCGCCTCGGCCGGAAGGTGGCTCCCCTCCCGTACCCGGCCCAACGTCACGTGCGGGCGATACGGCTTGCCCTCGAGCGGAAAGCCAAGCCCGGCAGCGGCCCGCTCGATCCGATGGACCAGGAGTTCCAGCGCCGCCTCGCTCTCGAGGCCGGCCCAGAGCACCCGGGCCCGGCTCATCCCGGGAAAGGCCCCGAGCTCGGCCAGGGAGAAGGCCAGCGCGGGCGTGCCCCGCACCGCATCCCCCACCGCGTCGACCAGGGACGAGTGCCGCTCCGGGGAAACCTGGCCCAGAAACTTGAGCGTGAGGTGCAGCGCCTCGGGGCGGGCCCACTTCACCGGCCAGGAGCGGGAGCGCCACCGGTCGAGCAGCCGGCTCAACGCTTCCGCCACCTCGCCCGAGACCGGGATGGCGACGAACAGCCGCATCAGGCCCCGAGCACCGGCAGCTCACTGAGCAAGCCGCCCCGGCGATAGCCCCGGGGATCGAGCGTCACCATCTCGAAGCCCAGCTCTCGGAGTCGCGCGTCAATGTCGCTCCAGGCCCGCTCGACCAGCGGCCGCATCGCGGACTCTACCTCGATGGAGGCCTGACCGCCCCGGTGCCGGACCCGCAGATCCCCCGCGACCCCCAACGCCCGAAGCGCCGCCTCGGCCGCCTCCACCTGGTGGAGGCGTTCCATTGTCACCTCGAGTCCATACTGGATTCGGCTCGAAAGACAGGGCGAGGCGGGCGCATCCCAGGTGGGGAGACCCAGCTGGCGCGCCGCCTGCCGGACCAGCGGCTTGGTCCACCCCAACTCGGCCAACGGCGAGACAACGGCCAACTCCTGCGCGGCTCGCATCCCCGGTCGGTGCTCCCGGGTGTCATCGGCGTTCGTGCCGTCGACGATGGTCCGGAACCCGCGGGCCCGGGCTACCTGCCCGAGGGTGGCCCAGAGTTCCCGCTTGCAGAAGTAGCAGCGGTCGGTCCCATTCGCCCGGTACTGGGGATCCTGGAGCTCGGCCGTGTCCAGCTCGAGGAGCGGAAGGTCGAAGCGATGCGCCAACGCGACGGCGGTGACATACTGCGCGGCAGGATAGGATGCGCTCCGGCCGATCACCGCCAGAAAGCGCTCCCGGCCGAGCCGGCGCCGGGCTACCACGGCGAGGACGGCGGAATCCACGCCCCCCGAGTACCCCAGCAGCACCGACCCCAACTGAGCCAGGCGCGCTTCCAGTGCGGCGAGCATCGTCATGGCGGTAACGTAAGCCGTGCCCCCGGCGACTTCCACCCGGCGGCTCGGGTCGCCAGACTTCCGACCATGGACGAGTCGAACGCGATCGTCATCCGGCCCGGGGTGGCCATCCCGCTGGGCGAACTCAGCTTCCGCGCCAGCCGCTCGGGTGGGCCCGGCGGACAGCACGTCAACACCTCGTCCACCCGGGTCGAGCTCTGGTGGGACGCGGCCCGCTCACCCAGTCTGAGCGAGCCACAGCGTGCCCTGGTGCTGGCACGTCTCGGACACCGCCTCACCGACGATGGCTGGCTCCGGCTGGTCGCGGGGACGACTCGGAGTCAGACCCAGAACCGGGAGGAGACGGTCTCCCGCTTCCGCGAACTGCTCGGTCGGGCCCTTACGCCCGTCAAGCGGCGCAAGCCCACTCGCCCCAGCAAGGCCTCGAAGGAGAAGCGCCTCGACCAGAAGCGACGGCAGAGCGAGCGCAAGGCGCGGCGCCGTTCGCCGGGTCGCGAGGAGTAGCGTGGTCACCGTGGCGGTGTCGCCCGACGCGCCCGATCCCGCGGTCCTGGCGCGCGCGGTGGCGCTGCTTCGTAGCGGGCAGCTGGTGGCCTTCCCCACCGAGACCGTCTATGGGCTCGGTGCCAATGCCCTGGATCCCTCCGCCGTGGCCCGGATCTACGAGGCGAAGGGACGGCCGTCGTACAATCCCCTGATCGTCCACGTGGCGGACACCCAGGCCGCTCGGGCGCTGGTCGCGGCCTGGCCCCCCCAGGCCGAACAGCTGGCTCGACGTTGGTGGCCGGGCCCGTTGACGCTGGTGCTTCCCAGGACCCCCGGGCTGTCCCCCGCCGTGACGGCCGGTCTCGCCACCGTCGCGCTCCGGGTACCGGCGCATCCGGTCGCCCACGCCCTGCTCAAGGCGGTTGGCATTCCCCTGGCCGCGCCCAGCGCCAATCGCTCGGGCGAGGTGTCACCCACGACGGCCTCCCACGTCGAGCGGAGTCTCGGCGATCGGGTCCCCCTGGTCCTCGATGGGGGGCCCACCACCATCGGTATCGAATCGACCGTGGTGGACCTGAGCGGCGGGGTGCCGGTCCTTCTCCGGCCGGGCATGATCTCCCGGGAGGCGCTGGCCAAGGTTCTCGGTCCGATCGAGTCTCCTACCGAGGGCGGCGGATCGGAACGGGCGCGTCCCAGTCCCGGGATGCTCGATCGCCACTACGCCCCCCGCGCTCCGCTGGTCCAGTACCAGCCGCCGCTGGAACCCGCCGTCGCCGAGCGCGTCGCCTCCGCGCGGGCGGCCGGCGGGCGGGTCGGCCTGCTCTTCTGGAGCGCGGAGCCACCCGGGATGGACCTGACGGAACGGCTTCCCTCCGAGCCGGAGGGGTATGCCCGCGAGCTCTACGGCGCGCTTCATCGGATGGATGATGGCGGGGCGACGATTATCTTGGTGGAACGCCCCCCCGCCGGGAGCGCCTGGGAGGCAATCCGCGATCGGCTGGGACGAGCCGCGCGACCCTGAACCGGCCCGACGCCATGTCCGACTCCTCCGATCCGGGCCCCCGCGCACCGGGCTCCGCCTTCCTGCGGTTCCTCGCTTCGAGCCGGTACCTGATCTTCGTCGCGGTGCTGTGCACCCTGGTCGGCGCCACGACCCTCCTGGTGTATGGCGCGGGGGAGACCATCTCCCTCGTGGGCCAGCTGTTCGACCCCGCCGGCGAACGTCTCAAGGCCAAGGCGCTGATCCTGGCATTCATCGAGCTGACGGACCTCTTCCTGCTGGCGACCGTGCTCTACGTGATCGCGATCGGCCTCTTCGAACTCTTCGTGGACGATCGGCTCGATCTCCCCAACTGGCTCGAGATCCACGACCTCAACGATCTCAAGGAGAAACTGATCGGGGTGCTGATCGTGGTGATGGCGGTGCTGTTTCTGGGGCAGGTCGTGACCTGGGATGGCACGCGGAACCTGCTCCCCTACGGCGCGGCGATCGCCCTGGTGATCGCCGCGCTGACCTGGTTCGTGAGCCAGAAGCCGAGGAAAGGAGCGTGAGGGGAGCTACGGTTTGTCCTGCACGCCGGCGGGTGGCTGGGCCTTCTTCGAGCCCGGCTCGTCCCTCACCGCGGGCTGGGTGAATTGCGGCGGGATGGCCACCAGCCCGGGGCGGCAGAGGCCAAAGCCGTCTTCCTTCCACTCCCACCGATCTTTCGACTTCCGCACCTTCCCCCGCAGGCGGAAGGCGACCTCCCGGACCCCGATAGGGGTGCGCATCGAGGTGTTCGCCGCGATCGCGAAGGGCACCTCGGCCCGGGGCATCAGGGCCACCGGCTCCACCCCGAACATCACGCTGAATCGCAGGCTGTCGCGGACCGAAATGTGAATCGGCCGGTCCCGCTCGCCCTTGCCCACCACCTGCCCGCCGAAGAGCAGGAGGGCCACGAAGGATTCCCCGCTCAGGTCATAGTCGTTGAGATTGCAGCCGACAAACGACAACTCGAGCGAATCGGCTCCGGGCTGCGGATGAGGCACCACCGCCCGAAGCGCGAACGAAGGGTCGTCGTAGATCCACTGTCCCACGGGGGTACAACCCACCAGCAGCAGCCCGCCCAGCAGCAGGGGTCGTCGATAGCGCGCGAGCATATGGGTCCGGAAGGATGGGTGAGCGATACCCACGGGCTGTCGGCCAGCAAAACTATGCAACTCTCGGCCCGCGGAAAGGCCGTTGCGCGACAGGGGCACGTTCCAGAAGGAGACCTGTCCGGAAATCGCACCCGCCTAACCAACGCCGTGAGGCCGCGGCCGTAAGCGATCGAGCGTGCGGTACTGGATCGCCTCGCCGAGGTGGTGACTCTGTATGGTCTCCGAGGCGGCCAGGTCGGCAATGGTCCGCGCCACCTTGAGAACTCGATTGTAGCCCCGGGCCGACAGGCCAAGCCGGGACATGGCCGTTCGGAGCAGCTCCTCGCCCGCCGGTGCCAGGCGGCAATGCCGACGAACATCGCGAGGCCGCATGTGGGCGTTCGCGAAAGGGCCGGCCTCCGTCGGGAAGCGGGCCCGCTGGCGGACGCGCGCCGCCTCGACCCGGCCCCGAATCGCCTGGCTGGTTTCGTCCGACGGTTGGCCCAGCAATGCCCCGGGGTCGACCGGTGGCACTCGCAGCTGAAGATCGATCCGGTCCAGCAGGGGTCCCGACACCCGCGCCAGGTACCGCTCGATGACCCGGGGATCGCAGCGGCAAGACCGGGTCTCGTCGCCGGCGTAGCCGCAGGGACA
>CAZXRC010000003.1:0-185104 GCA_964642475.1 uncultured Gemmatimonadaceae bacterium | reverse complement strand
GCCATCATTTTCTTCTGGACCCCGCCCCACTTCTGGGCCCTGGCCCTGATCAAGCGGCAGGACTACGCCAGGGCCGGCGTACCGATGATGCCGGTGGTGGCGGGAGAGCACTGGACCAAGGTCCAGATGCTGGCCTACACTCTGATGCTGATCCCGCTCACCGTGATGCCTTCAGTGTTCGGTGCGCTGGGTCTGCTCTACGCCGCGGCGGCCCTGGGGCTCGGCGGCCGGCTCCTCTGGTACTGCCTGCGCCTGCTGCGCGAGGCGGAGCTCCAGCCGACCGCATGGAAGATGTACCGCTACTCCCTCCTCTACCTCTTCCTGCTGTTCGCCGCGATGGGTGTCGACCGGGCGGTGCCGTTCGGCCATATGTTCGAGCGGGCGCCGGTGATGCTGCTGCAACATCCCGAAACCGAGGCGCTGAACCCCTCCCGTTAAGCCCGGCTCCGAGAACCGCGACCGGGAACGACAACACAGAGGCGCAGAGAACGCAGAGGGCCGCGGAGGGTACAATGAACCCTCTGCGTCCTCTGCGCCCTCCGCGCCTCTGCGCTGCTGTTGTTGTTGTTGTTCTCTTCCTGGAGGGTGACTTGTAGCCCTCGCCCGTCCATTTTCCAGCATGACTTCGCCTGCCGCGGTGCGGCGCCGAGGGATCCCCTCGCCTACCGCTCTCAGCCGCCTGCTGCCGCTGATCCGTCCGTATCGCTGGCACCTGGGTGCGGCCAGCTTCGCACTGGTGGTGAGCGCCGGCCTGAGCCTCTCCCTCCCGATGGCGATGGGCTGGCTGCTCGACACCGCCTTCGCTCGTGGCGGCCGGGAGTTGCTCGACCGGATCGCCCTGGGGCTCATGGGACTTGTGGCAGTGCAGGCCTGCCTCAACTACGCCCAGGCCTACCTGCTTGCGGCCACCGGTGAGCGGGCCGTTGCCGGTCTGCGCCGCGACCTCTTTGGCCATCTGCTGGACCAGCCCCCGGGGTTCTTCGCCGACCGGCGCACCGGCGAGCTGACCAGCCGCCTCACTACCGACATCGGCCTGCTCCAGGGAACGGTCAGCCATCAGATCGCGGAGTTCTCCCGCCAGCTCCTCTCGCTGGTCGGCGCCATCGTCCTGCTGTTCCTCACCCAACCTCGGCTCACGCTCACGGCGCTGGCGGTGGTGCCCATCGCTGTGGTCACCGCCTTCATTCTGGGTCGTCGACTCCGGCGAATGTCCACCGGGGTCCAGGACCGGGTGGCAGAGTCCACCGCGGTGGCCGAGGAGGCCTTCAGCCAGATCCGGACGGTCCAGAGCTTCGTGCAGGAGGGGGCGGAGCGAGCCCGGTTCGCCGACCGGGTTCGTGCCGTGGTGGACGCCGCACTGGTCCGCGCCAAGGTGCGGGGGATCTTCTTCGGCGCTCTGACCTTCGCCGGATTCGCCGCCGCGGTCGTGGTCCTCTGGCAGGGGGGCGTGCTGGTGACCGAGGGAAAGCTCACCGCGGGGAAGCTCTTCACCTTCTTGATCTACACCCTCACGATCGCCGGGTCGGTCGGCTCGCTGGCCACTTTTTTCAGTAATTACCAGGAGTCCGTCGGGGCGGCGGAGCGGGTCTTCCAGCTGCTCGAACGCCCCAGCCCCATCAGCGATCCAGCTGCCCCGGCGGAGCTCCCAACCCCGGTCGAGGGCCGAATCACCTATGAAGGAGTGGGGTTCCGGTACGGTCAGGATCATGCCCAGGCCCCGGTGCTGGACCAGATCACGCTCCGATTGGCCCCGGGGGAGATCGTGGCCCTAGTGGGGCCCTCAGGCGCGGGAAAGACCACCCTGGTGTCGCTGCTGCCCCGCTTCTGGGACGTGACCGAGGGGCGGATCCTGCTGGACGGCCGGGACATCCGGTCCCTCCGCCTGGCCGACCTCCGCCGGGTTATCGGGCTGGTACCGCAGGAACCAGCCCTCTTCAGCGGGACCATCCGGGAGAACATCGCCTACGCCCGGCCGGACGCGGGGATCGAGGCCATCGTGGCGGCCGCCCGTGCGGCCCACGCGGCGGAGTTCGTGGACCGCCTGCCTCTCGGCTATGACACGGTGGTGGGCGAGCGGGGGGTGAAGCTCTCGGGAGGGCAGCGCCAGCGGATCGCGATCGCCCGGGCCATCCTCAAGGACCCCCGGGTACTGATCCTGGACGAGGCCACCAGCAGCCTCGACACCGAGAGCGAGCGGCTCATCGAGGACGCGCTGGAGAAGTTGTTGGTGGGGCGGACCACGCTGATCATCGCCCATCGCCTTTCGACGGTGCGGCGGGCCGACCGGCTGGTGGTTCTGAATCACGGGCGGATCGTGGAAGTGGGGCGGCATGCCGAGCTGCTGGCGCTGGGGGGGCTGTATGCACGGCTGTACCAGCAGCAGTTCCGGGAGGAGGATCTGGTGATCGACTGAGCAATGGGACAACCCGCGGAAAACCAACAGCCCCCACCGCCGCGCGAAGGGGGCTGTTGGGTGGAACATCCTATGCGGTGCTATTTGCCGGTGATGGCCACTGTGAAGGTGGTGTTCTGCGCTGCGGCGGTGAAGTCCGCGAGCGCCAGGTAATAGGTGCCGGGGTCCATATGCTGCTCGCACGTCTCGGGCTGGCCGGCCGCGCCGGAACCGTTCGCATCGCAGGCGAAGTCCTCGAAGAGATCGTTCCCCTGGTCATCCACGAAGTACCCGCCAATGTCGGCCGTGTTGCCCCAAGTGATGCTGATCGAGAAGGTGCGGGCTTCGGTGAGCACAAACTTGTAGAACCGGCAGTGGGCACCTACGCCGCAGTCCGCCGAGGCCGTGGTCGCGCCGGCATCGATCACGCCGGAGGTCTGGCCCGAATCCGGAATCACGATCAGGGGTGCAGTAGCGATGGCACCGGTCCCGGCGAGCGGGACGACTGTGGCGCTTACGGTAGCGGTGTTGGTGGAATTGACAGTGATCGGCACCACCGTGAGCACGCTCAGGGCCACGTTGCCGAAGCTGATCGCCCCGCTGGCCCCCGCCTTGTGAGGCCGCATGACGAGAGAGTTACTGTCCGCCGCCACACTCGCCACAACCTGCTCGTCGGTTCCGAAGAAGATCCGGGAGCCTGGCAGGAACTTGATGCTCGCGGGCGCGGTGACAGTAACGTTCTGGTTGATGTCCGGCGTGGTGGTGGAGAAGACCGCGGTAATGGGCGGCACCGTGGGAGTTGTCAGGGCGCCCGCGGAGACCGCGTCAATGGGTCCCAGCCCGGGAGAGTACGACAAGCGGATGCCGCTGACGGTGACCTTCGAGGCCACCGCGCCAGGACCCGGCAGGAACTTGAGCTGGGTGCTATCTGCGCTGATGCTCACCAGGTACGACGAGACGCCGCCGGCGATCGACACCTCGGAAGCCGAGGTGTAGCGGAGGTTCGCCTCCAGAGTAGCCACGATAGTGTCACCCAGCGCGGGGGAGGCGGACGAGAGGGTCAGGACCCCCGTATCCGGCAGCATCCGAATCGGAATCGTGATGTCCTGCCCGCCGGCGCTCACCAGGAAGCTGCCGTTGCCGGTGTTGGCCAAGGTCTTCACGATGTAGCGGACCGTCGTGGGATTCTTCGGAGTGTGAATAGTGCCATCCGGGTCCACGATCGGCGTGAATGTCGTGTCGAGCGTAACGGTGAACGGCCCGGTGACGGCGCCCAGGCGGAAAGATTCGCCCAGCAGGTTCCCCTGCTCGTCGACAGCCGACACCTTGACGAACTTCGTCGTGTCCGCGCCGACACCGAGGAATAGCGAACTCGGGTCCGCAAGCAAGTGGTCGGTGCCGTTTCGGAGGTCGCCGGTGGGATCGCCTTTGCAGGCCACCAACCCAGCCAGAACAAGGAACGGCAGTGATCGTTGCACCATGTGTTTCATCATCATTAGCCTCGCGCGAGTGGCCTGCGTCAAGTCAATCCCGCCCGTGGGCCGGAGACGGGTCCGGGTCCTGCCTGGAATCGTAGCCTGCCATCTTCAATTGCTAAGTGGGGCATCGGCCCCGCGGTTCACACCTGTCTGGAAGAGGTCAATGCCCAGCCAGCGGCTGATATCCTGCAGGGCGCTGCCCCCCAGCAACTGGGCGTAGTCCGCCAGCCCGTTTTCCTTGAGATCGTTGGTCGCGATCAGCTGATAATTGCCGAATCCCGACCGGTCGGCAAAGATGTAGTACACTTCCTTGCCCCGGGTGAACCGCCACACCTGATACGGCGGCGCCTGTCCCAAGGAGGTCCGACGGTCGAGCACATCGCTCGGCGTACCATATTTGATCCGGATCCTGCCGCGGTCGGTGCGCCAGCCGGGCCGCCCGCCGCCGCGGGAGTTCTTTTCCCCGTACTCGCGGTTCGCCGTCTCGATCTGCTGGTAGAAGGCATCCCGCGCCTCGTTCCGGGGAGTGCCCGGTGAGGGATCCCGCTGCTGCCAGAACCGGGTCAGAAAGGACCGCTTGGCAGCGAGCGAAAGCCCCGTCTTCAGGACCGAAAGCGAGTCGGGCCGGGTCAGGTAGATCAGCGGCGCGGCCGCCTCGTTCAGCTGATCGTCGTTCATCGACCCGAAATAACCTTCGTCCGTCACCTTCACCAGCGCCAGGCGCTGGCCTTCCCGCTCCATCGCCTCCTCGAAGTCCCCCATTACGAACTCGTCGGAACGCTCTTGCTTGTGACCGGCCAGATCGAGCTTGACCCTCAGGCTGTAGTGACCCGCCGGGAGTCCCGCGAGATCCAACTGGCCTTTGAGCACCGACCCGCCCGGCGCCACCCGTACCGGTGTGGGCTTGCTCTGGACCAGAGCCTTGCCACTGCTGTCGACCACCTCCAGGGCCATGGTGCCGGTATCGGCCGTGGGCGCGTAGGCCTCCAACAGGTAGAACGCCTTGGTGCGTACCGCATTGAGCCTGAGGCGGGTCACGGAAGTGACCAGGGTATTCCCCCAGCGCCGCTCTCCCCTCTTTGGCAGCGTATCAGAACCGGTTGCCAAACGCATCTCGGGAGAGAGCACCAAGTCCGAGGCCCCCGGGGAGTCCCCCCAGGCCGTCAAGTCGCTGGAGGCGATGAACTTCTTGCCCGACACGGAATCCGTCACCGTGGCTTCCATCCGGTACCGGCCTGGCGCCAGCGAGAAGTCCAGTGTTTCCAGGGCCATCGCGCCCGGAGCCCGGAGGCTGGTCGGAAGCCTCCCAGGCCAAGAGGCGTCGTTCAGCTTCGTCCCGGACGAGTCGTAGATTGCCACTACCACGCCATAGCGGAGATCGCCCGCCGCATCCGGGGCCGGCGCCTCCAGCATTGCATAGGGCACTTCGACAAACGCCGTGACCAGGGTCTGGCGATTTTCCGCCCGAAAGAAGCGGAAGGCCCGGATACTGACACCCTGCTCGGCCTGACCCATCACAACCGCCGGGGCGGCCACGAGCAGGGCCCCGGCCACTGCCATCCACCGTCTCATGCGATTCCTTGATGCTCTTGGCCCCGGGCCGTTGGCCGCGGGCCGTTGATGTCTCGGCGCACCCTGAGTTGATCCAGTCCCTGCGCACTCACGGTGACCGACCAACGGCACACTGCCAGCGGCCGACGGGCCGCGGTACTACCAACCGAGCCCCAGGCTGACGAAGTGCGTCGGGCCGAGGATGCCCATGTACTTGAAGGCGTAGTCGACACTCAGATTGAAGGCTCCCTGGCCATACGACAGACCGCCGCCAGCTGCCAAGCCCTGCAGATTCTCCTCGTCGTTGAGTGCCGTGGGGAGGGTTTCGGGCTTGATGTTGTTGGCGGCGTAATAGGAGTAGCTACCCCGTACCGCCGCCGAGAAGGGCGAGCCGCCGAGGTTCCGACTGGACCATTCCAGACCGCCGGAGAAACCAGCCTTGCTGTTGTTCGGCTGGTTGAAGTCCGAGAGAACGGTCAGCCGGTTGCCAGCGCTGGTAAGCATGTCGTACGCCAGGCCCACCCGGAAAGTGGTCGGGAGCGGGAAGGCCTTGGTCCGGAAGCGCGATGGCTGTGGCACGCTCGGCACATCATCTTCGCCGGGCGGTGGATTGCGGCCGATGCCACCGTTGAGGGCATTACCGGAGTACGAGACGTTGGTGCCCAGATTGGAGAGCACGAACGAGAACTTCACCGGATGCCCATTAAGCGCGGCGTGGAAGTTGGTCCCGAAATCCACGGCGAACGCCGATCCGCTCGCATCGCCCAGGTTGTCGCTTACGTACTTCGCCGTGAGGCCGGCGGAAAACCGGTCCGAGAAGTTCTGGGCGTAGGTCAGACCGACGAACGTCTCGCTGACATCGTAGGTCGCACCGGTCCCGTCGGGCTGCTCGGCGGTGTAGACCCGCTGGTCCTTGAACCCGAAGGTGCCGACCTGCACCCCGAAGGTCTTGGAGCCGCCGCTGAAGGGGAAGGCGATGCCGCCCCAGCTGTAGCGGGTATCGGCGACATAGTCGTAGGTACCTACCATGAAGCCGGGCCGAGTCATGAGTGCCGCGCCGGCCGGATTGTAATAGAGGGCGCTTACGTCATTGGCGATGGCCGTGTAGGCGCCGCCGAGCGCAGTGCCTCGTGCGCCCGCGCCCAGCAGCAGGAATTCCGCCGAGGTGGTGCCATAGGCAGTGTTGTCCTGCTTGGTGCCTGCCTGGGCCGCCGCGCCCTGCGCGGTACCGCCGATCAGGGCCGCCAGCAGCACCAGTCGCGAGGAAAGAGTCTTCGTCATCGGATGCATTCTCCTTGCTTGGGAGCGGGCCCCGGGAGAGAGGCCCGCCCCCCGGTGAGCTACTGGGCGAAGTTGACGATGGTCATCCGGCCAACCCGCCGTGCGGTCCCACCGCCGGTATTGGCTTCGATGTGGTAGAAGTACACTCCACTTGCGACAACCTGGTTGTTCCGGTTCCGAACGTTCCAGGTGCACTCGCCACCAATCGGGTTATCCGGGACGCCGCTGAGGTTCACGTTCTGGCAGTTTGCGCCGGGGTGCTCAAGCAGGCTGACCAGCACGCCGCTGGAGCTGTAGATCCGGATGATGGCCTTCGTTGGGAGGTTCACGAACTTGATGATCTTGTTGTCGGTGGACTGCTCGAAGCTGTTGGTGACGTAGTATGGATCCGGCACCGTATGCACCCGCTTCAGGTCGGCGAACTTGGACGCGGCGATCGTGTTCGACGCCGTGTAGGTGGTTCGCAGCTGGACACCGATCGCCGTCAGCGGCAGGACGCCCTCGGGGTTGCTGAACTCATAGGCCCCTTCATCGCCAGCCGTGCCGCCGCTGCCGCCACTGATCCCGCCGACGTAGCGACGGAGGGTCCAGGTCGTACCGGCGGCGGGGAGAGCACCACCTGCAAGCTCGAAAGTGAACATGTCACCCACCATGTACATCACGAACCCGGCCCCACCGCCCGGCGCCGCGGAAATCGGGGAGGCGGCTGACGGGGGATAGGCGGTACCGGCACCGCCGAAGAAGCCCACCGCGCCAGGCACCGCGGTGGCGCTAAGCGTGAAGGGACCGGCGGCGGCCGGACAGGTGAAGGTTCCCTGGGCCAGTGTCTTGAACGGCTCGACGCAGGCAAAATCGCGGTTAGTCAAGAGCGCGTTGCCGTCCGCCCCGTTGCCAGCGACTGCGCCGGGATTGAGGATGCCCCAGGACGCGCTGACCTTTCTCGCATAGGGGGTCCCTCCGTTGACCACTGTCTCCGGGCCGGGAACCACAACGTTGTGGGTCAGGTCGATAACCGAGTCCACGTGTCCCGCGTTACCCCAATAGACCCGGAAGTCACCAGCGCGGGCCGCGCCCGAGGTAACGCCCGTCATCTGGCGGCAGCCGTTGCCCGGGGCACTCCAGTAACAGAGGTTCTGGTTGATCGTGGTCACGCCGGTGAGCGTGCCCGCCGTGTTGAAACACGTCTGCAGGTTGTTGGAGAAGTTTACCGGCAAGCAGGCAATCGGAGTTCCGACCGTCTCGTTTGCACCGCTGTACCACCGCGACCCATTGTAATCGCACCCGGTGCCGCCGTCGAAGCCACTCCGAGCGTTGACGCATCCGCGGCCCCACAAGGTGAGGTAATCGGGGCCCGGGCTTCGCAGTGTTACCTGGCCCGGCAGCTTGAACTGGTTGTCGCCGCCGAACTGGCCGGCCAGGGCGTTATCGACCGGGACGGCGCGGAACTGGGTAGCACCGGTGGTGACGCCGATCTCTTCCGGCTGCTCCAGCCCCACGTTGAATCGGGCCGTGTCGGTCCCGGCCACCGCGGTGAAGAAGTAGCGATGGGGGATGTCGGCGTAGGCCGCGCCCAGGACGATGCTGTCAAGCGTAGCCGAGAGGGCGCCCGGCTGCGCCAGCAGCTCGCTCACGAAGGCACCGAGCCCGATGCCCCACGCGTTACTCGGCGGGAAGGGCCCGCTGAAGGTGCCGTCCTGTTTAAGGGTCGGGAGCGGAGCCGACGGGTTGAGGACCTGTCCCCGGCCCACCATCTCGGTCGTAAGGACCTGACCCGAGGTGGCATAGTTGCTGGATGGCTTGACCGGCCGCACCGACTTGGTGTTGCGCGGCGATTCCAGGGTGGTCGGGCCCGACTCGATCGAATTCACGTCGAAGGCCGTCACCGAATAGAAGTACCTGAAGTTGTTCCGCGGTGTATGGTCGACGAATACGAAGGGGACCCCGGAGTTGTCCAGCTTGGGGCAGGTCGAGCGCGGGCCACAGGGCCCGTTGGTGCCGCCGCCATTCACCGCGGTATCCGCGCTGAGGATCTGGGCGAGACCGGAGGCCAGCGCGACACGGCCGGACCCGGCATTCGTCTGGATGATCTCCCCCACGAGATCGAAACTGCGGCGGTTCACCAGGGCCGTGCCATTCTTCCGATTGGGGGCAAGCGTGGTGCAACCGCTCGACACGATCGCCAGTTCGGGCGCGCAGGTTGGGCCGGGGTTCACGGTCCCGGTATAGTCGAAGATCACCGTCCCGGAGTAGTCGAACTGGGCCAGCAGCACCAGCTCGTTGGGTGCGTCCACCCGGCCACGGTAGACTCGGTAGCCTTCCACGTCGAACTTGCGGTAGTTGGGGTCGTACAGCGTGTTAGCCGTCGGCAGCTGAGTCACCGGGTCGGGTACGGATGCCAGACTGGCGATGTCGAAGAACGGATCGCCGGTGGTTTCGCTGAGCGATGGCTTCCACAGCACGGTTACCTGGTCGTCACCAGGGACGAGGAAGAACTCCGGTGACGACGGGGCGAAGGGCAGCAGGAACTTGAAGTCGAACACCTGCTGCGCCGTCCGAGCCTTCCCAAGCAGGGACTTTGACACCACGGAGAACTCGCCCTGCTGCACGATCCCGTCCCCATTGCCGCCTGGCGGGGCGTCGGTCCACCCCAGGAACCCCGTCATCGAGTCGATCAGGTTGGCACCCGTGGCCAGGGTCACGGGATTCGTCAGGCGGCGGGGATCACCGGGCTTCACATCGGTGTTGTTGACACCTCCGGCAACCCTAACCGGAGGAGCGAAGATATACGCCACCACGATCGAACCACTGCCGCCCGGCGGCAGCAGCAGGGGGGTGGAAGACTGGAAGAACCGCATGTCCTGCGACTGAGTGTTGTTGATAAAGCAGATGCGGGTCGTCGCCTGGATACCGGTGTTGCAGGCTTGATCGCCGGTGGAGGGGCTCAGGGTGCCGCTCAAGTAGCGGTACAGCTGGACCACGTCCCGAGGATCGTTGACAGCACCCGGGAACGGTTGACCATTGATGGTGTTACTGAACAGCTGAATCTCGCCCGCGCCGGTCGGGCTCTTCAGGTACTTGGCGCCCGTGAAGCCGGCCCCGGGGAAGAAGGGTGCCGAGAAGATCGAGGGGTCGAACTTCCAGCCGGGGGTTGTCGCCGAGAAGCCGTGGTCGTAGGTGTATCCCAGCGCGAACGGCAGATTCACCGACGAGTAGTTCGCGCTTGCCGTGGCAACATCGTCGTCTCGTGCGAAGGCCGCGAACAGGTTGGTCATGGTGTAGCCGCCCTCAGGCAGCGTCACACCGGTCGCCGCCGCCGCGGCATGGAGGTCGTTGGCCTTCTGCAGCAGGATCGGCCGAAGGCTCGGCCGGTACGAAGCGTAGTCGGCCGCGTTGGTGGACGTGACGTTGTAAAAGGTATAGATGAAGTACAGGATGTCTTCGTTACCGGACGGGAAGTTCCAGCCCATCCCCCGGGTCTCGACCAGCACACCGAGTGGATGCTTTCGGCCGGCCCGTAGCGCAGGGTTCCCCTCCCAGGACACGAACCAGATGTCGCCCTGCGAGGCGCTCTTGCGGCAGGGGAAGCTGTAACCGGTCGAGGTCGGGTCGGTCTGGAGCAGCTGGTCGAACAGCGCCGCCGACTCATCGTTCGGGTTGGTCGGGTTGTACGGCACGCAGGCAGCCTCGGGCCACGCCTCGAGGTCGGCTGGGTTGGCGGAGTTGTAGATCGGCTCCACTTCTTCGCCATGCTGGGTGGTGCCCTTAGGGTCGAAGAAGAACCCACCGACGGTGTCGCCGTTCCAGGGCCCGCCCTGAATGATTCCTGCGACCTGGAGACCGGAGTTGAACACGTATTGATCGGCGGTGCCCTTGGGCCAGAAACCGCCGCCGATGGTAGAGCTGTTGGTCGAGTCGACGCAGATCTGGCCATCAGAGGCTAGGCCGCAGTAGACCCGGTTGATCGTCATCGCGCCCAGGGCCCGGGCAAAGAGCCGGAAGCCCTTCTTCTTGGCACCGGGCTCCGGCTCGGCCGAGGCGCTGTGCGGCAGCGTCATACCGGCAACCAGCGCGATGAGCGCGGCCAGCAGGACGCCCTTCGTACGGAATCGTGAGTGCATTCTCCCCTCGCTCTGTGATGTGCAGGGTGCGCGAGCCGGGGTGACCCGGCCCGCGCCCCATGAAGCCCTTAGAAGTTGACTTCGAAACCGAGCCGGACCACCCTCGGCGCCCCGGTGAAGTTGCTGATACCGCGGGTCACGAAATACCGGGCGTCCGAAGCGCGGGTCTGCTCGGTCACATCGAACACCCCGTCGCCGTTGCCGTACCGCTGCTCTGCCCTGATCAGGTACACGCAGTTCGCGGCTGAGTTCTTGCCATCATCGATCCAGTTACCGCAACCCGCGATACCGGCTCCAGCGAAGCTCAGATCGATGCTGTTGTCCGCCCCCAGGACCCCGTTATCCCTCGCCTCGTTGGCGAATTCATCCAGGTTGCCACGGCGGACCTTGTCGCGCTCGGTGTTGTTGACCACATCGTTGGTCTGCGAGAAGACGTTGGTGATGTTCTTGAAGTTGAAGAGATTCCGGATTTCGGAGTAGGCGGTGAAGTCAAGCCCGCCGATTCCGAAGCCCTTGGTGATGCGAAGGTCGAACTGCTTGGTCATCGGTAGCCGAGCCGAATTGAAATCCGAGAACGAATTGCCGCGGTCGCAGGTCGAGCCGGTGCCGGCCGCGATGGCGAAGACGTTGTCGTCCTCGGGATTATCTGGTGGGCAGCGGGTGTAGGCCAAGCCGCTGGCGAAGCGGAAGACCGCGAAGACGCCGACGTTCTCAAGCACCTTGCCGGCGGTTGTGCCGGACTTCCAGTTGTTCGGGAAGTTCAACGCCAGCTGGCCCGACAGGTTATGGGGCCGGTCCTGATTGGTGGTGAGCACCGCCTGCGGCGGCGGCTGATTGCCACCGCTCACAGCGTTGAGCACCCGGGAACCGACGTTGATGTAGGTAAACGGATCCGAGCCGGTGTTCTTCGCTTCCTGGAAAGTGTAGGCGACCGTGCCGTTGAACAACTCGCCGATCCGGCGGTCGAAGCGGATATCCACTCCACGGGCGTTGCCGAAGTCGGCGTTGGTCACCACCCGGATGTCGTTGTTGATCCCGCTCGCGGGATCGAGATAGGTCACCAGACGGCCGGCCGCGTCGGACAGCTTGTCCTTGTTGTAGGCCGAAATATCCAGCACCATGTCGTCGTTAAAGGAATGACGGATGCCGAACTCGAACGTAATGGTTCGACCGAAGTCCAGGTCGCTTCCGTATACGTGGTTGGTGTTCGTGGTCTTGAGGTCGGTGTTGATGCCACCCAGGATCAGGTTGAAGTCCGGCGCCTGCACCTGGTGGGCATAAGAGAGGCGGAAGTTGGTCCGCTCGGTGACTGGGAACGAGACCTGGATGTGCGGACTGAGGTAGTTATGGCTCTTGTCGGCGACCAGCCCGGCGTATTTGTTGACGCAGGACGCCGCGACTGGACCACCCCGCTGGCAGCCGGCGGCCGCGCGGGTAGGATCGGCCGGATTGAACCCGCCGGCACCCGCCATCGACGACAGCCTCGGGAACCAGCTCAAGGCGCCGGTCGTGTCGGAGAAGAAGTACGGGCGCGACGCGCCGGTCTTGTAGTAGTCGTACCGGAGGCCGCCGACCAGCACCACGTCGCCCAGATCGAGCCGGTCTTCCAGGAAGGCGCTCCAGCGGGTCGGCTTCTCATGGTAGGCGTCGGAGAACGCCTGCGACGTCAGGCCCGAGGAGTAGTTCTGGATGTAATACTTGGTGTACTCGCCCCCAAGCTTCAGGCGGTTGTACCGGTCGATCTGCCAGTCCAGGTTCCCCTTGCCGACTGCCCGGTCTTCCTTGTACAGGCTGATACGACCCACCGGGCCGCCGCCCTCTTCGAAGCCGTTAAGACCATAAGGATTGTTGCGGAACTTGTCGATTACCGAGTATTGGTCTGGGCTCAGGATATCGTAGGGCGACAACTGGCCGCTATTGGTCCGGAAGTTCGAGGCGATCCCGGAGATCGGGAATGTTTCGAAGTCGAACAGGAAGTCCATCTTCTTGAGCATGAACCCGCCAAACGGATCGCGGGTGCTCTCCTCGCTTTGCCGGGTCAGCGGGCCGCGGAGGGCTCGGTCCCACTGATAAGAGGCATAGAGGTCGATGGCCAGGGCACGGTCGGCCGACTTGGACAGGTTCTGGGTCCAATTGAGGGTGGCGACGTTCTGAGCCGCCCAGTTGGCGAAGAGGTTCTGCGGGTTCGTGGTCTGGTTGACCCCGAAGTCGCGGTCCTGGCCACTGCTGCGAAGGTACGACAGGGCCACCCGGTTACCCGTGCCGAAGGTGTACTGCAGCTTGCCGGCCGTCCGGTAGCTCGAGCTGGCCGTAAACGGGGTCTGCGCGCCCCGGCAGTCAAGGCCGTAGTTGTTGCGGATGCCGCGAATCGCCGCCTGGGCGTTCGCGTCACCGCCGGACAAACCCGCGGCGCCCGCGCGCTGGAAGGCGTCGCACTCCCCGGTGAACATGGCGAACCGGCTGACATCCACCATGGTAGTGTCGTTCTCATCGATGTGAGCCACAGTGGTGTCAACGCCGGCCGGCAGGAAGATCGGGTCCTTTTGGCCATCGATCCCGTTGGCGTCGGACTTGGCGCCTTCGAGGTCGCCCGACACATAGAACGTCAACCCGCCCACGATCGGGCCGCCGATCCCTCCCTGCACCCGGTTAAACCCGCGGCTGTGATTTAGGCCGCCGATCTCGTCATTCTCATAGCCCAGGTTGCCGGACCACTTGGAACCGCCGCCCCGAGTTTGAATGGCAATAACGCCGGACTGGGCGTTGCCGAACTCGGCCGAGCTGCCGCCGGTGGTCACCGAGGCCTCTTCGAAGGAGCTGGTGGACACCTGCGCGGTGCCGCCGCTCACGCCGACGAAGTTGCCACCGCGGCCGCCCGGGCTCACCGGCACGCCGTCGATGTAGGTCACCGCCTCGTCATCGCGACCGCCCCGGATGTTGATTCCACCGTCGCGGTTCACCACCACGCCCGGCTGAAGCGCGATGACGTTGGTGATCCGGTCGACCGGCAGCTTCTCGGTGTACTCGCCGCTGATGTTCTGCTTGGTGGTGACCGCGTCGCGCGGCACCAGGGCGTTCACCGCCGCCGTGACCTCGATTTCACCGATGTCGACCGCCTGCTGCTCCAGGGCGAAGTCCTGGGTGATGGTCTGGCCCGCGCTCATGCGGACGCCGGTTACCTTCACCGGCTTGTACCCCACGAACTGGGCCACGACATCGATCGAGCCGGCCGGGACGTTGTTGACGAAGTAGTAACCCCGGCTATCGGCGACCGCGCCGAAGGCCGTCCCCTCGATCCGAACCTGCGCGCTCGCGATGGGCGCACCGGCCTGGTCCCGAATTCGACCTTCGAGCTTACCAGTCGACTGCGCCGCGAGTGAAGCCACCCCGGCAAACAGCATGACTGCCGCAGCCGCGATCCACCGCGCGCTGCGAGCGAAAGCGCCGACACTGCTTTCTCTCATTGAGACGTCCTCCGAAGACGTGAAACCAGCACCCAGCAACTGACACGGTACACCAAGAAGGCGCAGACGACCGAGCGGTCGCCCTCGACCCAATGCCTCGAGACGAGAATGCACCTGACCTGCCTGTTGGAAGATCTGCGGACTAGAACTGGAGTTGATGCGTTCGGAACAGCGTTAGCGGCCTGACCTCGGCCCGGTCAGGCGGCATGAATATGGAGTGAGCAAAATCACGTGTCAAGGAAGGGTAAGCTGGCGGGATTCAACCGGCCGATTCAGTGTAACTCCTTGGAACAAATGAACATTGGTGAAACGTAGCGTTCCAGCTTCAGGGGTACTCCTGGCTGCTCCTTCCGCCCCGCACCCCCTTTCGAGCGCGAGATTCCAGATGCCGCTACGGCGTGATCAGGTCCACCTGCGGCGCCCCGGGCGTCACCTGAGGACCCGCCGGAGCCCACACCATGTTGATCTCGGTCCGCATCCCGAACTCGCCCGGGAGGTAGATCCCCGGCTCCACCGAGAACCCAGCCCCCGGCAGAATCTCCCGTTCGTCGTGGGTCTCGTAATTGTCGAGGTGGGGACCCGAGCCATGCAGGTCCCGGTCGATCGAATGGCCGGTCCGGTGCACAAAATAGTCTCCGAACCCGGCGCCCCGAATGACGGCCCGGGCGGCATCGTCGGCCTCGAAACCCCGCAGCGCCCCCTTGCCCGCCCGACTTCGCACCAGCGCGATCGCCGCGTCCCGCGCATCCCGCACCGTGCGCCACACCTGCGCCACCTTGGGCGGCACCGACCGGCCGCTGAAGCCCATCCAGGTCTGGTCCGCGAAGACCGTCCCCAATCGCCGCCCGCCCCAGAGATCGAGCAACACCACCTGATCCCGATCCAGGGCGGCGTCCTCCCCGGCGCGCGGCTCATAGTGCGGGTTGGCGGCGTTCGGCCCGAAGGCAACGATCGGTGGGTGATCGAACACCAGGCCACGGGCGTGGATCTGGTCCACCACCTGTTTCTGCAAGGCGGTCTCGGTAAGGCCCGTCCCGCCCCGGGTCACCGCTTCCCGCAGACACGCCTGCGCCAGCTCGGCCAGCGCCTCCGCGGCGTAGAGATGATCGGCCAGCTCGGCCGCGTTCCAGCTCGAGGCGAACCGGGTGACCAGCGCACCCGATCCCACCACCGTCCCTCCCAGCCGCCGCACCAGCTCGACCACCCCGTAGGGGACCCGGTCGAGGTAGGGCACAGCATCGTCGGGCGAGATCTCCATGGCCAGGCGGCGTCCCTGGACCTGAGAGGCCACCGCGGCGTGGAGCTCCTCCCAGCGGCTATAGCCTATGACCTTCCCGGGAAACCCGGCGAAGGGCTGCATCTCGATCTTGTGGACCACCGCGATCGGCTCCCCCTGCTGCGGCAGCAACAGGAAGAGGCGGCGGCTTCCCATCCCGATCGGGCCGAGCACCCGGCGGGCAATCGGGTTCACCCCGCGAAAGTCGAAGAGGAGCCAGCCGTCGAGCCCCTGTTCCTTGAGGGACGCCCGCACCGCGCTCAGGTCGATCTCCGAGAGTAACGTCATTCGTATCCCCCGACCGCGGTGGCCCGCCAGACACAGGAGCTGTCCCCCCGTCCCCGGCAGCGTTCATGGATCATGGCGCCCTCGAACCCGGTCAGGACCCGGAGCAATTCCGCCAGGGCGGCGCCGTAGAAGGCGCATCCCGACCCGTCGGGAAGCGCCAGGATGGACAGCGGCTTGCCGATCTCCGCCTCCGCCCCGCCCTCGCCGACGCGGAGATCCACCTGCAGGATCCGTCGAGCCGCCCGCGCGGCGGCACCGGCTCCGAGCGATCGGCCCAGGCCGCCGGGGGCAATCCGCACCGCCGCCCGGCTCAGCACCGGCCCGTTGCGCGCGGAATGCCGGGCGGCACGGCGCCCGGCATCGGCAAAGACCAGCTGGGCGTCGGGACGACGTCCGGCCAGGCGGAAGACGGAGACCGCCTCGTCGACCGTCACGCCTTCGTCCTTTCGAACCTGTTCCTGGTACCGGGCAATCTGGGCCGCCACCGTGGCCGAAAGGCCGAGCCGCTTGGAGACGATTTCGCCTGCCAGCTCCTCGAGGCCATCCTCGACCGGGGTGTCGAGATTGCGCAGAGCCTCGAGCAGGCTGAGCGGAATGATTGTGGGAACGGACAAGGCGATTCCGGGATCCGGGATGGGCTACAATATAGAAGATGCCGTTACTCCTTGCGTTCGGTCTTTCGCTGGTGGTCGCGATGGCCGGCTACGCGGCCCGGGCGCTGAGCCGCGGGGGCCTTGTCGCCGCCACCTCGGTCGGATTGGCCATCCTGGGGCGCACCGGCTGGTGCGGACTCGCCGCACTGGGCTCGTTTTTCGTTGGCGCCACCCTCATCTCCCGGCTCGCCCCCGATCCTGCGGCCGCGCGGCTGGATGCCAAGGGTGGGACCCGGGACCCGATTCAGGTCTTCGCCAACGGTGGGGCAGCCGCCCTGGCAGCGATCCTCGCCACAAGCCCAGAGGCGGCGCTCTGGGCCGTCACCGCTAGCCTCGCGGCCGCGGCTGCCGATACCTGGGCAACCGCCTGCGGCGGGTGGAGCCGCAGCGATCCCCGGCACCTCGTGACGCTGCGGCGGGTGCCACCGGGGACCAGCGGGGCCGTGAGTCTCGCCGGGACCGCCGGGGCCTTTGCCGGTGCGGCGACAGTGGGTCTCGCGGCGGTCCTGGCCGGCGGGTCGGTGCGACTGCTCCCTCTCGCCCTGGCCGTGGGAATGACCGGCATGCTCCTCGACTCCGCGGCTGGCGCCATGATCCAGGGGAGGTTCCGGTGTGACCTCTGCGGTCAGGACACCGAGCGACCGGTGCATCGCTGCGGATCGCCCGCGCGCCTGCGGGGCGGTCTACCCTGGGTGAGCAACGACAGCGTCAACGCTCTCGCCACGGCGAGCGCCGCGATCCTCGGCTGGGCCGCTTTCGCTGCATGGGGAGCGAGCCCCATCCCAGGCCGGTAGCCATTACCCTTCACGAATGACGCAGTCGTCTTACCCCGACGTTCTTGTCGCCGGCGCCGGGCCGGCCGGCAGCGCGCTGGCCACCCACCTGGCCTCGCGCGGACACCGGGTGCTGCTGGTCGACCGGGCCCGCTTCCCCAGGGAGAAGGCCTGCTCCGAATACCTGAGCCCCGCGGCGGTGGCTCTCCTCACCCAGCTGGGCGTGGTCGATCGATTGGTAAAGGGCGGAGCCCAGCCGCTGTTCGGCACCCGGGTATTTGCCCCCGGGGGCGACGTGGTCACCGGCCGCTTTGCACCTGTCGCCGCCGACGGCTCCGGTAGCCAGGGGCTCGCGGTGGCCCGGCGCGTCCTCGATTTCCATCTGGTCGACCGGGCCCGCGACGCCGGCGCCGAGGTTCGGGAAGGCACCACCCTCACCGAGCTTCTGTACGAGCAGGGCCGAGTGGCGGGGGCTGTGCTCCGAGATCGCAGCGGGCAGTCCAGGGTCGTCCGTGCACGGGTTGTGATCGGGGCGGATGGGCTTCGTTCGGTAGTAGCGCGACGGATCGGCCGGCGCCGACACGGCTGGCTCAGCCGCCTGGCGCTGGTGGGTCACGTGACCGGCGTGAGCGGACTCGATGGCCACGCCGAAATGCACGTCAATCCGCAGGGCTATGTGGGACTCAACCGGATCGGAACCGATGTGGCCAACGTGGCCCTGGTGCTGCCGCGCCGAATGGTGCGCGAGTCCAGCGGGCGGGTAGCATCGTTCTTCTTCGAAGCGCTCGAGGCGTTCCCGGCAGTGGCGGGACGGGTCCGGTCCGATCGCGTGATTCGCGAGATCCTGGTGACCGGACCATTCGCGGCCTGGTCGGGAGAGGTGGTGGTCGACGGCGCCCTGCTGGTGGGCGATGCGGCCGACTTCTTCGACCCCTTCACCGGTGAGGGGATCTACAGCGCGCTCAAGGGGGCCCAGCTCGCGGCCGGCGTGCTCGATCTGGCCCTGAGAGTGGAACGCGGGGTGCTCCCGGCCTCGAGGCTGCGGCCTTATCGCGCGGCGCGCCGGGCCGCCTTCGCCGGCAAGTGGATGATCGAGCGCCTGGTGGGCTACGGAATGCTGGCGCCGCGACTCTTCAGCCGGGCGGTGCGGAACCTGGAGCAGCGAGGCCTGGGCGATACCTTCGTCGGAGTCACCGCCGACATGCTTCCGGCCCGCGCGGTCCTTAATCCCGGCTTCCTCTCCCGGATGGTGCTGTGAAGCCTGACGTGAACCCGGCGCTCTTTCGCCAGCTCCTGGGTCGGTTCGCGACCGGCGTCACCGTCCTCACCACCAGGGACCAGGAAGGGCGACCCGTCGGGATGACCGCATCCAGCCTGGCGTCGGTGTCGCTCAATCCCCCACTTCTGTCGGTCTGCGTCGACTTCACCGCCGATATGCACCTGGCCCTCTCGGCCAGCGGGACCTTCGTGATCAACATCCTCGCCGCCCACCAGGAGGAGCTTTCCCGGCGCTTCGCCGAGCTCCTCCCGGGAGAGCGCTTTACCGGCATCGCGTGGGAGGAGACGGCCGACGGCCTGGTGGTGCTGGAGGGGGCCCTGGCCCGGATAGAGTGCGAGCGGTACGCCGACTTCCCGCTGGGGGATCACACTCTCTTCGTGGGCCGGGTGACCGGCGGCACGGTGGGCGAGGGTGAACCGCTGCTCTATTTCCGCGGTGGCTACGGGAGTTTCCAGCGATGACGAGCTCCTCGCTCCGGACGTCCTTTGGCGACGAGCTGCTGGACCATCCCGACGCCGATCCCGCCACGGTGGCGGCATCGCTCCACCACATCGCGCGGGCCAACTTCTGGTTCGGCGGGTGGTGGGCGGTACGCAAGGGGCTGGCGCGGGTCCTGGCGAATGTCAGACCCTGCGCGCGGCTCACCCTGCTGGATGTGGGCACCGGGAATGGTGACCTGCCCGAGCGGGCGGTGGGGTGGGCGAGGCGGCGGGGAATCACGCTCATTCCCGTCGGCCTCGAGCGGCACCGGACCGCGGCGGCTCTGGCCCGGGACCGGGGGATGGCTACCCTCATCGGCTGCGCCGGCTCCCTGCCGGTCCGGCCCGGCTCCGTTGACCTGGTGCTCGCCAGCCAGTTGGCCCACCACCTGAGCCCGAGCGCCAACATTGCGTTCTTCCAGGCGGCCCAACGAATCGCCCGGGTGGGCGTGGTGGTCGCCGATCTGCGGCGGAGCCGGCTCGCCTTCGCCGGTTTCTGGTTGGGGTCCCGGTTCTTCCGGTTCGACCCTGCCACGAGGGCCGACGGACTCACCTCGGTGCTGCGGGGATTCCTGCCGGATGAGCTCGCCGGTCTGCTCCGACAGGCGGGGATCCGGGCGCGCGTGGAGCGGAGCCCGGGGTTTCGGCTGGTCGCGACCTGGAGGACCCGGTGATGCGGACGGTGGATCAGCGGAGGATTGCCGCGCCCCCGACGCGGGTGTTCCAAGCCGCGAGCGATGTCGAACGCTGGCCGGAGATCCTGGGCCACTATCGGTACGTACGTATGCTGGAGCGCCGGGTCGATGGGGGGGTCGTCGAAATGAGCGCCAACCGACCCTTTGGCCCCCTCAACTGGCCTACCTGGTGGGTCTCGGAGATGTGGGTCGACCCGGCCAGGCGCGAGGTCCGCTACCGGCACATCCGCGGAATAACCCGGGGAATGGATGTGATCTGGACGGTGGAGCCGGATGGCGACGGCACCACCGCCATGATTGTGCATGAGTGGACCGGGCCCGCCTGGCCGCTCATTCGGCGGCCGGCGGCGGCGTGGGTGATCGGCCCGGTGTTTGTGCACGGGATCGCATCGAGGACGCTCGCGGGGATCGCAAGGGCCTGCGAGCCATAGGCCACTGGCCGTTGGCGGCCGGGCCCGCGATGCGGAATTCTCGAGGTTGGGGACCGAGGTCGGTCCCACACTACTCTCTAGACCTACGGCCGTCGGCTGATGTCCGGTGGCCAGAAACTGGAAGTTCCTGATGCAACGTGAGCCCCGCAGGGTCGTCATTACCGGTATCGGCGCGGTCACCCCGATCGGCACGGGGCGCGAGGGTTTCTGGGAGGGACTGAAGGCCCGCCGCTCGGTGGTCGGTCCGGTGACCCGGTTTGACCCCACGCCGTTCCGCTCCCGGATCGCGGCGGAGATCCCCGATTTTCGCCCGTCGGACTTCATGGACGACCGGCGGCTCCGCCGGCTGGACCGCTTTGGCCAGCTGAGCATCGCGGCCGCCCGCATGGCCATCCAGGATGCCGGTCTCGACTTCGCGCGTGAGGACCGGGACCAGGTCGGCGCCATGATGGGCACCGCCCTGGGCGGGGTGGCTTACGCCGAGGAGCAGTACCCGCGGTATATGAAAGGGGGGCCGAGGGAGGTCGACCCGACACTGGCCTTGACGGTCTTCGCCGGCGCGGGGAGCTGCAATCTGGCCATCGAGTTCGGCATCAGCGGCCCCAACTCCACCAACGGCATGAGCTGCGCGTCGGGAACCATCGCCGTGGGCGATGGCTTCCGGGCCATTCGCCGGGGGGAGGCCGACGTGATGCTGGCCGGTGGAGCCGAGGCGCCGCTCGCGCCGTTGTGCTTCGGAGCCTTCGCCATCATCCGGGCGATGTCCACCCGCAACGACGATCCATCCGCGGCCAGTCGGCCGTTCGACCAGGAGCGCGACGGCTTCGTGATGGCGGAAGGAGCGGCCGTCCTGGTGCTGGAGGAACGGAGCCGCGCGCTGGCCCGCGGGGCGCCGATCTACGCCGAGGTCATGGGATACGGCCTTACCAATGACGCGCACCATATGACCGTTCCCCGGCCCGACGGGCGCCAGGCCGCCCGCGCCATGCGACTGGCTTTACAGGAAGCGAACATCTCGGCCGGCGAAGTGGGGTACATCAATGCCCACGGTTCCTCCACCCCGCTCAACGATCCGACCGAGACCGGCGCGATCCGCCAGGTGTTCGATGGTCACGCCTCGACCGTGCCGGTGAGTGGCACCAAGGGGTACTATGGCCACGCGCTCGGCGCGAGCGGCGCGTTCGAAGCGGCCATCTGCGCCCTGGCCAGCGCCAACCGGTGGCTCCCGCCGACGGTCAATCTGGAACATCCGGACCCCGCCTGCGACCTCCATTACCTGGCCGGCGAGGGTCAGGTCGCGGACCCGGAGTTCATCCTCAGCAACTCGTTCGGCTTTGGCGGCATCAACGCCTGCCTGGTGTTCCGGCGGGCGGATGGGCGTTAGATTCTCGCCGCCTTCAACCCAACGAGTGCCCTCCCATGACGTCGCTTGCCCGTCGCGCCATCGCTGAGGCGCTGGGAACTTTCGGCCTGGTGTTCTTCGGTTGTGGTGCCGTGGTCATGAGTTCGCTGCCAGGCGCCGGTTACGGCCTCCTCGGCGTGGCCCTGGTCCATGCCGTCGTTCTGAGCGTCATGATCACCGCCACCATGAATATCTCCGGCGGCCATCTCAACCCCGCGGTCACGGTCGGACTCTGGAGCGTCAAGCGGGTCGACGCCCAGACCGCCGGCACCTACATCCTGGCCCAGCTCGCCGGCGGGGTGCTGGCCGCATGGACCCTCCGCACGGTGCTACCGGCCGGCATCTCCCGGGTCGGCACCCTGGGAACGCCGGTCCTCGCCAATGCGATGAGTCTCGCGGATGGCGCGACCTTCGAAGCGGTGCTCACCTTCTTCCTGGTCTCGGCGGTCTTCGGCACCGCGGTCTCGTCCGACGCGCCCAAGGTGGGCGGCTTCGGCATCGGGCTGGTGCTCCTCTTCGACATCCTGGTCGGCGGCACCATGACCGGGGCGGCGATGAACCCGGCACGGGCCTTCGGGCCGGCGCTGGTCAGCGGCACCTGGTATGCCCAGCCGGTCTGGTGGATCGGTCCGATCGTGGGCGGGGTCCTGGCGGCGCAGCTGTGGGAGCGGGTGTTGTTGAAGAAGTAGCCGTTGGCCGTTGGCCTGTGGCTGTTCCGTGCAAGACGACCCTCGGTGTACTCTCACCGAGGGTCGTGTCATGTCATCCTGCCAACGGCCCAGGCTAACGACCTCTACCGCTGTTCCTTCCTGGCCCGGCGGATCAGCGAGATGGTGTAGAGCAGATAGATCGCGCCGACGATGACATACGCGCTCACCATGTACTGCCCGTTCTCAGGCGGCATCGGCGGCCTCCCGCACGTCGCGCGCGAGCTGGATCCCGTAGCGCAACGTGACCATCCCGACGAAGAGGAAGATGAAGACCCCGATGCCGGTCAGCAGCGTCCGGGTCATCTCCCACGGCATCGATGGCGCGCTGGGCTTGAGCAGCACCGGCATGGGGTGCAGCCCCCGCCAGAGATACACGCTCAAGTGGATGAACGGCACCAGGATCAGGCCCATGATGCTGACGACGGCCGAGAACCGGCCCCGCTCCACCGGATCGCGAACCGAGGCGCGGAGGGTGTGGTAGCCCAGCAGGAGGAAGAACAGGAACAGGGTGAGCGTGAGGCGTCCGTCCCAGGTCCACCATGCGCCCCAGATGGGGCGGGCCCAGATCGGGCCGGTGGCGAGGACCGCCAGGCAAAAGATGGTGCAGACCTCCGCGGTGACCGCGGCCAGCCGATCGAAGCGCGGGTCCCGGAGCCAGAGGTACATCACGCTGAACAGGCCGGTGAGCGGCATGGCGATGTACAGCGTGACGGTGGCCGAAGGCACGTGCACGTAGAGAATCTTCTGCGCCAGTCCCTGGCGGGCCTCCTCCGGGGTAAACCGGAGCGCGAGCACCATGACCGCCGCTACGCCGAGGAGCCCCAGGGCCGTCAGCCCCACCCCTCGGCGCATGACCGTCTTCGCCGGGCCAAGATCGGGAGTCATTCGTCAACCACCGCTGGAAAGAGGAGGAGCGCCAGCGTCATGAACACCACATCGTATACCAGCAGGAAGGTAAGGCCCGGCGTGACTTCGCTCAACGGACGTCTGGCCAGGAGCGGCACGGTGACTTTCACCGCGTAGATCAGGGGTGGAACCATGAACGGCAGGAGCAACACCGGCAGCATCAGCTCGGCAAAGCGGGTCCGTGCCACAATGGCGCTGAAGAGGGTCCCCACCGCCACGAACCCCAGGGTGGCCAGCAGCAGGGTGAGGAGCAGGGGCGGCAGGGCGCGGCCGAGATCCAGATTGAAGAACAGAATGAAGAGGGGGATCGTGACCGCCTCAACCCCGAGAACGAAGATCACGTTGGCCAGGTACTTCCCCAGGTAGATCAGTTCGCGGGAGACCGGCGCCAGCAAGAGGCCATCGAAGGCGTTGTTCTCCCGCTCCACCGTGAAGGCGCGGTTCATCGCCACCACCGAGGCAAAGGCCACCGTCACCCAGAGGACGCTGGGGGCCAGGTCCACGGTGGCGACGGCGGTCGGGTCGCGGGCGAAGTTGAATACGATGAGCATCAGGGCGGCGAACACCGCGGCGGAGAGCAGGCTGGTGCGGGTGCGCCATTCCAGGCGGAGGTCCTTGCCGGCGATGGCCAGCACGTGCCGGATCATGTCAGGCCCTCGCCAGGCGGAGATAGGTCTGCTGGAACTGGTCCAGGCTGGCAGGCCGGGCCCCCTCGAAGGTCCATTTCCCGTCTTTGAGCACCGCCACCCTGGTGGCCAGGTCCCAGGCCTCGGACGCCTGGTGGGTCACGATGACCATGGCGCGGCTGGTGGTGCGCTCCGCCAGCAGCAGCTCGCGGAGCCGGTCGGCGGCGATGGAATCGAGCCCGGTGAAGGGCTCGTCGAGCAGGATGAGCGACGGATCGTGCAGCAGGGCCCGGGCGATGGCGGCCCGCTGCTGCATCCCCCGGCTCAGGCTCCGGGGCCGGTCGTCGGCCCGGTGCTCCAGTTGCTGCGCTCGGAGCGCGGCCAGCGCCCGCTCGCGGGGATCGGGAAAGTCGTAGAGCGTGGCCGCCAGTATCAGGTTCTCCACCACAGTCAGCTCATCATAGAGCAGCGACTGGTGCGAGAGCAGCCCGATCGGGCGACGGGCATCGGGGTCGTCGCGGGTGAGGGGCCGCCCGTCGATGAGCACCGTGCCGGTGGTGGGCCGGAGCAGGCCGGCCAGGCTGCGGAGCAGGGTCGACTTCCCGGCGCCATTGGGGCCCAGGACCAGGAGAACCTCGCCCCGCCGGAGTACCAGGTCGACACCGGCAAGGGCGCGCACGGCGCCGTAGCGCCGGGCCAGTCCACGAGCCTCGACCAGCGGCGGGTCAGCCGACGGCATCAATGCGCCGGGCCAGGTCCGCGAGATCGAACGGCTTCACCAGGTAGCCGTGATGAGGGAGATCGAGCACCTGCAGCTGCGGCTCAAAGCTCATGTAGGCCGACGTAATGATGACGGGGAGGGCGGGGACCCGGGCGCGAAGCTGACGGAGCAAGTCGATACCGTCGGTGTCGGGGAGGCGCAGATCGAGGACCGCCACGTCGGGACGGTGCTCGACCAGCAGCCGAAGCGCCTCCGCCCCGGTCGCGGCGTACGTCGCCTCGTACCGCTGGGAAAAGGCACGTTCATAGCTGGATCGCAGGGCGGGTTCATCCTCGATGAAGAGCACCCGCCGACGGGGCATGGCGGTCGCCATGCCCCGAATATAGCCTCAGGCCGCTTCCGCCTCGACCTCGAAAAGGTCATCGAGTTTCGTGAGAACCAGTAGGAAGCGCAGTTCATCGTTGGGCCGGCGGAGCACCACCACCTGGCGCCGCTCCGAGGCCCGCCGCTGGATCAGCATCAGCGCCCCCAGCCCGGCCGAATCCACCGACCGCGTCCCCCGCAGGTCGATCACCAGCCGTCCGGTGCGCTCCGGCAGCTGATCCAGCAGGCTCACCGCGCTCTGCCGGAAGGAGGTGCGGCTCTCGAGGCCCAGGTGCTCCGGGGCGACGAGCTCCATTACCTGAGATTGGGTAGCCTGCATTGTTGCCTCCAGCGCCCGGATACGATCCGAGCGCGATGCTCCGCCGGCCTCTCCTGCTCGCGGGGCGCATCGCGCTCGTTGGCGCGGGGCACCCGCCTTCGGCACCGAGCTATCTCGCGAGCTGCATTCGCAGCCGTCGAGACCTCTAGTTTTGCGGCCCCGGATCACTCCGGGTGTGCTCTTATCGGGCGGATCGGTTGTCAGAGACCCTGTGGCCTCCGGTGAGGGAAAAAGCGAGGCCGGTGCCAGAAACCGATGGTATTACATACCAATGACTTACGAGCTGCCGTTGGACCCCCGCAACGGCTTCCAGCCTCGCACCGCGCTATGGGGGATGCCAACTGCAAGGTTGCCGGGGGACGCGACAGCTGTACCGGTGGGCTAGTGGGCCGGGGGCGGAGGGCGCAGTTTAGAGGCACTCCGGCATTCCGAGCCCACCAGCCCCCTGGTTTTCCATGACCGACCAGCTCTCCACCCTGCTTACCGAAACCCGGCGCTTTGCGCCGGCCCCAGAGTTCAGCGCCGCCGCGCTGGCCCAGCCGGGGCTCTACGACGCGGCCCGCGCCGACCGGCTCCGCTTCTGGGAAGACCAGGCGAAGACCCTGGAGTGGATGAAGCCCTGGAATACGGTGCTGGAGTGGACCCCGCCGCACGCCAAGTGGTTCGTGGGAGGCAAGCTCAACATCTCCTCCAACTGCATCGACCGGCACCTCCAGGGACCCCGCCGCAACAAGGCGGCCCTCATCTGGGAGGGGGAGCCGGGGGACCGCCGGACCATCACGTACTGGGAGCTCCACCGCGAGGTCGGCCGGGCCGCGAACGCCCTCAAGGGTCTCGGCGTCAGGAAGGGCGACCGGGTGGCCATCTACCTTCCGATGATCCCCGAAGCCGCGATCGCGATGCTGGCCTGTGCCCGGATCGGAGCGGTGCACTCGGTGGTGTTCGGCGGGTTCTCGGCCGAGTCGCTGCGCGACCGGATCAACGATGCGAGCGCGGTCTGCCTCATCACCGCCGACGGCGGGTACCGCCGGGGCGCGGTGCTGCCGCTCAAGCGTTTCGCGGACGAAGCGCTGAAGGAGACCCCCAGCATCAGGCACGTGATCGTGGTGCAGCGCCGGCCCGGGGCCCCGGGCGACGAGGCCTTCGCCAACATCACCGAGGGACGGGACCACTGGTGGCACCGACTGCTCGATCAGGCCTCGCCAGACTGCCCCGCCGAACCGCTCGATGCCGAAGACCTGCTGTTCATCCTGTATACCTCCGGCACGACCGGGAAGCCCAAGGGCATCGTCCATTCGACCGGCGGCTACCTCACCCAGGTCACGGCCACCACCAAGTACGTCTTCGACCTCAAGGACGAGGACGTGTTCTGGTGCACGGCCGATGTGGGATGGGTGACCGGCCACTCCTACGTGGTCTACGGCCCGCTCGCGAACGGCGCTACCGTGCTGATGTACGAGGGCGCTCCCGACTGGCCCGAGCGGGACCGCTTCTGGAAGCTGGTGGCGCGCTATGGCGTCACCGTGTTCTACACCGCCCCCACGGCGATCCGGGCCTTCATGAAGTGGGGCGAGTCGCTGCCCGCGAAGCACGATCTCTCGACCCTGCGCCTGCTCGGCACCGTGGGCGAGCCGATCAACCCGGAGGCCTGGATCTGGTACCACGAGAATATCGGCAAGGGCCGCTGCCCCATCGTCGATACCTGGTGGCAGACCGAAACCGGGGGGATCATGATTACGCCGCTCCCGGGTGTGGTTACCACCAAGCCGGGCTCGGCCACGATTCCCTTCCCCGGCATCAGCATTCAGCTGGTAGACCAGAAGGGCGTGGTGATCCCCACGGGCGGCGGCCTGCTTACGATCACCGAGCCGTGGCCCTCGATGCTCCGCACCATCTGGGGCGACGACGCGCGCTACCGCCAGACCTACTGGAGCAAGTTCCCGGGTCAGTATTTCGCGGGCGACGGCGCCAAGGTAGACGATGACGGCTACTGGTGGATTCTCGGTCGGGTCGACGACGTACTGAACGTGGCGGGCCACCGGATCGGCACCATGGAAGTGGAGAGCGCCCTGGTGGACCATCCCTCGGTGGCCGAAGCGGCGGTGGTGGGCAAGCACCACGACCTCAAGGGCCAGGCGTTGGCGGCCTTCGTCACCCTCAAGGAGGGCAACAAAGCGACGGCAGAGCTCAAGGACGATCTCAAGGACCATGTCGCCCGGAAGATCGGGGCGATCGCCCGGCCCGACGACATCCTCTTCTCGGCCGACCTGCCCAAGACCCGCAGCGGCAAGATCATGCGGCGGTTGCTCAAGGACATCGCCGAGGGTCGCGCCCTGGGGGACACCACCACGCTGGCCGATCCGTCGGTGGTGAGCCGGCTCAAGGACATGTACGAGGCGGAGGAAGGGTAGGCGGTCAGGCGGTCAGGCGGTCAGGCGGTCAGGCGGTCAGGCGGTCAGGCGGTCAGGCCGACACATGGTTAGGTTTTCGGGAACTGCCCCGCAAGGATATTGCCCGATGATTGGTTCCAGATGGATACTAGGTGGTTCCGCTGTCGCCGTGATCGCCGCCCTGGCTGCAGGGTCGCTGACCGCCCGGCCACCTTCCCGATTGGCGGCCCCGGTCGAGATCACCGTCTACCGCTCGCCCTCCTGTGGCTGCTGCAAGGCATGGGAGGACTACCTGCGGAAGAACGGCTTCACGGTGAAGGACATCCAGCAGGACGATCTCTCTCAGATCAAGGCAGAGTCGGGCGTCACCAGCAAGCTCGCCTCCTGTCACACGGCGCTGGTCGGCGGCTATGTCGTAGAGGGGCACGTCCCCGCCGCCGACATTCAGCGGATGCTCGCGGAGAAGCCGAAGATCGTCGGCATTGCAGCGCCCGGCATGCCTGGCGCCGGCCCGGGGATGGATAGCGGGAAGGACCCTTACGAGGTATTGACCTTCGACGCCAAGGGGAAAACCACGGTGTGGGCCAAGCATTAGTGGTCGGATGGTCGGGCGGTCGGACGGTCGGACGGTCGGGCGGTCGGGCGGTCAGGCGGTCGGACGGTCGGACGGTCAGACGGTCGGGTCGGAACCGTGACGGGTGGGATCCTCAGGGACCCCACCCGTTCGCCGTTTCGCTGCCCGCCTGACCGCCTGCCCGCCTGTCCACTCAGAACTGAATCTGGGCCCCCATCTCCACCACCCGGTTGGGCGGCAGGTTGAAGAACGTGGTGGCTGACTGCGCGTTCCGGCTCATCAGGATGAACAGCTTCTTGCGCCACAGTGCCAGCCGCGGGAGGGTCTCTTTCCCGGGGCCCCGCCGCGAAGGTGTCGCGATAAGGGTCTCCCGCCCCAGGTAATACGTCGTCTCCAGCGGCCGGATCGCCACGCCAAAGCTCTGCAACTGGCGCAGCAGTTCCGGGACGTCGGGCGACTCCATGAACCCATAGCGGCCGATCACCAGGTAGAACTTCTGGCCCAGGTCGGTGAACTCGATGCGGTCATCGTCGGGCAAGTGGGGAATGTCCTCGGTTTTCACCGACATCAGAATGACCTGCTCGTGCAGCACCTTGTTGTGCTTGACGTGGTGCAGCAGCACTGCCGGGGCGCCCCCGGTCTGGGAGGTCATGAAGACGGCCGTGCCCGGCACCCGCTGCGGGATGCGCTTGGCGACGTCGTTCAGGAACAGGTCGATCGGCAGCGAGTTCTCCTCCATGATCCGAACCAGCAGGACCCGGCCCCGCTTCCAAGTCGCCATGAACGTGAAGACGATGGCTGCGACCACCAGCGGGAACCATCCGCCGTGCGGGATCTTGCTGAGGTTGGCCGCGAAGAAGGCGAGGTCCACGGCCAGGAAGAGCCCGCCGAGCGCCGCAACCTTGGGGACCGGCCAGCGCCAGCGTTCACGCGCCACGGCGCAGAACAGGATGGTGGTGAAGGTCATGGTGCCGCAGACCGCCACGCCATAGGTCCCGGCCAGGTTGGAGGCGTTCTTGAACGCCAGCATCAGCCCGATACAGGCGACCAGCAGCGCCCAGTTCACCTGGGGGATGTAGATCTGCCCCCGCTCCCTCGCCGAGGTGTGAACGATCGTGACTCGGGGGCAGTACCCCAGTTGTACCGCCTGCTGGGTGAGGGAGAACGCACCCGAGATCAGGGCCTGGCTCGCGACCACCGCCGCTGACGTGGCGATGGCGATCATAGGGACCAGCCCCCAGGTCGGCACCATGCCGTAGAACGGGTTGGTGACGGCCTCGGGGTCCGACAGCAGCAGGGCGCCCTGGCCGAAGTAGTTGAGCACCAGCGCGGGGAGCACCACGGCGAACCATGCCATCCGGATGGGACGTTTTCCGAAATGCCCCATGTCGGCGTAGAGCGCCTCTCCGCCGGTCACCACCAGGACCACGGCGGCCAGTACCAGGAAGGCCTGTCCCCCCTCCCGCAGGAACAGCTGGACCGCGTGCACCGGGTTGAGGGCCAGGAGCACCGTCGGCATCTGGGCGATCTGGTGCAGGCCGAGGAGTGCGATGCAGATGAACCAGAGGCTCGTCACCGGACCGAACAGCCGCCCCACGAAGGCGGTTCCGGTCCGCTGCACCAGGAAAAGCGCCGTGACGATACCGATGCTCAGCCCCAGGATCCACTGCTGGCTCATGCCGGGGACCGCGACCGAGAGCCCCTCCATGGCACCCAGCACCGAAATGGCGGGGGTGATGATCCCGTCGCCGTAGAGCAGTGCCGCGCCGAAGAGCCCGACGGCCAGCAGCGCCCAGCGGGCCCCCTGGGCCAGGCCCGCCGGATCGAGCAGCGCCAGCAGCGCCAGGATGCCGCCCTCGCCCCGGTTGTCGGCCCGGAGCATATGTACGACGTACTTGAACGAGATGAGGAAGTTGAGCGACCAGAAGATGAGCGAGAGGATGCCGAGGATGTTGTCCCGCGAGAGGGTGACGGCGTGGGTACCCTCGAAGCATTCCTTGAATGCGTACAGCGGGCTGGTGCCGATGTCGCCGTAGACCACCCCGAGCGCCGCCAGGGAAAGCGCGGCCAGCGCCTTCCCGGTGGGCGGCTTGCTGGTTCCCGGAGTACTCACAGAGTGCGACTAGGAAGCGGGAGGCGTGCCCGCGAGCGAATCCAGCAGCGCCTTCAGCATGTCGTAGTGCACCTGGCCCCCGCCTGGATACAGCCGTCCATTGATCAGGAAGGTCGGCGTCGAGCCGACCCCGGCTGAGACGCCCTCGAGGTAGCTGGCCCGCATGCGACCGGCGTACCGGCCCGAGGTCATGCAGGCGTCGTATTTCGCCAGGTCGAGGCCGATCGCCTTGGCGTAGTCGCTGAAGATGCCGATCGGGTTCGATCGGGCCGGCCAGTCACCCTCCCAGCTGTAGACCTTCTCGTTCATCTCCCAGTACTTGCCCTGCTCGCTGGCGCAGGCCGCCACATGGGCCGCGATCCGGGCGTGCGGATGAATGTCGAGCGGGAAGTCCCGGTAGCGCCAGCGCACCTTGCCGGTAGCAATCAGGCGTTCCTGAATGGTGGGAAACTGGACCGTGGCCCACTGCTGGCAGGCGGGGCATTGGTAGTCGGCATACTCGGTGACCTCGAGCTTCGCGCTGTCGCTGCCGAGGATGTACCCCCGGAAGCCGCTGGTGTCGGCCACGCTGATGACCGGGTTGGCCGGTATGCTCACCGTGGGCTTGCGCAGGGTCAGGTACCCGAGGGTGGCCGCTCCGATAATCGCCGCTCCGGCCAGGAGCGTGTAGAACCCCTTCATTCCGCCGGTGGCGGCCGCCATGGCTCGTCGTCCTCAGGTTGGTCGAGTGAGAGGGAGCTCCGCCGCGCCTCCTCCACGATCCGCCGGCTCTCGGCGACCTCGGGGGTGTCGTAGGTAGAGCGGACTTCGTAGTGAAACAGCTCGCTGCGGGCGTCACCGAGGAGTCGCTGCAGCTCCCCCGCGGCCCCCAACAACTCGCCGGCGCGATCCAGATGCTGAATCCGCTCGGCGAGATGTCGAAGCAACGCGAGGAGCTGTTCCTCCCGCTGCCGCCCATACACCTCATCGTGGTCGCCCATGTCCTGCCTCGTTCCTGCGGCGTCCCGAAGCGGCGCCTGGTCTCTGATGCGAGGTGAGAATCTAATCAGCCCCGAAGCCGCGCGGGAACGAGGGGTATTTGCCCCTCCCCCCGAGGGGGATGTATATTCCTCGCCGGACAACCCTTGGAGAATCCGCAGCATGGCCAAAGCAAAACCCCCTCGCCGTACCGCGCCCGAACCCCGCGTTTTCGATCAGGCCCGTGATGAGCTCTTCAGCCACATCCTTCGCTGCGGCGTCCTCGAGGCGTTGCCCGAGCACCAGAAGGAATGGTTTGACGACACCATGCTCTACCTCGCGGAGCGCTATGACAGCCTGACCGACGAAGAGCGCGCGCAGCTTCGGACGCTGGGGGAGCGTTACTGCCAGCCAGTCCTCAATCGCCCCTCGGCCTCAGCCGAGCCCGAAGAAGCCTCCGTCAACTAGGCTTCGGATTGCGGCAGGATGGAACGCCCCGGCTTTTCGCCGGGGCGTTTTCGCGTTTTCATCCCCCCCGCCCGCCACGGCCCAGCCGTCGCCAGCGCCAGCCCACCGCTATCCGCCCCCCTCCACCCACCCCACCCTCGAGAAACCACCCGGACCCACCACCCTGTGCTCGCTCCACCCCCAGGCCAAGTACGAGGTACCCTTCGGACCGGGAACCGGTCACCCCAGCCACCCCCGCGAACCCATAGGGACCGAGGCCCGACCGACGACGTGGGCTGAGAAGGAAATGGGCCAGCGCCTCGCCCCGGCCGCTGACCTCATCATGGGCGCTCCCAAGTCCCAGGCTCAGGGAGAAGCGCGCACCTCCGCCTGGCCGCCAGGCAGCTGCCACCGCGCCGCCGGCCCAGACCGGGGCCTGGGTCAGCAGCAGTGCCTGGACGCCGGCCTCGAATCCCCGGCCCTGCTGGGCCAGGGCGGAGCCGGCCAGTCCGGGCCACAGCAGCAGGGCTCCGGCCAGGGTCACAGGAGGGGTGATAGGCCGCATCAGCCGGCGGGATGGGCGGGATCAGCCCAGTACCAGCTCATGGGTCAGGACAATGTCGCGAGCCAGTGAGTGGACCACCGAGCAGTACTTCTCGAGCGACAAGTCGATCGCCCGGCGGGCCCTGGCCTCGTCGAGCGCGCTGCCGGCGAGATGGAAGACCAGGTGGATCGAGAGGAAGCGGCGGGGATGGTCCTCGGCCCGGATCCCGCTCACTTCGATCCGGCAGCTGGTGAGCCCGGCGCGGGACTTTTCGAGAATCGAGACCACGTCGGCGCCACTGCAGGCCGCCGCGGCCAGCAGCAGCGCTACCACCGGGCTGGGGGCTTCCCCGCCGTTGCCGTCGAGTCGGATCGCCGGTCCGCCCGGGGCGCCCCCGTCGAAGACGAGCCCGTGGACCCACGTCATCGTCGCCTGGCGAACATTGGACATTGAGTTGGTTCCTGGTTGTGAGAGCCGATCAACCGACCGGGCGCTTGGCCCGGGGTGCCGCGGCGTTGTAGTCCCAGATCGCGTAGAGGGCGACCGCGGCCGTGGCCCAGGCCAGGGGACGCACCAGGGCGCTGTCGGTAAGGAACGCCACCAGGGTGAGCAGCTGGGCCACCGTCACCGCCTTGCCGCCGAGTCGGGCGGGAATGGCCATGGGCCGACCGGAAATGAAGGTGACGACAAAGGCGATGGTCGCGACCAGATCG
Organism: uncultured Gemmatimonadaceae bacterium; assembly: GCA_964642475.1. Classification (GTDB taxonomy): domain Bacteria; phylum Gemmatimonadota; class Gemmatimonadetes; order Gemmatimonadales; family GWC2-71-9; genus JADJOM01. The sequence goes on along the minus strand of CAZXRC010000003.1, from coordinate 152,140 downwards.
CGGAGCAGCACGCCGGTGATTTCGTACCATGCCAGGCGTCCCGAGAGGGCCACCACGATGAAGGCGGCCAGCATGAAGAGCTTGTCAGCCACCGGATCGATGAACGCGCCGAAGCGGGAGCTGCCGATGCGGCGGGCAATGGCGCCATCGAGCAGGTCGGTCGCGGCGGCCACCGCCAGCACCGCCAATCGCTCGAGCGGATCGGGCAGCAGCAGGAACGCCAAAGCCAGCGGCAGGCGCAGCAGCGTGAGCAGATCGGCCAGGGTCACACCCGAGCGGGGCGGTGACGGTTGACCTTGCTCGCCCTCCGGCCGGGGGGTACCTTGGGAAGCCTTCGGGTCGGCGGGCTGTTCCGCGTCCCGCGCATCGCTTCCCTTACCGCTCACGACGGCCATGGACCTCCAGCTGCTGAAGAAGACGGCGATCTTCGCCGACCTGGACGAGGGAGAACTTGCGCGCGTAGCGGAGATTTGCAAAGAGCTCAAATACCAGGGTGGCCAGGTCATCTTCAAGGAAGGCGAGCCCGGCAACCGCTTCTACATCATCGTCGCCGGCGAAGTGCGGATCAGCCGCAACATCCCCGGTTCGGGAGAAGAAGCCCTGGCGGTGCTCCAGCCTGGTGCCTGCTTCGGCGAAATGGCGGTCTTCGATCGCTCCGAGCGCAGCACCGATGCCATCGCCAACGGCCCGGTCACGCTGCAGACCATCACCCGCCCCGACTTCGAGATCCTGCTCGACTTCAACCGGGACATGGCCTACAAGATCCTCTGGTCCATGGTCCGGCTGCTGTCGTCCCGTCTGCGCGTTACCAACGACAACCTGCGGTCGCTGCTGGCGATTTCGATGTTCTGACGCCGTTGGGCGCTGGCCGCTGGTCATGGCACTCTCCCATTCCCTCACCGAACTCACCGGTATCACCAGCCCGCTGCTCGCCGACGAGAGCGGGCTCGCGGCGCTGGCCATCGCCGCCGGTGGCGCCCTGGGTCTCACCGCCCACGGCCCGCCCACGGCGCGTCTCGGACCCCGCGGGATCGCCGTCGGCCTTCTCGGTCACGGTGGGCATGTGATCTTCCATGCGGTCCCGTCGTCGGGCAGCATGCTGGTCGATATCGTGACGCCGGGAACCACGCCGGCCGCCCGGGCCCTCGAGGTGATCGCGCGGCGGCTCGGAGTCCCGGCGCCGGCCGGGTAAGGGGAGCGCACCCGGTCATTTCCCGCGGGGAAGTCGCCTCCTCCCTCCAACCCCTCACCACCCGGGCCGTCATGCAGAAAGAACATCCCGATCATCTCGACGCCGATCTCGTCCTCAAGATCTACGATCTCCGCCGGGAAGCGGTGATGCGGGAATCCCGCGCCGCTGTGCTGCGGGATTTCTGGCCCCGATCGAGCGAGGACGCGGTCGACGTGCTGCGGCAGGATCACCCGCTCAACCGGGCCTACCGACAGATGACCGGGTACTGGGAGATGGTCTACAGCATGGCCCGCCATGGCGTGGTACATCCGGAGTTCCTGGTCGAGAACAACGGCGAGGGGTTGGTGCTCTACGCGCGGGTGGAGCCGTACGTCGGCGCCATCCGGCAGGCCACATCGCCGCGGTCGTTCCGCAATACCGAGTGGGTGGCGCGGGAGACCGAGACCGGGCGGGCCATGATGGACGGGTTTCGCGCCCGGGTCGCCAAGCTGCTCGCGGGCAAGTGACCCCTCTGGCTCCGTGGCGCTGATCTCGCGCCCCTCGCCGCCCGTGTTTCGCGCGCTCGACGCCGGCCTGATCGTCGACACCGCCTCGCGTCTCTCCCGCCGCATTTCCGAGCGGTTTCCCGGTTCGGGCCTCTCCCGCGTCGCCGCCGAGCTCCTCCTGGTTTCCCGCGAGACCTCCGCCCGGATCGAAGTCCTCCGGCGGCCGCGCTGGGGGCTGCGAGCGGGCATCGCCCTGCTGATCCTGGCCATGTGCGCCGTGGCGCTGGTAACCGTGAGCCGGCTGTCCATGCCCGGGTCGTTCACCGCCCTGACCGACTTCGTGCAGGTCCTGGAATCGGCGATCAACGACGTGGTGTTCATGGGGATCGCCATCGCCTTCCTGGTGACCATCGAGGCCCGGATCCGCCGGCGCCAGACCCTCAAGGCCCTGCACGAGCTCCGCAGCCTGGTGCATATCGTGGATATGCACCAGCTCACCAAGGACCCGGACACCATCGGGGGAGGGAGCCAGACCACCTCGTCACCGGAGCGGCCGCTCACCCCCTTCGAGCTGGGGCGCTACCTGGACTATTGCTCCGAACTGCTGTCGGTCACCAGCAAGGTGGCCGCGCTGTACGCCCAGCGGCTGGAAGACCCGGTGGTGCTCGATGCCGTGAACGAGGTGGAGGCCCTGACCACCGGGCTCTCGGCGAAGATCTGGCAGAAACTGGTGATCCTGGGTACCGCGAGGGGGCTACCGCCTAACGCGGCGCCAGCCGGATCGTGAGAATCACCATGGCAGCCAGGGCAAGAAACGCAGGGATCGGATCGTGAATGGCCCACAGCGCGGTGACCACCGTCCCCGCCGCGAGAAGGGAGAACCTCCGGTACTCGGGCCTGAGTGCCGGCAGCGGCGCCTCGCGGGAAATCCGGAAACCGGCCCCGGCGTGCCGTGGACGGGAGCTGCCCAGCGGATAGAGGAGGGCGGTACCCAACTCGGCGGCAAGCAGCGGATTCGGCTGGGGCGGGACCACCGCCGATCCCATGCCTCCGGGGCGCCCGGACGGTTCTCCCAGGGCGGAGTCGTCCCACTCCTCGGTGGCCGTCACGGCCTGCGGGAGCTGCGCGGATAGTTCCGGAGGGAGCGGCCGGTCGGGTGCAAGGTGCCGGGCCCGGGCGGCGGCTTCGAGTCCGGCCTGCGGTGTACCTGCCGCCTGCTCGAGCGCCGCGTGGAGGTACGCCAGCGCGACCGATCCCGGCAGTTCCCGCACTCCGACCCGCGACAGTTCCAGCGCTTCGAGCACCCGCCCTTCCGCCGTCAGCAGCCAGAGCCGCAGGTACCAGCACTGCTCCTCCGCCGATCCCGCATGCCACACCGGGTCGAGCAGCTCCATCGCCCGGGTGGTCTGGCCGGCGGCCAAGAGGGCGCGGATCAGCGCGAGGTGGTCGGCGGTGACCCGCACCAGCGGGGGCGCGGCCATCATGCTGACGGGTGCGTCGGGGACGGAATGCGCCGTGTTCCGCGCCAGCAACGGCACCGGTGAGGTGGAGGGCGGCGCGGGGAACCCGGGCCGAGCATAGGTCCCGACGGACCTGAGGGGGAGAGTCATCCTCCCAGGTATCGGCAGGGAGGGTACCGTCCTTTAGGTATCCACGTTCCCCGGTTTCCCGGGCGGTGCTCCGGCTGCCCCGACCCCGGTTGCTGAATCCGAGGGCTACTTCCCCCCGCCCTTCCCCCGCACCACACCCTCGGCCCAGGGACCGCGCATCGCCCGCTCCGCCGCCAGCCGGACCTGCTCCGCCGTCACCTCCCGATAGTGTTGCGCCGGGTCGACCAGATCCTCGAGACCGGATCCGGCCAGCCAGGCATCGAGCATTTCGCCGGCCACGGCTCCCGCGGTCTGGCGACTCACTTCCGTCTGCCCGGCCAGGTAGTTCACCGCCCGGGCCAGGTCATCGCCGCTCACCGGCTCCACCGCGAATCGCTCCAGCTCCTTGAGCATCTCCTGGCGGGCCTCGGCCTCGCGTTCGGGCGAGGTGGCGATGTAGGCGAGGAAGGTACCGCCACGCGCCTTCTGCCAGCTGCTGGCGACCACGGTGTAGGCCAGCGACCGCTTGTCCCGAAGCGCCTCGAACAGCCGGCCCCCCAGGCCGCTCGCGACCGCGGCCCAGACCTCGGCGGCGTGGCGCTCCGGCTCCCTGCGGGAGGGACCCCGAAAGGCGAGCGCGAAGGCGGACTGGGCCTTGTCGCGTTCCAGCACCCGCGGCGGCGTAGCGGTGGTGACGGCCCACTCGAACCGGCGGACGAGGGGGGCGGCGGGCCTGGTGTCGTGACGGCCGAACACCTGGGCCAGCTGAGGCAGCGCGGACGCGGGGTCGAGGTCGCCGACGGCCACCACCACCCCACGAGGACCGAGGACCGTGCGTCGATACCAGTCCCCCGTCTCGCCCGGTTCGAGAGTCGCGATATCGCCGGGAAGACCGTGGGCGGGGACCCCGTAACCCTGGGCGCCGAAGGCCGCGGCGAAGGCGAGCTGGAAGGGGTAGCGGTACATGTCGTCCGCCACCTGACTGGTCTCCTCGAACAGCGTCTGCCGCTCGGTCTCGATGGCGTGGGGATCGAAGGTCGGCTGGTGGAGCACCTGATCGAGCAGCGAGGCCGCGGCGAGCAGATTCGAGGACAGGACGGTCACGCCGAACCCGACCCAGTCGAGGGACACGGTAGCCGCGACGGTGCCCCCCAGTCGTTCGAAGGCGAACGCCAACTCCCCCGCGTCGCGACCGGCAGCTCCGCGAACCGCGCTCCGAACCGCGAGCGCGGTCAGACCGCTCCGGCCGACCGGCTCGAACTCGCTCCGCGGCAGGTACACTCCCAGCGTCACCGCGGGAATGCCCGACTTGCGCCGCACCAGGAGATCGAACGCCGGCACCGCCTGGAGATGCACCCCGGCGATGGGGGGCGTGCCGCTCGGCCCGGAGAGGGGCGCGGCGGGGAGCGGCATCGGCCTGTTGACCGGGGGCGGGGCGGCCGGTGCGGATGATGGCACCGCGAAGGCCCGGGTCAGATCGTCCGCGGTGAGGTCGGGACCGCGATCGCGGGGCTGGTAGACCACGGCCGAGACGCCCCGCGGATCGAGATAGCGCGCGGCGACCTCGCGGACCTGGTCAGCGGTAACCGCGGCCAGCAGGGCGAACTCGCGGTCCAGCTCGTGGTAGTCGCCCAGCGCTTCCGCGGCGGCGAGGGAGGCGGCCCGTCCGTCCATCTCCTCCATCCGGCGGGACCAGCGGGTGAGGAGCAGAGTGCGGGCCCGCTCCAGATCCGGCTCGGTCACGCCGGTCCGGGCCAGACGGGTAACGGCCTCCGCGACGCCGGTGACCACCTGGGGGATCCGGTCGGGGTCGCACTCGGCCCCGATGGAGAAGACTCCGAGCTCGGTGGGTGAGTAGTGGTGGGCGCTCACCGAGCTGACCAGCCCGGTCTCGCGGAGGGCGCGGTAGAGCCAGCTGCCCCGGCCGGCGCCGAGCACCCCGGCCGCGAGATCGAGCGGGATGGCATCGTCGTGGAGGGCCGGCGTGCCCCGCCAGCCAAGGATCAGGTCGGCCTGGGTCACGTCGCCCCGAAGGGTGCGGCCCCGTACCTCGCGCCGGAGCGGCTCGGCGGGCGACGGGTCCACCGCGCCGGGTCGGGGCTCCCAGGCGCCATAGGTCCGGCGGCCCAGTGCGAGCAGCTCTTCTTCGTCCACATCTCCCACCAGGGCGACGATGGTTCGCCCCGGTACGTAGCGCGAGCGGTAGTAGCCGTAGACATCCTCCCGGGTGAACCGGGCGAGGTCCTGCTCGTAGCCGATCCGCCAGCGGCGAATCCGGTGCCGATCGTACATCACTTCGTGCAGGGTCTCGTGGGTCAGGGCGCTGGGAGTGTCGAGTTTCCGCTTGGCTTCCTGAATGATCACCTTGAGCTCACGGGCCAATTCCTCCCGATCGACCGAGGCATGCATCAGCGCGTCGGCCTGAACGGCGACCGCATCGGCGATCCGGCGCGCGGGGAGGACCGCGTAGTAGGTGGTGTGGTCGTAGCTGGTGCTGGCGTTGAGGTAGCCGCCGGCGGCCTTGGTCTCCCGGGCAATCTGTCCCACTCCACGGGTCGGGGTGCCTTTGAAGAACATGTGCTCGAACACGTGAGAGATGCCGATCCACCGGTCCGGCTCATCGAAGAAGCCGGCCTTCACATGGGTGACCACCGCGGCAACCGGCGCCGAGGTGTCGCGCTGGACGAGGAGGGTCAGACCGTTGGGGAGCACTTCCTTGCGGACGCCGGCGGTCCATGATGGGATGCAAAGGGTTGTCATGGCCGGAAGATACGTGTGGGCGGTGGGGGATATGCTGTAAGCCGTAGGCCGTGGGCCGTAAGCCATGGGCCGTAAGCCATAGGCCGTAGGCCGTAGGCCGTAAGCCGTAAGCCGTAAGCCGTAAGCCATGGGCTCTCGTGCATGGGAGGACGGGAGACCGCATCGCTTCGGGCCAGCCTGTGGCCTATGGCTTCCGGCTTACGGCCTACTGAATGATCCGCACCACCCCAGCCGCCGCGCTGCCGCGAATGAAGGCTTCGGGATCGGTCGTGGGAATGACGACACCGGTCTCGGCGGCGCCGCGGCGGGCCGCGTCGAGCATGAACTCGTGGACGGAGGCATCGGCCCACTCGCGATCGGCGCTCTTCATCTGGTCGAGCAGCTCGTCCCAGGTGCCTCGGAAGGTGCGGCCGGTGAGGGTGGCGATCGTGTGGGTCCCGGAAGACACGTGGCGCTTCTGCATCGCCTGGAGCTCGGTGAGCAGCGTACCGAACAGCTCCAGCTGGGCGGGGTCACGGGTGCTGCCGTCGGGCTGGGTGGCCTCCACCTCGGCCAGGATCTGGTCGATCGGGTCGACTTCACCGGAGACCTCGCCCAGCCGGGCGAACCAGGGGCGGAGTTCGGGATCGTCGTCGCCCAGCCGGTAGATCGTCTTCTTGAGCTCGATGTAGCGCCAGATGCCCAGCTCGTCGAAATGATCCTCGGGCAGGGTCTGGTGCAGGTGGTGCATGGCGGCGTCGGACTCGCTCCGGTCGTAGAGCATGTTGGCGAGGTAGATCCGGGCCTCGCTGTACTGGGGGTCGATCTGGAGCGCCCGACGGAGCCAGTAGAGAGCTCCGCTGTCGTCGTTGAGGCGGTGGCAGGCGTAGCCGACGCAGGCGGCCGCCTCGGGGCAGTCGGGTTGGGCCGCGACCGCGTATTCGAAGAACTGCTGAGCCGCCGCGATCAGGCCTTCCCGGAAGAGGGCCCGTCCGATCTGCAGCATCAGTTCGTGGTCTTCGCGGAATCCGAGGGAGAGGATCCGGTCGAAGGCGCCGAGGGCCCGCTGCCGGTCACCGACCTTGAGCAGGACCTCGCCGTAGCCGGCGAGCGTGTCCTCGTGATCGGGATCCAGCGCGAGGGCCTTCTCGAAGCTCTGCCGGGCCCAGGCGTAGTCTTCCCGCGCGAGGTAGGCATAGGCCATCCCGACGTGAAGTTCTACGGCATTGGGATAGAGCTGGGTCCCTTCGAGGAGGAGATCGAGGGCGTCGTCGAAGCGTCCCTCGTTGTAGAGCTGATGCGCACGTTCGTCGTAATCGTCGGAGCTGAGAAACCGATCCGGCTTCAAGGATTCCCCTCCAGCGGCGAAGTGTAGCTCTAAGGTAGGGTGGGACTTTGGGTTCGAGCAAGAGGGGACGGCGGTCGTGAGCGGGGCGACGAGAAGCAGCGCGACGCGGGGTGAGCAGTGCGATGGCGAATCGCGCCGGGCGCTCAGGCGGGCGGGTCGACAGCGCGTGCGGTGCGGCGGGTCGATGCGCGGTGCGGTGGCGGGGCGGAGGATTGCGGCGCCGGATTGGCGGTGCGGCCCCAGGGGCATGCGCATCAGCGATCGCACCGGTTGACGGCTCTTGGGCGTCGGATATATTACTGACCGGTCAGTAACTAAGTGGAGCACCCGATGCCCCGACGCCCCCGACAAGCCCGACGGCCCCGCTGGCAGCGCCGGCCTGACGCCCGGCCGGAGGAGATCCTAGCCGCAGCGTTGGAAGTCTTTGGAGAACTTGGGTTTGCGCGGACACGCCTGGATGACATCGCGCGCCGCGCCGGCGTCAGTAAGGGAACCCTCTATCTCTACTTCGAAAGCAAAGACGCCCTCTTCCGCGCCATGGTGACCGCCCGGTTGGAAGCGATTCTGGCCCACGCGGAGGAGTTTGTCCGCACCTGGAAGGGGAGCACCAGCGAGCTCCTGCGGGCCTTCACTCGGGACTACTGGGACACGATGAATCAGCCGGAGAAGCTCCGACTCGCGCGGCTGGTGATGTCCGAGCTGGGCAGCTTCCCCGAACTGGCGAAGTGGTACTACCAGGAAGTGATCCTCCGCCTCCGCCGGGTAATCGAGGGAATTCTGGCCCGGGGAATCGACACCGGAGAGTTCCGCCGAGTCAACACCGCCTTCACCGCCCGCGCCCTCCAGATCCTGGTCGTCAACATGGCGCAGTTCGTTCACTTCTTCCAGCACTATGACCCCGCGCCGCTCTCGAGCGATGAGATCCTGGAGGGCATTCTCGATCTCTACCTGCACGCCGTGCAACCGGCGCCCGACGCTGTGACCCGGACGTGATCATGCGGATGCGCTCCCTGTGTTTCCTGGCCCTCGCCGCCGCGCCGCTGGCCGCCCAGGCCCCGGCCGGGACAGCCACGACCCTCACCCTGGCCCAGGCGATCGCCATGGGTCGCGAGCGCGGCGTCTCCGCCGCCCTGGCGCGGCTCAACGAACGGGTCGCCAATGCCCGGGTGGGCCAGCGTCGGGCCGATCTGCTCCCCTCGGTCACCCTCTCGGGGTCGGCCACCCGCCAGACGCTCAACCTCGACGAGTTCGGGCTGCCGCTCGCGAGCGGTGTCACCGATCCCTTCACCCTCTGGCGGTTCCAGGTCCAGGGCCGTGAGACCCTGTTCGATGCCAGCAGTCTTGCCCGGCTCCGCTCGGCCAGGGATTCGGCCATCGCGGTCGGAAACGACGCCCGGGCGGCCGGGGAGCTGGCCGCCGCCAGCGCCGGCCTGACCTACCTCCGGGTATTGAGCGCCGAGGAGACCGTGCGGGCTCGCGAGGCCGACAGCGTCGTGTCCTTCGATCTCCTGACGCAGTCGCGCCAGCGGGTGACGGCTGGCATCAGCGCCGCGATCGACCAGACCCGGAGCGAGACCCAGTTCGCCGCGGTGCGGACCCAGCTGGAGGTGGCCCGCAACCAGCGCGACCGGACCCGGCTCGATCTGGTGCGCACCCTGGACCTGCCGGCCGAGACGTCGCTCATCCTGGTCGACTCCCTGGGAGCCCAGACCGGCGATCTGCCGGCCGGCGCCGACAGCGCCGTGAGCTTCGCGCTGGCACGTCGGAGCGAGGTGGTGGCCGAACGAACCCGCACCCTGGTGGCGGAGCGGTCCCTCAAGGCCATCGGTCTCGAGTACCTGCCCAACCTCTCCGTCGGCGGGTCCTACCAGCAGAGTGGGCAGCAGCTGGACGGGCTGTCGGGGAGCTACGCCCTCCAGGCCATCGTCTCCATCCCGCTGCTCGACGGCTTCCGCCGGCCGGCGCGGCAGCAGGAGAGCGCGGCCCGGCTCGAGGCCCAGCGGCTCCGACAACATGACGTGGAGCAGCAGGTGGCGGTCGAAACCCGTCAGGCGCTGCTGGACCTGGCCTCGGCCGATCAGCAGGTGGCGCTGGCGAGCGACCGGCTCCGGCTGGCCGAACTGGAGTTGTCCCAGGCGCGGGAGCGGTTTGTGGCCGGGGTGGCCGGCAGTGTGGAGACGACCAATGCGCAGGGGGGGCTCGTCGCCGCGCGCGACGGACTCATCCAGGCCCGAGTGAATGCCGCCGTGGCGCGGGTAAGTGTCCGCCGTGCCCTGGGCGTGCTCGACCAGACGCCGTAACGACGGCAGAGGAGACCGACGATGACCGCATCGAACACCACCCTCGAGCCTGCCCGCCGCGAGCCGTCTCGCCCCTCGGGGGCGGCCGCCGAACCCCAGGCCGTCGGGGCCCGGGGCCGCCGTCCGCTCCCGCTCATTGCGCTGGGCGTGGTCGCGCTGACCCTCGCCATCGTGGGCATCCGCAAGTTCCTCTTCGCCCAGCACCACGTCGAGACCGACAACGCCCAGGTCGACGGTCACATCACCCCGGTGGCGCCGAAGGTCCAGGCCTTCGTGGCCGAGGTGCGGGTCGAGGAGAACCAGCATGTGAGCGCCGGCGACACCCTGGTGGTCCTGGACGATCGGGACCTCAAGGTCCGACTGGACCAGGCCGAGGCCGACCTCGCCGCGGCAGTGGCTGCGAGCGGAAGCCGGGGCCGCAGTGGCCAGGCGGTGGCCCAGCTGGCCGCCAGCCAGGCCCAGGCCGCCTCGCAGGAAGCGGGCGTGAGCTCGGCGGAAGCCGCGGCCCGGAAGGCGGCGGCGGATCTGGAGCGAATCCGGGGACTCGCGGCCCAGAAGATCGTCCCGGCCCAGCAGCTCGACGCGGCCCAGGCGGCGAACGATGCGGCCCTGGCCAATCTCGAGGCCGCGAGGCGCCAGGCCGCCGCGGCCGGCAGCGTGGTGCAGGCCTCGGGTGCGGCGGTGAGCGGCGCCGCCGCCCGCCTGGCCGGCGCCCGAGCGCAGGTGGCGAACGCCAGGCTGCAGCTTTCCTACACCGTGATTACCGCGCCGGTGAGCGGGGTGGTAGGCCGGCGGAGCGTCGAGCGTGGCGGGCTGGTGCAGGTGGGGCAGACCCTGATGTCGGTCATCCCCGACAAGGGCACCTGGGTCACCGCCAACCTCAAGGAAACCGACATGGCCGATATCGCGGTGGGCGACTCGGTGGAGTTCACCGTCGACGCCTATCCCGGGCGGCCCTTCCGGGGCCACGTGCAGAGCCTCAGCCCGGCGACGGGAGCGCGCTTCGCCCTGCTCCCGCCCGACAACGCCACCGGCAATTTCACCAAGGTGGTGCAGCGCGTCCCGGTGCGCATCGCGGTGGACGCGGGGGACGATGACCGGCATCCGCTCCGGCCCGGCATGTCGGTCGTGGTGACCATCGCGACGCGTTAGGCTCCATGGCGACGATGGCACTGCCGGCCCGGCCGGCGCGTCTTTCCCGGGAGGAGGTGTACCGCTTCCGCTACCTGATCGCGTTCGCGGTGGTGTCCGCCAGCGTCCTGGAGCTGGTGGACACCAGCATCGTGAACGTGGCGATTCCGCACATGATGGGAAACCTGGGCGCCACGCTGGACGAGATCGCGTGGGTCAGCACCGGGTACATCGTGGCCAACGTCATCATTCTGCCGCTCACCAGCTGGCTCTCCGACCGCTTCGGGCGGCGGAACTACTACACCGGCTCGATCATCCTTTTTACCGTCGCCTCCCTCCTCTGCGGCAACGCCCACACCCTCGAGGGGCTGGTCGGCGCGCGAGTGCTGCAGGGAATCGGCGGCGGCGCGCTCATCTCCACCGCCCAGGCGATCCTGTTCGACGTCTTCCCGCTGCACGAACGCGGCAAGGCGATGGCCATCTTCGGCATGGGGGTCATGGTGGGCCCCACCCTGGGCCCCACCCTGGGCGGGTGGATCACCGACAACTACTCCTGGCCCTGGATCTTCTATATCAACCTGCCGCTGGGCATTCTGGCGGCGATGATGACCTGGCGCTTCGTGCCGGAGCCGTTCCATGCCAACGAGCGGCACGACCACGTCGACTGGGCCGGCCTGCTGCTCCTGATCGCCGGGATCGGGGCCCTGCAGATCATGCTGGAGCGGGGCGAGAGCAAGGGCTGGTTCGACGCCACCGAGATCCGGATCGAGGCGATCGTCGCCGCGGTGTCGCTGGTGGCGTTCACCTGGCACGAGCTCACCACCAGCCATCCGGTGGTGGATCTCCGGATCCTGCGGAACCGGCAGCTGGCCTCGGGGGTGGTCTTCGGCCTGGTCCTGGGCTTTGCGCTCTATGCCAGCGTCTTCGCGCTGCCGGTGTTCCTGCAGAGCCTCCGCGGCTACACCGCCTGGGACACCGGGAAGGTGATCCTGCCGGGCGCGCTGGCCAGTGCCGTCACCATGGCGGTGACGGGGCGGATCACCGGGAAGATGGACGCCCGCTATCTGATCGTGACCGGGGTGGGACTCTTCTGCTGGTCGATGTGGATGCACTATCACTTCACCCTGGAGATCGGGATGGGCGACACGGTGGTCCCGATGATCCTGCGGGGCACCGGGCTGGGGCTCATCTTCGTCCCGCTCACCCAGGTGGCGGTGGCCGACCTCCGGCCTCAACAGCTGGCCCAGGGCACCGGGCTCTTCAACCTGTCGCGACAGCTTGGGGGAAGCTTCGGCATCGCGGTGGCCGCGACGCTGTTGAGCCGGTTCACCGAACAGAGCCGGGAGGCGCTCCGGGCTCACCTCGATCTGTCGCAGCCCGCGACGGCCAACTGGGTGGCGGCGGTCACGCTCCGGCTGCAGCAGCTGGGGGGGAACGGGGAGGCGGCGCGGACCAAGGCCTACGCCCTGCTCGACTACCGGCTCCACCAGCAGGCAAGCGTGATCGCGTTCGAGAAGGTGTTCCTGGTGATGGGGGTGACCTTCGTGCTGGCGCTGCCGCTTCTGCTGGCGTTCCGAACCGGGCGGACCCAGGGGGGCGGGGGCGCGGCGCACTGACGACGCGGAGCGTCGTCATCCCGAGCGAGGCGAGGGATCTACTCTCCCAGAGTAGATCCCTCGGTCGCTTCACTCCCTCGGGATGGCGGCTTCGGACCTTCGGCGCTCGCCGTTACCCCACCATCACCGTGGGGCATCCCATCACGACACTCCCGCCATGCGCGGTCATGCTCCCCATCTGGGCCGCGGGCATGTTGCTGATGAGCACCGTGAACGCCCCCATCGCGATCACATCCGGGGGGCCGACACAGAGACACATGTCACCCACCCGCGCCGCCGGCATCCCGCCGATCAGCACGGTGATCCCGCCGGGCGGAAGCACCGGCCCGCCCACGTGGGGAATCGGCGGAACCCCGGGGGTGACCATAGGGCAGACGTGCATGTCTCCGACACGAGCGGCTGGCTGAGGCATCCGATCCGGTCCTTCCGGCCTAGGCGTCAGGCCAGAGTTTGATCTTGTTGATCACGTCCAGGCCCTGCTGAATGGCGGCCTGGAACTTCTCGTTCGCCTTCTCCGGCTCCTTCTCCACCACCGCCATCATCACCGCCCCGGCAATGGCCTTGGCGGTATCCCACTCGCCGGGCGGCACGGCCTGGAGATTGGGCGGCGCCAGGCTGTCGCCGGCGAAGAACGCCGCCGCCCCGCTGCAGCCGGCCGGGGTCCCGATCTCGGCCTTCTCCGCCTTCTCGAAAGCGATGCGCCGATTGGGATCGGTGGGTTGCGCAATCCACCGTTCGGTCGCGTCGAGCGATTCTTTGATCTTGGGTTCGGGTTCGGGGCCGGCCGCGCGCTTGGCGGTGACCCAGGCCCACCAGACCCCCTCCCGCCTGGGCAACGCGTGGGCGATGTAGCGCACCGCGTCCTGGAACTGTTCTTTCTCGACCAGCTTGGCCACGAACGCCCGGTGGGACAGCTCCGGCGTCAGCAGCGCGGTCGCGTCCTTGCCGAGCTTGGCGATCTCGGCCAGCTCCGCCGGCTTCTTCGGCCCCGCCCGGTTTGCCTGGGGTGCAGTCATGGTTACCCGATCATCGTGATGGCACCACCCGCCTTGAGCATCGCGTCGGCCGTGACCTGGGTGATGAGACCCTTCACCTGGGTCTGGACGGTGCCCTCGACCTTGGTCATCAGGCCGGAGATCTGAACCCCACTCATGTCGATCTTCACCGTACTGGGACCCACCTTGAGCTCGATCCCCTGCAGCGCCTCGAGGGTGATCTTCCCCAGCGATGCCTTGATCGAGATGTTCCCCAGCGAAGCCTCGGTGGTGATGTCGCCCATGCTGGCCTTGGTCGAGATCTTCCCCATACTGGCCTCGGTGACGATGTCCCCCATCTTCACCGTGTTGGTCTGCTTGCCCATCCCGACTTCGTTGATCTGATCCCCCATCTCCACCTTGGTGGTCTGCTTGCCCTGTTTGACCGTGATCAGGTGATCGCCCTGCTGGACCTCCAGCGAGCACTTCCCGGTCTCGACGGTGGTGACCTCGTCGGCATGGATGGTGGTGGTGCGCTTGCCGGCCTTGACCGTATGGGTCTCGTCGCCCTCTTCCACCGTCTTGGCCTCGTGGCGCTTGATCGTCGTGGTCCGGTCGCGGTCGACCTTGCGGATCTCGTCGTTCTCGACCTCGGTGTGCAGATCCTTCTCGGCGTGGAGCCGGATCAGCTCCTCGCCCTTCTTGTCCTCGATGAAGAACTCGTTGTAGTTCTCGCTGCCCCCTCTGGGGGAGCTCATCGTCTTGATGCCGTGCTGGGTCTTGTTGTCCGGCAGCGCGTACGGCACCGGGTTGTCGGAATTATAGAGGGACCCCACGATCAGCGGATGATCGGGGTCGCCGTCCACGTAGGAGATCACGACCTCGTCCCCCACCCGCGGTATCCAGATAAAGCCCCAGGACTTGCCGGCCCGCTGTTGGGTCACCCGAACCCAGCAGGCCGACTTACCCTCCCGGTCCCAGGGGAAGCGGCAGCGCACTCGGCCGTACTTGTCCGGCCAGATCTCCTCGGTGTCGCCCGGGTCGCTCTCATCGACCACCTTGGCGGTCTGCAGCCCGTGGATGAGCGGCTTGGGCGTGCCGAGGGGGGGGCGATACACCACCGTGTCCTTGAGGCAGGAGAACCGGTTGGTGTAGGCCCCCGCCGGCCGGTCGGCGAGATACGGGGGGTTCTGCATCGCCGAGTGATGCACCGACGTGAGCACGTACTTGCCGCTCACGGACTGCACTCCCCGGCTCTTCACCTCGAACGTGTGCCCGGTGGTGAGACCGGCGGCATTGCCCGCCCCCTCGAAGACCTCGGAGTCGACCTCCTCCTGCTCCATCCGAAGGGTGGCGAAGGCATCGGCCTCCCCCTGCATCTCCCCCAGCCGCTTGTCCGGCTGATTGAACAGGGTCACGTTGCCGCCGGGCCACTCGTAGCGCTCGAGGGCCCTCGCCGCATCCACCGGCTGCACCGCGGGGGCGGTGCCTTCGAGCCTGTTCCCCGGCTGCTGGAAGCTGTAGTCCCGCATGGTCCATCTGCCGGGGAAGATCTGGTGCCGCGCAGTCCACGAATCGAGCAGCGCCTCCTCGGCGGTGAGACGGCTCGGACCGAACACCACCTCGCTGTTGACCGGGCAGGCGGCGTAGGCCTGGGCGTTGTCGCCGATGACCATAGCGTGGCGATTCTGGCTGTGGGTGAAGTAGTAGAAGATCCCCTCTTCTTCCATCAGCCTGGAGACGAAGGCGAAATCGGTCTCGCGGAACTGGGTGCAGTAGTCGCGCTTGGTATAGGTCCTGTTGAGATGATACTCGGTGGCGAGCGAGGTGTAATGGCCCAGCACCTCCTCGAGCACCTCCTTGGCCGACATGTTCTGGAAGATCCGGCAGTTGGACGCCAGCTGCAGCAGCGTGAGCGCCGGCACGATCGTAGCCTTGTAATGGGCGAACTGCCGGTCCCGCCCGCCGGCGGAGAAGCGGGAGATCATCCCGTGGAAGTAGCGCGGGGTCCCCTCGGCCAGGCCCACCGTGATCGTCGCCAGGGTACCGATCAGGTCCCGGGGCTTCACCTTGTCGGGGCTGCCGGCCTCGATTTCGGCCATCATGGTGACGTCGATCTGAAAGGGGCGCGAGATCTGCTCCGTCACCGCGAGCTGGTCCAGGAGGAGGACCTGCGGCCCGGCCGCGGTGGAGATGGAGAGCAGTCTCTTGTCCTGGGAGATCGCCATGCGTCGGTCCCGCGTTGAGTGTGATGCTGGATGGTGCCGGGCCGGAGTGACCGCGCGGTTACGGAGAAGATACCGTCCGCCGCCGCCCGTGCGAGGGCACGGGGGCCGGGCGCCCCACCCTGCGGAGCGTCCGGCCCTCCGACCCCTCCCCTGAGCTACGCAGCCGGGTCGCCCGGGTTCTCACCCCGCCCGGGCGCCGACCGGCTGAGAGCCCTCAGGCTGATAGGCGAACGCCCCGCCCTCGCCCACGGTCACCCGGATGGTCGTCGGCTTGGCGCCCCCCACCATGGCGCCGAGCAGCATGGTGCTGACCTCGGGGAGCAGCGTGTTGGAGAGGATGTTGTCGACGTTCCGGGCGCCGCTTTCCACCTCGGTGCAGCGGCGCGCCACCTCTTCGATCATCTCGGGCTGGGCCACCAGCTCGATCCGGTGCACCTGGTAGAGGCGCTTCTGGATCTTCCGGAGCTTGAGCTGGATGATCTGCTTGAGGTTCTGGTCGCGGATCGGAAAGTAGGGGATGATCACCGTGCGACCCAGGAACGCCGGCTTGAAAGTCTTGTCCATCTCCGGCTTGAGCGCCTTGGCCAGCCCCTGGTCGTCGGGCATGGTCTCGGGATCGGCGCAGAGCTTCATCAGCGTGTCGGTGCCGCAGTTGGTGGTCAGCACGATGATGCAGTTCTTGAAATCGATCGAGCGCCCCTCGCCGTCATCCATCCGGCCCTTGTCGAACACCTGGAAGAAGAGCTCCAGCACGTCAGGGTGGGCCTTCTCGATCTCGTCGAGCAGCACCACCGAGTAGGGCTTGCGCCGCACCGCTTCGGTGAGAACGCCGCCCTCGCCATAGCCCACGTATCCCGGGGGAGACCCCTTGAGGGTCGACACGGTGTGGGCCTCCTGGAACTCCGACATGTTGATGGTGATCAGGTTGTGCTCGCCGCCGTAGAGCAGGTCGGCCAGGGCCAGGGCCGTCTCGGTCTTGCCCACGCCGCTCGGCCCCACCAGCAGGAACACGCCGATCGGCTTCTCCGGGTCGGTGATGCCCACCTTGCTGGTCCGGATCCGCTTGCTGATGTACTGCATGGCGTGATCCTGCCCGATCACCCGCTTGGCCAGCAGCTGCTCGAGGTTGAGCGCGGTGCTCATCTCGTCGGTGACCATCTTGCCGGTGGGAATCCCGGTCCACCCCGAGATGACCTCGCCCACCAGGCTCCCATCGACGCACACCCGGACCAGCGGCTGGTCGCCCTGGAGCTGCTCCAGCTCCTTCTCCAGTTTCTGCAGCTCGTCCTTGAGCTCGAGCGGGTTCCGCCCGACCTTCGACTGCCGGCCGGGACCCGAGCTGGTCAGGACCTGTTCCAGGTGCTCCCGGGCGCTGCGGATGCGGTCCACAATCCCCCGCTCCTTCTCCCACCGCTCCTTGAGCGCCTTGAGCGTCTCCTCGGTCTTGGCCCGCTGCCGGGCGATCGATTCGAGCCGCTCGGTGTGATCGGCGCCGACCGTGGCCTCCCGCTCCAGCACCCGCGCCTGGATCGCCAGGTCGTCGAGCAGCCGCATGGCGTCCTCGATGGCCGGCGGGGTGGTGTTCTGCCCCAGCGCCAGGCGGGCGCACGCGGTATCGAGCACGCTCACTGCCTTGTCCGGCAGCTGGCGATCGGGGATGTAGCGGTGGGAGAGCTTCACGGCGGCCTCCAGGCCGTCGTCGAGGATCCGGACGCTGTGGTGCTTCTCCAGGGCGCCCACGCCGGCCCGAAGCATCAGCTTGCAGACCTCCTCGCTGGGCTCCTCCACCTTCACCAGCTGGAACCGGCGGGCCAGCGCCGGGTCCTTCTCGAAGTACTTCTTGTACTCCGACCAGGTGGTGGCGGCGATGGTACGGAGCTCGCCCCGGGCCAGCGCCGGCTTGAGCAGGTTGGCCGCGTCGTTCTGCCCCGCCGCGCCACCCGCGCCGATCATGGTGTGGGCCTCGTCGATGAAGAGGATGATCGGGATCACCGAGTTCTTCACTTCCTCGATCAGCCCCTTGAGTCGGTTCTCGAACTCGCCCTTCACCCCGGCCCCGGCCTGCAGCAGCGCCAGGTCCAGACTCTTGAGCACCACGT
Organism: uncultured Gemmatimonadaceae bacterium; assembly: GCA_964642475.1. GTDB lineage: Bacteria > Gemmatimonadota > Gemmatimonadetes > Gemmatimonadales > GWC2-71-9 > JADJOM01. The sequence continues at coordinate 134,439 of CAZXRC010000003.1, read as the reverse complement.
TCCTGAGCGGCGGCGGCACGTCCCCCGTCACGATCCGGTGAGCGAATCCCTCCACCACCGCCGTCTTGCCGACGCCCGCCTCGCCCACCAGGATCGGGTTGTTCTGCCGGCGCCGGGTGAGCACGTCGACCACCTGGCGCACTTCGAAGTCGCGGCCCAGCACCGGGTCGACTTTGCCGTCCTTGGCCCGCTGGGTCAGGTCCACGGTGTAGGCGTCCAGGTTGGGGGTCTTGCCCCCCGGCTTCTTCGCGGCACCGGGCTCGCCGCCCCCGCTCTCCCCCGACGGGGCGCCGGTCATTTCGGTCGAGCTCGCCACGGCGGACTCGAAGTCCTTGCGCAGCGCCTCCGGCTGGATCTTGGCGAACTCCTTGCTCATATCGCCGGCCATCCGGGCCAGCTCCTCGTTCCCCACCAGTGCCAGGAGCGTGTGACCGGTCCGGACCTGGGTGTCGCCCAGGTCGACGGAGGCCAGGAGCCACGCTTCGCTGAACATCTTCACCAGGCTGGGCGAGATGGTCGGGTTGCGGGCATTGCCGGTCTTGAGCTTGTCGAGGCTGCGGGTGAGGTCGCTGGCCAGACGCGAGCGGTCCACCCCGAAGTGCTTGAGGATCGAGGCCGCATCGCCGTCCATGCGATCCAGGATCTTCATCAGGTAGTGCTCGATCTCGACATCGTAGTGGGTGCGGGACAGGCACAGACCCGCCGCCGCTTCGAGCGCGCCCCGGGTCTCCGGGTTCAGCTTCCCAACCAGGGACTTGAGATTGACGTTCATCGCGGCCGTTCCTTCGTCACTGCAGGGTGAGAATGGTATCGTCGGGATCGCGGTCGAGCGGCCGGGTCTTGAGCCAGGTGCCCTGACCCAGCCGGAGTTCCTGCCCATCGCCCAGCACCGTCGGGGCAACGTCCTCCCGCCGGAGGGTGAGCTGCACTTCGAAGTCCATGCCATCGCCGCCGTAGGCCCGGGTCAGCTCCTTGAGGGCCTTGTAGGCCGATCCCCGGGGCAGGAAGGCGTCGAACTGCTTACGGGTGAGTGGGCCGAAACGGAGCCGGACCCGGGCCTGTTGGTCCCATAACTCGTCACCGACGACGCTGCCGAGCCCCAACGGGGCCGTTCCCGGCGGCGGCTCATCGTCGATGTAGGTGCGGACCCTCTCCTCCAGCGGGTACCAGGCGCCGACGAACTGCTCCACCGAGACCGGCAGCCCGAAGAAGTCCTCCAGCAGCTGCTCCAGGGCCAGGGCCGATCGCTGCCGGGACATGAGCAGGCCGGCGTAGTAGAGCAGCGCCTCCCGCCGGATCACCCGCAACTCGGCCGGCTTCTCCTCGCCGATGAGGCCGATCAGGTCGGCCAGGTGTCGGCCCAGCTGGTCCTTCTGGTCGCGCTCGTGGGCGACGACGAAGTGGTGCTTCTCCCACGCGGCGTAGAAGAGCGAGATCAGCCGATGATGGAAGAGATCGAGAAAATCGCGCAGCGTCGGGTCGCGGGCCCGCATCCGCTCGATCACCATCATGGTGTAGCGATGCGGCAGCACCCCCTGCGGCCCGGTGAGCCCCATGAAGTTGAGCGTCAGCCGGGCGGGACCATCCTCGTCGGTATCGATTGCCTGGATCTCGCTCGCCGGAAACGCCAGCGAGGGGTGCACCGCGAAGCGCGCCACCTCGGCCGCCGGATCGGCGAAGCGCCCGACCGGGGTCCGGTCGGGGTATTCCCGCTCCAGCAGCCGGATCGCCTGGAAGAACCCGAACGAGGTCGGGTCCTTGCCCAGACGCTCGACCGGAGTCAGTTCCTCTAGATCAGCGGTGTCCATCCGGCCCTCGGCGCCCATTCGCGGATCGGCAGCTTGCGCTGCTGGCTCCGGACCACCAGCTGGGAGAAACTGTTGAGCGAGGCGTAGAGCCCCAGGAACCGCTCCAGCACACTGGCAAAGAGGAAGAGCCCGCCGCCGGCGAACTGCTCCTCGTCGAAATCGATCTCCACCCGGTGACCCCGGGCGAAGGCGATCCCGTGATCGGTCGTGACCCGGGAGAAGCAGGGACTCCCCTTGACCCCCTGGATGCCCTGGATCTGGCGCTCACCCACCACGCTGTCGCCGGAGTTGAACAGCCGCAGCAGCTCCTGCAGGCCTTCGGTCCCGCTCTCCAGCAGGGACATGTACTTGAGCGCGAACATCGAGACCAGGCGCCAGAGTTGCGGCTTGCCGAGCGGCGGCTGGATCACCGACGTGGGCTTGACCAGCGCGGTGATCTTCTTGACCGGCCCGCCGCTGGGAAGCTCGAAGTCGCCGTCGTCCCCGCTGAACGGCAGGCGGGATGGAAGATCGGCGTTGAAGCAGGTCAGCTTGCAGGTCACCGCCGGCAGCCCCGGCTGCTGGGTCCGTCCCTCCAGATCGGCGAAGGAGATGAAGACGTCGGAGCCGGCATCGAGGCGCCAGCCGCTGGGCCGTCGCACCGCGTTCCAGAAGAGCTCCTGGCCCGCGCCGTGGGCGTGCCGGTAGGAGAAGAGCGGCTCGAACTTGAGGGTCGCGCCCCCGCTGGCCGAGCTGCCCAGGACCTCGTCCACCGAGAAGATCTCGGTGGAGCTCCGGCGCCGGGCATCGGGCACGATCAGGTACTCGTGTCGCTCGTGGGTAAGCGCGACCGGCTCGGACGTCTGCGGGAAGAGGTTGACCACCGGGGTGCAGCCCACCCGGAACGTGCCGGCGTTGACCGAGGTCTCCAGCAGCTGGCGTCGCTCGCCTTTCTCGAACTGGCTGATGAGAAGGACGATCTCCGCCACACCCCCGAAGCCCGCCGCCCGCACCTGGTCGAAGCCCGAGAGGTCGAAGAACATGAACTTCTCGGGAAAGGTGAAATACTCCTGCAGGAGACCATAGGCGGCGAAGGAGCGGCGCGAAACCGGCAGCACCATCTCGTCAGGCCCGAAGCCCACCGGCTGGAGCATCGAGGCCGGCAGCGCGATGGGCCGGCGCCGGGTGCCGGCGCTGGGGTCACGCACCAGGACCTGAACGCAGTTGTTCCCCATCACTTCATAGAGTGTCGAGACCAGGTTGGTCTCGCCGCTGAGATAGAAGCGGAGGGTGTTGAGCTCCAGCTTGTCGAAGGTCACATCGGGGAACCCTCGCAGCTCGATGCGGAGGGCGGCACTGGCCTCGGCCGACTTCACCGCCGGCTTGAGCCGGTCGGGGGTGGTCCATTGGGCGTCGGCCACGCTCACCGGCCAGAGCGTGGTGTCGTAGCAGGTGCGGAACTTGCACGGCACTCCGCCGATCGCACGGGAGTGGATCGCGGTTCCCCGCGCCATCGGGAAACCGGTGGGGATCTTGCTCTGGGGATTCAGGTCGAACTGGGCGATGGACATCGACGGTACCGGCCGGACGTAATTCGGGTTGACCACGCCGAGCAGCGCCTCGCTCACCTCGGAGAAGTCGTCGTCCAGCCGGAGCTGTACCCGGGCCGCCAGAAAGGCGAAGCCCTCGAGCAGCCGCTCGACGTGGGGGTCCTCGCACTTCCCCGGCTCGAGCTGCAGCCGGGCCGCCACCTTGGGGTACTTCTTCCCGAACTCGGCCCCCAGGCGGCGGAGGTAGGTCAGCTCGCGCTCGTAGTGATAGAGCAGGTCGTCACGCATCGCGTATGCCCGGGACCTCGATATCGCCGTTGGCCTTGTGCATCACCGTGTCGAACGTGATCCGCTCGGGACTTGGCTCAAGCCGGAGCACCGCCTCCACCTGCAGCCGCACATCCGCCAGCGGGTTGTCCTCCAGCGGCACGACGCTCACCTTGATGTTGGCCAGTCGGGGCTCGAACTGGGCCAGTGCCTGTTCCACGAACGTCACCAGTTTGGCGAGGCTGTCCCCCGAGTCGCGGCTGAGGGACGTCAGGTCCGGCAGCCCGAAGTGGTAGACCGACCGGGCCAGCTCCGGAAATCGTTCGGCGTCGGGATCCTCGCTTCGGCGGGCATTGAGGAGCCATTCCAGATCGCGCTGCAGTCCCAGCTTGTATTCGCGAATCGAGTCGGGCCGGCCGATCGGCCGGTCCCCCGAGGCGCCGGGGTCGCGGTCGATCAGGCGGTCGAGGACCGTGCCCTCGACCAGGAGGTCGAAATCACCCTTCGCCACTGGCCGCCTTGGCCGCCGGCTGCACGGTCCCCAGGGTGAGGGCCTGCACCGGATCGAGTTTGCAGATCCTGAGATAGAGATCCTGCCGCACCTTGGCCTCGGCGTTGGCCTTGGTGTAGCTCCGGTAGAGCAGCACCATCGGTTCGGCGACCAGCGGTCCCGCCTCCCAGTTCTCCAGCTTGGCCTCATCGATCTTGGCGAGCAGCTGCTTGAGGATCGGTGTGGCCACCGCGTCGAGGCCCGCCTCGAGCATTACGTGGGCCAGCTGAGTCTGGCGGATGAACCGGCCCCGCTCGTTGTTCTCCCGGTCCAGCGCCCGCTTGATCCGGTCGATCGCCTTGGGGGCGTGCCCCGCCCGCACTTCGGCCAGGGCCCGTTCCAGCATCTGGTCGCGGGCTTCCCCGCCGCCGGTGGCGGCGGCCGGCGAGGGCGATGCCGCCACGCTCACATCCCCGTCTCCGCCGAGCAACCCCTCCGCCGTGAGCCACTGCACCGTAGCCGGCCCGGCGGTGGGGAGGTCATCCATGAGCGTCATCTCCGGCAGGGTGGGGACCTCCGCCAGCAGGGCCCTGAGTTCCCGGCGGATCGCCTGCGCCGCCTGGCCGTAGTCCGGGCCCAGACCGTCCAGGGCGTTGAGGACGTAGCGCTGGAGGTCGAGCCAGCCGCGTCCGGCCTTGGATCCCATGACCGTCTCGGCGGTCTCCAGCAGTTGGGCAAAGTCCTGGTCCAGCAGAAGGGTCTTGAGCTGGGTCCGCAGGTGGGCCGGGGGCGCCTCCAGGAGGCGCGGGTCGGGCGTGGGTGCTTCGGCCCGGAGCTCCCCCCAGCGGAGTGCCCGGAGCATCAGGTAGCTGACCGGGCTGGTCGGCTCGGTCTTCCGAAGGTAGCGGGCGGCGCCGAGGATCCGGCCGGCGGCGTCGTTGCGGTCGACCGGCTCGGCCGCGAGCGGACCACTCGGCGCGGCTTCGCCTCCCCCCGCTCCGCCCGCCTCGGCGGCTGCCTCGACCGGGGCGGCGGCCACCGGGTCGGGGTCGGTCAGCAGCTTCCGGTCGATCAGCTGCTGCACCACGTGCTGGACCTCGGTGACGCTGTCCTTGAGTCCGCGGAAGCTGGGGGAGCTGTCGCCGAACTTGCCTTGGCAGACCTCGTCGAGGGCATCGACCGCGGCCAAGGCCGCGCTGATATCGCCGGCCAGCTGGCGGAGCCAGACCTTGGGCGTGGCATCGAAGCCCTTGTCGAACATATCGGCCGAGATCTTGCCGTCTTCCAGGGCCTTCTTCCGCTGGGCCGCCTTCTCCTTGTCCTTTTCCGCGTCCTTCTCGGTCGGGATCGACGGGGCTTCCTTGAGACTCCAGAAAGTGTGGCCGCTCTTGTTGATCGGCACCGACTTGATCACGAAATCGAGGCGGCTGCCCATCCAGTCGAGTGGAGTGGCGCGGAGCTCAAGATCGCCGTCCTCGATCTCGGGGAAGAGCCCGTCCCAGAACTGAGAGATCAACCCCCGAGCCAGGGTCAGGCCCCCGGCGAGGCCGGCGTAGCCCTCTTTGCGCAACAGCGCCTCGGTGAGCCAGGCGGTGAGCTGGAGGTCCTTGCTCTTGGTGGCGATCGCCTCGCTGGCCAGTTTGATGACCAGCGGCCAGTCGGCCACCTTCCGAGGGCGATCGTAGCCGCCGGAGGGAATGACGTCTTCCTCCCGTCGGGCTTCCTTGATCTTGTCGTAGAGGGGATCGTACCGGAGGTCGGCACCAGCGGGGCTGGCCCCGGCAATCGGGTTCAGCAGGTCGTCGCGCAACGCCATGCTGCCCCCGTCAGGCGGCGGTCTGGACTGGGGTAATCACCAACTCGCGAAGTTCGAGGATGGGCATCTCGTCACCGTCGACCAGGAGCAGTTTCTGACCCAGGGGGGCCTCGGCCCCATCTTCCCAGCGGACCCATTCGGTGGCCCGGCCGAGCCGCACGGCGGGGTCGTCGGACTCGCCCGAGCGCGGCGTCAGGACCGGCAGCAGGACTTCCCCCAGATCCAGCCCCTGGTAGCCCTCGGCCGTCAGCAGCTTGGCGGGGGCCCACAACAGATCGCGGAGCTTCTGGGGCGGACCGATCCGGACCGAGGCCACCGAGGCGAGGGGCAGCCAGCTGTATTGGCCGGCGGCGAAGATCTCGAGGCGGGGTCCGATCCGGGGATCGGCGTCGGTGAGGCTGGTAAAGGGCCTCCCGTTGACGGTTCCCCTCACCGGCGGCAGCGGCTGGTGATGCCTGGGGTAGCTCCCCTCCAGGAACATCTTCTGCCGGGTCCGTTCGGCATGGAGGGCACTGCGGTAGACCAGGGCACCCATGGCGGCCTTTTCGCCGGCGCCGGCCAGGATATCGAGGTGTTTCTCGGCCCGATCGTACTCGCCGGCGAAGCAGAGCAACTCGAACAGAAAAGCGCGGCGCTGGGCGTCGCCCGGATTGCTCCGGAGTTCGACGCCCAGCGACTCGATGGCTTCACCCAGTCGGCCCTCGTCGAGGAGGGCTCGCGCTTTCACCGCTTCCGGGGCTTAGGAGACGGTCGACGCGTCGTACATGGCGACCTGCGGGCCAGCGGCCTCACCGGCGTCGCTCTGCGAGCTGTAGGTGATCTCGACCTTCTTGAACGCGAAGGACGCGCTCTCGGTCGGGACGTCGTCACCACCGGTGCTGCCCGACCACTGGATCGAGGTGACGAACACCTTCTCGAACACGTAGGTCAGGTACACCACCTGCTCACCACCGGCCTTGCGGAACGACACGGTCGCCTTGTCGAAGTGCTTGCCCTTGCAGCAGTTCTGGAAGAACGTGGCGCTCGCGATGTCGGTCTTCTTCATGACGTTGAACTCGCTCATCTGCGCCTTGCCCGACCCTGACCCGCCACCGATCGGGTTGATGCTGTTGCTGGCGCCGAAGCTGAACGAGAGGATCTCAATCGCGCCCTCGAACCCCTTGGCGGTCGCTTCACCGGGAACATTGGGCTCGAACTGCAGGAATGCATCGAAAGCCATGGTACTCCTCCTTGAGTTTCCGCGGTCAGGACCGCGTCGCCTGGGTGCCTATCGACTCCCGCCAGAGTAACGCAACCGGGGCCTCCAGATTCTCAGCCCCGCCCGTTACTTCGCCGGGGCGGGCAGTTCGGCCACCAACCGCATGGACATGGTCAGCTCGTCGAGCTGGAAATGGGGCCGGAGGAAGGCCACAGCCCGGTAGGCCCCCGGCTTGCCGGGCACATCCACCACCTCGACCCGGGCGTCCTTGAGGGGGCGCTTGGCCTTGACCGCGATGGCGGCGTCGTCGTTGGCCACGACGTAGTTCATGATCCACTTGTTGAGGAACCGCTGCACCTCTTCCTTCGAGGAGTAGCCGCCGATCTTGTCGCGCATCATCGCCTTGAGGTAGTGGGCGAAGCGGGAGACCGCGAAGAGATAGGGCAGCTGGGCCGACAGCCGGGCGTTGGCCGTGGCCGCATCGGTATTGTACACCTTGGGCTTCTGGGCCGACTGAACCGAGAAGAAGCAGGCATTGGAGCTGCCCTTCTGGTGGACCAGGGGCACGAACCCGAGGTCGGCCAGCTCCTTCTCCCGTCGGTCGGTGATGGGGGTCTCGGTGGGGCACTTCATGGCCGTGTCGCCCGACTCGGTCCGGAAGTTGTGGGTCGGGAGACCCTCCACCAGGCCGCCGCTTTCCACGCCCCGGATGGTGGCGCACCAGCCGGTCCGGGCGAAGGCCTGGGTGACCTTGGTGCCCAGCACCCAGGCGGCGTTGCCCCAGAGGTACTTGGAGTGGTCGGTGCCGTCGACGTGCTCCTCGTAGTTGAAGCTCTCGATCGGCACGGTGGCGCTGCCGTAGGGCTCCCGCATGAGGACCCGGGGGCAGGTGAGGGCCACGTACCGGCTGTCGTCGCTGTTCCTGAAGGTCTTCCACCGGGCGTACTCGGTCGTGTCGAAGACCTTGGCCATGTCGCGTGGCTGGTCCAGCTGGGTGAAGCTGTCCAGGCTCATCATGTCGGCGCCGGCCGCGGTAAGGAACGGCGCATGGGCAGCCGCGGCCACTTCCGCCACCTTCTCCAGGAGCTCGATGTCCTGGCCCGACTTGTCGAACTCGTAGTCGCCGAGCAGGGCGCCGAAGGGCGCGCCACCGAAGACGCCGAACTCCTCTTCGTAGACCTTCTTGAAGAGGGCGCTCTGGTCGAATTCAGCGGCCCGCTGCAGGTCGCGCAGCAGTTCCTTCTTGGAGACGTTGAAGATCTTGATCCGGAGGTTTTCGCTGGTCTCGGTATTCCCCACCAGGTACCGCAGTCCGCGCCACGACCCCTCTAGCTTCTGGAAATCGGGGTGATGCAGGACTTCGTTGAGCTGCAGCGAGATCAGGTGATCGATCTGGGCGATCCGGGCATTGATCATGACCTCGACGTTCTTGCCCGCGGTGACCGACCCGGCGAGCACTTCCCCGACGAAGCTCTTGATCAGGTCCTTGCCCCGCGCCTTGGCGGCGGCGTCCTTCCCGACGCGCCCTTCCTCGACGATGCTGTCCAGCAGGCTGAGTTCCTGACTCTGTGCTCCCGCCCCCGCCGCTTCCGCCTTGGCGTCAGCCATTGCTGCCTCCTTCGCTCTCGAGCTCGGCCTTGAGCTTCTTCATCTTCTCTTCGTCGCCCAGCGTATCCGACAGCACCGAGTCGAGCTTCTCGTTGGTGCCCAGCGCGCCCCGGAGGTCGGCCAGCTTGGTGCGGAGCTCCAGCAGTTCCTTGAGCGGCTTGATCTGGCGGGCGACGGCATCGGGCGAGAAATCGTCCAGGCTCTCGAACTTGAGGTCGACCGCCAGCTTCCCGGCATTGGGGTCGTCGCTCAGCTTGTTCTCGACCGTCAGGGCCAGATGCGGCTTCATGCTGGCCAGCACCTCGTCGAAATTGTCGAGCGTGATGTCGACGAACTTCCGCTCCTTGAGCTTGGCGAGCGGCTCGACCGGCTGGCCGGTGAAGTCGCCGAGGACGCCCATCACGAAGGGCAGTTCCTTCATCTCGATGGCGCCACCCGTCTCGACATCGTAGCTGATCTGCACGCGCGGCGGGCGTACGCGCTCAAGTTTCTTCTGCGTGCTTTCCTTGGCCATACCGCTGACCTCAGTTAAAAGGTAGGAGCCGCGACCGCTCTCGAAGTCGCCTCAGGTGCTTCACCGGAAGGAGAATGATCAACCTACGGGCTGCCCAAGTGATTGTCAAACTTGATCCTGCATCGGGAAACCAGCGAATCCACCAGGGCCCCGGACCGCTCCCAAGAGCTGGAGTTCACCCGGATATCGTGTCAGACGCACCAGACCCGACAATCTTCTCACCTGGGCGGTCAGGCGGTCAGGCGGTCAGGCGGTCAGGCGGTCGGACGGGGCGCAAGTCGCCGCCCCCCTCTGCCGAGCCTACCCCCACCGGCCCGACAGCGCCGCCAGGGGCGCCGCGCAGGACTGTACCCGCACCACCCGCACCCGGTCGGTGTCCTTGAGAGGGGCGAGCGGCATGAACCCCCGTTCCATCAGCGCGTCTGCCGCCCGCACACTGAGGGGCGCCTCCCCGGGGCCGACCACACGGGCCTCCGGGCCCCTTCCGACCGTCCCCACCGGGAGTCCCGAAACCTCCGGCTCGAGACCCCGCATGAGCGACCAGCGGTTCTCGCTGAAGCTCCGCCCCAGCACCACCGCCACCACCAGCGCCGGATTTCCCACTACCAGCTGGTCGGGTGCCCCCGACGGCAGTTCCTCGAACGCCAGCTCTTCGCATTCCTCGAGCCCCCTCCCGTAAGGGAGCCGCGCCAGGAAGCCCGGCAGTACCAGGCCGAGGGACCGGGCCAGCCCGGTTCCCCGCAGGGCCTGCCACGCCGCCGAAGGAGCCTTCCAGGTGGAGAGCTCTCCCACGTCCGGCCCCACCCCGGCGAGCTCCGGAGCCGCGGCGGCAATCCAGGGCGCCCCCAGCGCCTGCCCGATGGCGGCGAGCTGGGCCAGCCGCTCCACATCTCCATCCGACCCGCCGAAGCGATAGGCCCCGATGAGAACTCCCCAGGGCGCGGTCCTGGCATCCCGGGCCAGCAGGGCATAGAGCGGGCTCGCCCCCGGGTCGCCTCCAGCGGGAAGCAGATTCCGCAGCTCCAGGTCACTCACGTCGAGCAGGTACACCTTGAGGTCTGGACCGGTCTCCAGCTGCCGGACCACCAGCTCGACCCCGCGCCAGAGACTCTCCAGCGCCTGAAATTCCGGTGCATGGAGAATGGCACGAAGGGTTGCGCTGGCGGCGGCCTCGACCTGACTCACCAACTCGGCCTGCCGAGGATCGGGGCTGGGGACCAGGTGGGGCTTGAGTACTCGCTGGATGAACCCGTGGAGGTCGCCCCCGGCCTCGGCCAGGACCTCCTCGACATCGGTGGGGGAGGCCTCATCCAGGATGTCGCCCAGCAGGCTCGCGGCCGCTGGCGGCCGAGCTGGCGGCGGCGCGGCCCCGCTCAACTCGGCGGCTGCGGCCTTGAACGTTGCCGGATTGGAGAGCCGTTGACGCAGATCCCGGAGGGCCTGGAACAGCGGGAGCCGTTGGTAGAGCCGGTCAGGGTGGAAGTCCTCGAGCGACTGGAACCGGATGGCAAGCGGCGGGCTGCCGGCTTCGAGCCCGAGATGGAGGGCGGGGCCCATCTCCCGCAGGACGACATCGAGGTCGTCCCGGTCGACCGGCCAGGCGGGCCGCCGGGCCACTGCCGGGCCACCCTCGTTGGCACCACTGCCCCGGCTGGCCCGACCGGTGAAGTCGCCGACGATCGCGATTCGGAACGGCGTGTCGTCGAGCGGCACGGCCGGCATGGGATCGCGGCCGGCGTTGATGTCGAGGTGATACTCGTGCATGGCGGAAGTGGGAAAGGGCCATTGGCGGTTCGCCGTTGGCCGTTCGCTGCAACCAATGGGGCGAATGAGTGCGTCGTCGCCAATCTCGCCGATCGCGGCCAAAGGCCAACGGCCAATGGCCAACGGCCTGGAGCCACACTAGAATACCCCTCATGCGTCAAATGCAACCGGTCCTCTGGACCAAGGGCGCGCTCCTCACCCCGCAGCACCTTCAAACGCAGGATCGGTTTCTCGAGGACCAGCTGCAGTTTCAGCTGGGCGCGCTGGCGTTCTGCCCCTGGGGATTCAGCCAGCTCGAGGTCAATCGGGAGGCCCTGTCCGGCGGCGCGTTGGCATTGACCCGGGGCGCCGGGCGCTTTCCCGACGGGCTGCTGTTCGATTTCCCCGGCTCCGACGTGGCCCCGCCGCCCAAGCCGCTCGACACCGTCTGGGAGCCGGACCAGACCTCACTCGACATCTTCCTGGCCGTTCCTGAGCACCGCCCCGCCGCCTCCAACGTGTCGGCCGCTCAGAAGGACCGCAACACCCGCTACCTGGCCGAGGTCCAGCTCCGCCGGGATGAGAACACCGGGCTCGCCGAGAAGCCGATCCAGGTCGCCCGCAAGAACCTGCGGCTGTTGGTCGAAGGCGAGAGCCTCGAGGGGCACTCCGTGATCAAGGTGGCCCGGGTGCGGCGGGGCGCCGCCGGCGAGATGACGCTCGATTCCCAGTTCGTGCCGCCGCTGCTCGACATCGGCGCGAGCGACTACCTCCTGGCCATCGCCCGGCGACTGGTCGAGATCCTCTCCGCCAAGAGCACCGCTCTCTCCGGAACCCGGCGCCAGAAGAACCAGAGCCTGGCCGAGTTCAGCATCTCCGACGTGGCCAGCTTCTGGCTGCTCTACACGATCAACACCCACTCCCCGCTGCTGCGGCATCTGTTCGAGACCCGGCGGGGACATCCAGCCCAGCTGTTCGAGGGGATCTCGGCCCTGGCCGGCGCTCTCACCACGTTCTCGACCACGGTGCACCCGCGCGACCTGCCCACCTACGACCACAGCGACCTCACCGGCTGCTTCACCAACCTCGACCAGATCGTGCGCACGCTGCTCGAGACCGTGGTGCCCGCCAACTGTGTGTCGCTGCCGCTTCGCCAGGTGCAGCCCTCGGTCTATGCCACCGCGGTGGACCAGGACAAGTACTTCAAGGCGCCCGGGCTCTACCTCGCCTTCAGCGCCGAGCTCAATCCGGCGGACCTGCTCCGCAAGGTGCCCCAGCTGGTCAAGGTGAGTTCCGCCGACAAAATCGACCGGTTGATCAAGCAGGCGTTGCCGGGAGTGGCCCTGACCCACGTCCCCAATCCGCCCAGCGCCATTCCGGTGAAGGTGAAGCACCACTACTTCCAGCTCAGCAAGTCGGGACCCGATTGGGAGGCCATGGCGCTGGCCCGGAACCTGGCCGCCTATGTGCCCCAGGACTTCCCCGCCCCGGAGCTGGAGCTGGTGATCGTCCTGCCGCAGAGCGAGCGGTAGCGGGTCGCGGGCCCGGGCTCAGAGACCCGAGAGGCTGCTGAAGACCACCACCACGATCACCAGCACGACGATCAGCCCCACGACGATCAGAATGATGGGGAGGTAGTTTGGCTTCCGCTCGCCATCTTCGTCCATGGCCCCCGCGCCCTCGGGGGCTTTCGCATCTCCACCCCGCCCGGCGGGCGCCTTGGCGCCCGCGGCGGCCTTGCCTCCCTCGGGCTTCATGTCGCTGATCGACACCCGCTTAAGCGCCCGGGTATACTCGCTGCCGCCGGGAGGCGGTGGCGCGGCCGAACCGCTGCCAGAGGGCGGCAGAGCGGTCCCACCGTCCGCGGGGCGCTGGTAGAGACTGTCAGTGTAGTCGCCGTCACCGGCTGTGGGATTGGCCGATTTGGGCGCGGAGAACATCCGGGTGAAGTCGCCCGGCTCCGGAGAGCGCTGGGCCGGCCCCGGAGCGGGGGGACGTTGCGCCGGCATGGATGTGCCGGTGGCGCCACCCATGCCGGGTGTGGGCTCGATCCCCCGGTTGAGCCGGCGCGACAGATCATCGGGCGGCGGCTCATTGTACTTGGGCGTGAAGAGTTGGGTGAAATTTCCCGGCTCCGGGGGCGGCGGCTCCATCGGACGCGGTGCGTTCCGGGGTGGCGGCGTGGCCCCGGAGAAGAGCTGGGTGAAATCGCTCGGCCCACCTGAGGGCGGCGCCGGGGGTGCCGGGGCTGGCGGTGACGACCGGAAAGGATCGGAGACCGGCGTGGGCGGCGGTGCGCTGAAGCTCCCGGTGGCGCTCAGCGGCTCCTCGCCCCGGGGCTTGGGCCCCCGGGGAGGGGGGGAGGGCTGCGGGGCCGCCGGCCGGGCCGGCGCCCTAGGGGGTACCGGCGGCATTGGCGGAAGGGGCGGCGTCACCACCGGTGTCAGGTCGGCCGGCGGCCCCTCGACCCGAGCTGGCACCACCGGGGACGAGAACGCCGGAGGTGTGAAGACCGGGCCGGCGGCGGGTGGCGTCCGCGGCGGTACCACCGGGGGCGGGGTCGCCGGTGATATGGTAGTGGGCGGCACCACCGGCTCGGCCGGAGCCGCCGGGGCCTTTTGGGTCACCGGCGATTCGAAGGCCGGCGGTGTGAAGATCGGCGGCGGCTTGGGCCCCGGAGCGGGAGTGGCCGGCACCGCCGGCGGGGTGACCGCGGACGATGGATCCGGCACTGGGTCCCTTCGTGGGACGCTCGGCGCCTGGAATAGTGAGGTGAAGTCGCCGGGCTCGCCCTGGGCGACCGGCGGGGCGGGGACCGCCGGTGGAGGGGGTGCCGGCGGTGGTGCGGGCGCCGCGGGGGGCCGCGCCGGGGCCTTGGGGGCCATGAAGAGCGCCGTGAAATCGCCGGGTGCCTCGGCCTCCGCTGGTGGTGGCGTGGGAGGCGGAGCCGCCGGGGGCGGGGCCGCCGGCGTTGGCGCAGGGGGCGCCGACGCCGCGGGAGCCGGCGGCGGAGGGGTCGCGGGACCCGGCGGGGCCGGCGCGCCGAACATCGCGGTGAACTCGCCCTGCTTGAGCGGTGTCACCGGCGGCGGAGCCGGACGCTGGGTCGGCGCCGGCGGTGCCGCCGGAGGCCCCTGCGAAACCACTGGATCGGTGAAGGGCGCCGCGATGCCGCTGGCCGGACTGGCCGGCACCCGAGGGGGCGATGGCGGGGCCGGGCGGGCCGGGAGCTTGGGCGAGAGCACCACCGTCGCATCGTTGGAGCCCACGGGGGGAGCGGCCGGGGGGGCACCGGCGCCGGGAGGCGCGGGAGCCGGCGTCTGACCCGGACGGTGCGACGGCGGCAGAGGCGGGGTTTCGGGGGTCCCCATGTCCATCAACCAGGCCTCGAGGCTGACGAAGTTGTGCAGCATCTTCGTCACCACGACGGTCTTGCCGTTGACGTCCAGCCGCTCCACGATCCGCTGCTTCTTTTCAGCCGGGAGGTAGTCGATCAGGGCCAACAGGTCGTAGCTGGGGTCGTCCGGGGGGCCCTCGAAGTGGTGCAGCATCACGATGGCCTTCGTGGCTGACCGCATAGCCAGCACCGAACGGACGGGTCCGCTCGTGAGCTGCTTGAGCAGGCCGTACCGGGCGGTGAGTTCCTCAGGTGTCATCGCGGCCAAAAGTCATTCAGTGAATCGGTGTGACCGGTTGATTGCCCGGAACAAAGGGTGCTAAGATGATACTAGCCATGAGCGTTGCCCCCGGCAAATCGCATTCCTTCATCCGCTTGCACCCCCGAATCGAGGCTGCATGACCGCGCTCACGCGGGTAGTCTGGCAGGAGGGGATGCACCTCGCCCAGCACCACTTCCAGCTGCAGGGGAAGTACTTCGAGGACTCCCTTAGGTTCGCGCTGGACCATCTGTTCTACCGTCCCTACGGGTACGCGGGGCTGGAGCTGGACGCTGAGGCGCTCCGCAACGGAACGGTCTCGGTGGTTCACGCCCGCGGAGTCCTGCCCGATGGCCTGGCATTCCATATCCCGGAGGGGGACCCCGCGCCGGCGCCGCTGGAGATGCGGGAGCTCTTCTCCCCGACGGCCGACAGCCATCTGGTTCATCTCATCATTCCACCCTTCCGCCCGGGCCAGCCCAACTGCGCGGTGGACGGCGATCTCGACGGGCCGAACCGGCGGTTCGTGGCGGAGACCACCTTCATCCGGGACGAGACCACCGGCCGCGACGAGCAGGAAGTGAGCCTGGGCCGGAAGAACTTCCGCCTGGCTCTCGATCCGCTGCCCGAGGGTGTGGTGTCGATGCCGCTGGCGCGGATCCGGCGCGACGGCAGCGGCAATTTCATGTACGACCCGGCTTACGTGCCCCCGTGTCTTCAGATCGGAGCGAGCACCCATCTGATGGCGCTGGTGGCCCGGATGGTGGAGATGCTGGACCAGAAGAGCGACTCGATGCTCCAGGACCGGAAGGCCGACCGCAAGGGCGTGGCGGAGTATGCGACCCATGAGGTCGCGAGCTTCTGGCTGGCGCACACCATTCACGCCAGCCTGGGCCCCCTGCGGTACCACCGCGACACCCGGGCGGCGCACCCTGAGCGGCTCTACGTCGAGATGGCCCGCCTGGGCGGGGCACTCTGCACTTTTGCCCTCGATGCCCATCCCCGCACAGTGCCGGGGTACGACCACGACCGGCTGGGCGACTGCTTCCTGGCGCTCGAGCGCCACATCCGGGCCCACCTCGAGGTGATTCTCCCGTCGTCCTACCTGGCGATCCCGCTGGCCCGGCAGGCGGATTACCTCTACGCTGCGCCGATTCCCGACCAGCGGGCCTTCAGTCCTTCGCGCTGGATCCTGGGCATCCGCGCCGCCATGGGCGAGAGCGAGATCATCTCCAAGGCGCCGGCCCTGGTGAAGATCTGCTCCCAGAAGCACATCCTCCGGCTGGTCAAGGAGGCATACGCCGGGCTCACCCTGGAGCACCTCCCCTCGCCTCCGGCGGGGATCGCTCCCCGGGTCGACACCCAGTACTTCCTGGTGAGCCGCTCCGGCCCCTGCTGGGAGGCGATCCAGAAGACCCGGGAAATCGGCATCTACATCCCCGATGCCTTCCGGAATGTGGAGGTCGATCTCCGGATTCTCCTGCAGGGCCAGTAACCCCCGGTTCCCCCCACCTCCGGCTTGCAGTAAGTTCAGGGTCCCAAACGACATGGCCCTGAACCCATGAGCAGCCCAGCCGCCTCGGCGGCGGATCTCCAGGCCGAACCTGCTCGGCGCCGCGGCACCCTCGCCCTGGTGCTCCAGGAAGCGATCACGGCCATCGTGCGGCTGCGCGCCAACCGGCAGACCGCCGCCGACGCCGAGTCCTTCCGGGCCCATCTCAAGCAGCTCCTCGCCACCGCCGATGATCAGTCCCGGCGGGCCGGGTACGACCAGGGCTCGGTGAAGCGCGCCATCTATGCCGTCACCGTGTTCCTCGACGAGTCGGTCCTCAACTCCAGTCAACCGATGTTCGCCGACTGGCCCCGCAAGCCGCTGCAGGAGGAGATCTTCGGCGGCCACATGGGGGGCGAGGTCTTCTTCCAGAATCTGCGGGAGCTGCTGGGCCGCCCCGACTCGGAGGACCTGGCCGACCTCCTCGAGGTGCACCTGGTCTGCATGCTGCTCGGCTTCAAGGGCCGCTACACCCTGGGGGACACCGGCGAGCTCCGCGCCTTCATGGGGCAGACCGCCGAGAAGATTCATCGCATCCGCGGCGGCCACGGGCCGCTCGGCCCGCAGTGGGCGCCGCTGGCGGGCGAGTCGCTGCCCGTCACGGTGGATCCCTGGCTCCACCGCCTGGTGATGGGGGCGGGGATCAGCGCCTGCGTGGCGCTCCTGTTCCTCATCGTCTTCACGCTGGTGCTCCGGTCGGGTGTGTCGGACATCGCGTCGCTCGCCAACTCGCTGGTCCCGTGACGTCGCCATGGTGAAAGCTCGCCTCAAGATCTGGCTGATCGGGGCCATCGGGCTCTTGATCTACCTGTTTGTGGTGTGGCTGGTGCT
Source organism: uncultured Gemmatimonadaceae bacterium (assembly GCA_964642475.1). Classification (GTDB taxonomy): domain Bacteria; phylum Gemmatimonadota; class Gemmatimonadetes; order Gemmatimonadales; family GWC2-71-9; genus JADJOM01. The sequence goes on along the minus strand of CAZXRC010000003.1, from coordinate 117,427 downwards.
CAAGTTCCTGGGCCTCTCGGGCCGGGAAAAGGAATCCGTCGCCGCCTTCCTGATCATCCTTGGCGTCGGGGCGATCAGCTCGCTGATCTGGTACTTCCTCCGGGAACAGAAGGCCAAGGAGGGACCCCAGGCCGGTCCGGTCGACGAGATCGACAAGGACATTACCGCCGCCCGCAACCGGCTGGCCGCGGCCAAGTTGAGCGACAAGACCCGGCTCTCGCAGCTGCCGCTGATCCTCTGTCTCGGCCCCACCGACAGCGCCAAGACCTCGATCCTGATCCGGTCGGGGCTCGATCCCGACCTCCTCACCGGCGAGATCCAGCGGGGCGACGCGGTGGTCGCCACCCGGGGCGTGAACCTCTGGTACAGCAACAAGACCATCCTGCTCGAAGCCGGCGGCCGGCTGGTGTCCGACGCGGGCCGCTTTTCGCGCCTGGTCCGCTACATCCAGCCGAGCCGGACCAGCGCGGTGCTCAGCTCCGGGCGGCAGGCGCCTCGGGTGGCCATCGTCACTCTGAGCGCCGAAGACCTGATCCGGCCCGGCGGCGGCGAGCAGGTCGTGAGCCACGCCCGGGAACTCCGTTCCCGGCTGCTGGAGGTGTCCAAGAAGCTCGGCATCCGGCTGCCGGTCTACGTGGTCTTCACTAAGGCCGACAAGATCCCCTATTTCGCCGATTTCGTGCGGAATTTCTCGAGCGAGGAGGCGAAGGAAGTCCTGGGGGCCACCCTGCCGTGGGACAGCGGGCCGGCAGGCACCTACGCCGACCGCACCGCCAGCCGAATCGGAGCCGCCATGCAGCGGCTGGCCGCGTCGCTGGCGGCGCACCGGCTTCAGTACCTGCCGCGCGAGACTCAGCCGGCGATCGCGTATAACGCGTACGAGTTCGCCCGCGAGTTCCGCAAGCTGGTGCCGCAGGCCACTCAGTTCCTGGTGGACCTCTGCAAACCGAGCCAGCTGGAAGTGAGCCCGGTGCTCCGGGGCTTCTACTTCACCGGTGTCCGTGCGGTGGTGGTGGAAGAGGCGGGCGCGGTGGCGGCGCCGCCGCAGCGCCAGGCCCAGCTCGCGATGGATGCCACCCAGGCTTTCGTGCCTTCGATGTACGGAGTGTTGCCGGCCCAGGCCGCGCCGGTGGGGTCGGTGTCCCGCAAGGTGCCGCAGTGGATGTTCCTGGGCCGGTTCTTCAAGGACGTGGTCTTCAAGGATAGGGTGGCCCTCGCGGCCACCGCGGGTGGCGCCAAGGTCAACCTGCTCCGCCGGGTGTTGCTCGCCACCGCGGCAGGGCTGGCGATCTTCTACACCCTGATGCTGATCATCTCGTTCGCGGGGAACCGGCGCCTCAAGAACCGGGTCGAGGCCGCCATCCGCAACGTCTCGGCCGACGCACTGCCCACCAACGATCTCGTGACTGCGGAGACGCTGCGCCGGCTGGACACCTTGCGGCTGATCAACCAACAGCTGGGCACCTGGAACCGCGAGGGCGCGCCGATCGGGCTCAAGTGGGGGCTCTACAGCGGCAACTCTCTCTTCCGCCAGTCGAACCGGGTCTACTTCGCCCGCTTCGACAGCCTGATGTACGCCCGGACCTATTTCCGCATCCTCGAGAACATGCGGAACTTCCCGGTCAACCGCAGCGACAGCACCGACTACCAGTACACCTACAACCAGCTCAAGGCGCACCTGATCGTCACGGCCTACCGGGACAGGAGCACCGCCGAGTTTCTCGAACCGGTGCTGGTCGACGCCTGGAAGCAGGGCCACACCATCCAGACCGACGAGAAGCTGCGGCTGGCCGCGGCCCAGTTCGGATATTTCGCGGAGGAACTGGCTCGGGGGAACAACGTCATCTCGAGTCCGGCGGACAGTAACCTGATCCGGAAGGCACAGGCCCTGCTGCTCCAGTTCAAGGACGGGGAGCAGATCTACCAGATCATGCAGGCCGGGGCGGCCAAGGCGGGCGCGAAGCCGTTCGATTTCGACCGGAGCTGGGGGAACCAGGTCCTGACCGCCCCCCACGTCGTCCCCGCCGCCTTCACCCGAGCGGGCTGGACGTACATGTGGGGTAAGGCCTTCAAGGACCCGGCCCAGTACTTCCAGGGCGAGGAATGGGTGCTGGGCCAGGAGAAGCTGAGCGAGACCCAGCAGTACGAGATCGTCAACAAGATCAAGGTCAAGTATCGCGAGGAGTACGCCCGGCACTGGCGCCAGGTGCTGAGCGAGGCGCGCATCGCTTCGTTCGGCGGCATCTCCGACGCCGCCCGCAAGGTCAAGCTGCTGGGGAGCAATCCCTCCCCGCTGATCCAGCTGATCAACGCGGTGTCGCTCAACACCGCGGTCGACTCGATCTTCGCCGCCACGATCTTCCAGCCGGCGCTGACGGTCTCACCGCCCGACTCGGTCAAGACGATCAGCGACGCCAGCGCCCCCTACATGAAGGCGGTGCAGTCGCTCGGCACCGCGCTCGAGGAGGTCGCCGCCGCCGGACCGAACGATCGCGAGGGGCCGGCCCAGAAGGCCAAGGGCCTGGTGGCCGACGCCAAGAACGCCGCCCTGGGCATGCAGATCAACTTCGCCAGCGGCGCCAACGGCGTCGGACCCGACATCACGCGGCTGCTCAACGCGGGCTTCTCCTCCATCGACGCGATGCTCGGCAACGTGGGCGTGGCGGGGCTCAACAAGGCCGGTGCCGATTTCTGCGCCTTCGCGAAGGTGCTGACCAGGGGCCCGGTGAGTCCCAACGCCCCGCCCGCCACCCTGGACGAGCTGACCGCCTTCTTCGGCCGCCCGGACGGCTCCCTCTGGAATCTCTACAACTCGTCGCTCACCCGGATCATCTCCAACACCGGCACGACCTACGCCCCTACCCCGGGCGCCAGCGTCAAGGTCAACCAGCGGTTCCTCCAGTTCTTCAACCGCGCCTCGCAGCTCTCCCGCGCGCTCTACCCCGAGGGGGCCAAGCAGGTACCCCGGCTGGGCTTCAGCTTCCGGGCCATCACCAACAACGACGTGACGCAGGTGAGGCTCACGGTGGACGGCACCACCCAGATCTACTCCGCCACGCGCACCGGCGACAAGCCGTTCACCTGGGTGGGCGAAGAGGCACAACTCGCGAAGCTCGAGGTGATGCTGCGGGGCAACGGCCAGGAGCGGCCCAAGAGCGGGACCTTCGCGCTGTTCCAATTGTTCGCCGAGGCCCGGAACTGGAAGCAGTTGGGCAACCGTTTCTCGGCGGAATGGAGCTTCCCGCACGAGGGACAGAACTACGCGGTACCGTTCGAAATCACGTTCAACGAGATCTCCCAGCCGGTGCTGCAATCGGAGTGGCTGCGCGGCATCAGTTGCGTCGGGACGATCGCCGCTCAATAATCCCCCCACTTTCAACAACACTCGGAGCCGTCATGAAACTCTCCCTGTGCGGACTGGCCGGGCTCTCCCTGCTGGCGCTGGCCGCCTGCCACAAGGGCAAGGCACCGGAGCAGCCGCGGCCCGCCCCATCCCTGCTGGCGGAAATGCGGGTCGTGGACGACGACGCATTCCTCCTCGCCGACAACGCCCCGGTCTTCACCGACTCCCTGCTCAAGGTGATCCGTGACACGCTGGAGTGGAAGGAGTTCTGGGATCGGGCTGTGAGCCGCCGCCCGGCCAACGCCCGCCCCGCCCGGCCGGCGGTGGACTTCAGCAAGGAAGCGGTCGCCCTGGCCGCCGCCGGCCGGCTCAAGCCCGGCGACGCGGTCCACATCGACTCCGTCGGCACCCGGAAGGACCTGACCGTCATCGTGGTGCGTTATACCATCGGCTGTCAGGACACCCGGCAGACCGCCTATCCGTTCGAAATGGCCCGGATCCCCAAGGTGGCGGGTGAGGTGACCTGGCGGGAGCACCGCTACAAGGCCCCGGAGTGTCAGTAGGGGCCGTTGGCCCTTGTCCCCCGGCTGTCGGCGGTGATCGCACGCCGGGGACTGACAGGTGTCCCCGGCCACCCTACGGAATGAGCCGACGGCCAATGGCCCACGGCCGGCGGTCATGACCTTCCAGCGCAAACTCCTCCTCGGCGTCTCCGGCATGGTGCTCCCCGCCCTGCTGGTCGGCGCCGAGGCCATTCGCAGCAACGCCCTCGAACAGCGCGCCCTCGAAGCCCTCGGTACCAGTCTCGGTCGCAACCGCACCTACGCCGAGCTCGAAACGGCGATGTTCAACCAGAGCGAGGTGGTGTGGCGGGCCCTCACCGGGCTCGATTCCACCGCCCGGAAGGACTTCGACCTGACCGGCCAGGTGGTGCATTTCTGGTACGAGCGGTGGAAGGCGGAACTGCCGCCCGGCCAGGAGCCGGTGGCCCAGGCGGTGCTCGCCATCCAGGGGGAATTCGAGCGACTGGGCGACAGCGTCTTCCGCATGGTCGATGAAGGCCGCCGGCCCCGGGCCTACGCCCTGGCGGTGACCGAGCTCCGCAACCGGATTCAGCCCGCCCTCACCGCGCTCAATCGACAGATCTACCGCCAGCAGCGGGAGACCAGCGTCCAGGCGGCGTTCGGACGGGTGGAGGCCATCGTCGCGACCGAGCGACGGATCCTGGTCGGGATCCTGATCGCCACGCTGGTACTGGGTGTCACCGCCGCCTGGCTGATGGCCCGGAGCCTGGTGCGCCCCATCAACGAGCTCCGGGGCGCCATGGCGGTGGTGGGCGGTGGCGACCTCGATCATCCGGTCCGGGCCTCGGCGCGGGACGAGATCGGAGACCTGGCCCGGGCGTTCGCCGGGATGACCGATCGGCTCCGGGAATCCCGCGCCGAGATGGTCCGGCTCAACCGGGAGCTCGGTGCCAAGGTGGCCCAACTGGAGACGACGCAGTCCCAGCTGGTGCAATCGGAGAAGCTGGCGTCCCTCGGCGAGATGGCCGCCGGCGTGGCCCACGGCCTCCGCAATCCCCTCGCGAGTCTCCGGGCCTCGGCCCAGCTGGTGCTACGGCATCCCAATTCGCCGGCGGCGGGCGAGCAGCTGCAGGCGATCATCGAGGAAGTGGACCGGCTCGATCGGCGGATCAACCATCTGCTCACGTTTTCCCGCCCCGCGCCGTTCCGCCCCGCACCCGAGCAGCTGGAGCCGCTCCTGGGGGCCGTGCTGCCGGCGGTCACCGACCGGATGCGGCAGCAGGGCGTGACCTTGACCACCGCGTTCGCTCCCGACCTCCCCGACGTACCGGTCGACCCGATGAGGCTGGAGCAGGCGCTACTCGAGCTGATCGGGAACGCGCTCGATGCGATGCCGGAGGGCGGCGACCTTCGCATCGTGGGCACGGTGCGTCCGCACGACGGCCGGCCGGGGGTGGAGGTGGCCATCACCGACACCGGGAGGGGGATTCCCCCCGAGACCCTGCGCGAGGTGGGCCAGCCCTTCTTCACCACCCGCCCCGAAGGCACCGGCCTCGGCCTCGCCACCGCCCGCCGGTTCGTGGAGCAGCACGGCGGCCGGCTGGAGCTGGAGAGCGCAGTCGGCGTCGGCACCACCGCCCGGCTCTGGCTCCCGCGCCAGGCGGGAGGTGCAGCCCCGTCGGGCCCGGCTTAGTTTGCCCGCATGACCACCTCCACCGTCCTGGTCGTCGACGACGAGCGGACGCTTGCCCGCGCGATCAAGGCCTACCTCGCGGAAAACGGCTACGAGACCGAGGTCGCGCACGACGCCGAGTCGGCGCTGGCCCTGTTGGGCACCCTCCGGCCCGACGTGGTGATTACCGACGTACGCCTTCCGGGCATGAACGGCATCGAGCTGCTCAAGAAGATCCGGGAGTTCGATCCGGCGATCTCGATCGTGGTGATGACGGCGCATGGCTCGATCGAAGGGGCGGTGGAAGCGGTGAAGCTCGGCGCCTTCGACTACGTCAAGAAGCCCATCGACCTGGAGGAGCTCAAGCTCCTCGCCGACCGGGCCCGCGAGAATTCGCTCCTCCGCCAGGAGCTCTCGTACTACCGGAAACGGGAGTCGAGCCGCGACCTCCCCTTCGCCGACGTGGTGGGCGAATCGCCCGTGATGAAGGCGCTGCTGGAGCAGGCCCGCCAGATCGCCGCGCTGGACGAAACCCCGCCGGTCCTGATCACCGGCGAAACCGGTACCGGCAAGGGCCTCGTCGCCCGGACGATCCACCTCTCGGGCGCGCGGAGCAGCCAGCCGTTCATCGACGTCAACTGCACCGCGCTGCCCGCCTCGCTCATGGAGGCCGAACTGTTCGGCCATGAGCGGGGCGCCTTCACCGACGCCAAGGAGTCGAAGCTCGGGCTGTTCGAGGCGGCCGAGGGGGGGTTCATCTTCCTGGACGAGATCGGCGACCTGGAGCTGGCCCTGCAGGGCAAGCTGCTCCGCGCGATCGAGGATCGGGTGGTGCGACGGGTCGGCGGAGTGCGCGACCGGAAGATCGACGTCCGGATTCTCTCGGCCACCAATCGCGACCTGGAGCGAGAGGTGGAGCGGGACCGGTTCCGGCGGGACCTCTTCTTCCGGCTGGCGGTGATCCCGCTGCGGCTGCCCCCGCTGCGCGAGCGGGGCGAGGACGTCCTGATCCTGGCCGAGCACTACCTCAAGCGGTTCAGCGCCAAGTACGGAAAGGATGTGCGGCGGATCAGCGCCGAGGCACGCCAGCTGATGCGGAGTTATCCCTGGCCGGGGAATGTGCGCGAGCTCTCGCATGTGATCGAACGGGCGGTGCTCTGGAGCAAGGGACCGGAGCTGGGGATCGATCACCTGTCCTTGACCAGACCGGCGGAAGAGGGCGGGGAGGCGGGCCGCCGGGCCGGCGCGCCCGCGGTTCGGGCAGTATCGACGGAACCGGAGGAAGCACCCCGCCCAGGTGTGGGCACGGATGAGGGCTCGACCGACCGACTGACCACCCGACCGCCCGACCGCCTGACCCTCGACCAATGGGAACGCTCGATGCTGGAGCAGGCACTCCGGGACACAGGCGGAAACCAGACCCGCGCCGCCCAGCAGCTGGGGATTTCGCGCGATACCCTTCGGTATCGGATCAAGAAGTACGGCCTTGGTGGCGCTGGGTGATTTCCCCCAGGTGGGGACTCTGCCCCAGCTGGTCGCGGGCGGGGAGCCGGTCGGGGCTCGCAGGGTATGGGCTTGCAGACCAATCACTTGGGGGCGATCGATAGGTGATCGCCCAGGTCGGCATGGCACGTGCATTGTAGGGGGCGTCGTCGGGAATTCCCTTCCCCGACTGGGTGTAGACGCCCAAACCCCTGTTGCCTACTTTCGCGCAAGGATACCCCATGTCCTGGACCAAGCCCGAGGCTGAAGTCGTCGCGGTCACGATGGAAGTCACCGCCTACGTCGCGACCCTGTAGTTCGTAGCGGACCGGACGGGGCTCGCGTTGCGGGCCCCGTTTCGCTTTGTATGGACCTGATCCTGCTCGGCACCGCGGCCGGCGGTGGATTCCCGCAATGGAATTGCTGGTGCCCCACCTGTCGGGTGGCCCGGGCCGATCCCCTCCGCGCGCACTCCCGCACTCAGTCGTCGGTGGCCGTTTCCAGCGATGGGCGCCGCTGGTTCCTGCTCAACGCCTCGCCCGATGTCCATCGCCAGCTCATGCTGCTCGACGGGGTCGCTCCGGCGGGGGTGCGCCACGTCCCGGTCGAAGGGATCGTTGCCACCGATGCCGAGCTGGATCACACCCTGGGGATCGCCTTGCTCCGGGAAGCGCGCGAACTTCAGCTCTACGCCAGCCAGGCGGTGCTGGAGGTGCTGCAGGACGATTCCCGGCTGCTGCCGGTCACCCGGGCCTTCGCGAAGGTGAGCGTAACGGAGCTTCCCCTGGACCGGACCGTGGCGCTCCGGTACCGTGACGGCACCGATGCCGGCCTCCGGGTCACCCCGTTCGCCGTCCAGGGCGATCCGCCCCGCTTCGCGCGGCGCGAAGTACCGGGCCACACCGTCGGGCTCATGATCGAAGGCCCGGGCGGCGCCGCCGCGTTCGTGCCGGGATGCGGCGCTCTGAGTGCCGGCCTGCTCGCGCGCCTGGCCCGGGCCGATCTCCTGCTCTTCGACGGGACCTTCTGGAGTGACCGGGAGCTGCTCGACCTTGGCGTCAGCGAGCGGACCGCCCGCCAGATGGATCACCTGCCGATTTCAGGCGACGATGGCAGTCTCGCCGCGCTGCGGCAGCTTCCTTGCCGCCAGCGGGTGTACACCCACATCAACAACTCCAACCCGATTCTGCTGGAGGATTCCCCCGAGCGGCGGGCGGTGGAGTCGGCCGGACTGGTGGTGGGGGACGATGGGATGCGGTTTACGCTGTAGAGCCGAGGGCTGTCGGGACGACCTGGTGAGGTGGAGATGAGCGCAACAGTCGAAACGGGGAACTCGGAACTCGGAACTCGGAACTACCGGATCGAGTTGCCGACGCTGGAGCACCCCCTCAGCCCCGAGGAGCTGGAGACCGCTCTCCGCTCCTTCCACGGTCTCTACTACGTCGAACACCCGTTTCACAAGCTCATGTACGAGGGCAAGCTCACCCGCCGGCAGTTCCAGGGATGGGTGGCCAACCGGCTGGCCTATCAACGGGTGGTTCCGCGGAAGGATGGCGCCATCCTCTCCAACTGCCCCGATCCGGCGGTGCGTCGCGAGTGGATCCAGCGCATCGTGGACCACGACGGTACTCGCGAGGGCGAAGGTGGGATCGAGTTGTGGACCCGCCTCGGCATCGCGCTGGGAGTACCGCGGGAGGAGATGGAAGACGAGCGCCACGTGCTCCCGGCGGTGCGTCTCATCTGCGAGTCGTACGTCTGGTTCTGCAAGTCCCGGCCGTGGGTGCAGGCCTGCGCCTCCTCGCTCACCGAGTTGTTCGCCCCCGGGATCCACGCCCAGCGGATCGAATCCTTCCCGCGCCACTACCCGTGGATTCCGCCCGAAGGGCTGGACTACTTCAAGAGCCGGCTGGTGCAGGCCCCCCGCGATGTGCGCCACGGCCTGGCCATCGTGCGCAACCACTGCACCACCGTGGAGACCCAACGGCAGGCATTCGAGGCGCTGGCGTTCAAGCTGGAGATGCTCTGGTCCATGATCGACACGATCCACAACGCCTACCGGGAATGAGCGCCGCGACCAACCCCCGTCTGTGGCGCCTCGCCCGCATCGGGTTCGACCGGGTGCGACAGCGCCCGGTGCTGCTCTATCCCGAGGGCGCCATGTTCCTCAATGACAGCGGCAAAGCCATCCTGGAACTGTGCGACGGGACCCGCTCCCTGGAGCAGATCAGCGCCGAGCTGAGCCGCCGCTACCGCATCGACGTGCGCGCCGATGTGGCCGAGTACCTGGCGCTGATGGTACGCCGCGATATGGTGACCTGGCCCGGGGCCACCCCCGGCGCGGTGACCGGCGAGGTCCGGGTGACCAGCGGCATCGGGCCGACGGTGGCCCCGGCGCCGGTCGCGACGGCCTCGCGGACCCCGGTGCCGCACCGGACCCCCACGACCCTGCTGGCCGAGCTCACCTACCGCTGCCCGCTGCATTGCCCCTACTGCTCCAACCCGCTCGAGATGACCCGGGCCGAGGCGGAACTGTCGACCGCCGACTGGAAGCGGGTCTTTTCCGAAGCGCGCGACCTGGGCGTGATGCAGCTCGGCCTCTCCGGTGGCGAGCCGCTGGTGCGGAAGGACCTGGAGGAGCTGATCGCCCACGCCCGCGAGATCGGGCTCTACACCACGCTGGTCACCTCCGCCCTGGGGCTCACCCGCGCCCGGGCCGAGCGACTCAAGTCTGCCGGGATCGATCACGTGCAGATCTCGTTTCAGGACATCGACCCGGCCATCGCCGACCGGATCGCGGGGATCAAGCTGGGTCGCCAGAAGTACGAGGCGGCGGCGCTGGTGAAGGCGCTGGACCTCGCCTTCTCGGTGAATGTGGTGCTGCACCGGGCCAACCTCGATCACCTCGGCCAGATCATCGACCTGGCGGCGAGTCTCGGCGCCGACCGGGTGGAGCTGGCCAACACTCAGTACTACGGCTGGGCCCTCAAGAACCGCGATGCCCTCATGCCGACCCGGGAGCAGGTCGAACGATCCCGCCCTGTGGCCGAGGCGGCGATCCGCAAGTACAAGGGACAGATGCAGGTGATCTACGTACTGCCGGACTATTACGAGCAGTACCCCAAGCCCTGCTACGGCGGATGGGGCAGTGTCTATGTGCTGGTGACGCCCGACGGGCGGGCCCTGCCCTGCCACGGCGCCACCCAGATCCCGGGGCTCGAGATGGTCCACGTGAACCAGCATCCCCTCGGCTGGATCTGGGAGGCGTCGCCCATCTTCAATGCCTTCCGGGGCGAGAGTTGGATGAAGGAGCCCTGCCGCAGCTGCCCTCGGAAGGCGCAGGATTTCGGCGGTTGTCGCTGCCAGGCCTTTGCGCTCACCGGCGACGCCGCCAACACCGACCCGGTGTGCAGCCTCTCCCCCCGGCACGATCTCATCCTCGCGGCCCAGCGCGAGCCGGACACCCTGCCGGACTACGTCTACCGCGCGGTGCCGGCCGAGGGTTCTCCCCTATGATCCGCAGCTCCCACCCACGCGGGTGACCGTCACCTTCTGTGCGATCCCGGTCGTGAATGGCTGGCTCACCAGCCCCCCCGCCGGCACCTGGACCTGGTCCGACAGGTCCCGCTCCCAGCGGACCACCCCCAGGTCATCAGTCCAGCTGTAAATCCCCGACTCGCTCTCGGTCCGCGTGGCACTCACCCTGCTTGAGTCGGGCAGGACCCGGGACTCTTCCCGGGTCAGCTTCCGGATCAGCCGGTAACGTTGCACCCGCCGGCCGTCGACCCGTCCGTCCTCGGCCCGGCTGATCACCGTCCCGAAGTCGTCCCGCCACGCGGCGCCCAGTTTCAGGGCCACCGGCGCCAGCGGCGGGAGCAGGTCCCCCAGGGCGCCTCGCAGGTCCGCCACCTCGGCCACCTCGTCGGGAATGAACGGGGCATCCGTCGCGGTGAATCCGCCGACCCGGTTCAGGGTTCCGCGATAGCGGCCACCGATGAGCCCGTCGGTATCGGGCACCAGGCGATCGCCCGAGCTCTCCCGCCAGAGCGAGAGCGTATCGAACCACGCTTCGAGGCGGATGAGGCTGTCCGCGGCGCTGGCCCGGAGAACCAGGACACCGTCCCGGCCGATCCGCTCCCGGGTGCGGTCGCGTCCCGACTGGATGGTCACCCGGGTGTTCACCACCACCCGGTAGCGGGCACAGTCGAGCATCAGCGGCCGGTAGGCGGGCGGCTCGTCGACTGAACCCGCCAGGAGGCATCCCGCCAGGAGCCACCGCGCACCGGCGAGCCAGCCTTGCCTTTCGCGCCGACCCGCGACATTACTCTCCGGCCCGGAACTGATGACCCGGCTCATCGACCCTCCTTCGCAAAGGCCCCCGCAACATGTCCCGTCGTCCCCTGGTATGCCACGTGGTGGTCGCGGCCCTGACCCTGGCACCCGGCACCGCCACGGCGCAGACCCCGACCGCCGTGCCGGCACCGCGCATCCTGATTCATGCCGGCCGCCTCATCGACGGCGAGTCGGACCGGCCCCGCACCGACCAGGGCATTCTCATCGAGGCGGACCGGATCAGTCGGGTGGGGCCGTGGGCCGAGGTGCGGGGCGCCGCCGGGGACGCCAGGATCATCGATCTCGGCGGCATGACCGTCCTTCCCGGGCTCATCGACAACCATACCCACATCCTGCTGCAGGGCGATATCACCGCCGAGGACTACGACCAGCAGCTGCTCAAGGAATCGATTCCCTACCGCACCATCCGGGCGACGATGGCGGTGCGCACCGCCCTGATGAACGGATTCACCACCATGCGCGACCTGGAGACCGAGGGCGCGATGTACGCCGACGTGGACGTCCGGAAGGCCATCGACCGGGGGGTGATTCCCGGCCCCCGCCTGTTCGTGGCCACCCGCGCCTTCAGCGCCACCGGGATGTATCCCCTCTCCGGGTACTCCTGGGAGCTCGCGGTGCCGGACGGGGTCCAGATCGTCGATGGAGTGGACGCCATCCGGAAGGCGGTGCGCGAGCAGGTGAAGTACGGCGCCGATTGGATCAAGGTGTACGTCGACCGTCGCTACTACCTCGCGCCCGATGGGCGGCTCCGGAGCTGGGTCAACTTCACCGATGAGGAGCTCCGGGCCTTCGTGGAAGAGACCCACCGCCTGGGACGGAAGATCGCTGGGCACGCCATCGGCTGGGACGGCATCGACGCCGCCCTCCGGGCCGGGTTCAACAGCGTGGAGCATGGGGACGGGCTGACCCCGGATCTCATCGAGCGGATGGTGCGGCAGAAGGTCTACTGGTGTCCCACCATCTTCGTCGGCGCCTACGTGGCCGAGGGACGGGGCGGCATCTGGCCCAGGATGGTCGACCTCGAGCGGATCGCCTTCGGCGAGGCGGTGAAGCGGGGGCTCTTGCCCTGGATCTCCTACGGCACCGATGCCGGTGGCTACGCCTGGACCGAGAACCAGGCCCAGGAGCTGGACTACATGGTCAAGTACGGCATGACCCCGATGCAGGCGATCCAGAGCGCCACCACCACCGCGGCCCGGCTGCTGGAGCAACAGGCCAATCTGGGGGCGGTGCGCCCGGGCCACTTTGCCGACCTCATTGCCACCGGCGGCGATCCGCTGGCGGACATCACCGAGCTGCAGCGGGTGACGTTCGTGATGAAGGGTGGGGTAGTGTACAAGGGACCGGGCCGCTAGCCGTTGGCCGGCGGACCTCAGAGTCCGTGATCGCGCACGTACCGCACCAGATCCGCATTCGTCGAGAGCCGCATCTTCTCCAGGATCCGGGTGCGGTAGGTGCTCACCGTCTTGGGGCTGAGGCTGAGGCGGGCCGCCACCTCCTTGACGCTGAGGCCGGCGCCGAGGGCCCGCAACACCTCGTACTCCCGATCGGAGAGGGCCTCGTGGGGTGTGGCCGAGCCACCCGATTCGAGGCCCGTGGCCAGCTTTTCCGCCAGGGCCGCCGTCACGTACTTCCCGCCCCGATAGACCCGCCGGATGGCCTCGATCAGCTGCTCCGGGGAGTGATCCTTGGTGAGATAGCCGGCCGCACCGGCCCGGAGCGCCCGCACCGCCCACTGGTCCTCCGGATGCACGCTCAGCACCAGGACCTTGACCGTCGGGTGCTCCTTGCGCACCTGCTGCAGCACCTCGATGAACGTGGGACCGGGCATCGAGACGTCGAGCAGCAGGACGTCGAACGCGGTATCCGCCACCCGGGCCAGCGCCTCGGTGGCCGAGGCCGCCTCCGCCACCACCGTGATGCCGGGTTGGTCGCCCGCGATCCGGCGCAACCCCTCCCGCACGATGGGGTGGTCGTCGGCGATGAGGACCCGGATCATCGCGCGACCTCGTGTTCGCCGGTCTGCCCGATCGGGATCCGCACCTTCACCAGCGTGCCCCGCCCCACCTCGCCCCGGATCTCGAGCTCGCCGCCGCAGGCGATCGCCCGCTCCCGGATGCCGACCAACCCCAGCGAGCGTCCCCCGGCCAGCTGGTCGGCCGCGATCCCGCGACCGTTGTCGGCCACCTCAAGCTCCAGTTGATCCCGCGCCTGGGTGAAGGTGATGCGCACCCGACTGGCCGCGGCATGCCGGGTCACGTTGGTGAGGGCCTCCTGCAGAATCCGGAACACCGTGGTGGCGCGCACATCGTCCACCGGCGAGTGGTCCGAGCGAATCTCGAGGTCGGCCGCGACCCCGGTGCGCTGGGTGAACTCCTGCGCCTGCCATTCGATCGCGGCCACCAGCCCCAGGAGGTCGAGGACCCCGGGGCGGAGCTCGGTGGCGATCCGCCGCACGGCATCGACGGTCCCGTCGACCCGCGAGGCGAGCGCCTGCATCCGGTCGCTGAGATCGCCCTGGTGCTTCGAGAGCCGGCCCCGGACCCAGGAGAGGTCCAGCTTGAGTCCGGTGAGCGCCTGGCCCAGCTCGTCGTGCAGCTCCCGGGCAATCCGGGCGCGCTCCTCTTCGCGCACGGTCTGGATCCGGGCCGCCAGGTCCCGCAGTTCCTGGCGCGACCGCCGCAGCGCTTCCTCATTGGCCCGCCACTCGGTCACATCCCACACGATGTCGAGCAGACACTCCTCGCCCTTGAGCGTGATCCGCTCGGCCCAGATGTGATTGACCTGCCGTTCGCGGTGCCGGGTCCGGGCCACGAATTCGTACTCTCGGACCATCCCGTCGCGCTCCAGTCGCCGGACCAGCTCGGCCCGCGCCGCCGGATCGCGCCAGAGACCCAGCTCGCCGGCGGTCCTCCCCAGCACTTCCTCGCGGGTAAAGCCCACGTCGCGGAGAAAGGCCTCATTCACTTCCAGGAAGCGGCCCTCGGAGAGGGTGGCGATGGTGATCGGGAACGGGGACGAGCGGAAGGCCTTGGCGAACTTCTCCTCCGACTCGCGTAGCGCCGCCTCCTGCCGGGTGCGCTCGGTGATGTCGCGTTGGATGCCGAAATGCCCGGTGAGGCGCCCCTCGTCGTCGTACAGGCAGACGTAGTCGCCTTCGATCAGGATCGGGGTACCGTCGGCCCGCCGCTCGTGGGTGACGGTGTGGGTCCGTCCGGCATCGAAGAAGCGCCGCCAGGCGGCCCGACCTTCCATCGGATCGTGGGCATAGAGATCGGCGGGAGTCAGCCCCACCATCTGGTCCCGGGTGAAGCCGTACTGGGCCAGTATCGCATCGTTGACCCGCGTGATCCGATGATGCCCGAACGCGTACTCGATCAGCGCGTCCTTGTCGGCCTCGTCGTCCCACCGGATCGGCCGGTCCAGCATCATGAAAAAGAAGCCGTCCAGCGACTGGGTGAAGAAGGCTTCCAGCAGCCGTTCCTGTCCCGTGATGGTCGCCTCGGCCCGCAGCTGCGGGGTGAGGTCGTGATACACCTCGTAGAGCGCGACCGGCGCGCCGGCCTGAGTAAGCGGGGCGCCGGTGTGCGACACCTCCACCACCGACCCGTCCCGCCGTCGCCGCCGGGTCTGCCGCCAGACCTTGCTGGCGGAGGTGAGCATCCGCTCCACGCCGCCCCGCTCGCCCCCCGGCGCGCCCAGCAGCTTGTCGATATTGATCCCCACCACCTCCGCCACCGAGTACTGGAACAGCCGGGTGAACTCCGCGTTGGCCCGCAGCAGCCGGCCGTCGAGGTCCCGCAGCGTCAGGGCATGTGGGAAGGTCTCGAACAACTGCTCCAGCTGGGCGTTACGGTCGATGCGCTCGGCGGGCGACTGCCGGGCCCGGGCCAGCGCGACCAGCGCGGCGACCAGCGCCAGCGACAGCCCCAGGACCAGCCAGAGCATCAGTTGGGTGCCGGCGGGGGTGCGTGGCTGAAGGTCACGTCCACGTGGACTTCGATATTCTCATGCATCTTGAGGAGCCCCAGCGCCTTGCTCAACCCGCCGATCTTGTAGTCCTTGAGATTGAGCGGCGTGTCGGCCCAGACCCGCGACTGTTCCGCTCCCAGCACGACCCGCCCCGGGAGATCCGTGGGGCGGGTCACCCCGTGGATGGTGAACCGGCCGTGGAGCGTGACCGCGATGCTGTCCGCGGTGGCGGCGCCGGGGGTGAGGCTGTCCAACTCGAAGCGGATCGCCGGATACCGGTCCGATTCCATCGACTTGTTGAGGTCGGCGTCCCGTTTGCCCTTCCCGGTCACCAGGGTCTTCACCGGGGCCTCGACCCATCCCCGCACGCCGGCGAGGGTCGGCGCACCGGTCAGCTCGCCCGAGACCGTGCTGGTGGTCCCCACGAAATCGCCGACCGTCGCGTGACCGTCGAAGCTCAATGTTCCCGCCACCACCGATCCCGAGGCGATCGGCGCCTGGCCCGCCAGCGGGGTCGCCACCAGCCCCGCCGCCAGTCCCAGCCACAGCCGCACAGCTGACCGCATTGCATCCTCCAGGGTAGACCGCCCGCCGGTCCGGACTGCTGCGGCCGGCCGGCATTCCCACATTACGCTGATCGCGTCCGAATCACCACCAGCCCGCCTGCGAGGCACGGGGCCGGCCTCCCGGCCCGCCCCGCTCCCCGCTCCCCGCTAGTCCCCATAGTGCGAGGTCAGCTCGCGCGACTCTACTGGATCGGGTGCGGCTCGCCGGCAATGAAGTCGTCCGTGGCCACCAGGTCCGCAACTCCCCCGGCGCTCAAGTCCTTCGCCCCCGGCGCGATGGGGGCCGTCCCGGCCGTGATCCGCACCCGCGCCACCAGGGCCGATTCGAACACCGCCCCGGCGAAGGAGTGCCCCGCCGCGTCGCTCCGCGCCGGCGCCGTGATCTTCTTCAGTGACGCGCCGTTGGCCCCGAAGTACTCCAGCGTCGTGCTCCCCGCCTGATCCACATCCGCGAACACCACACCGAACCCCGTGACGCTCGCCAGGCTGTCCGTCCCCGCTACCCGGAACGTGACGTCGATGACCGGGCTCCCCACCGCCACGAAGATCTTCTTGGGGCTGAACGCAGCAAACTGGGTCGAGTCGCTCGGGTCCAGGTCGAAAAAAGCGTTGTCGCTGACCCGCAGTCCGGTGCCGGGAGTGGTGAAGATCTGTCCCCGAGGCACCACCCGGTTGAACTGGTCGCCCGGGAATGTGTCGACATTGAGAATGGCGCCGTTCACCCCGTCCCAGTTGACCTCCCGCCGGCCGCCGGGCTGCTGCCCCGCCACCCGGTTGGCCGAATCCCCGAGGAGCCCGCGGAACTGCGCCAGCGCGGCCGCCAGATCGCCGCTGGCGGTGACAACCTGGGCATTGACCGGCGGGGTCGGTCCCCCGCCATAGCCGCCATTGTCGTCGTAGCCGCAGGCCGAGGCCAGCCCAGCCATCATCAGTACCGCGCCCATCACCGTGCGATTCCGCTGCGTCTCCATCTTGCCGCTCCCCGATATGGCGGTCGGCGGCGGGCGACCCCCGCCCGCCATCCCCGCTCCGCGTCGTCATGGCGCCGGAGGTCGTCTTGCGACGCCGCTCGTCCAGCGTGGGAGACAAGCTAGGGTTTGGCCCCCTCTGCTACGATCGGGAAGCCGCTGATGGATGGCTCGGATGGTCCGGAGGGCGATCGTAGGACGGGAGACTACAGCAGGAGCGGGCAGGGGGAGGAGGAGTGAGCGCGATCACAGCCCACCCCTCCACCAGGGTCATTCCGCGCCCATGAACGGATACCGGAAGTCGCGCGGCGGCACGAACGTCTCCTTGATACTCCGGGGCGAGGTCCACCGCATCAGGTTGAGGACCGAGCCGGCCTTGTCGTTGGTTCCGCTGGCCCGGGCGCCCCCGAACGGCTGCTGCCCCACGACCGCGCCGGTGGGCTTGTCGTTGAGGTAGAAGTTGCCCGCCGAGAAACGGAGCGCACGCTCGGCCTCGGCCAGGGCCCTGCGGTCCTGCGCGAAGACCGCCCCGGTAAGCGCATACGGCCCGGTCTGATCCACCAACGTCAGGGTCTCGGCCCAGCGCGCATCGGGATAGACATACACCGTCAGCACCGGGCCGAACATCTCCTCGCACATGGTGCGGTACCGCGGGTCTTCCACCTGGATCAGGGTCGGCTCGACGAAGTAGCCCCGTTCGGCGCTGGCCCCGCCACCCGCCACGATGGTGACACCGGCATCCTGCCGAGCCCGCGCGAGATACCCCGTCAGCCGGTCCCAGGCCCGCTGGTCGATCACCGCTCCCATGAAGTTCCGGAAGTCGCCCACATCGCCCATCCGGATCTCGGCGAGCATCGCAACCATCCGCTCCTTAACCCGGGGCCAAAGACTGGCCGGGATGTAGGCCCGGGAGGCGGCGGAGCACTTCTGGCCCTGGTATTCGTAGGCGCCCCGCACCAGGCCGACCGCCAGGGCGTCGGCATCGGCGCTCGGATGCGCCAGCACGAAGTCCTTGCCGCCGGTCTCCCCGACGATCCGGGGATACGAGACGTACCCGGGGAGGTTCTCCGCCACCTGGCGCTGCAGCGTCTGGAACACCGCCGTCGACCCGGTGAAGTGAATGCCCGCCAGGTGGCGGTCGGCCAGCAGCGCGTTGCTCACCTGCACCGACTCGCCGGGAAGGAAGTTGATCACCCCGGGCGGAAGCCCCGCCGCTTCCAGCAGCCTGATGACGTAGTAGTTGCTGAGGAGCGCCGTGTGGGACGGCTTCCAGATGGAGACGTTCCCCATCAACGCCGGGGCGGTGGGGAGATTCCCGCCGATGGCGGTGAAATTGAACGGGGTGATGGCGTAGACGAAGCCCTCCAGCGGCCGGTGATCCATCCGGTTCCAGACCCCGGGCGAGGACTCCGGCTGCTCCCGGTAGAGCCGCTCGGCGAACTGGACGTTGAAGCGCCAGAAGTCGATCAGCTCGCAGGCACTGTCGATCTCCGCCTGGAATGCCGTCTTGCTCTGCCCCGCCATGGTGGCGGCGTTAACCGTGGCCCGCCACGGCCCCGCCAGCAGATCGGCCGCCTTGAGGAACACCGCCGCTCGATCCTCGAAGCGGGTGGCCGACCACTCCCGCCAGGCCGCCCGGGAGGACTCGATCGCCGCCTGGATGGTGGCGGCATCGGCCAGGTGGGCCCGCGCCAGCACCCGCCGGTGATCGTGGGGACTCACCACATCGATCAGGTGACCGGAACGGATTTCCTTCCCCCCGACGATGACCGGGATCTCCACGGTCTCGCCGGTGGTCCGGGCCAGGGCGCCCTTGAGGGTGGCCCGCTCGGGCGAGCCCGGAGCGTAGGCCAGGACCGGCTCGTTGGAGCAACGGGGAGGAAGGATGCTGCCACTCATGCGACCCGCCGGGCGAGAAGGAGGGGGGGAGATTAGCGAGCCCTGCGGTGGGTCAGCAAGAGCGGGCTCAAGGTCTCAGGAGCTGACCTCCGCCGGGTCAGCAGCGGGCTCATGCGATCGTCGGCACCCGCTCCTCAGGAATAGACCACGACACTGGTGGCCTTGAAGGCGGCGAACACGCCCGTGCCCGGCGCGAGCCCCAGCTGCCCCGCGGCCTGGGCTGTAACCTCCGCCACGAACACCGGCGCCGGCCCGATGACCACCCGGACCCGCTCCCCATAGGGCGGCTCGGGCAGGATCTCGGCGACGGTGCCGGTCAGGACATTCCGGGCCGATCCACCAGGTGGATCGAGCGAGAGGGTCACCTGCTCGGGACTCACGACCACGAAGAGCCGGTCCGCTGGGTCATCGGTGACGGCGTGCACCAGGCCCCGTTCGGTCTGGATCGCCACTTCCTGGCCCGGCCCCCGGGACGCCACTCGGCCGGGCAGCAGATTGAGACCCAGCAGGGTGGCGACGTAGCGCGATCGCGGTTCCTTGAGGAGCGCCAACTGGTCGCCCGCCTGCACCACCCGACCCCGCTCCATGACCGCGATCCGGTCCCCGAAGAGGAGCGCCTCCAATGGTGCGTGGGTCACGAAGACCGTGATGCAGGGCAGGTCTTTGAGGGTCCGCTTAAGCTCGGTACGTACCGCGTGCCGGGCCTCCACGTCGAGGGCCGAGAGCGGCTCATCGAGGAGGAGGAGCGCCGGATCCAGGGCGAGCGCCCGCGCCAGCGCCACGCGCTGCTGCTGCCCCCCGGAGAGCTGCGCCGGCCGCCGGTCGGCAAGCGCGGCCAGGTCGAACCGCTCCAGCATCGCCCCGGTGCGCCGCCGGACCTCCCCCCGGTCCAGGCCCACGGCCCGGAGCCCGAAGCCGATGTTGTCCGCCGCGCTCAGATGCGGAAACAGGGCGTAGTCCTGCGACACGAAGCCGACCGGCCGCGCATGGGCCGGGACCCAGATCGCGCGCCCGGTGTCACACCAGGTTTCGCCGGCGACGGTGAGCTCCCCCCGTTCGGGGCGCAGCAACCCGGCCAGGTAGCGCAGGAAGGAGGTCTTGCCCGATCCGCTCTCCCCAACCACCACGAGGGTCGAATGCTGGGCGGCCTCGAGGGCGCAGTCGAGCGCGAACTCACCGAGTCGGTGCTGGAGCGTGGCGCGGAGCACGGGGCGGGGCGAAGAGGCCGAGGCCGGCCTGCCGCATGCCGGCAAGCAGGACGGCGGCCATGACGACAAGGATCAGCGAGAGCGTGGCGGCCGCGTCCAGGTTCTCCTGCAGCTGGAGATACACCGCGAGCGGCACGGTGCGGGTGCTGCCGGCCAGGTTGCCGGCGAAGGTAATCGTGGCGCCGAACTCACCCAGCGCCCGGGCCCAGCACATCCCGGTGCCGGCGATGACACTGGGCAGCGCCAGCGGCAGGCGCACCCTGAGGAAGGTGTGGACCTCGCCCGCCCGGAGCGTCCGGGCGGCATCGAGGTAGCGCGGCTCCACCGCCGCGAATCCGGCACGGGCCGCGCCGACCAGGAACGGCACCGACATGAACACCTGGGCCACCACCACCCCCGCGGTGGAGAACGGCAGCGTGATCCCCAGCGCCGACAGGGTCCCACCGAGGAGCCCCGCTCGCCCGAAGGCCATGAGGAGCGCGAAGCCGGCGACGGTGGGAGGGATCACCATCGGCAGGTCCATCAGCACTTCCACGACCCGCTTGCCGGGAAAGTCGCGCGTCGCGAGCAGCGCGGCCATCGGAAGGCCGAGCAGGAGCGAGAGGACCGTAGCGGCGAGGCTGGTCTCCAGACTGAGCCGGAGCGCTTCGCGCACCGATGGCTCCGCCAGCTGCCCCGCCAGGGTGCCCGGACTCACGTGGAACACGATCCCCGCCAGCGGGAGCGCGATGAGGCCGCCGAGCAGCGCCGCAAGCAGCAGCGCCCCGACCCGTCCCACCGCCTCCAGCATCGCCGGCTTCACCGTGACGTGCCCGGTGTCAGAAAGCCGCGGGCGGCCAGGACCGCCTCCCCCTCCGCTGACAGGACCAGCGTCATGAACTCCGCACCCAGTGCATTGCCCCCCTTCACGCTGGCGATGGGATACTCGGCGATCGGGTTGTACCGGTCGGGGATGTCGAGCAGGCGAAGCTGGAGGCGCTCCGATCGACTCACGTCGGTCCGGTACACGATGCCCGCGTCCGCCTCACCCAGACGCACCTTGGCCACCACCGCGCGGACATTCTCTTCTTCCGATGCCAGGTTCGCGAGCACCCGTTGCGCGTACCGCGGCGGAAAGCCGGTCGCCCCGGACAGGCGCGTAAGCGCTTCCCGGCTGTACTCCCCGGCCGGCACCTGCCGGGCCGCGAGCACCAGTTTGAGTCCGGGGCGGGCCAGGTCGGCCAGCGTCTCGACCCCACCCGGATTCGACTTCGGCAGAACCACCACCAATCGGTTCCGGGCAAAGACCCGCGGCGCGGTGGCCAGGAGGTCCTTGTCGGCGGCGTATGTCATCCAGCGCTGGTCGGCGGAGGCGAAGACGTCGGCCCTGGCACCCTGGGCCACCTGGGTGGCGAGCACCTGGCTCCCCGCGAAATTGAAGCGCACCGAGACCCCGGGGTGGGCCCGCTCGAAACGGGCGCCGAGGCTGGTGAACACCTCGGTAAGCGAGGCGGCGGCGAAGACGGTGACGGTCTGCTGCGCCTCGCCGGCGGAGCCTGGCAGCAGCAGGAGGACGAGGAGACGGAAAGCCCTGAGGAACGGCATGGGTCCTTAATGTGACCTCACGTGACCCAAGAAGGCCATCCGTCCGGTTGCGGAGACTCGAGGAGGCCGGCCAAAGATGGAGGATTGCCCGGCCGGCCAACAGAGGTTACGGCGCGGCCGGGGTAAGTAGCGGAGTGATGGCGTCGAGCAGGCGGGCCGGATCGAGCGGCTTGGTGAGGAAGCCGCGGGCGCCAAGGGCAAGCGCCCTGGACGGCAGGTCGGAGGCGGTGTCGGCCGTGACCACCAGCACCGGGGTGTTGGCCGTCTTTACGCTGGCTCGGAGCTTCTCGAGGAGTTTGAGGCCCCCGCCCGCGGGCATGTGGAGGTCCACCACGATCACCGCCGGGGCCTCGCGCGTCGCCACCACCATGCCCTGCAGCGCGTCGTACGCCGCGAGGCACTGCAGCCCGGCGCCGGCGAGCGCGGCCCCGAGCAGGCGGGTCATGTCAGGGTCGTCGTCCACGATCAGCACCCGGGGACCGGCGGCCGGGGGGGCATGCGTGAGCCGCTGCGGGTTGGTGCCCGCCAGCTCGTACTTGAGCGAAAGCCTGCCCTTCCCCTGCTCTTCCATTGCGTCCTGTGCCTGGGCGGTGACGATCAGAGGGCTCCCGCCCTCAGTATCGGCTGGGGCGACTCGATCACTGAAACCACGGAAACAGTGACTCATTATCGCCACCTGGCGCCGGTCTCTCTTCGGGTCGCTGGGTCAGGGGTAAGTGGTTGGGAGGTAAGCGGTCCACTGGTGATTCGCGGTGTCAACCCCCGAACACGATTCCGTCGGCGCTACCGACGCAGGCTGGACAGCGGGGTGGGGGGGCGCGCTAGGTTGGCCTTGCGGGCCCCCTGCCAGCCGGGGGGGCCGTGTTTGAATTCTCCGATACTCGGAGGATCCGATCTCGCGACTGACATCACCCTTGAGTCGCGACCCCTATATGCGGGGGGGGCGAGGTCGTCCTGGGGGCCGTGAGATGGGCGCGCAACGTAGCGCGTACCTCTCTTGGCCGAACGGACACCAGACCGAGACCCGCGTCACAATGAAAAGAGGAGTTTGTGAAAGTCATGGTGTTGGGGTGCGGCGCGGTGGGGACCGTGTCGGCACTCAAATTCGCGGAAGACCCGCAGGTCGATCAGCTGGTCGTCGCTGATGCTCTTCCCGGCCGGGCGGACGCCCTGGCCAGACGGATCGGGAGCCCCGCCGTAGGGGCCCTCACGCTGGACGCGAGCGATCGCCCGGCGCTGGTGCGCGCGATCGCCGAAACCCGGACCACCATTCTGCTCAACGCCGCCCTCCCGGCCACCAACCTGGTGGTGATGCAAGCCTGTCTCGAGGCGGGTTGCGACTACATCGACATGGCGTCGGGAGGCGCGGAAAACGACGGCACCCCCAAGTTGCCGGACCAGTTCGCGCTCGACGCCCGGTTCCGCGCGGCGGGGCGCATGGCTCTGCTCGGAATGGGCGCCGATCCGGGCACCTCGAACATCTACGCCGCCTACGCGGCCAAGCACCTGCTGGACGAGGTCACCGAGTTCCGGATCCGGGATGGGGACAACTCCGTGTGCCAGGGCCACACGGGCTTCCTCGCCACCTTCAGCCCCTGGGTCTTCATCGACGAGTGCACCTGCGGCGCCATCTCCTGGCGGGATGGCCGTCACCATGTGGAAGAGGCACTCTCCGGGTTCGAGCCCTTCAATTTCCCGGAGCTGGGGATGCTGAACACCTACTACGTGGACCACGAAGAGGCTCGCACCCTCCCGATGTTCTTCCCGGGGCTCCGGGTCGCGGACTTCAAGCTCTGCATGGATGACACCACCTGGCAGACGCTCAAGGTCCTCAAGGACCTCGGCCTCCACGGGAAGAACAAGGTGCGGGTGGGCGGGGTGGAGATCTCCCCGCGCGACCTGGTGGTCTCGCTGCTGCCGGAGCCGCACGCCCTGGCGGGGCGGATGCAGGGGAAGACCTGCGTCGGCACGCTGGCCCGGGGAATCCGG
Organism: uncultured Gemmatimonadaceae bacterium; assembly: GCA_964642475.1. Taxonomy (GTDB): domain Bacteria; phylum Gemmatimonadota; class Gemmatimonadetes; order Gemmatimonadales; family GWC2-71-9; genus JADJOM01. The sequence goes on along the minus strand of CAZXRC010000003.1, from coordinate 93,870 downwards.
GATGGGGTCGAGCGGTCGTTCTACATCTACAATGTCACCAGCCATGAGCAGACCTGGCGCGAGCTGGGCGTCCAGGCCACCGCCTACCAGACCGGGGTACCGCCGGTCATCGCCGCGCGGCTGATGGCGAATGGCACCTGGTCGGGTCACGGGGTGTTCTCCCCCGAGCAACTCGATCCCGATCCCTTCATGTCGCTGCTGGATGTCTCGGGGATGCCGTGGCACATCCGGGACGAAACGACCGGCGTCATCGACCCGGAGTACATCTGGGTGGAGGAGCCGCTGGCGGCGTGAGGAGGTGGTCGGCCAGAAACCGCAGGCGATGAGCCGTAAGCCCTAAGCAGTAACGTTGTCACCTGAAGGTCCCGCCGATTCGGACCCGGACTCAAGGTGCACCGCAGGAGCTTACGGCTTACGGCTTACGGCTCATTGCCTATGGCCCACAGTCCTAGAACTCCCCACTCCATGCCACCCCTGCCTGCCCCGGCTCCAGCAGCGGTTTCGGCGCCGAGATCCCGAACACCCGCCAGCGCCCGTTCATCAGCTTGACGCTGCCGATGCCGATGACGGCCCCGGTCACGACATCGGTGAGCCAGTGTTTGTTGTCGTTCATGCGGGACCACCCCACTCCGGCCGCCAGGGTGTACATACCGATCGTGACCGGGAGCGAATGCACCTCGTCGCTGACCCCGGTGGCCAGGGCGAACGCGGTCATGGTATGCCCGCTCGGGAAGGAGGCGTCGGCCTTGGTAAACGGGCCGAAGGTGTACTGATCCTCCGACGAGAACGGGCGTCGTCGGCCGAGGCTCAACTTGATGAGGGTGCTGACCAGGCCTCCCACCGCGATCCCGGAGGAGATACGAGCTCCCGCCCGGGTGATGCGAGCGTCGCCGGCGAGGAGCCCTGCCGCGACCGTCCCGAGCGCGACCGTGGCATACACTTCGGGCTGCCCCACATGCCGGACCACCCGGGCCACATCGTTGCTTCCATTGGTCCGCTCGCGCTGGACCTCGTCCCGCACCGGTTCGTCCAGCGGGGACAACGCCGCCACGGCGTCCAGGAACAGCACCCCGTGGTACCACCGGATCACTGCCGGTGAGGCGGGAGTGGCCGGGAGCGGGGCGAATGGGAGTGTGGGATTCGGGGCAGGCTGGAAGCCCGCCACTGGCTGGACGCCGACGGCGAGGGCGGAGAGCTGCCGGGGCTGGTACTGGCCCACCAGGAGTGCGGGCCAACCCAGCCCGGACAACAGCAGGATCACGGCACAGATACGCACAGCTGGTCGGTTGCGCATGGGCCCCGGAATCTAGTAGCTTCGGGCGACCCGGAGGCTACCCTGATGCGTGCACTTCGACTCTCTCTGCTCCTCGGCCTGGCGGTGGCCCCGCTGGGGGCCTGCCGCGACTACCAGGCCGCCAAGCATGTGGCGAATCAGGATGGGCTGATTCCGCCCGACCAGTTCGCCCGCTACGGACGGGAACAGGCGATCGCCGTGGCCGTCGGCCGGGAATTCGCCCGCCCCTACAACTCCGGCGCCGAGACCCAGGCCGATGTGGCGGTGAACTACGCCCGGAGCAAGTTCGGCGGCGACATCACCGATATCTCCGCCGACGGCCAGAGCAACCGCATCGTCATCACCTTCAAGAGCGGGTGGCGGACGGCGGTGGTCCCGATCAAGGATGGAAAGACCGGAGACGACACCAAAGTTCCCTCCTGAGCCATGGCGGGGACTCCCGAGGAGCCGGCCGGTGATGCCCCTGATTCCGGGGCAACGCCGGCCGGCTCCTCGGCGTTTTCGGGCCCCGCCGACACGGTCATCGTCACCACCACCCTCCCCTCCGAGGCCGCGGCCGACCGCGTGGCGCGGACGGTCGTGGAGCTCCGACTGGCCGCCTGTGCCCAGCGCCAGGGACCGATCCGGAGCAGCTATCGCTGGCAGGGCCGGATCGAACAGGCGGACGAGTGGTACGTGCATTGCAAGACCACGGCCAGCCAGGGACCCGCGTTGGTGGAACGGATCAGGGCCCTGCATCCCTACGAAGTTCCCGAGATCGTCCTGACTCCCGTGGTCGGAGGCCACCCGGCCTATCTCGCCTGGGTGCGAGCCGAGGTGGCCGAGAGGTGAGGCCCGCGGTGGGAGTGGAGGCAAACCGCTCCCGCCGCGGGCCTCCCCTCTCGCCACACCACACCTGGACACCCTGACCCGCGCCGGACGCGGCTCGCGCCTTTTCGTCCTTCCCCCCGACTCCCCGGCAGGTGCCTGATGCCGACGCGCCCGACCCCGCCTCCCGGCGAGCTCCTCTACCTGCTCGCGGCCGACGAGCAGGACTTCGCCGATACCTGCGCCGGCCTGCTCCCGGCGGACATCGCCGACGGTCTCAACGATCTGCCCCGGGAGGCGGCGGCGAAGGTCATTTCGGTGCTGCCGCACGACACCGCCGTGGAGGTCTTCGACGAGCCTTCGCTCGAGGCCCGCGACGAGCTGTTTGCCCTGCTTCCCGATGCGGTGGCGACGCCGATTATCCAGGGGATGTCGGCCGACCAGCAGGTTCGCCTCTTCCGCGATCTCAAGGAGGCCGACCGGGCCCGGCTGCTGCACGTGCTCGATCCCGTCCCCCGCGACCAGCTCCGCATGCTGATGGCCTACCCGCCCCAGAGTGCCGGCGGGCTGATGACGACGGAGTTCGTGGGGGTTCCCTCGGGCTGGACCGCACTCGACGTCCGACGGCACATCTCCCAGGTGGGCGAGGCCAAGGAAACCGTCTACGCCATTTACGTCCTGGAGGAGAAGACCCAGCGGCTCGTCAGAGTCCTCTCGCTCCGCGAAGTGATCATGGCGGAGTCGGACGTCTCGGTGATGGATATCGGGGAAGGGCGGAAGCCGGTGACCACCCGGCCGCTGGTCGACCGGGAGGACGTCGCCCGCCTCATCAGCAAGTACAACCTCCTCGCCATTCCGGTGCTGGACGACGCCGGCCACGTCCTCGGTATCGTCACGGTGGACGACGTGATCGACGCGCTGATCAGCGAGCAGACCGAGGACGTGCAGAAGATGGGTGGCATGCAGGCGCTGGATGAGCCCTACATGGAGATCGGTCTCGCGGGGATGATCCGCAAACGGGCCGGGTGGCTCTGTGCGCTCTTCCTGGGCGAGATGCTCACCGCCACCGCCATGGGTTTCTTCGAGCACGAGATCAGCCGCGCGGTGGTGCTGGCGCTGTTCATCCCGCTCATCATCAGCTCCGGCGGCAACAGCGGCAGCCAGGCCACCTCGCTGATCATCCGGGCGATGGCGCTGGGCGAGGTCACCCTGATCGACTGGTGGAGAGTGGCGGTCCGGGAGATTCCCACCGGGCTGGCCCTGGGCACGATCCTCGGGATCATCGGACTCCTGCGGATCCTGCTCTGGCAGAAGCTGGGGTGGTACGACTACGGCGATCACGCCTTCCTGGTGGCCTTCACCGTGGGGACCGCGCTGGTGGGAGTGGTGCTCTTCGGCTCGCTGGCCGGCTCGATGCTGCCGTTCCTCCTCCGGCGCATCGGGTTCGACCCGGCCAGCGCCTCGGCGCCGTTCGTGGCGACCCTGGTCGACGTCACCGGCCTGGTGATCTACTTCACCGTCGCCTTCGTGATCCTGCGGGGCACGCTGCTGTAACGCGCCCCGCGGCAGCGGCGGGCGGACCTTCCTACATCGCGGCCAGGACCCTGCCGATCTCGCGCACCGGCAGGATGAACTGCGCCGCGCCGCGCTGCACCGCCGCCCGGGGCATCCCGTAGACGGCGCAACTCTCCTCGCTCTCCGCGATGGTCGTGCCGCCATGAGCCCGGATCTGACTCAGCCCGTCGGCGCCATCGTCACCCATCCCCGTGAGCAGGATGCCGAGGGCCGCACCGGGCCGGGCCCGGGCAGCCGACCGGAAGAGCACGTCGACGCTGGGGACGTGGCGGGCGCCCCCCGCGTCGGTGCTGAGCAGGGTGGTGAGGCTGGGCGTGAGACGGAGGTGACTTCCCGCCGGGGCGATCACCACCTCGCCGGCCACCAGCCGCTGCCCCGCCTCCGCCTCCCTGACCCGGAGACGGCAGAGCCCGTCGAGCCGCGCCGCGAACGGCCGGGTGAAGCCGAGCGGCATGTGCTGCACGATGGCCACCGGGATGGGGAACCGCGCCGGCAGTCCTTCGAGCAGGGTCTGCAGGGCGGCGGGACCGCCGGTGCTCGCCCCGATGACGCAGACCTCCGCCCGGTGCAGGTCGGCCGAGGTGGGGAGATGGACCGCGTCCCGCCGGACCGGCGCCGCCGCGGCCCCCGCTTTCGATGTGTGGGTGTCACGCTCGCCCCCCAGGGCCCGGAGTCGCTCGCCCAGTTCCCGGCCCAGTCGCTCGAGATCCATCAGGTTGAGACTCTGTTTGTCGATGAAGTCGGCCGCGCCCGCGGCCAGGGCGTCCAGCGTGGCGGCCGCCCCGTCACGGGTGTGGGCGGAGAGCATCAGGACCCGGAGCCCGGGTCGCCAGAGGAGCAGCTGGCGGAGCACGTCGAGGCCGCTGATGCCCTGCATCTCGACGTCGAGCGTGACGACGTGCGGGTCGGCATCGGGAATGAGGGCCAGGGCCTCCTCGCCGGTGGTCGCCTCGCCCACGACCTGGATCCCGGCGTCGGCCGACAGCACCCGCCGAAGCGCCTTCCGCACGAAGGGCGAGTCGTCCACCACGAAGACCCGGATCATGGGGTGTCGGTCCGGCGGTAGCCCATGGTCTGCTGGAAATAGACCGGCTCGAACTCCGGACGGCCGGTCAGCGACTCGGAGTGGCCCAGGAAGAGGTAGCCGCCGGGACGGATCAGCCGGGCAAAGCGGGTGATCAGTCGGTCGAAACCTTCGGGTGTGAAGTAAATGAGCAGATTGCGGCAGAGCACGATGTCATAGCCGGACCAGGGGAGTCCGATCACCGGCGCGGCCAGGTTGAGTTGGAAGAAGCGCACCGCCCGCCGGTAGCGTTCGCGCAGCCGGTAGCGACCCGGCTCGACCTCCTGGAAGCAGCGGCGACGGGTGTCCTCGTCGCAGTTGCGAAAGGCGAATCCTTCATAGACCGCCTGCCGGGCCGTCTCCAGCCGGATGGGATTGAGATCGCAGGCTTCGATATCCCAGCGGCCGCCCAGGAGCTCATGGCCGCTGTCCACCAGGCGGATGGAGAGAGAATAGGGCTCCTCGCCGGAGGAACAGGCCGCGCTGAGGATCCGCAGTGGCCGCTCCCGCATCAGCATGGCGGACTCGGGAAGGAGGTGCTGGACGATCACCTCGAACTGGGCTTCTTCCCGGAAGAAGTAGGTCTCGTTGTTGGTGATCCGGGCGGTCAACTCGGCGAATTCCGCGTCCCGGCCCGGGTGCAGGCAAAGATAGTGGTAGTACTCACGGAGTCCGTCGAGGCCGAGCGCCTCGAGCCGGGGCCGGAGCCTGGCCTCGAGGATCTCCTCGCGACCTCCGGCGAAGTTCAGGCCGAACCGCTCGGCCAGGAGGTCGGTCACCAGTTTCCAGTCGGTGTCGGTCGCCTCCTTCATCGCCCCGCAAGCGCGGCTCGTGCCGTGCGCGCCACCGTGGGCTCGAGGTCCCGCCCCAGCTCGAGCAGCAGGGCCCGGCCGGCCCCCCCGAGCCGTCCCAGCGCCCGGGCCGCTTCGGCCCGGACCACCCAGTCCTCGTCGTTCGCCAACTGGGCCAGCAGTGCCTGGTCACCCGAACCGGCGTGGGCCCCGAGCGCCTGGGCCGCCACCCGGCGGATCTCGGGCTGGCGGTCCTGCAGCGCCCCCAGCAAAAATGGGGTTGCGTCCCGACCGCTCAGGCGGCTCAGGGTGGTGAGGATCTCGATCCGCTCGTGCAGCGGCGCCTCGGAATAGAGCGCGATCAGCGGGGTGGTGGCCTCGGAGCGGCCCAGGCGCCCCAACGCGCGAATGACGTGGTATCGAAGCGAGTTGCCCGTGCCGAGCAGGGCCACGAGCGTGGTGAGGACCTGGTCCCCGCCGCGCGTCACCAGGAGGTCCAGGGCCTCGACCTGGTGTCCCTGATCGTCCTCCGCCAGGGCGCGGAGCAGCAGCGCCTCGGACCGCGAGCCGGGAACGCGCGCCACCGCGCGCAGCGCCACCCGGCGAAGGGAGCCGCTCACCTGGACGGCAATCCGGAGCAGCGTCTCCTCCAGCCCTGGCGCATCGACCTCGGCCAGCGCAGCCAACACCGCGATCAGGGTCGTCTCATCCCGGGTCGCGGCGAGACGCGAGCCCAGAACCTGGAGATAGGCGGACTCGGGCAGCCGGATGAGCGCCTGGGCGGCCCCCGCCCGCTCGGCCGGCGTCCCCTGATCCAGCAGCGAAGTGAGCGCCATCGTCGCGGCAGTCTCCGGGGCCTCAGCCAGCGACTGGCAGGCCGCGATCCGCACGCCGGTCGCCGGGTCCTCCAGCGCCCGGCAAAGCGCCGCGGCCCCCACCGAATCGGCGGGAACCAGCGCGAGCGTACCCGCCCGGACGGCGGGGTCGGGATGCGCCAGGAGCGAGCCGATGAGCGGAAGGAGTCCGGCCAGATGCCGCTGCACCAGCGGCGCGAGCCAGGCTCGGGAGGGGGGCAGCTCCCCCCAGCGGAGCACCAGCGGCAGCAGGCTGGTGATCCCGGAGGCGAGCACCAGCGCGCCGGTTGCCTGCAGACTCGGCCCGGTACCCCGGGCCTGGGCCCGATCGTCGGGCCGGGTGGGTCGGTCGTCCTCCTGCTCGCCCCCCAGCCGCTCGGCGAGGAACCCCCAGAGGCTGGCCGGTCCGTGGTCAGACTCGACGCTCCGTCCGAAGCGGGCCAGGGCCTCGGCGGTGGCCTCCGCTGGCGGGTCGGAGCGCCGCAGAGCGGCGCCAGCGGCACGGAGCAGGCCGGGCCAGAGATTCCGCGAGCGGGGCTGGCTGAGGAGTTCGAGGAGTCGCGGCAGCGCGGCCGGCGCCGCGATGCGTGCCAGCGCGTCCAGCGCCGCGTCCGCGACCATCGAGTCGGGGAGCAGCGCGAGGAGCCCTTCGGCGGCCTTGCTGTCGCCGATGGCACCCAGGGCGTCGGCCGCGGCCAGCTGGAGCCACGGCTCTCCCTGGAGCAGCGACAGCAGCGGTTCGATCGCCTCCGGCCGACGGAGTCGGCCCAGGGCTTCGGAGGCGGCATGCACCACGTTCACCTCGGTCCGGCCCAGAGCCTGGAGGAGGGCCGGGGCGCTGGAGGCGCCGCCGATGCTCCCCAACACCTGACAGGCGAACATCGCGAGATCCTGATCGGCGGCAAAGACCGCCTGTTCCACCGCGCTCCGGGCGTAGGGCCCCTGCCGCTCGAGCGCCGCCAGCGCCGCGTTGCGGAGCACCGAATCGGCGCTCTCGGCCACCAGCGACACCAGCCGCTCGGGCTCGAGCTCGCGGGCGGCCAGGGCGACGGCCGTGGTCCGCACCTGCGGCGAGAAGTCGGCCAGGCTCTCGAGCAGCAGCCGCTCGCGGGCCTCGCGATCCGCGGGACTCGTGAGCCCGGCGAGCCGGGCCGCCAGCGGGCGCGGGGCGGCAGTCACGTCAGGTCCGGAAGATCTCGATGCGTTCGCGGAGCGACTCCGACTCGCCGGCCAGACCCTTGGCCGCGCCGCTCATCTGCTCCACCGCCACCAGGTTCTGGCGCGACACCAGCGCGATCGACTCGATCGCCTTGACGATCATGTCCCCGCCCCGCTTCTGCTCGTTGACCGCGTCCGACATCTGGTGAGTCAGCCGGTTCATCTTCTCGGCCGCCTGGGTGATCTCCCGGGCGCCGGCGGCGTTCTCCCGCACCGAATTGGCGATGAGCCGGGTCAGGGTGGACATGCTGGCCGCCATCTGGAGCACCTGCCGGGCCCCGGCGGCCTGCTCCTCGGTGGCGTGGGCCGCCTCGGTCACCAGCCGCGAGGTCTGGTCGACCGAGCCCACGATGCCGGAGAGGACCTGTTCCATCAGGCTCACCGCCGCGCGAGTCTCCTTCTGCACGTTCCCGATCACCTCGGCGATTTCGCCGGTCGCCTGCACCGACCGTTCGGCCAGACGACGGACCTCGTCGGCCACCACCGCGAACCCCCTGCCGGCGTCGCCCGCCCGGGCGGCCTCGATCGTGGCATTGAGCGCCAGCAGGTTGGTCTGGTCGGCGATGTCCTCGATGACCCGCACGATCTTACCGATCTCATGGGAACGCTCGTCGATGGCGGCGATGGAGCTGTGCAGCCGTTCACCCCCGCTCTTGGCCTCCGAGACCGACTTGCGCGAGACCTCGTCGACCTGGTGGACCCGGCTGGCGATCGAGCCCACCGTCTCGATCATCTCGGTCAGCGTCGCCGTGACCCCTTCGACCGAGGTCAGGAGCTGCTCGCCGTTGGAGGCGGTCTGGGCCAGGACGCTGCTCATCTGTTGAATGGCGGCCGACGTCTGGTCCACATTCGCCGCCAGGGACTCGGCGCTCTTGGTGAGGGCCTGCATCTGGGCGGCCATTTCCACCATGGTGCTCGAGGTCTCCTCGCTGGAGCTGGACTGGGCCTCCGCCCCCTTCGCCATCTGGGTGCTCGAGGCCGAGATCTCCTCGGCGCTGGTGGCGACGGTGCGCGACGACGTGGCGATCTGGGAAACCATGCCCCGCAGGTTCTTCACCATCTGGCGCATGAGGTGTTCGAGCCAGCCGATCTCGTCGCGCGACCCGCTCCGAATGTCGACGGTCAGGTCTCCCTTCGAGACCTCCTCCGCCGCCAGGCCAAGACGGGTGAGCGGGTCGGCGATGAGCCGGGCGAGGAAGAGGGCGGTGAGAACGCCCAGCACCACCGCCGTGACCAGCAGCCCGAAGATCAGGAGCCGGCTGTCCCGGTAAATCGCCTCGCTCCCGACGCCCCCGCTCTGCGCCACGGCGTGCATGCGGTCGAGGGCCCCGATGGCCGCGGCGCCGAGGGCGGCGGTCACCAGCAGCACGACCGAAAAGCCCGAGAGGATCTTGCGGCGGATGTTCCAGTCCCGAATGGTCTGGAGGATCGAGTCGCTCATGGCGCGGACACCGGTGAAGGGGAGAACGCCGACAGGGCGCGAGTCAGATCGAGGAGAATGAGGAGCCGCTGGCCCAATCGGGCCACACCGGTCACCGCCTCGGCGCCGGCGGCGCGGACTTCGTCGGGCGGGAGGGCCAGCTGACCCTCGCCCACCCGGACCACCTGGCCCACCGCGTCGACCAGCAGACCCAGCACCCGTCCCGCCACTTCGACCACCACCACCCGGGCCGCGGGGGTGAGCTCGGCGGGCGCCAGGCCGAGACGCGAGCGGATTTCGACGATCGGGAGAATCCGGCCGCGCAGATTCATGACCCCGCGGATATCGGCCGGCGCATGCGGCACCCGGGTCACGTCGGCCACGCGGACGACCTCACGCACCGCGTCGATCGGAATCCCGTACTCCTCCCGGTCCAGCCGGAACACCACCAGATGCAGCTCCCGCTCGACCACCGCGGGGGCGGCGGGAGGGGACTCGAGGTGCGCGGCAAAATCGAGGATGCTGTCGGGCATGAACCCTCAGGATGCCTGGGTGGCAAGGGACTCGACCCACCCGTCGGCCACCCGGCCGGTATCGAGAATGCAGGCGACGCGTCCGTCGCCCAGGATCGTGGCCGCCGCCACCGCCGGCGGCCGGCCCAATGCGGGATCCAGGGCCTTTACCACTACGTCCTGATGTCCGAGGAGCGCGTCCACCATGAGGCCCCGATGCCGGGTCCCCGACGACCGGAGCACGACACAGTAGGTCCGCTGCCGGTCGGAAGGCCGGCCCAGCAGTTGCCCGCCGTCGAGCAGGGGAATCACTTCCCCGCGCCAGCTCATCATCCCCTGGCGCACCACCTGGTGCATCATCCCGGCCTCGACTCGGACGGTCTCGGCCACGTCGACCAGGGGCAGGGCGTAGCGCTCCCCATCGACCTCCACCAGCAGCGAGCGCAGCACCGCCACCGTCAGCGGGAGCCGGAGCGAGAAGGTGGTGCCCCGCCCGGGCTCGCTCCCCACCGCCACGTTCCCGGACAGGGCCCGAATGGAGCTGGCGACAACGTCCAGCCCCACGCCCCGGCCCGAGAGGTGGGAGACCGTGTCCGCAGTCGAGATCCCGGGGAGGAAGGCGAGGGCATACACCTCCGAGAGCGACAGGGTATCGGTGGCCGGCGCCTGGCCCTGGGCCCGGGCCTTCCGAAGGATGGCCTCGGGGTCGAGGCCGCGGCCGTCGTCGGTCACTGTCAGGATCACCCGATCGGAGCGCTGCACCGCCCGCAGGGTGACCACCGCCTCGGCCGGCTTGCCGCGGGCCAGGCGCTCCTCGGGAGGCTCGATCCCGTGAATGACCGCATTGGTGAGCAGGTGCACCAGCGGCTCGCCCAGCCGATCGATCATCGTCTTGTCGAGCCGGGTCTCGCCCCCCGCGACGGCGAGGCGCACCAGCTTCCCTTCGCCATGAGCCAGGTCGCGCACCAGCCGGGTAAAGCGGGTGAAGACGGTCGAGACCGGCAACAACCGGGTCTCCATGAGATCGTGTTCCAGTCGCTTGAGGGTGCGCTCGAGTCCCAGCATGGATCGCTCGAGATGCGCCGGATCCCCGGGTGCACGGCCACGCCGCTGGCGCACCGCGTCGCGCAGGCCCGCCTGGGCGATCATCACCTCGCCGAAGGTCTCGAGCAGCGCATCCAGCCGGTGCGATTCGACCCGGACCGTGGTGACGACACCATCCGCCCCGATCTCCCCGACCGCCCGGGTGTGCCGACGCTCGCTGGCGCGTCGGTCGGGCGCCCGTCGCTCCGCGCGGGCCGCCTCGCGCGCTCCCGGGTCCCCCGCCAGAAAGGCCTCGATCTCCTCGAGGAAGGCCGCCGCGGCGTCCTCCGCCGGAGGGGCCGAGGCGGTGGAGCGCACCAGGTCGGCCAGAAGACCGGTGCCCCGCACCAGCAGCGACCCGCCGGCGGAACGGCTGTCCCGATCGGCCAGCAGCGCACTCCAGAGGTCTTCCAGACGGTGGGTCAGGGTCTGGAGGCCGATGAGGCCCATCATGGCCGAGTTGCCCTTGATCGTGTGGAGCGTTCCCTTGAGCGGCCGGGCCAGGTCCTCGTCGTCCCCCTGCTCTCTCCATTCGCGTTCGAGCGCGACCGCTCGTTCGGCGGCGTCCTCGGCCAGCGGCAGGCACTCGGCGACATACTCGGCCAGCAGGGCGGCGAAGGGGTGTTGCGGCGGGCTCATGGTCGCGACGCGTGCTGCGAGAGGCGGGAGGCGCGGGCCACCAGGGCCAGCAGCTGCTCCGGCTGGAACGGCTTGCAGAGGTATCCCCAGGCGCCGGCCTCGATCCCGCGGGCCTCGTCTTCGGCGGTGGACTCGGTCGTGACCAGCACCACCGGCACATGCGGATGCAGATCCTCTTCCCGGCGCCGGTGGAGGAACTCGAGACCGGTCATCACCGGCATGTTCAGGTCGAGGAAGACCAGGCGGAGCTCAGGGTGGGCCCGAAGCAGGGTGTAACCCTCGCGTCCATCGAAGGCGTGGAGCAGCGTGCAGCCCGCCAGCTCGGGCCGGCGGAAAATCATCTGGTACATCTGGTGATGCAGCCGCGAATCGTCCACGACCAGACAGGTGCCGTGCATCAGGCGATCTCCTCCGGCACCACCTGCCGGACCAGGTCGCGAAGCTCGTTCGGGTGCCAGGGCTTGTGGACCACCGCGGCAGCGCCCAGGGCCCTGGCCTGCTCCACCATGGGCGACCCTGGCGGCTCGGCCGTCGTCAGCACCACCGGAATGGGGGCGACGGTATGGCGCCGCAGCGCGCTCAGAAACTCCACCCCGTTCATATCCGGCATCCGGAGATCGAGCAGGATCAGGTCGAAGGTGCCGCCCTCCGAGTCGAGGAGCGAAAGGGCCACGCGCCCATTCGCCGCGGTAACCAGCGTGTGCTGACGCTGGGGAAACGCGAGCCCATACATCTTCTGGACCAGCGGCGAGTCCTCGACCACGAGAATCCGCATGGCGACCTCCAACTGCTCGGAACAGGGGGAATCGCTATCGGAAATCGGCAAGAAGGGGGCCAACGTTGAACATGGCTTCGGAATGGGCTGCCTGATCCTGGCTCTCAGGCGCAACCCACTTTCGGGTTTGTACTTACGCGAGGCTGGCCGGGAAACAACGAGCCCTCCCGGCCCCCAGGTGGGGAACGCGGAAGTCCAAGACGGGGGCCGCGGGTTGCACGGTGGGGGCAGTAGCGCGGGCCCTGCTGACAAGTGCCCGGAGACGGGTAGTATTGTGGGACCCTCTCAGGAGAGACTCGCCATGACCGGATCCGTTCCCGCCGAGCGGCCCCCGTCGCTGTGGGAAGACCTGCTGGAGATCTTCTACGCGCCGACCGCCGTGTTCACCCGCCGACGGGAGACACCGGCTTTCGGGCTGGCCCTCGTGGTACTGGTGGTCATTATGGCGGGGCTGACGCTGGCGTTTCGGGGGATCATGGAGCCGATCTTCGACGTCGAGTGGAATCGCAACATGGCGCTCGCCGCGGCGAAGAACCCTCAACTCACCCCCGAGCGGGTCGCCGCGGCGAAGCAGATGACCCAGAAGTTCCTGGTGCCCGGCATCGTGGGCACCTGGTTTGTGCTTCCTCTCCTCGCCGGCCTGGTCTACTGGGTGATCGGCAAGGTGCTGGAGAGCAAGGCCGAGATCGGGCAGATCATGATGGTCTCGACCTATGCCTTTTTCCCCCGCGCGATCGAAGCGATCCTCGGAGCGGTGCAGCTGCTGGTGCTGCCGGAAGACGCCATCACGTCGCGTTACAGCATTTCCCTGGGAGTCGGCCGATTCCTCGATCCGTCCAATTCCCTCCTGCTGGCCCTCCTGGGGCGGGTGGACGTCTTCACCCTCTGGGTCACCTTCCTGCTCGGCGTCGGGATGTCGGTGATGGGGCGGATGCCCAGGGGTCGGGCCTTCCTGGCCGCGGGCCTCATGTGGCTGGCAGGGTCCCTGCCGGGGGTGGTGGGCGCCCTCCGCTCCGGCGGGTAGCGCTCTGGCCGAAGTGACCGCGGGCCACTAAGCTCTCCGAGACCCCCGAGCGTGGCCCGCCCAACCCTATCGCGATCGACCCATGAAACGCGGCACCATCATCACCCTCGTTGCCATCGTGCTGTTCGGCGCGCTGCTCCTGTTCAACACGTTGAGCGCCCAGAAGGTGGAGTGCGCGGTGTGCGTCGAGTACAACGGCAGGCGGAACTGCGCCGTGGCCTCCCACGAGAACGAAAGCGACGCCCGTCAGGCGGCCCAGACCACCGCCTGCGGCATCCTCACGAATGGCATGAACGACGCTATCGCCTGCGGCCGCGTTACGCCGGTTTCGGCCCAGTGCAAGACCCGGTGAGCGATCGGGGGTGAGGGATGCGAGGAGCGAGCCCTCCCCCTCCTCGACGCCCACGCCGCACCGCTTACCGCCCCTACTCCCGACCCGGATCCATGCGCTTTCCCCATCCCCTCCCGCTGCTGGTGGGCTGCATTCTGCTGGCCGCGGCACTCAGCTGGATCCTCCCGGCGGGAGAGTTTGAGCGACGGGATGACCCCGTCACCGGACGGCGCGTCGTCGTGGCCGGCACCTACCATGAGGTACCGCCGGCGCCGGTCCCGGTCCTCGATGCGATCACCGCGATTCCGCGCGGCATGGCCGACGCGGCGGGCGTGATCTTCTACGTCTTCCTGGTGGGCGGGGCGTTCGCCGTGGTCGAACGGACCGGCGCCTCGACCCGGCTGGTGGCGAGCCTTGTGGCTCGGCTGGAAGGGCGGGAGTCGCTGGTCATTCCCATTACCTGTCTGGCCTTCGGTGCGGGGGGTGCCCTGATCCAGATGCAGGAGGAGCTGATCGCCTTCGTACCGATGCTGCTCCTGCTCACCGGCCGTCTGGGCTTCACACCGGTGGTGGCGTGCGCGGTGAGCATCGGAGCCGCCGGCGTGGGAGCTGCCTTCAGTCCGGTGAACCCCTTTCAGGTGGTCATCGCCCAGAAAGTGGCGGAACTGCCGCCCCAGTCCGGCCTCTGGTTCCGAATGGTCTTCCTGGCCCTGGCGATGACGATCTGGATCTGGGGGACCCTGCGTTATGCCAGGCGCACCCGGGGGGCCCGGGCCGTTCCCGCCGACCCGCCCGCCGGGGCAGAGGAGCACTCGCTGGCCCGCGACGGGGTCATTCTGGCGGTGGTCCTGGCGACGTTCGTGCTGTTCGTGGTCGGGGCCCAGCGCTGGGGCTGGGACTTCGACCAGTTCGCGGCCCTGTTCTTCCTGATGGGAGTCGCGGTGGGGCTGATCGGGCGACTGGGCATCGGCGGCACCGCGGACGCCTTCGTCACCGGGTTCGGATCGCTGGCTTACGCCGCGCTCCTCATCGGGTTCGCCCGGGGAATCTTCGTGGTGCTCGACCAGGGGCGGATCGTCGACACCATCGTGCACGCGGCGTTCACCCCCATCGCCGACCTGCCGCTGATGCTCTCCGCGGTCGGCATGATGCTGGTCCAGGCCCTGGTCCACGTGCCGGTGCCCAGCACCAGCGGCCAGGCGGTGCTGACCATGCCGGTGCTGGTGCCGTTGTCCGACCTCCTCGGGCTGACCCGTCAGGTGGTCGTGCTGGCCTATCAGTACGGCGCGGGGTTGTGCGAGCTGGTGACTCCGACCAACGGGGCGCTGATGGCGATGCTGGCGGCCACCGGGACCCGGTACGAGGAGTGGATGCGCTTTCTGGGGCGGCTCCTGCTCTTCCTGGCGGGGGCGGCGGTGCTGAGCCTGGTGACCGGGATCGCCACAGGGCTCCGATAGCCGGGGAGTATCCTGAAACGGATCTCCCCTGTCCCCTTTTTGAGCCCCGTCTAGCCCCCCGCGCCAGGGTTTCCCTGGGCCAAGCCGGCAAGTGCTTGCCGGAGAAGTGATTAGATTACCTGACCGCACCGGTACCTGCCGGGGCGGCTGGCACCAAGGTTGCACCTCCCGCGTTAGGAACAGTGGAGCATCCGTGCCGCTGTCCGATACCAAGGAGTGAGGATGAGCGAACTCACGATTCGGGAAATGGAAAACGGCGAGGAATTCGCCGACTGGTTTGCCGACCTCACCCAGCGTGAGGAGGAGGCGACCGGGGATCCGGTGTTCCTCGAGGAACACTACCTGATCCTGAGCAACGCCATCGGCGATTGGATCGGCGGCCTGCGCTATTACATGCGGGGCGGGGTGGCGCATGTGCTCGACATCGCGGTCCGACAGGAAGAGCGCCACATGGGATACGCCCACCGGCTGCTGGAGGCGGTGGAAGAGCGGGCACTCGAGGGCGGTGCCCACCTGCTCGAGTTCTGGACCGACGACCTGGCCGGCGAGGGCGAGCTGCTCGCGTTCGGCTGGAATCGGGTCATGCGCCGGGACCACTACATCGGCGGACGGACCTGGTATCTGATGGAGAAGCGGCTCAGCGAAACCACCTAGCGTCCCGCCGGCGGGACCGGTATTCTTCGCCTTCCGCTCCACCCCTGCATATCGCTGCAGATTCCGCGGCCCGGCACAGCACCGGGCCGCATCTCGCTGGAAGGGACACGCACGAGCGATGACGTTGACCGAAGCCGCACGCCAGTTCTTCACCAAGGTCGAGGTCCTTCGTGACCTCGAACAGACGGTCCTGGACCTCATGGAGCAGCACGAGCGGAAGCGTCCGCTCTGGATGCCCAACGAGGTGCTGGGCCCCCGGCCCGGTGACGACCCGGATGCCCACGTCGCGGCGCTGCGCAAGCGGGCCGCGGGGATTCCCGACTCCGCCCGGGCGGCCCTCGCGCTCAACATGCTGACCGAGGAAGGATTACCGCACTTTCACCGGCTGCTGGCGGTGTACCTGGGCGACGCGAGCCACTGGCAGGCCTGGAACAACCTCTGGACCGCCGAGGAGGACCGACACGGCGTGATCCTGCATGATTACATCCGCGACACCCGGATCCTCGATCAGACCCGGCTGGAGCAGATGCAGTTCAGCTATCTCAAGAGCGGGTTCCAGCCGGTCTGGGACAAGGACCCCTACCGGGTGTTCGCCTACACCACCCTCCAGGAGCGGGCCACCCAGCAGTCCCATTCCGAGACCGGCCGCATCATCGGGGAATACGAGCCGCTCCTGGCCGAGGTGCTGGGGAACGTGGCCACCGAGGAAGCGCGCCACTTCAGCTTCTACCGCACCATCTTCGAGGAGATCCTCAAACGGGATCCCAACGAGGCCCTGATCTCGGCGGCCCACATCCTCCCCAGCATCGAGATGCCCGGCCACACCATGCCCGGCTTCCGCGAGATCGCGGACGTGATCCGCCGGTCCGGGATCTATGGCCCGCGGGACTACCTGCGCATCGTGCAGGAGCAGATCCGCTACTGGCGGATCGATGCCGTCAACGGGCTCAACGAGCTGGGACGCAAGGCGCAGGAGAAGATCATGGAGATCCCCGCCCGGCTCCAGCGGATTGCGGAGCACATCGAGTCCCGGAGCAAGGCCAAGACCTTCAGCTTCGAGGTGGTGTTCAACCGTGAATTCGCGATGGAGTAGGGGGCTCGGGGCGGCCCGCGACGCCGTCCTGACCCTGCTGGTGCTGGCCTGCGGCGGGGAGCAGCGCAAGCCGGCCGCCGCGACCGCGGAGCAGGCAACCCCCGAGGGGAGCGCCCAGCTCCTGGGCCGCGAGCTCTCCGACATCATCGACCGGATCATGGCCTACCGCAGCTCCCACCGGGGTCAGCTCCCCGCGTCCCTGCGCCAGGCGGGCATCGACAGCCTCACCCCGGTCTTCAGCCGCGAATACCGCCGCCAGGGGAGCGAGCCCCTGGTCATCATCCGGTTCCGCAACACCGCGGGTCACCCGGTGGCGGCCTGCCGTGGCACCAGCCAGGTGCTGGAGGATGCCATGCTGCACGAGGGCCGCTTCGACGTCACCTGCGAACGGACCTCCGGCGCAACCGAGAGCTTCACCATCGTCCCGCCGCCGCCCCCCAAGAAGGACGACGACTAGCCCCGCCCAGCACGGCGCCCTCGGCGGCGCCATATTTCCCTCATGATCCTGGTCTACCTGACCCTGGCCATCCGGGTGGTGGTCTTCGGGCTGTTCGCCGTGGCGGCCGTGGTGGCGGGCACCCACTGGCTGGTCCAGAACGGCAAGTTGCCCCCCTTCGGCCTTCTCCCCCGCTTCGCCCGCCGGCTGGGCGAGCCCTTCGTCCGACCGCTCGAGCGGCGAGCGCTCCGCTCCGGTGCCAACCCCTCCCGAGCCCCGTACTACTTCTTCTGGGTCGCGGTGCTGGGCGGGCTGGCCCTCATCGCGCTTGCCGACTGGCTGATCGGCGTCATCGTCAACCTCGGCGCCAGCGCGGCGGCCGGGCCATGGGGCATCATCGCCTTCGCGATCAACGGCGTCTTTTCGCTGATGATCCTGTCGCTCTTCGTGCGGTTCATCGCCTCCTGGTTCGGCATCTCGCCCTACTCCCGGCCGATGCGGATCGTCTACGGGCTCACCGACTGGATCATCGAGCCCCTCCGGAAGGTCCTGCCTCCGATCGGTCCCTTCGATTTCAGCCCGCTCGTGGCCTACCTCATGCTGTCCCTGGCCCGCTGGTTCCTGCTCAGCGCGATCTGATGTCGGGCGCCTGGCTGGTGCCGGTCGCCGGGGGAGCCCGGCTCACGCTTCACATCCAGCCCCGCGGCTCCCGCAACGCGATCGAGGGACTGCATGGGGAGGCACTCCGGGTCCGGCTCACCGCACCGCCGGTGGACGGCGCCGCCAACGAGGCCCTGATCCGGTTCCTGGCCGACACCCTGCGCTGCGCGCGATCGGCCCTCGCGATCACCAGCGGCGCCACCTCCAGACGCAAGACAGTGGAGGTGGCGGGTCTGAGCCCGGCGGAGATCTGTCGGCGGTTCGGCCTTGGCGAGGGTCCGGTGCGGGTGTAGGTTTCGCGGCACAACGGACGTCGTGGTGCTTTGCGCCTATTGCAGCCACGTTAAACAAGTGCTAAAACGGCCGATCCCCCCGGGTGCCGTCGCGCAACCGGGGGTTTCTTACTGGCCATTGGCCGTTGGCCGTTGGAGCTGACGGCGAAGAGGATGCGATGATGGGTTCGACCAGGAGTTGGATCGCGCAAACCTGTACCGAAACACCGATGGCCAACGGCCAACGGCCAACGGCCTGAACATGCCCTTCACCCGCCTCTCCCGGCTCGCCCTGCTGCCCCGGCTCCTCGAGGAACGCATCCTCCTCCTCGACGGCGCCATGGGCACCATGATCCAGACCCACCGGCTGGGCGAGGCCGAGTATCGGGGCGAGCGCTTTCGCGAGTGGCCCAGCGACCTCAAGGGCAACAACGACCTGCTGGTGGTGACCCAGCCGGCGATCATCCGCGGGATTCACCACGCCTATCTCGAGGCCGGCGCGGACATCCTCGAGACCAACTCGTTCAACTCGACCGCGGTCTCCCTGGCCGACTACGGCATGCAGGCCCTGGTCGCGGAGCTCAATCGGACCGCGGCCGCGCTGGCGCGGGCGGTCGCCGATGAGTTCGAGGCCAGGGAGCCGGCCCGACCCCGCTTCGTGGCCGGCGTGCTGGGGCCCACCAACCGGACCGCGACCATTTCGCCCGACGTCAACGATGCCGGGCTCCGGAATGTCTCGTTCGACGAGCTGGCCGACACCTACGAGGTGGCCACGGCGGCGCTGCTCGAGGGCGGGGCCGATCTCCTCATGATCGAGACCATCTTCGACACCCTCAACGCCAAGGCGGCGATCTTCGCGGTCGAGCGCCACTTCGAGCGGTGGGGGCAGCGGGTGCCGGTGATGATCTCGGGCACGATCACCGACGCCAGCGGCCGGACCCTCTCGGGCCAGACGGTCGAGGCGTTCTGGAATTCGGTCGCTCACGCCCGTCCACTCAGCATCGGCCTCAACTGCGCCCTGGGCGCCAGGCAGCTCCGGCAGTATGTGCAGGATCTCTCCCGGATCGCGCCGACGCTGGTGAGCACCCACCCCAACGCCGGACTGCCCAACGCCTTCGGCGCCTACGACGAGACGCCGGAGACCATGGCCCGGACGGTGAAGGAGTTCGCCACCGCGGGCCTGGTCAACATCGTGGGCGGCTGCTGCGGAACCACCCCGGCCCATATCCAGGCCATCGGCGACGCGGTGAAGGGACTCCCCCCGCGGGCGAAGGCCCACCTCCCGCCCCGCTGCCGCCTCTCGGGGATGGAGCCGCTCACGATCGGGCCGGAAACCAATTTCGTGAACGTGGGCGAGCGCACCAACGTGACCGGCTCGCGCCGCTTCGCGAAGCTGATCCTCGACGGACAGTACGATACCGCGCTCGAGGTCGCCCGACAGCAGGTGGAGAATGGCGCCCAGATCATCGACATCAACATGGACGAGGGGATGCTGGACTCGGAGGCGGCGATGGTGACATTCCTCCGCCTCCTGGCCGGCGAACCCGATATCGCCCGGGTACCGGTGATGCTCGACAGCTCCAAGTGGAGCGTGCTCGAGGCGGGCCTCAAGAATGTGCAGGGCAAGGGAGTGGTGAACTCGATCAGCCTCAAGGAGGGCGAAGCCACGTTCCTCCGCCAGGCTGAGCTGGTGCGCCGCTACGGGGCGGCGGTGATCGTCATGGCCTTCGACGAGCAGGGCCAGGCCGACACGGTGGAGCGCAAGGTGTCGATCTGCGAGCGGGCCTACCGCCTCCTCACCGCCAGGGTGGGCTTCCCGCCGGAAGACATCATCTTCGATCCGAACATCTTCGCCATCGCCACCGGGATCGAAGAGCACAACGGCTACGCCGTGGCCTACATCGAGGCCGTGAAGCAGATCAAGCGGCGGCTGCCCCATACCCTGATCAGCGGCGGCGTCTCCAACATCTCCTTCAGCTTTCGGGGCAACGATGCCGTCCGGGAGGCGATTCACTCCGTCTTCCTGTACCACGCCATCAAGGCGGGGATGGACATGGGAATCGTCAACGCCGGCCAGCTGGCGATCTACGACGATATCCCCGCCGACCTGCTGGAGCGGGTCGAAGATGTAGTGCTCAATCGACGAAACGACGCTACCGAGCGGCTGCTGGAGATCGCCGAGCGCTACAAGAGGCTGGAGGGCGGCGTGGCCGCGGTGGCCGAGGGGGAGTGGCGCGGTCTCCCGGTGGCGGAGCGGCTGGCCCACGCGCTGGTCGAGGGCATCGACACCTGGATCGTGGAGGACACCGAACTGGCCCGGCAGCAGGCGGCCCGGCCGATCCAGGTGATCGAAGGGCCACTCATGACCGGCATGAACGTCGTGGGCGACCTCTTCGGCGCGGGCAAGATGTTCCTGCCCCAGGTGGTGAAGAGCGCCCGGGTCATGAAGAAGGCGGTAGCCCATCTCATTCCGTTCATCGAGGCGGAGAAGGCCGCCAACGCCGACACCCGGAGCAAGGGCAAGCTGGTCCTCGCCACCGTGAAGGGCGACGTCCACGACATCGGCAAGAACATCGTGGGCGTGGTGCTCCAGTGCAACAACTACGAGGTGGTCGACCTGGGGGTCATGGTGCCGGCGGCGAAGATCCTCGACGCGGCCCGGGCGCTCAAGGCGGATGTCATCGGGCTCTCGGGACTGATCACCCCGTCGCTCGAGGAAATGTCGATGGTCGCGGGCGAGATGGAACGGGAAGGATTCATCATTCCGCTCCTCATCGGCGGTGCCACCACCTCGCGGGCCCACACCGCGGTGAAGATCGCCCCGAAGTACTCCGGCCCGGTGGTGCATGTGCTCGATGCCTCCCGGGCGGTGGGCGTCACCAGCACCCTGCTGAGCGACACGCTCAGAGACGGTTTCGTCGAGCAGGTTCGCCAGGAGTACGCCGTCCTCCGCGAGGAGCGGGGGGACCGCGACAGCGGCGAGCGGCGCATCACCCTGGCCGAGGCGCGAGCCAACCGCCTGGTGCCGGCGGCGACCGCGGCGCCGGCGCCGAGCTTCCTGGGGGCGAGGACCCTCGATCGCTACCCCCTGTCGGAGCTGGTCGACCGGATCGACTGGACGCCGTTCTTCCAGACCTGGGAGCTGGCGGGCCACTATCCGGCGATTCTCTCCGATCCCGCGGTGGGCAAGTCGGCCCGGTCCCTCTTCGACGACGCCCAGCGACTGCTGGAGCGGATCGTGCGCGACAACCTCCTCACCGCGAGGGCCCGCTACGGGTTCTGGCCCGCCGCCAGTCGAGGCGACGACATCGTGCTCTTCACCGACGAGCAGCGGAAGGACATCGCCGCCGTGGTGCACAGCCTGCGGCAGCAAAGCCGGCGGGCCGCCGGCCGGCCCAACCTCGCCCTGGCCGACTTCGTGGCGCCGCTGGAGAGCGGTCTGCCGGACTACCTCGGCCTGTTCGCCGTCACCACCGGTCATGGACTCGCTCCCCTGGTGGCCGGGTTCGAGGCCCAGCACGACGACTACAGCGCGATCCTGGCCAAGGCCCTGGCCGACCGGCTGGCCGAGGCGTTCGCCGAGCGGCTGCACGAACGGGTGCGGCGGGAATTCTGGGGTTATGCCCCGCAGGAGTCGCTCGACAACGATGGGTTGATTCACGAGAAGTACCAGGGCGTGCGGCCGGCGCCCGGCTACCCGGCCTGTCCCGATCATACCGAGAAGGCGACCATCTTCCGGCTGCTCGACGCGGAGCGCTGTGCCGGGATTTCCCTGACGGAGAGCCTGGCGATGCTGCCGGCCGCCTCGGTGAGCGGCTACTTCTTCTGGCGCCCGGAGAGTCAGTACTTCGGCGTGGGGAAGCTCGGGCGGGACCAGGTCGAGGACTATGCGGCCCGCAAGGACCTGCCAGTCGCCGATGTCGAACGGTGGCTGGCGCCCAACCTGGGGTACTCCAAGTGAGCTGCGAGTTCCGGGTTCCGCGTTCCGAGCGGGGCTGGCGTGCCGGTGGACCTCGGCATACCCCCGTTCGCCTCGCGACCACTCGGCACTCGGCACTCGGAACGCGGAACTGAATGCCGACACTCAGCGAACTCATCAAGGATGGCCGGACCCACGTCTTCGACGGCGCCATGGGCACCATGCTCTACGCCCGGGGCGTGTTCCTCAACGTCTGCTACGACGAGCTGGCTCTCAAGCAGCCCGACCTCATTCGCGACATCCACCGCGAGTATGTGAAGGCGGGCGCGGAGCTGCTGGAGACCAATACCTTCGGGGCCAACCCGGTGAAGCTCGCCACCCACGGCCTGGCGGGGGACACCGAGAAGATCAACGCCGCGGCGGCCCGTCTCGCCCGCGAGGCGGCGACCGGCAAGGCGGCGGTGGCGGGCGCCATCGGTCCGCTCGGCATCCGGATCGAGCCCTTCGGCGAGACCTCACGGGAGGAAGCCTGCGCCGCCTTCGCCCGCCAGGTCGACGGCCTCCTCGAGGGCGGTGTCGACGGGTTCATCCTCGAGACCTTCAGCGACGTCGAGGAGATCCACGCGGCGATCGACGCGGTGCGCAGCCGCAGCGACCTTCCCATCATCGCGCAGATGACCGTCGGCACCGACGGCAAGACCTACTACGGCACCGAGCCCGCGACCTTCGGCCCGGCGCTGCAACTCATGGGCGCCGACGTGGTGGGCGTGAACTGCTCCGTCGGACCGCACGGAGTGCTCGAGGTGGTGGAGCAGCTGGCCCGGGTCGTGACGGTCCCGATCTCGGCCCAGCCCAACGCCGGTCTGCCCCGCGACGTGGGCGACCGCAAGATCTACATGGCGAGCCCCGAGTACATGGCGGAGTTCGGCCGCCGGATCGTGGAGGCTGGGGCCCGGTTCATCGGCGGGTGCTGCGGCACCACTCCCGAGCACATCAAGGCGCTCACCGGGTTCGTGAAGAGCGTGGCGCCGCGCCACGGCGCGAGCTATACCGCGGTGCCGTCGCTGGTGACCATGGCCGACCCGGTGCCGCTGGCGGAGCGCTCCCACTTCGGGGCCAAGCTGGCGCGGGGCGAATTCGTGACCTCGGTCGAGATCGTGCCGCCCAAGGGCGTGGACCCCCGCCCGATGTTCGACCAGGTGCGGGAGCTCAAGGCAGCCGGGGTGGACGCGGTGAACGTCCCCGACGGCCCCCGGGCCCAGAGCCGGATGGGCGCGCTGCTCTCCGGGCTCTTGATCCAGCGGGAGGTCGGTCTCGAGCCGGTGGTGCACTATGCCTGCCGCGACCGGAATCTCCTTGGCATGCTGTCCGACCTCCTGGGCGCGGCGGCCAGCGGGATCCGGAACCTGCTGATCGTCACGGGCGATCCGCCCAAGATGGGGCCCTATCCCGACGCGACCGCGGTGTTCGACATCGACAGCATCGGGCTGACCAACCTGGTGCACCGCCTCAATCGCGGTCTCGACCCCGGCGGCAACGCGCTCGGCGGCAAGACCAGCTTCGTGCTCGGCGTGGGAGTGAACCCGGCCTCACCCGATCCGGACCGGGAGCTTCGCCGCTTCACCTGGAAGGTGGAAGCCGGGGCCGAGTTCGCCATGACCCAGCCGGTGTTCGACCTGGATCAGCTGGACCGGTTCCTGGAGCGGACCGCCCATCTCAAGCTGCCGATCATTGCCGGGATCTGGCCACTGGTGTCCCTGCGCAACGCCGAGTTCCTGGCCAACGAAGTGCCGGGCGTGACGGTACCGCAGGCGATCCTTGACCGGATGCGCGCCGCCTCGGCCAGAGGCAAGGAGGAGGGGCTGGCGGAGGGGGTGCGGATCGCCCGCGAGATGGTCACCGCGGTGAAGACCAGGGTCCGGGGTGTGCAGGTCGCCGCCCCCATGGGGCGGGCCAGCGTGGCGCTGGACGTGATTCGCGCGGTGGTGACACCTCCCTCGACGTAGGGCCCCATGCCTGATGTCCGCCCCCAAGCGCCCGCCGGGAGGCTGTACCGTCGGCGCGCGGCTGGGTTAACTTCTCGGCTCGACCCGAGGAGCTTATGCCCGAGACCCTGACCCCCGTGCCGCTCACTCAGCTCTCCGAAGAGGAAGAGCTCTTCCGCGCCACGGTGCGTGAGTTCGCCGAAACCGAGATCAAGCCCCATGTCCACGAGATGGACGAGGCGGCCCGGTTCAAGCCGGAGCTGATCCAGAAGTTCTTTGACCTGGGGCTCATGGGCATCGAGGTGCCGGAGCAGTATGGCGGGGCCGGCGGCACGATCTTCCTCGCCACTCTCGCCATCGAGGAGCTGGCCCGGGTCGACGCCTCGGCGGCGATCTACGTCGACGTCCACAACACCCTGGTCAACAATGCCCTGCTCCGCTGGGGCAGCCCCGAGCAGAAGGCCGCGCTGTTCCCCCGCATGACCGCCGGGCTACTGGGCGCGTTCGCCCTGTCGGAGCCGGCCAGCGGCAGCGATGCCTTCGCCCTCGAGACCAAGGCCGAGGACAAGGGGGGACACTGGGAGCTGACCGGGCGGAAGTTCTGGATCACCAACGGCGGAGAGGCAGGCGTCTTCCTGATTTTCGCCAACGCCGACTTCAGCAAGGGCTACAAGGGCATCACCGCCTTCCTGGTGGAGCGCGATTTCCCCGGTTTCAGCGTCGGCAAGAAGGAGAACAAACTGGGCATCCGGGCGTCGAGCACCACCGAGCTGATCCTCGAAAGCTGCAAGGTCCCGAAGGCCAACGTCCTCGGCCCGGTGGGCCAGGGCTACAAGATCGCGATCGAGACGCTCAACGAGGGGCGGATCGGGATCGGGGCCCAGATGCTGGGCGTCGCGACCGGGGCCCTCGAGGCGGCGGTGAGCTACGTGAAGGAGCGGAAGCAGTTCGGCAAGCCGATCGCCGATTTCCAGGGGGTGCAGTTCCAGCTGGCCCAGATGGCGACCGAACTCGAGGCCGCCCGGCTGCTGGTCTACAACACCGCCCGGCTCAAGGACAGCGGCCTGCCGTTCTCCCGTGAGGCGGCGATGGCCAAGCTCTACAGCTCGCAGATGGCCGATCGCACCACCAGCCGATGCCTGGAGCTGTTCGGCGGCTACGGCTATTCCAAGGAGTACCCGGCGGAGAAGTTCTATCGCGACGCCAAGATCGGCACGATCTACGAGGGCACCAGCAACATGCAGCTCTCGACCATCGCCAAGAACCTGCTGAAGTAGGGGTCGACGCTCGATCTCTCGACTCGAGACGCGGGCGCCCGGACTCCGTTGCAGGTCGGAACGCCATCTTACCGACCAGCCCTTGTCCCCGTACCCTTGGAACGCCGGTTGCACTACTCCCGTGAGAATCCCGGCCCCGCAGCGGCGTATTACGGGGTAACCGCAAGCAAAGTCGTTACTTGACCGAGACCCCGGGCCGCTGGTTGCTTCTCGGTCCATGCGGCAAGCCCGGCCGATTGGGCAAGTCGCCCGGATCCCTGGTTTCACCTCCGTCGTCTGGAGCGATTGTGCGCCACGTCACCAACCGCGTCCTCTTCGGCTTCCTCGTCGCCGCTTCGCTCGGCGGGGGCCGTCCGGCGCGTCTTGCTGGGCAGGAACTCCCGAAAGACCTCAAGCTCAAGCTCGATCGTTGGTATCGCACCGCCCGGCGCAGCGCCAATGGCACCTGGGGCATCGCCGTCGCCGATCAGAACGGCCAGATGCTGTGGAGCATCAATCCCGATCGCGAGCTGATCCCCGCCTCCACCGTCAAGCTGCTTACCACCGGCTTTGCCCGCTCCATCGTGGGCGGCGAGGCCCGCCGCACCACCCGGGTGGTCGGTTTTGGCATGGTCGACGAGGGCACGGGCGACTGGAACGGCAAGTGGGCACTCGAGCTCAATGGCGATCCGACGCTCGAGTCCCCCGATGGACGCGGGCCTCGGCTGGCCGATCTGGCTCTCCAGCTCTACGACAAGGGTGTCCGGCGCCTGCATGGCCCGCTCACCGTGGTGACCGCCGACGGCCTGCCCGCGGAAGCCAGCTTCCCCGATGTGTGGCGCGCCGGCAACCGTGGCAGCATCTACGCCCCGCTGATCGGGTCGCTGACGCTGCACGAGAACCTGATCATGCTTTACGTCCAGCCGGGCCAGCGTCCAGGCGCCCGGGCCCGGCTGGTGTCGACCTCGCCGGATGGGCTCGACGCCCTGGTCAACGTGCACGCCACCACCGTGGGCGGCCGCCGCTCGGCGCTGCGGATCCGCCGCATGGCGGACGGCGGCTACCTGGTCACCGGATCGGTGGGCGTGAACGCCGGCACCCGGCGGCTGGTCTCCACCGCCTCCGATACCAAGGCGGTGCTGGCGGCGGCCTGGGCCCGCGCCCTGCAGCAGCAGGGCATTGCCTGGGACCGTACCCCGCCCGCCATCACGGTCGAGAACGACGCCACCGAGGTGCTGGCCGAGATCGAGTCGGCGCCGTTCGACTCCGTGGCGCTCGAGATCAATCGCCGGAGCCTGAACATCGGCGCCGAGCTGCTGCTCCGCTGGGCCGCCGGCAGCGATCGCGGCCCCGAGCTCCTGACCGAGCACGTGCAGCAGGTGGCGGGCGTCGCCGGGGGCGTAAAGCTGGTGGACGGCAGCGGGATGTCGCACGAGGATCGGGTGACCCCCGCGACCTTCATCTCCTACATGGCCAACGTGCAGTTGACTCCCGCCGGGAAGAACTTCCCCTACCTGCTGCCGGCCAACGGGCAGGGCACCCTGGCTCGTCTCGCCTCCGGCCTCCCCGACCTGGGCGTGGTACGCGCGAAGACCGGCACCCTGAGCGGGGTTTCCACGCTGGTGGGCTATCTGGGTCGCAGGGACGGGATGTTCCTGGTCAGTCTGATGTATAACGGCCCGCGCTCCAAGTCCGCCAAGCGGCACCAGTGGCAGGTGTTCCGGCTGCTCGGCGCCGAGGGAGTCACCATCCCCACCGAAGACACCCCCGATGCCGGCGAGGAGCCGGGAGAGCCCGAGGTTCCGGAAACGCCCCTGGGCGGTGATCCGGTCGGCAACTGATACCTGATCCGGCATGAACCTGCGGGGGCTCGACGTGAGCCCCCGCTTTCGTTTGCCCCTCCCCGTTGTTCATCGCCAGTTCATCACCGCTCCATAGCTTGGGCCCCATCCTGAACCCGGAGCCCGGCGATGAATCCCGCCCATCTGCACCTCATGCTCAACCACCTCCCCGTCGTGGGGGTGCCCCTGGTGGCCGCGCTGCTGGGGTGGGCCCTTCTCCGCCGTTCGCGGGAGATCTACCGTGCGGCGCTGGGCGGCGCCGTCGTCCTGGCGGCGCTGACCTATCCTGTCTTCCTCACCGGCGAGCCGGCGGAGGAGAGCGTTGAGGACACCGGCTGGGCCCGCGAGCGCCTGATCCACCAGCACGAGGAGCGGGCCGAGGCGGCCCTGATCGCGGTGCTGGTCACCGGCGGGCTGGCGGCCTTCGGACTCTGGCAGACGCGGGGCGATCGGAAGCCCGGGTTCGCCGTCGGCGGCGTCACCCTGGCCGGGCTGGTCCTGAGCGCCGGGCTCCTGGGCTGGACCGCGCTGCTGGGTGGCCCGATCCGGCACGACGAGATCCGTTCCGAAGCCACCGCCGTCGCGCCTCCCGCCGAACCAGGGCGGGATGACGACGACTGACCGGGAGCGATCGTGCGCCTGCTCCTGGTAGAAGACGAGGCCCGCCTGGCCGACTCCATCGCCCGTGGGCTCCGACTGGCCGCGCACGCGGTGGACCAGGCGGACCGCCTCTCGGTGGCGCGGGAGAAACTGGCGCTGGACGACTATGACGCCGTGATTCTCGACGTGAACCTGCCGGACGGCTCGGGGTTCACCCTGGCCGACGAGCTGCGCCGGCGGCGGATCCCGACACCCATCCTGATGCTGACCGCGCGGGACTCGGTGGAAGACCGTGTGAAGGGCCTCGACAGCGGGGCCGACGACTACCTGGTGAAGCCGTTCGCGTTCGACGAGCTGCTGGCGCGCCTGCGGGCCCTCCAGCGCCGACAGCCGGGCGCCCAGCCGGTGGTGCTGACGGCGGAGGACCTCGTGGTCGACCCCGCCAGCCGGAGCGCCACCCGGGCCGGCAGGCCCATCGAGCTGACCACCACCGAGTACGCCCTGCTCGAGTACCTCATCCGGCACCCCGGCCGGGTCTGCGGCCGGGCGACCATCAGCGCGGCGGTGTGGGACGAGAATTACGATCCGTTCTCCAACATCATCGACGTCTACGTCTCCCGGCTCCGGCGGAAGATCGACCGGCCCGGCCTGGTCCCCCTGATTCACACGGTGCGTGGCGCCGGCTACACCCTCGATCCGGCCCGGGGACGCAAGGTCCCGTGAGCCCCCTGACTCTCCGGGCCCGGCTTGGCCTGGTGTTCGCCGGGGCCTTCGCGCTCCTCCTGGTGCTGGGGGGAGCGCTGCTGTTTGGCCTGCTGAGGCGCGGCTACGAGCGCGACTTCGACGACGAGCTGCGCGACGGGGTGCGGGCGGCGCGATCGGTGTTGTCGCTCGATCGCCCCGAGTTCCGCACCCGGGAGGAGGCGGTGGTGCACACGGTCGGCGAACTGATCTATGGCGATCGCACGATCGTCGCGTTCCGGCCCGACCGCAGCGTCCTGGCGGTGAGCCGGCGGATTCCCGACCATCCGCACTTCGACGACGTCCGGCTCACCCTTCCCCCCGACCGGCCCACGACCCTCGAGCTGCGCGAAGGCGAGGCCCGGGCGCTGCGGGCGCCGCTTACCGAGGGCATCGATCTCATCATGGCGCTCGACACCAGCGCCCTCCAGCACCAGATGGCGCGCCTCCGCCTGGCGCTCTTCACCGGGCTGCCGTTCATCCTGATCGTGGGGGGGGTGTTCGGGGCCTGGGCCTCGGGCCTGGTCCTCCGCCCGGTGGTCGAGGTCGCCCGCGCGGCCGAACTCGTCGGCCAGGAGGTCGCGAGCGGGAGCCAGGGCTTTACCCGGTTGGCGCCACGCACGGCCGGCGACGAACTCACCCTGCTCACCGAATCGCTCAACCTCCTCATCGCCCGCCTCGCCGGCGCCCTGGCCGAGGAACGGAAAGTGGCGGAGCAACAGCGACAGTTCCTGGCTGACGCCGCGCACGAACTCCGGACCCCGGTGGCCATCCTGCGAAGCGAAGCCGAGGTGGCGCTCACGACCGGCCGCGACACCGACGCCCGCGAGGCGCTCCAGCGAATCGCGGCGGAGGCGGTGTCGCTGACCCAGCTGGTGGGAGACCTGCTGCTGATGGCCAGGAGCGACGCCGGCGCGCTCACCGCCCGGCGGGAGAAAGTGTACCTCGACGACCTGGCCAGCGCGGTCATGAGCCGGGCGGCCCGCCTTCCCCAGGCGGCGGGGCGTCAGATCCTGGGCGAGCGTTTCGAAGAAGCCCCGGTCCTGGGCGACCCGGTGCTGCTGGAGCGGGCCATCCTGGCGCTGGTGCACAACGCCCTGGTGCACGGCGCCGGCACGGTCCGGCTGAGCGCCGGCATTCGGATGGAAGGGGGACGGGCGTGGTGCTGCCTGACGGTCCGGGACGAGGGGACCGGCATCCCCACCGAGGCGCGTGACCGCATCTTCGAGCGGTTTTCCCGGCTGGATCGGGGCTCGGCCGGCGCGGGTCTGGGCCTCGCGATCGCCCGGGCCATCGCGGTGGCCCATGGCGGGACCCTGACCCTCACCGATACGACCCCCGGGGCCGAGTTCCTGCTCACGCTCCCGTCAGCCTGAACCTCACAGCATCAGGTGGGCCAGCTCGGTCCCCTGGGGGCGATCGCCGCTGGAGCCGGCCGGCTCGATCGTCAGGGCCGCGCCCATTACCGTGCCACCCCGCGGCGGCATCGGAAGGGTCAGGAAAGCCGGTCCCTGCGGCGTCGTCCGGACCTCGACGCCGCGTACCATTCCCTCGTCGGTGATGAACCAGAACTGGCAGACCTCGCCGGGGGCCGGCGCGGGGAGGCCATAGACCACCACGTTCCATCGATGGGTCCGTTCGTCCGCGAAGATGACCAGGCCGCCCTGGTGCCCGCCGCGGGTGATGCTGGCGTAGCGGACCTTCGCGGCGCTCTGAATAATCCCCAGGGTATCGCGCACCATCGCGACCTCCTGACGGAGCGCCTCCCGCTCGGCACGGAACTGCCTCCGCTCCCGGAGCCATCCGCCGGCCACCAGCACCAGGGAGGCCGCGAGCGCGGCCGGCAGGAGCCCCACTCGCCGGCTCCCGGCCCGCCGTCCGATGGCGCCTTCCACCAGGCGGCGGGTGAGTCCCGGCCGCACGGTCACCGGGGCGGCCCCCATCGGAAGCCAGGCCAGGTCCCGCTCCAGCCGGTCCACCTCGGTGCGGCACTCGGCGCAACCGGGGAGATGCTCGCGGAAGAGCCGCTCCTCGTCCGGGTCAAGCGCGCGGGCGACGAGTGCGCTGCGATGTTCGATGAACCACTCATGTGCCGTCATAGAACCCAGTCCCTGATCGAAGCCAGTCCGATACGCATCTTCTCGAGCGCCAGGCGCAGGCGGGTCTTCACCGTTCCGAGCGGAATCCCGAGCTTCCCGGCGATTTCCGAGTGAGTCAGTCCTTCGAAGTAGGCCAGCTGCACCACCTGGCCCTGGTCGGCCGGCAGGGACCGGAGTGCCTGGTGGACCTGTTCGTGCACCTGCCAGCCGGGGTGGGCCGCCTCGTTGGGCTCCACCGGCGCGACGGTGGTGTTGCCGGTCGATTCCCGCAACACCCGCTCGGCCTTGCGTCGGTGCCGGCGGCGGGCCCGTAGCCGGTCGATGGCGCGATTGCGGGTGATCCGGAGGAGCCAGGGCACCAGGCGTCCGCTTTCCCGGTCGAAGAGATCGACCCGGCGCCAGACGATGGTGAAGGCCTCCTGCACCACCTCTTCCGCCTCGTCCCGATCGGAGAGCATCCCCTGCGCCAGGCCCAACAGCCAGGGGGTCATGGTCTCGACCAGTTCCGCCAGGGCCCGCTCGTCACGCGCGAGCAGTCGCTGCTGCAGCGACGCTTCCCGCGCCAGACTCAGCAGACGACCCTCGGCGGATCCGGTGGCGCGGGAGCGGGGGACGGAATCGTTCATGGGCCTGGACGAAGGATAAGAGCACCGCCTGTCACCAGGATCAACGCCCGATCGCGACGACCGGTTCTCCGGTGACAAACGGAAGGGGCCGGGCCCGAAGGCCCGGCCCGGCAGACACCGCCCGACGGCGGGTTACGGGACGATCTTCACTTTGGCGCTGAGGGTATTCTCGTCGGCCAGATCGTCATGCCCGTAGCCCACGTCCACCGTCCCGGTGGCGCCGGCGGCACCCTGCACGGTCACCTGATGCGAGTAGTGGTGCGAGACGTCGACCGCGGCGGTGGCCAGCGATCCGGGGTTGAAGGTGAGCTTGGACCAGTGATGCAGCTCCTCGTCGTCCAGGTTGTCATCGCCGGCGGTGTAGAAGGTACCCCGCACGGTGACGGTCTGGCCGGCGGGGAGGAACAGGGTGTCGGTGGTCATGGTGTCGGTCCCGACGATCAGCACCACCCGCACCGGCGTATGGTCCTCGCTGGCGGTGGCCTCGTCGCTGTTGCAGGCCCCGACGGTCAATGCGGCCCCCAGGCCGATCAGCGGAAGCGCGAAGCGGTTCATGGCTCGGAAGTCCTCGAGTATGGTCTTGGTCAGAGAGTTGCGGGAGAAAAGCGGACCGCGGCGCGCAGGGTGCGCGGCGTGCCCGGATTGAGGAACCCGGAAGCGCGGATCTCCGGGTACTTCGTGTCAAGCAGGTTCTGCAGTTCGATATCGAGCGTGGTGCGCGGCGTGAGGCCGATCGACGCGCCGACATCGGCGACCACGTAGGCTTTGGTTCGAACCCCATCTTCCCCGATGGGGGTGAACGGCCCCGCGAAACGGACCGACACCCGGGGCTCGACCCGCTCCGTGACCCGGTACTCCGCCTCGACCCGGCCGAGGTAGCGGGACACCCCCGGGATGTGCGACCCCGGACTCAACGGCTCGACATGATAGGCCAGCGGGGGAACGGGAAAGCCGACGACGGAGTCGGTGGCCAGACTGGCTCGGAGCCCGACGGACGATCCGCGACCGCTGCCCGTGATTTTCGCATCGTTGAACGTCCCCTCGGCCGAGATCCGCAACCGGGGCGTCAACGCGACACCGATCTGTCCCGAGAACCCCCGGCGCCGGCTCTGGCCGGCGTCGGAGATCTCGAGAGTGACCGGATCCAGGATCTTCTCGTTCCGGACGTCGGTCTGGAACGCCGAAAGCTGGGCCGAGATTCGATCGGTTTCGAGCTCGATGCCGAGCTCCTTGGCCCAGGCGGTTACCAGCGGCTGGTGGACATCCTCGATGACGCCGACCGGCCCGCGGAACCCGCGGTTGATCGACGTGACCGCGCTCCAGCCCCCCCCGAGGAGGTAGCGGGCCCCGAACTTGGGGCTCAGGACCGCGGTGACGTTATCGCGCAACCTCGAGTCGGGAACGGTCCGGTCCCGGGCGGCGTAGCGGACAAGGTCGGCCCGGAGGGAGAAGTCGTACTGGAGCCGTGACCAGGCGAGGCCGCGATTGCGGATGTAGGCGTTGGCCTCCTGGTAGCGGCCGTCGGTACGTTGGGTGGTGGCCACCCGTTCGCGGCCGACCGTATGGTACAGGTCGTAGGTGTCCCAATCGGCCCGACCTCCTACTCCGGCCCAGGTTTCGCCACTTCCCGCCGGCACCCGCCAGTAGCCGCTGAACCCCACCGCCGATCGCCGGTCGCGCTCCTCCTGCTGCTCCGCCGCCCCGTCCTCCGGCACGGTCAGGAACACGGTGGAGCGGGCCACCTGGACCCAGCCCAGCAGATCCAGCGAGCGACCGGCGGCAAGGCTCCGCGCCACCCGGCCATGCAGGATCCCGCGCCCGCTCGACCCACCGTCGGTCGGGTCGGCCGCGCGTTCGAGATGTCCCGCGTTGTAGTCGGCGACCGAGAGAAAGCCGGGCGAGTCCCACCCCGAGCCGTATCCGGTCAGTCCCCCCTCGATCCGAGTCCGATCGTCGAGCCGCCGCCAGCCCCGCAGCGCGACGTGGCCCAACCCGCTGCTGCTGTTGTCACGCCAGCCCTCGCCCCGCTCGCCCTGGACCGCGAAGAGGTAACCCGAGCGTTCGTGCCGTCGGCCGCCCCGGACCCACCCCGAGGCGTCGCCGTCGCTCGATCCACCCACCGAGCCGGCGATCCCACCGGCATCCTGGGCGGTGTTCACCTCCACCGCGCCTCCGACGGCGAAATTGCCGTAGAGCGGGCTCGCCGGCCCGTGAATGACCCGGATACCCTGTACCGCTGCCGGCGAGAGGATGGTCCAGTCGGAATAGCCCTCGACGTGTCCGTGGATCGGCAGGTTGATCGGCACGCCGTCGAGCAGCAGCAGGACATCGGACGAGTGATCCGAGGTGAAGCCCCGGATCACCACGTCCGAGGCCCAGCCGGGCCCCTGCCCCTGCTCGTGCACTTCGATGCCGGCGGCGCGCCGGATCAGGTCGTAGGCGTTGGCACTCTGCTGCCGCGCCACCACCTTCGCCGGCACGTCGACCGACAGCTCGACCGGCGGGGTAGCGCGGGGACCGGGGGCCGTGACCGTGATGGTCTCCAGCTCCACGGCCGAGGTATCGCGAGTTGGTTGCTGGGCCTGGACGGCGGAAGCGCCGCCCAGGCCCAGCAGCACGGTCGCACGCGCGAGGGCGTGCGCCGCACGGCGCTGGCGTGGCATGATCAGCCTGATGTTGGAGGAACGCGGCGACGCCCGGCCGATGGGGCCGGACCGTCAGCGGTCACGAATCAGGCGGTGGGAGGGGGACCGAGGGCGAAGGGAAGGAGGCGGACGGTGTCTCGGAGAGCCACCACGTCGTAGGAGCCCGGCTGGGCGTAGCGGCGAGGGCCGAGGGCGATGGCGGGAGCATCGGCCGCCCGGTGCATGGCCGTGACCGTGGAACAGGGACCGACGCAGTGGCAGGCGGCGTGGGCCGGCTGGCCGTGGCCGGGGTGGTGGCCCGCCTGGCCCAACCCCTGATGGCCGTTCATCTCGTCGCCCGAGACCGCCCCGATGCCGGCGTCGTGCTCCGGGCAACGGTGCACGCCGGTCCCCTCGGCCAGCTGGATGCCGAGCAGCACGACCAGCTGGGCCGTTCCCAGGAGAAGGCGGAGTGAGCCGGGCTTCATGGGCCTGAACTCTAAGCCGACTTCCTGCCACGGGAAAGGCAGGTCTCAGCGTTGAACATCCGCCGCTCCCCGGCTCCCGCCGCCCGTCAGCCGGGCCGCGGCTTCGGTCAGGAGGTCGTCGGTCTTGCAGAACACGAACCGGACGTAGTGGCGGCCCAACTCGGGGCGACTGAAGAAGCTGGAACCCGGCACCGGTGCAACGCCCCGCTCCCGAGCCAGCCACAGGGCGAACTCGGTATCCGGGAGGTCGGACAATGCGGAGAAGTCGGCCAGGATATAGTACGCGCCGTCGGGCGCGGTGCACTTGAAGCCGGCTCGACAAAGCGCGGCGTACAGCAGGTCGCGGCGCCGGAGGTACTCCTCCGCCATGCCGGCGTAAAACGCCGGGCCGACCGAATCCATCACCGTCGCCAGCCCCTCCTGCAGCGGGGCCGGGGCTCCCACCGTCAGGAAGTCGTGCACCTTCCGGATGGCCTCGGTAATCGCCACCGGCGAAACGATCGTCCCGATCCGCCACCCGGTGATGCTGAAGGTCTTCGAGGCCCCGCTGATCGTGACGGTCCGCTCCCGCATCCCCGGCAGGGTGGCCAGGGGAATGTGCTCGCCGCTGTAGCGGATGTGCTCGTAGATCTCGTCGGTCACCGCGTAGGCATCGTAGCGCTGGCAGAGTCCGGCGATGGCCTCGAGTTCGGCCCGGGTGAGGACCCGCCCGCTGGGGTTGGCCGGCGTATTCACGATGATGGCCCGGGTCCGCGACGTGAACGCCCGGGCCAGCTGGTCGAGATCGAGTGGCTGCCCCGGAAAGAGCGGCACGTAGACCGGCCTCGCGTCGCACAGGATCGCATCGGGTCCGTAGTTCTCGTAGAACGGCTCGAAGACGATCACCTCCTCGCCCGGATCGACCAGCGCGAGCATCGTCGCGACCATCGCCTCGGTTGCCCCGCAGGTGACCGTCACCTCGGCGTCGGGATCGACCTGCATGTCGTACCAGGCGGCATACTTGCGGGCCACCGCCTCCCGCAGTCGTCGCGAGCCCCAGGTAATGGCGTACTGGTTGAGATTGTCCCGAATGGCCTGGATGGCGGCTTCCTTCAGGATGTCGGGCGCCGCGAAGTTGGGGAACCCCTGGGCCAGATTGATGGCGCCGTGCTGGGCGGCGACGCGGGACATGCCGCGTATGACCGACTCGCGAAACGACCGGGTGCGGAGAGCGGTGTGGGGCACGGAGTGATCGAAGGTCTCGGGGAGTCGGAATGTCGGGCGTCCGGGGAAGATGGGGCGCCGGGGCACCAAACGACAGGAGGACGGCGCGGTCGGGAGGCTTCCCGGGCGGCCACTCCCCCTGCACTGGACAATCGGCCCTCAGCGGTCAGATTCTCGTGCCCCTGACACTCACCCCGAAAGCTCATGGACCAGAAATCCCACGTCTTCCTGCGCCAGCTGCTCGATTCCCCGGGCCCATCGTCCTATGAGACCCTCCCGGCGCGCGTCTGGAGAAGCGAGGCGCAGAGTTTCGCCGAGCGGGTCGAGGCCGACGTGAGCGGGAACAGCTTCGCGACGATCAACCCCGCCGCCACCCCGCGGCTGATGTTCGCCGGCCATATCGACGAGATCGGCGTGATGGTCACCTACATCGACGACGAGGGGTACCTCAGTTTCGACACGATCGGCGGGTGGGATCATCAGGTGTTCGTGGGCCAGCGGGTGCAGTTGCTGGGACAGGGCGGCACCGTGCCCGGCGTGATCGGGAAGAAGGCCATCCACCTGATGGAGAAGGAGGACCGGGAGAAGGTCTCGAAGGCGGGCGATCTCTGGATCGACATCGGCGCCACCAGCCGGGCAGAGGCGATAGCCCGGGTCCGGGTGGGGGATCCCGGTGTCCTGGCGTCCTCGGTCCTCGAGTTCCCCAACGGGCGCCTGGTGAGTCGCTCGCTGGACAATCGGGTCGGTGCCTTCGTGGTGCTCGAGGCCCTGCGCTACCTCGCCCAGGATCGACCCAGCGTGCGGGTCACCGCCGCCGCCACCACCCGGGAGGAGATCGGCTACACCGGCGGCGGCGCCCGGACCGGCGCCCGGGTCATCGAAGCCGACGTCGCCGTTGTCGTGGACGTGACCCATGCGACGGACTATCCCGGGGTCGAGAAGCGCAAGCACGGCGACTACAAGCTGGGGGGAGGCCCGGTGATCTCGCGCGGGGCCTCGATCAACCCGGTATTGGTAGAGCTGCTGCTCGACGCCGCCAGGGCCGAGCACATTCCCTGCACCCTGGAAGCCGCGCCGCGGGGAACCAGCACCGACGCCGACAACATCTTCAGCGCGCTCAAAGGGGTGGCCACCGCCCTGGTATCGGTGCCCTTGCGCTACATGCACAGCCCCAACGAAATGGTGGTGCTGGAGGACCTCGATCGCACGGCCCGGCTGCTGGCGGCGCTGGCCCGGCGCCTGACGAAGGAAACCGACCTGGTCCCGCGGTAGGGAACTACTCCCAGAGGGTCGTGAGGGCCCGCTGCACCGCCTCGCGTACCGCCGGCTCCTCATCGTTGAGCAGGTCTTTGAGGGCGTTGGCTCCGCTGGGACCGGCGACGTGCAGTCCCTCGATGGCGCTGAGTCGGACCGCCACGGGCTTCCGCCGGAGAAAGCTCCGCTTCCCCGGCTCCGCCGCCTTGGCCAGCGCCTGGATCGCCTCGGCCGATCCGATCCGGCCCAAGGCCAGGTGCATCTGCCGCTGCACGTCCGGGCGTGACTCGTCGTCGGCCGCCACCGCCAGGCTCATGGCCAGGCCCTTGTTCCGTCGGCCGTCGAGGTCCTGGGCCGCTTCCAGTCGGACGGCGGCGGAGGGGTCCCGAAGGGCCCGACGCAGCGGTTCCACCGCCCCCGGCCCGCCGATCTTGGCCAGCGCCCCCGCCACCGCGCGACGGACCCGCTCGTCCTCATGGTGCATGTGCTTGGCCAGCGAATGCACCGACCGTTCTTCCCGGAGCTCCCCGCAGAGATCGGCCACGTTGCGCACCACGTACCACTGGTCGTGGCTCAGCATGTGGACCAGGAGCTTGCCGCCCTCGGACATCTCCTTGAGCGCGCTGAAGTAGTGCCGGCGCTCGTTCATCTCCTCCGAATTGACCATCAGGTTGAGCAGGACCTCGGTCCCATCCGCGCCCATACGGCGGAGCACCGCGGTGGCCTCCGACTTCATGTTCCCATGGGCCGTGAGCCGGGCCAGCTTCTCGAGGTTGGAGCGGGGCAGCATCCGGCGGAGCGCGATCCCGTAGCCGCGGTTCTCCTCCGGGGGCGCCTTCTTCTCCAGCTCGAGGAGTCCGTAGGCCGCCTGACAGACTTCCCGCCACTCCCCCTGGCGCGAGGCCATTTCGCCCGCGGCCAGCAGCTGGGTCAGGGCCTCCGACGTGGCGGCGGAGGTATCGGCGTGGGCCAGCCGATTCATGACCT
Source organism: uncultured Gemmatimonadaceae bacterium (assembly GCA_964642475.1). Taxonomy (GTDB): domain Bacteria; phylum Gemmatimonadota; class Gemmatimonadetes; order Gemmatimonadales; family GWC2-71-9; genus JADJOM01. The sequence continues at coordinate 56,289 of CAZXRC010000003.1, read as the reverse complement.
CCATCGTCGGGTTCACCGCCGAGCTCTGGAGCGAGACGAAGTGCATCATCCCGACCTGGGCCTCGGTGAGCGCACCGGGGCCGAGCGCCGTCAGCCGGCCATCCTTATCGGCGCCGGCGGTGGGCCGCATGCGGGGATCGAGCTGCGGGGCGATCTCCGCCGGCGGAATCGGATGCACCTGCACCACGCCGCAGCCGGCCGCGTCGAGCCGGGCGACCAAGTGGTCGAAATTGCCGTACGTCCCGATGGGGGCGGAGAGCAAACGCACGAGTGAGATCAAGGTCGAGCTCATCAGGCCCACGGGCAGACGGAGCTCGCCGATGCCATGGCCCCGGAGATGGGAGTACAATCCCTCCAATTCTCCCGGCGCGGCGGCGACCGAGGCATGGTCCCAGATGAACCCGGAAGGGGTCAGCCGGAGCTGGTGGTCCTCCTCGGACAGGAGGGACGCAAAGCGCTTGAAGGCCTCCCGCTGCTCGTCCTTCTGCTCCGGCCGATCGCGGAGCAGAAGCAACAGGTGAGCGAATTCGGTGACGATGCCGGCGGGGGTCGTCATGGTTCCCCTCGAATCACAGCCGGCCGGGGGCTGAGGTCATAAAGTCCAAGATAGTGTCTATTCTCAAGCACAGCAATGTGTTAGCAACGGCCCCCAGGCCGAAAACAGCCCCGAGCACGCTTGGACCCTGATGGGGTCCGCCCTTAAGCTTCTGCCCCATATGCACCCCTCGTACCGTCGTTGTGCCCCCCTGATGCTGGTCTGGGCCGCCCTGGCCCCGCCGGCCCAGGCGCAGACCGTGGTCGACCCGGTCTCCCTGCTGGGCGATGTCCGCTTCCTCTCCAGTGACAGCCTCCGGGGCCGCCTGATCGGTTCGCCGGGAGCAGACAGTGCCGCGGCCTATCTGGCCCGGCGCTTCAAGCAGGTGGGCCTCCGGCCCGCGCCCCAGGGCTGGTTCCAGCCCTTCACCGTCTCGGCCACCGCGCCGGCGGCGGTACATGCCGGGATCGGCGGCGTGATCGGCAAGAATGTGATCGGGGTACTCCCCGGGAAGGACCCCAACCTCCGCAACGAGATCGTGATCGTGGGAGCGCACTACGATCACCTGGGCACCGGAGCCTTCGGCTCGCTCGATCCCGACAGCACCGGGCAGATTCACAACGGCGCCGATGACAACGCCTCGGGCGTGAGCGCCCTGATCCACATCGCCAAGAAGCTGCGCCAGACCCCGCCGGGCCGAACGGTCGTGTTCATCGCCTTCAGCGGCGAGGAATCGGGGCTCCTGGGGTCCGACTATTACGTCAAGAATCCGGTCTTCCCGCTGTCCCGCACCTACGCCATGATCAACATGGACATGGTGGGGCGGCTCCGGAACGATCGGCTGCTCATCTACGGGGTCGCCACCGGCAAGGAACTGGGAGGCATCCTCGATTCGCTCAACGTCGAGGCGCATTTCGACCTCAAGGCCTCGGGCGACGGGTGGGGCCGGAGCGATCAGTCCTCGTTCTACGGCGCGGGACTCCCGGTCCTGCACCTCTTTACCGACCTGCACGAGGACTATCACCGGACCACCGACGACTGGGAGAAGGTCAACGCCGACGGCCTGGCCAAGGTGGCGGACTTCACCGCCTCGATCGTGCGGGCCCTGGGGAGCCGACGCGAGGCCCTCACCTTCGTCAACGTGCCCCCGCCGGCGCTTTCCGCCTCGTCTGCTTCGTCGGCGTCGGGCTATGGAGCGTACCTCGGCACCGTGCCCGACATGTCGGACAGTCCCGGCGGGGTGCGGCTGACCGGGGTCCGCGCCGGGAGCCCCGCCGAGAAGGCGGGCCTCAAAGGCAACGATATCATCGTCCAGATCGGCGAGACCCGGGTACCCGATCTGCAGGGCATGACCAGCGCCCTGCGGGGGCACCGGCCGGGCGACGTGGTGGAGATCCGGATCCTCCGCGACGGGGTGGAGCAGCGGGTGCAGGTGACCCTCGGAACGAGAGGCAGCTGAATGGCGACAGTGCTCAATGCCCTCCCGATCGTGGCGGGGCTGCGCGGGCTGTTTGCGAAGGACGCGGGGCGGGCGCAGCTGCTTACCTACGCGGCGGAGCGGATCCGCGCCGCGGGCCCCCCCTACACCTCGGTCTACCTCTACATGCTGCACGGCGACGAGCTGATCCTCGAGGCTTACAGCGGCCGCGAGACCGAGCACACCAACATTCGGGTGGGCCACGGCGTCTGCGGCACCGCGGTGTCCACCGGTCGGGACCAGAATGTCCCCGATGTCCGGGCCATCGAGAATTACATCGCCTGCAACACCTTTACCCGGTCGGAGCTGGTGGTGCTGATCCGCCGGGGGAACACCATCCTGGGGCAGATCGACGTGGACAGCGACGTCCCCGATCCGTTCACTCCCGAGGAAGAGCGGGCGGTGCGCGAGGTGGCCGACGGCCTCGCGGCGCTCTTGTGACCCACCGCCGGTGAGCCCATCGTCGTCCACCCGCGGCGTTCCGCGTATTCGCGGATGACCGGCGTGAACGGGGTCGAGCTGTTCGAGCGGCGGATCGGGGCAGGCCCGCCGGTAGTGGTGTTGCACGGCGGTCCCGGTGCGCATCACGACTATCTGCGGCCCGGGTTCGATGCCCTGGCGGACGGCCACGAGCTGATCTACTACGACCAGCGGGGAGGCGGACAGTCCCCCGTCGGGCGTGAAGTCCCGGTCGGCTGGCGGGAGCACGTGGCCGATCTCGAGGCGCTGCGGCAGCGGTGGCAGCTCGAACGCCTGACCCTCGCCGGGTACAGCTGGGGAGGGCTGCTGGCGGAGCTCTACGCCCTGGAGCACCCGGATCGGGTGGAGCGGATGGCCCTGATCTCACCCGCACCGGCCTGGCGCCCCGCGCGGGACGAGTTCGAGCGCCGCTTCCAGGCCCGCACCATGACACCGGAGCTCCAGGCAGCCCGGCAGGCGCTCCGGGAGAGCGGCCTTCGCGAGCGCGACCCGGCGGCGCACGCGGCCCGGCTCTTCGAGTTGGCGGTAGCGGGCTACTTTCGCGACCCGGCCCGTGCGGTGTCGCTCACACCTTTCCGGGTCACCGAGCGGACCCGAGCGGAAGTCTGGCAGAGTCTGGGAGACTACGACCTGCGACCGGCTCTTCGGCGCCTCACGATTCCGGCCCTGGTGCTGCACGGGGAAGAGGACCCGATCCCGTGGGAGGCCGCCCGCGAAACCGCCCAGTGCCTGCGGGCCGAGTTCCACCTGGTCAGGAATTGCGGCCATGTGCCGTATGTGGAGGCGTCGAGCGATTTCGTGAGGGTGATCGGCGGGTTTCTGGCCCCGGGCCACGAGCCGTAAGCCGTTAGCTTGAGCAGCGCGCGGTCACATGGTCGTCTCCGACGCAGCCCCCCTCACCGTCCCGGCTACCGGCCCTATGGCTCCTCGCCCCACTCCCTTCGATATCGCCTTCGGCCCCGGAGCCGGCGAGCGGTTCGCCCGCCTGCGCGAGTCGCTGACCGGTTCGGGACGGGATCCGCATGACCTGGATGCGTTCGTGCTGGATCGCGAGGTGGTGACGTATCTGCGGGAGCTGGTCCCGGAGGAAGGCGTCGGCGAGGCGATCGAGCAGCACCTCGCCCTGCTGCACCACGCCTACCTCTACTGGGCCGAGGGCGCCTGGCTGGTTCGGCCGGGCCGGGAGCGGACCCGCCGGCTCCTCACCGCGCCACCGGTCCGCCATGAGGCCCCCGGGGTCGGGCTCCCCCGGGCCGGGTACATCCAGTTTCCCGAACGGTTGCTCTGGGCCCCCCTGGCCCCGGACGCGCCGCATCAGCCGCTCGACGGGATGTTCCTGCGCCCCTGGCCCACAGACGGGTACTTCCTGCTGGCGGTGTTCGGGCTGCACCCCGGCCAGGACGGGTTCGCGGTGGTGGACGTGGACGGCTATCGTGTGGACCGGTCGGAACGCGAGGACGGAACGGCGCTGTTCGCACCGGTGCTCCCCGGGGGAGCCGAGGCGGGACTGTTTTCGATCGTGGGAGGAGACGAGTTGCTGGAACTTGCCGCGCGGGCGGTGCCCCTGCTGGCCGAAGCCGTCGGCTGTGCCGGGGCCGCCCATCAGCCCCATCACCCAGTCGACCTTCCCTGATGAGCATGGACCAGAAGGCCGTCGCCGGCGTCCTCGAACAGATCGCCGCGTTCCTCGAGCTCAAAGCCGAGAACCCCTTCCGGGTGCGCGCCTTCCGGACCGCGGCCCGGGCGGTCGCGAGTCTGCCGGGCGAGCTGGCGGAGGCCCTGACCGACGGATCGTTGGCGGGCACAAAGGGCGTGGGACCGGCCACCCTGCAGATCGTGCAGGAGCTGGTGGCCACCGGCCGCTCTAGCCTTCTCGAGGAACTGCGGGAGCAGGTGCCCCCCGGCCTGGTGGAGATGCTGCAGATCGGCGGACTGGGCGTGGCCAAGATCCGGCAGATCCACGAGTCGCTCGACATCGACTCGCTCCCCGAGCTCGAGGCCGCGGCCCGCGACGGGCGGCTGGCCAAACTCCCCCGCTTCGGCCCGAAGACCGCCGAGAACATCCTCAAGGGCATCGCCTTCCTGCGGCAGGCCAGCGCGTTCAAGCTGGCCCATCACGCCGCCGAAGAGGCGGAGGGCCTCCGCGACGCGCTGGCCGCGCTCCCCGGGGTCCTCCGGGCCGAGATTGCCGGCGATATCCGTCGCCGGATGGAAGTGGTGCGGGACATCGTGGTGGTGTTGGTGGCCAACGTAGCCCCGGCCGAGATTTTCCGGGTGATCGGGGAGCTGCCGGGGGTGCACGAGTTCTCGGGAAAGGACGAACGCCGGGTGACGCTCCGAGTGAGCGGCGGCGCCCAGGCCGAGGTCATCGTCACCACCCCGCGCAACGCCGGGGCGGTGCTGGTGCAGGCTACCGGCAGTGAAGCCCATGTCGCCCAGCTCGCCGCCCACGCCCGCCAGAAGGGCTACGGCCTCGACGGGGCGGCGCTCTGGAAAGGAAGCGAGTTCGTGGCCACCGCCGACGAACCGGCCTTCTACGCCGCCCTGGGCCTCCCGGTCATCCCGCCCGAGCTGCGGGAGGGCCGGGGCGAGATCGAGGCGGCCTTGGCGGGTACGCTGCCGCGGCTCCTGGAGCGTGGCGACCTCGCCGGCTTTCTCCACTGCCACTCCACCTACTCCGACGGCACCACGTCGATCGAAGAGCTGGCCCGCGCCTGCCGCGACGCCGGCTACAGCTATGTCGGTCTCACCGACCACAGCAAGGCCGCGGCCTACGCCGGTGGACTCACCCCCGACGACCTCCTGCGCCAGGCCGACGAAATCGACGCCGTGAACCAGCGGCTCACCGGGATACGGGTGCTCAAGGGCGTCGAGGCCGACATCCTGGCCGACGGCGCCCTCGACTATGACACCGCAATCCTGCGCCGGCTCGACTTCGTCATCGGCTCGATCCACAGCCGCTTCGGGCTCACCCGGGACGAGATGACCAGTCGGATGCTCGCCGCGATGGACAACCCCTATCTCGCGATCATCGGTCACCCGACCGGACGGCTCCTCCTCTCCCGGGACCCCTATCCGCTCGATCTCCAGGCGGTCTTCGAGAAGGCGGCGCGAACCGGCGTCGCGATCGAGATCAATGGCGATCCGCACCGACTCGATCTCGACTGGCGGTTGTTGCGCCAGGCGCGCGATGGTGGGGTGACGATATCCATCGGTGCCGATGCCCACAACATCCCGGGCCTGCGGCACGTCGACTACGGCGTAGCGATGGCCCGCAAAGGGTGGCTGACCCGGGAGGATGTGCTGAACGCCAGGAGCCTGGATGAGTTCCTTGCCTTCGTGCGGAAGCGGAGGCCGGCATGAAGCGGACCCGGCGTCCCGCCCGCGCGGCAACGAAGAAGGCCTCCGGCGCCCCGCGCCGCGCCCGCCGCTTCCCCGCCTCCGGTACGCCGGCCAGGGCCCTCGCAATCCTCGCCCGGCTTCGCTCGGAGTACCCCGCGGCCCGCTGCGCCCTGGACCATGGCAACGCCTACCAGCTGCTCGTCGCCACGATCCTCTCGGCCCAGTGCACCGACGCCCGGGTCAACCTGGTGACCCCCGCGGTGTTCGCGGCCTACCCCAATGCGGCCGCGCTCGCCCGGGCCCGCCAGCCCGATGTGGAGAAGCTGATCCAGTCCACCGGCTTCTTCCGCAACAAGGCGAAAAATCTGATTGCGATGGCCCAGGCGGTGGCGGCCGAACACCGGGGCGAGATCCCCCGCACCATGGCGGAGCTGCACGCCCTGCCCGGGGTCGGGCGTAAGACGGCGAACGTGGTCCTCGGCAACGCCTTCGGCATCAACGAAGGCGTCACCGTCGATACCCACGTGACCCGGCTCTCCGGGCTGCTCGGCCTGACCAAGCATGCCGATCCGGTCAAGATCGAGCAGGACCTGATGCGGCTGATTCCGCGGGAGGAATGGACCCTGATTTCGCACCTGCTGATCCTGCATGGGCGGAAGGTCTGCATCGCCCGGCGGCCCCAGTGCGAGGGGTGTGTGCTCAACGATGTGTGCCCGAGCTCAGAGGTTTGATGCCGGGCGGAGCCGGTAGACTGCTTTCCGCGGATTCAGGAGATCGGAACGGATTCACGCTGCCTCGTCAGGCGTAACACTCGCCTCGGACTGTCCACCTGAGCCGCGGTCCATCCCGCAGAACCAACGGGGATCCGTTCCAGTCCCCTGAATCCGTGGAAAGCAGTTGAGAGAGAATCAAGAAATCGTCGTGACGTACACCTCCTCGCCCACTTTGCGGAACCCCCGCTTGAGATAGTTAGGCAGTGCCCCCGGATGGTCCAGCGTACAGGTGTGCAGCCACACCCGGCTCGGCCCCAGCGCCCAGGCCTCCTCCACCGCCCGCGTCAGCAGGAACTTGCCGAGCCCTTGCCCCTGATACTCCGGCAGCAGTCCGAAGTAGGCGATCTCCTGGCTCCGGTCGGGATGTCCCCGCAGCTCGAAGAACCCCGCCGGGGCTCCCCCCACCGAGAGCAGCCAGATCCGGCTCGGCCCTGACAGCCATTCCCGGAACTGCGCCTCGGTCCACGGCAGCCGGTCCTTCCAGTGGTACGCCCGCCCCACCTCGACATACAGGTACCGGTAGAGGTGCCAGGGGCACGGCCTCATCGCGTCGAGCCGAACCTCGGGCCCGGCACTCCCTTCGGCCACCAGATCGGACGGGGAGCCCATTTCCAGGTAGGTCCGGGTAACGCTGACTTCGGGCATGATCGGGCACCTCCGGGTGGCGTCGCCAAGTACAAGCCGCATCAGAAGATGCCCGCGCCGTTCCGGCTCCGCCACGGGGCCCGTGCAAATCCCCTGGGTACACGCATCCCCCGGCTGACCCCGAACACCGAGGAACCCATGCGTCGTACCCTGCTCGCCCTCGCACTCCTGGCCCCGGCAGCGGTCCCCCTGCGGGCCCAGGGCTGGATCGAACTCGAACGTCCCCGGATTGCCCTGCCGGTCAACCCCAGCATCGTCCGGGTAAGCTCCGAGGTGCGCACAACCATCGACGGGCGGGTCGCCCGGGTGGAAGTGGAAGAGCGCTTCCGCAACAATGGCGGCGGGCTCGCGGAGGGAAGCTATCTCTACCCGCTGCCGGGCGAGGCGGTGTTCCAGAATTTCTCGCTCTGGATGGGCGACCAGGAGCTCCGCGGGGAGATGATGAACGCCGAGCAGGCCCGCGGCATCTACGAGGAGATCGTCCGTCGGCAGAAGGACCCGGCGCTGCTCACCCTGGCGGGCCACGGCCTGGTCCGGGCCCAGGTCTTCCCGATCCAGCCGGGAGAGACCCGCAAGGTGATGCTCCGCTACACCCAGCTCCTGGACCGGGCGGGCGACGCGCTGCGCCTCCGCTACTCCCTGGGCCGCCGTGGAGGTGATGCCGGCGTCTGGCGCCTGACCCTGCCGAACGAGTCCGCCTACGGCACCCCCTATTCGCCCACCCACCGGCTCACCACCAGTCGCGACAACGGCCGGATGGAGATCAGCATCGATACCCGCGAGGGGGGGGACATCGAGCTGCTCCTGCCTCTGCGTCGCGGCCTGGTCGGCACCTCGGTCCTGACCCACGCACCCGGCGGCGAGGACGGTTACGTGATGCTGCTTCTGGCCCCCTCTGACCGGGAGGAGGGTCCCGTGGTTCCGCGCGACCTGTCCCTGGTGGTCGACGTCTCCGGCTCGATGTCCGGGCAGAAACTGGAGCAGGCCAAGGCCGCCCTCCGGCAGGCTCTCGGCACGCTCCGCGCGGAGGACCGCTTCCGCCTCATCGCCTTCAGCTCCGGGGTGCGCAGCTTCCGCGACGGGTTCACCCCCGCGACAGCGGCCAACCTCTCGGAGGCACGCGAATTCGTCGAGGCCCTGGCCGCCGATGGCGGAACCAACATCAGCGGCGCGCTCGATGCCGTGCTCGGCAGCTCGGTGGCGAACGAACGGCTTCAGCTGGTCATTTTCCTCACTGACGGCGTGCCCAGCGTGGGCGAACAGAATCCCGACCGGATCGCCGCCCAGGCCGCCGGACGGATCGGGCGGGCCCGCGTGTTCACCATCGGGGTGGGTCACGACGTGAACACCTATCTGCTCGACCGCCTGGCCCGCGAGGGGCGCGGCTCTACCGAGTACGTCGCGCCCGAGGCCAGCGTCGAGGTGGCGGTGGGCAACCTGGTCGCCAAGCTCCGTCGTCCCGCGCTGGTCAACCTGCGCGTGGTCGAAAGCCCGGTGGAGTTCCGGGTCCTGACCCCAGGCACCCTGCCGGACCTTTTCTATGGCGAGGAGCTGGTCGCCTTCGGCCGCTACCATGGCACCGGCCGGGGCCAGGTCGTCATCGAGGGGGAGCGGAACGGCCGGCGGGAGCGCTTCAGCGCCGAGGCAAACTTCCCGGAAGTCAGCTCGGCCAACGAGTTCATTCCCAAGCTCTGGGCCTCGCGTCGCATCGGCGATCTCACCCGCCAGATCCGGCTCGAAGGCCAGAACGAGGCCCTGATCCGGGAGGTGCGGGATCTGGGTCTGCGCTATGGCGTCCTGACCGAGTACACCTCCTACCTGGTACAGGAGCCCTCGCTGGCCATGCGGCGGGAGCAGCCGATGGAAGACCGCGTCGGTCTGGGAGCGACCCGTGGCGCCCTGATGGCCCCCGCACCGGTGTCTCCGACCGCCCAGACCGGCCAGGTCGCCTTCGAGCGCGCCAAGGAGAGTGGCCGCCTCTCGCAGGCCAACTCCCTGAGCGAAGCCGACGCGGTCGCCGAGTCGAAGGTCATCGCCTTGAGGGCCGTGGGGGGCGAACTCCGACGTGCCGGTGGGCGAGTGTTCCGTCGCGCCAGCGGGGTGTGGACCGATATCGCCCACGAAGACTCCCTGCGGGTAACCACCGTGGCGCCCTTCAGCCCCGCCTACTTTGCGGTCACGCGCGCGCTGCCGGAACTGGCCGGCAGCCTCCAGTTGGATGGGGCCGTGCTGGTGGCGGGGAGGCGGGCCAGCCTCAAGATTCAGGATGGCGGGCTCGAGCGGATGAGCGACGCCGAGGTGCGGGAGTTCGTCCGCCGCTTCCGGGGGATCTCATGAGACTGGCGATCGTCGCGTGTCTGGTCGGTCTCGGCGGTTGTGCCGCCGAGACCGCGGAGGATCCCGGCCGGAGCTGGCGCTACGCCGAGGCCCGGGCCGACTGCGCACCCTGGGACGGCGCCGCCACGACGGTGCTGCTCAGCGACTCGGCCCTCACCGGGGAGGCCCGGATGCCATATCTCCGGCTCTCCGCCTGGGTGCCTCTCCCTCAGGGAGAGGTCCGCGCCGAGGTCGAAGCCGCCAATGCCGGCGGCCTCGCGGCCAGCCTCTGCGAGGCCGGTGTGGACTGCGACCATGCGGATCGCGGCTGGGTCCGCCTGGTACCGGTGAATGGCGAGATCCAGGGACATTACCAGCTCCACCTGGCCGGGGGGCGGACCATCGTCGGGAGCTTCACCGCCCCGGTGAGGACGGACCGCCAGGTGCTCTGCGGATGACTTCGATCGAGCGGCTCTTCGCCGAGTATCACCCGTCGCTGCTGCGGATGCTCTATCGCCGCACCGGCGACCGGGATCGGTCCGAAGACATCGCGCAGGAGGTCTTCGCCCGGGCCCTCGCCGCTCCGCCCGACAATCCGCGGCCCTGGCTTTTCGCGGTGGCGCTCAATCTGGTCCGGGACGATGGCCGCCGGGAGGTACGTCAGGGGCGGCGGCTGCAGCTGCTCAAGGCCGAAACCGCCGCCGCGGCACCGGCCCCCGATCACGAATTGGAACGGAGGGAGCAGGCCGCCCGGGTCGAGCGGGCCCTGGCTACGCTTCGCGACATCGATCGCGAAGTGCTGCTCCTCAAGGCGGAAGGATTCGATTACGACGAGATCGCCGCGACGACCGGCCTGGCCAAAGGCGCCATCGGGACCACGATAGCCCGGGCCCGCCGGCGGCTGGTCGAGGCCTGTCGCGCGGAGGAGAAGGATAGACATGTCGCATCTTGACGAAGGCCAGCTGCACGCGCTGCTCGACGGTGAGCTTACCGGCCCAGAACGGAGCGGAGCCGAGTCGCACCTCGCGACCTGCGCCGAGTGCCGCCGGGCGTATGGCGAAGCCAAAGCGCTGTTGGAGGAGGCCGATGCGTTCATCGCCTCGGTCGACCTCCCGGCCCAGGCCTCGCCTGTCCATGCGCCGGCTCCGGGGAGCCGCGGGAGTGGGTTGCGCTGGCGCAACCTCGCCTGGGCCGCGACCGTGGTCCTGGCGGTGGGACTCGGCTGGCTCGCAAGATCCAGTCAGATGAAACAGATCATCGGCGGTGCCGAGGTCCGCGCCGACCTCGCCAGGAAGAGCGACTCCGCGCCGACCGCCCGGTCGGCGGGTCCCACACCACCCGCGCAGGAGCCCTCCCCTCGCCCGGCTGACGGTGCGACCCAGCGCTCGGCCGAGCCGACCCTCAAGGCTGAGTCCGCCCCCGAGGAGCAGAGCCCGCCTGCCGCGGCCGCGCAGAACCGCGGCGAGCGGCCGGCAGCGGCGCCGCCCGCATCGCCCGTGACGGCACCAGGACCCGCGCTTGAAGCCAAGCCCTCGGCGGCCTCCGCATCGGCCCCCTCGCCAATGCCGGCGAAGGAGGCCCTCGACGCTGTGACCGGAGGCGTCGATCGCGAGCGAGCCGAGGCCCTGGCCGATGCCGCTGGGGTCGCCCCGGAACGCCGCGACGCCGGACACGCCGATGGGCGCCGGCAGGCCGCTCAACCGACCTCCTCCAGTCTCCGCCGGGACCGGATCGTCCTGGGGCTCAACGGACCCCTCGCGGGGCGGGAAGCCGGCAACGCCCTGCGGCCGATCCCCTTGGAGCAGGCGGTGAGAATCCTCGGAGGATCGATACGTCTGGTGGATGGGCTGAGTCCGACCAGGGTTCTGGCCGGAGTGGTTCCGGTGGGCGCCGGGCCGGCGACGCAACTGGTTCGGGTGGTGTACGACGATCCGCCGGGCCGGGAACTCTGGCTGGACCAGCACCGTCCTGTCGGATCGACCAACGAGGCGGTCGCCACCGGACAAGGGTCAGTAGCGTTGCTCCCGGGCGACACCGTTGCCGTCAATCTCGGTGACGGGGCCAGAAGCCTCCTCTGGATAGACCAAAGTGGCTTCCAGCTTGGACTTACGGGCTTCCTCCAGACCGATTCGCTGCGGGCCCTGGCCCGGCGGGTCCAGTAGAGACGGTCCTTGCAGCGAGTGGCATCGGTCCCCGGGCTTTCGGCGGGGCCGATGAAATGCTAGCCTATGGCCCCGCCTGAAGTCGGCGGGTGAGTGCCTGACACAGGGAGAAGGGCATGTTCCACCTCAGCGAGCGTACTCTTGAGAAGCTCGTGGCCGGCTCCGCGCCGGTCTCGGAGGTGGAGCGCATCCGGCATCATGTGAGCGAATGCCGCGACTGCGCCCGACGGCTCGAAGAATGGCGCGATGCCTATCCCGAGGTCGACTACGCCTATCCTGAGCTGGCCCACGCCGACTCCGCCACCCGGTTTACGGAAAGCGGCCTGGTGATCGTGCCGGCGAAGGAACGGACCTGGAGCTTGGCCTTTCCCAGGCTAAACTTCGCCAATGCGCTGTGGGTGGTGGCCCTCATGATGGCGCTGCTGGTCGGTTACGGCGCCAACCGGCTCCGCTCCGAGGGCGATGGCTTCGAGGCGAAGCCCTCGTCCCGTCCGGCCGCCCGGATGCCGCGACCCGAGACCGGCAACGGCGCCGGGGTACCCATGCCGCTGGCGTCGGCCCACGACAGCCTGGTACGGCTAGCTCCGCCGCCCAACCCCGCGCAGCAGAAGGCGATCCGCACACCAGAGGTCGACGCGGAAGAAGTCGTTGCACCGCCACAACCCCGGCCGCAGCGCAACCGATCGCTCCCCAGCTCCACGCCGGCGCCGACGCTCGATACCCGGGCGGATCCCCCGCCCCCGGCGCCGGCCTCCCCGAGCTTCCACAGCGTGGCCGCGGCCGAGGCCGCCCGCCGGCTCGGCGGTTCGCTTCGGGTCCTCCGCGGGGTGGAGTTCGACCACGTCGAGGTCGGCCCGGCGGCCGCGGTCCCCGGCGCACTCCCCGGACTGGCCGTGGTGCGGGTGGTGTACCGCACGCCGAACGGCGCCCGGATGCTGCTCGACCAGCAGCTCATCAGGCCCGACAGCTCCGGCTCCCGCGCGCTGGAAGACCAGAGCCTGGAGAAAGGCCAGACGGCTTTCGGCACCGCGCCTAACGGCGTCTCGGTGGCTACCTGGCTCGACGAACAGGGCTACCGGCTGTCGCTGGTGGCGCAGGCCCCACTCGACTCCATGCGGCTATTGGTGCAGATGGTCGAGTAGTCCCCTCCATACTGTTCAGCGTTTCATTCCTCTCAGCGTTTCACTCCTCCTGAAGCGGTCTTGTGTCGGATTTCATTCACACACCCCCAAAGGGGGTGGGGTGCCGGATTATATTCTGGCCGCCGGGGAGCGGGGGCCGGGTGGCCACGCGGTGGTCCCGGGCTGAACTCTCAAGGAGTGTGTTATGAAGCGCATCGTTTCAGTCGTTCTCGCTGCCGGTGGCGCGCTGCTTCTCTCCGCAGCTACGGCACAGGCCCAGGTCTCCATCGGTGTCGGCGGCGGGTTGACCATCCCGACCGGTGACTTCGGCGACGGCTTCAAGACCGGCTGGCATGGTCTCGCCAATGTCGGCTACGAGATGCCATCCGGCATAGGCGTTCGTGGTGACTTCTACTACGGGCAGAACAACATCGATGCCACCGGCGTCGATGGGAAGGCCAAGCTTGCGGGCGGCCTGGGGAACATCCTCTACACCTTCAAGAGCGCCGGAACCATCCACCCGTATGTGATGGGCTCGATCGGCTTCATGAATGCCAAGGTCGAGGCCTCGGCTGGCGGCCTCTCGGGCTCCGAGTCGGAAACCAAGATCGCCTTCGGCGGCGGTGCCGGCATCAAGTTCAAGGCCGGGAGCGACGCGAGCATCTTCGTGGAAGGCCGCTACATCTCGGTCAACACCACCGACAGCAACACCAACTTTATTCCGATCACGGTTGGGGTGAGCTTCGGGCTCAAGTAGGCCCCGCGGTTCGCACTACGAGAGGCGGGCCCGCGGGCCCGCCTCTCTCGCGTTCTGGGCCAACCCCGCGGTTCTCCCGGTCGACCAGGCCCAGGCGAAGTTGTATCCGCCGATCGGCCCGAACGCGTCCAGCATCTCGCCGCAGAAGTACAGTCCCGGATGCCGCCGGCTTTCGAGCGTCCCCGGATGCACCTCCTCCAGCGCCACCCCGCCTCCGGTTACTTCGGCCTTCTTGTAACCCTCGTCGCCCGTCCAGGGAAGACGGTACCCGACGAGTCGCTGTACCAGGGCGCGGCGTCGATCCCGGAGGAGCTGGGCCACCCGCGCCTCTGCCGGAATGCCCGCTTCCTGCAGCAGCCGCTCCGCCAGTCGGCCGGGAATGGACTCCCTGAGGAGAGAGAGCACTGCCCGCGAGCTGCGTTCCTGCAGCCGCCGGTCCCATTGCTCGTCGCTGGCGCCGGTCCAGTTCACCAGCAGCTCGGCACGGGTCCCGGCCAGCCGCGATCGCACCGCCAGGTGCGACACATCCAGGACCGCCGGCCCGCTGTAGCCGCGGTGGGTGAAGAGGAACCCTCCCTGACTCGAGAGTCGCTGGTCCTCGAGCCTGGCAGAGATGGTCACGGGAAGCGACACCCCCGCCAGTGAAGCGTGCACCGGGGGATCGGCGATGAGTGGGGTCAGGGCTGGATAGGTGTCGCGGATGACGTGGCCGAGGCGCCGCGCGATGGCCAGGCCGGTGCCGTCGCTGCCGGTGGCGGGCACCGACAGGCCGCCGGTGGCGAGGATGACGTGGCTGCAGGGGACGGTCCCGCCCTCGAGCGTCACCTGCCAACCGCCGGGAGTCGGGCGGAGATCGCTGACCCGCTGGCCGAAGCGGAGTTCGGCGCCGCGCTGCCGGGCCCCGTCCAGCAGGCGATCCCGGACATCACGAGCCCGGTTGCTCGCAGGGAAGAGCTTGCCGGTCTCCGCTTCGAGCGCCAGTGGGAGCGCCAGGTCCCGTTCGAAGAAGCGCCGCTGTTCGGCCAGGGGCCACGCCTGCAGCATCCGGCGGACCAGATTGGGGGGGGCCTCGCTCTGAAAGCGCCGCGGCATCAGCTCGCTCGGGAGCAGGTTGCAGCGACCGCCACCGCTGATCAGGATCTTCCGTCCCCCGTCCTGCTTGCCCTCCAGCACCACCACCCGCCGCCCGGACTCCGCCGCGTGGATCGCGGCCATGAGGCCCGCGGCGCCGGCGCCGACGACCACGACGGGGAACTCGGGTTGAGGCACGCCGGGACTCGCGGGAAGGTGTGGCGCGGAATATCGCCAGCCTCGCGACGGAGTGCATCGCCGCCCGGCGCGATCGCGGGCGGGCGTCCGCAACCGCAGGCCTGGCGGAGAAAGGCCGCCCCGGGAGGATCAGGAGGAGCGACGTCGGTACAGCCCGTCGAACACGGTCTGCCAATTGGTGCCGTCGTGGGAGGTCTCCCAGAGCTGGCGGACCGTGCCGTCGGCGTTGCGGAAGAAGGTCAGGCGCTGCTGCAGCGGCGTGCCGTTGGGCCCGGGCGCCACACCGGTCAGGAGCATCCTGTCGTCGGCGAACGTGCCGCTGAGCCGGAGGGAGGTCCCCTGGTTGTCGACCCAGACCTGGTTCCAGCGTTTGGTGACCTGATCGTAGAAGTTGAAGCTCTGTCCCGTCCCGCCCTTCGATCCGGTCCAGTGCTCGTGGATCAGGCAGCCCTGCTCCTCGCGGGTAATGCTATTGCGGCCGGCGGGGGCACCCTTCACAGTCACGTCCCAATCGCCGACCCAGAAATCGAACTGGCGATACTCCGCGTCGGCGCAGCCAAAGCTGGGCGCGCCACTCTGGGCTGGGAGGCACGGGGCCAGCAGGAACATCAGCAGCAGGGTCAGACGGCACCGCATGGGTCATTCGCTCCATCGCAGGGGGATGCCGGGCTGACGGACGAGAGGTCCCCTGGGTGTCAGACAACCCGCCCGGCCGTCTACCTTCCGGTTCATGACGAATCGTCTCGACTCGGCCGCCAGCCCTTACCTCCGGTCCGCCGCGCACCAGCCCGTCCATTGGTACAGCTGGGGACCCGACGCGTTCGCCGCCGCGGCAGCCTCGGACCGCCCCATTCTTCTCGACATCGGCGCGGTCTGGTGCCATTGGTGCCACGTCATGGACGGGGAGTCGTACGAGGATCCGGCGCTCGCGGCGTATCTCAACCAGCACTTCGTCTGCATCAAGGTGGATCGGGACGAGCGACCCGACGTGGATGCCCGCTACCAGCGCGCAGTCCAGACCATGACCGGCCAGGGCGGATGGCCGCTTACGGCCTTCCTTCTCCCCGATGGCCAGGTGTTCTATGGCGGCACCTACTTTCCGCCGGACGGGAAGTATGGCCGGCCCGGCTTCCGCTCGGTCCTGGAACAGGTCCTCACCGTCTGGCGCACCCAACGTGAACGGGTCACCCGGCAGTCCCAGGCCGTGCAGCGGGTGGTGCAGGAGCAGCTCGACGAGGCGGTTCCCGGCGCCGCCACTCCCGACCTCCTCCAGGATGCCACCCGGCGGATGGTGGCGCTCTTCGACTCCCAGCATGGCGGGTTTGGGACCCAGCCCAAGTTCCCCCACCCTGCCGCGATCCTGTTCCTGCTGCACCGCTGGCACGACACGAAGGACGCGGCCCTGGCCCGGGTGGTGGAACGCACCCTCGACGGGATGGCCCGTGGAGGCATCCACGACCAGCTGGCCGGCGGCTTTCATCGCTACAGTGTCGACCCTCGCTGGATCGTGCCGCACTTCGAGAAGATGTCCTACGACAACGCCGAGCTGCTGCGGGCCTACGCGGAGGGCTATGCCGCCCTGGGGCATCCACGGTGGGCCGAGGTGGCGCGGGGGATTATCCGGTGGATCCGCGAGGTGTTGGCCGACCCCGACGGCGGCTATGGCGCCAGTCAGGACGCCGACGTCGGCCTGGACGATGACGGCGACTACTTCACCTGGACGCTGGAGGAGGCGAACGAGGCGATCGGAGATGCCGCGATCCTCGAGGTCACCGCCGCCTACTACGACATCGGGACAGCGGGCGAAATGCAGCATCACCCGGCCCGGAACGTCCTCTTCATCGCCGAGTCGCTCGACGCAATCGCCGGGCGGATGCAGGTCACCTCGGAGGCGGCCGGCGCGCTCCTCCGAATCGGGCAGGAGCGGCTGCGGGAGGCCCGCGCCCGCCGCGCGGCTCCTTTTGTCGACCGGACTCGCTATACCAACTGGAATGGCATGCTGGCCGGGGCGCTCATCCGGGCCGGCTCGATCCTGGGGGAGTCGTGGGCCTTCCAGCATGGCCTGCGAACCCTGGAGCGCATCCGGCGGGAGCATCCCGACCCCGCCGCCGTGAGCCACAGTCCCGGGGGACTCACCGGCCTGCTCGATGACCAGGTCCAGGTGGCGCTCGCGGCCCTCGAGGCCTATGAAGCCACCGGAACTCCCGAATGGCTGGCCTGGAGCGAGTCCCTCCTCGACCGGGTGTGGCGGGACTATCTCGATCCCGATGCGGGAGGACTCTGCGACATCGCGGCGGCGGGAGGCGAGGGGCTCCTTCCGACCCGGGCCCGCCCGGTGCAGGACACCCCGACGCCCTCGCCCAACGGGATCGCGGCGCTGGGCGCCGCCCGCCTGGCGGCTCTCACCCAGGCCGGGCGGTGGACCGAACGGCTCGACGGTATCGTGCGGGCCTTTGCCGGGACCGCGCCCGGGCTGGGGATCTACGGCGCCACCTTCCTGGTGGCGGTCGATTGGTCGCTCCAGCCGCCGACCCATCTGGTGATCGTCGCCTCGGACGGGGCCGACCCGCTGGCGGACACCCTGCACCATGCGGCCCTGACCGGTTTTCTCCCCCGGCGGGTGGTGCAGCGGGTCCGGCCGTCGGAGGCGGCCCCGCTTCCCATCGGGGTGCGAGCGATGGTCGACGCCGCCGGCGGCACCCGGGGATTCGCCTGTGTCGGCGCCCGCTGCCTCCCCCCGGCGGCGACGCTCGCCGAATGGACCGACCGGCTGCGGACGCTGTCAGGCGCTGATTGAGCTTCCCCGCCGGGGCGCTTATCCTCCCGGCTGACGCGGGGCGGTTCACCTCCACCCACCACTCGCCAGGACCGATGAAGACTGCCACCATCGAAACCAGCCGGGGCACCATCACCGCCGAGCTGTTCGATCAGGAAGTGCCCGGCACCGTCGCGAACTTCGAGAAACTCGCCAACTCGAACTTCTATGATGGGACCCGGTTTCACCGGGTGATCAGCAATTTCATGATCCAGGGTGGCGACCCCCACTCCAAGGACCCGAGCGATCCGCGGGTCGGGACCGGTGGGCCCGGATATACCATCAAGTGCGAGACCCAGAAGAACACCCACAAGCACGTCGCCGGCACCCTGTCGATGGCCCACGCGGGCAAGGACACCGGCGGCAGCCAGTTCTTCATCTGCCACTCCCCCCAAAGCCACCTCGACGGCAAGCATACCGTTTTCGGTCAGGTGACGGCCGGGCAGGACGTCGTGAACGCCATCCGCAAGAACGACGAGATCGTCTCGATCCGGGTGAGCTGACTCCTGCTCCTCGACTTCGCGGTCCTCGCCGACTATGCCCTGATCGACCAGCAGGGCAAGCTCTCGGTGCTCGGTCTGTTCCAGCACGTCTGGGTACCGCACTTCCCCGCCGTCCATCCCCGGGCCCACCTGGTGCTGCGGCTCCGCGGGCGGCGGACCGAGATCGGCGAGCATCACATGCGGATCAGGTTCGTCGACGACCAGGACACCAAGCTGGTGGAGGGTGAGGGCTCGGTGCATTTCGGCGAGCCCCCCGCGGGGGTGGTCGACGTGGAAGCGGGGGCGGTGCTGGTCTTCGACCTGCCGCTTCCCCGCGCGGGGCTGTATGCCTTCGAGATCTCGCTTGACGGGGGGGAGGAGTACCGGGTGCCCCTGTCGGCCGGGCTGATGCCGGGGGCGGCCTCCGGTTCCGAGGGCAGCACCCTCCATTAAGGCCCCTCGCCACGGCCTCTTCAGACCCTCTTCATGGCGATCCGGTGCAGCTTTGACAAAGTAGTAGACGCGCCGTAAGCTTGGTTTCGATTCCCCGCTCATCCCGGTCTTACCGCAATTCGCTTCCTTCCTCCCGGAGTCTCCTCTATGCGGCGGTACCGTGTTTGGTTGGCCGTCGGGGGACTGGCCGCCCTGCTTGGCGTCCCGGTCTCCCTGCGTGCACAGGGGTACAGCGTCAATGAGCATGGAACCTGTGCCATGGGTCGCGCCGGCACAGCCACGGCGTCGCCCTGCGCCGATGGCTCGGCCATGTTCTACAACCCCGCCGGTCTCGCCGGCATCGGCAAAGGCCATGGCCTGATCTCGGGCGGCGTGACCGGCATCCTGGCGACCGGCGGCTTCGAGAACGACCTGGGTCCCACCGACGATCTCCACAAGAAGCTGATCCCGGTCCCGCACGTCTACGCCGCCTACGGCCTCACCGACAAGATCGCCGCCGGCATCGGGCTGTTCGCTCCCTATGGTCTCGAGACCAACTGGGACGAGAACGGCCAGGCCCGGTTCCGCGGCTACCGCAGCGTGATCCGCAACGTGTACATCCAGCCGACCCTCGCCATCCGGCTCCATCCCCGGATCGATTTCGGCGTGGGCTTCGACTACAACCTGTCCCATGTGCAGCTGCGGCAGCACCTCGATCTCTCGGAACAGGATGTTCCGCCGGGGCTCTTCCCCGCGAACGTGCAGACCTTCGCCGACGTCGGCATCCTGAGCGGCACCGACTTCGCCGATGCCGACCTGCACGGCAACGGGCACAGCGTGGGGTACCACCTGGGTCTGATCGTCCGGCCGGTGGATCGCCTGGCCCTCGGGGTCCGCTACCTGAGCCGCCAGCGGTCCGAGATCGACGGCGCCACGGCCGAGTTCACCCAGATCAACACCAATATCCTGCTGGGCGGCCTGCCGCTCGATCAGCAGCTCGCGGCCCAGTTCGCGGCCGGCGCGCCCCTGTCCAAACAGGACGCCAAGACGGTGCTCCGGCTGCCCGAGCAGCTCTCCTTCGGCGCGGCGGTGGATGTGACCTCCCGGTTCCGCGCGATGGTCGACGTGGTCACCGCCAACTGGGACGTCTTCGATGTCCTGGTGCTCGACCTGTCGCGGGCCGGCCGGATCGCGCTCCCGCAGGACAACGAGCGGACCTGGGCCTTCCGCCTGGGCGGCGAGTACGCCGTGAGCGACCGCACCACGATCCGCGGCGGCTACCTCAACCATAGCGCGGCGGCCCCGGACCAGACCGTGGTGCCGAACCTCCCCGAAGGCCCCCGCGCCGAGTTCACCGGCGGCCTGGGCACGAAGCTGGGCAGCAAGCTCCAGTTGAACCTCGCCTATCAGTACATCAAGCAGCAGGAACGCCGCGGTCGCATCGTGTCGGATCCGGCGGTGACCAACGGCCTGTTCACGTTCAACGCGCACCTGTTCGGTGCGACGTTCACCTATACGTTCTGATCGGGAGACCCACGGCCATGAAGCGCACTTACGCGGTCGCTCTCCTGCTGGCGCTCCCGCTCTCCGCCGGATGCTACAGCGACGACTCGCTCAATCCTCCGCCGACGCCGCCGGTGCCGACGGGCGGCGCGGTGTTCCAGCGCTACGTCAGCATGGGCAACAGTATCGCCGCCGGCTTCCAGTCCGGCGGCATCAACGACAGCACTCAGCAGCGCGCCTTCCCGGTGCTGGTGGCCGCGGCGGCCGGCGCGGACTTCGCGATTCCGCACCTCAACATGCCGGGCTGCCCCTCGCCCTACACCAACAACGTTACCCGCACCCATGTGGGCGGGATCCCCGATGCCACGTACCGCTCGATCTGCTTCGGACGGGTGAGTAACAGCGGGGAGATCAACAACGTGGCGGTCCCCGGGGCGGGGGTGCAGGACATGTTCAGCAACTTCGCCACCCCGGTGAGCATCTACGAGCAGCTCTCCGCCTTCTTCCTGGGCGGGCGCACCGAGATCCAGGCGATGCAGCAGCGCCAGCCCACCCTGATCTCGCTTGAGATCGGCCCCAACGACGTGCTGGGCGCCCTGATCAACGACGCCAACCCGGGCAATCCGGCGGAAGTGACCCCCGCGGCCACCTTCGCCGCGACCTACACCGAGCTGGCCGACAGCCTGGCCGCCACCGGTGCGGCGGTGGCGGTGTTCACGGTGCCGGACGTCACGGTCATTCCCTTCGCCTCCAAGGGCGCGACCTACTGGTGCCTGCGGACCGGCGCCTGCCCCGGCGTGCCGCAGCAGCTTCCCAACGCCCTCACGGTGGCCAACAACTGCGCGCCGGCCGCCGCGGTCCCCGGCGCCAAGGGCGACAGCACCCTGATCCCCTGGACCAAGGGCCTTCCCCGCATTGCGGCGGCCTCCGCCGGGTCGCCCCAGACGATCGATTGCTCGGTCGATTCCGTGGTCGTGACCGCGTCGGAGTACGCCACCATGCGAAACGCGGTCGTGGCCTTCAATACCACGGTGCAGGCCCAGGCCACCGCCCATAACTGGGCCGTGGTGGACCTCAACGCCATCCTGCAGGCGGCCGTGGCGAATGGCACCATCCCGTCGTTCCCCGACATCAGCCGGGCCGGTACCGGCGGGACGGTGACCTTCCAGGGCTTCACTGCGCAGGGCGCGCGTCTCCCGGTCAGCGCCTCGCTCTTCTCATTGGACGGCTTCCATCCGACCACGCTGGCGCACCGGACGCTGGCGGACGCCCTGGCTGGCGCGATCAACGCGAAGTACGGCACCACCCTGCCGGTTCCGATCTGCGGGACGATCAGCTGCCCGAACTAGGCCGTTGGCCGTTGGCCATTGGCCCGTCAGCCGGTCCGATTCAAACGACCCTCCCTGCGTTCCGCGCGGAGGGTCGTTTTGCGTCCGTGGCTCACGTCCAATGGCCAACGTCCAATGGCCAACGGCCCAAACTCCCTTCTATCTTCCCACGATGGACTCTTCCCCCTGGACCCGCGATCGCGCGCTCGCCCTGGTACACGAATACACCGCCTCCGACGCCCTGCGAAAGCACATGTACGCCGTCGAGCTCGCCATGCGGGCCATGGCCTCCCGGCTGGGCGGCGATCCTGAGGAATGGGGCCTGGTGGGACTGCTGCACGACTTCGACTACGAACGCTGGCCCAACCCCGAGCACTCGCCCACCGAAGGCCACCCCGCCCACGGCGTGCGGCTGCTGGCCGAGCAGGGACTCCCCGAGCCGATGCAGCGCGCCATCCTGGGCCATGGGAGCTACACCGGCGTCCCCCGGGACACCCCGATGGCCCGGGCGCTCTTCGCGGTGGACGAACTGTGTGGCTTCCTGGTGGCCTGCGCCCTGGTCCGGCCCTCGAAGAGCCTCAAGGACCTGGAGGTCGCGAGCGTCAGGAAGAAGCTCAAGGACAAGGCCTTTGCCCGGGGCGTGAATCGCGAGGACGTGGTACGTGGCGCCGAGGAGCTCGGCGTCGGTCTCGACGAGCATATCGCTTTTGTGCTCGAGGCGTTGAGGCCGGGTGAGGCCACCCTCGGTCTCGGTGGCGCGTGAGCCAGCGCACCGGGAGCCGGCCCCTGGTCCAGCGGGCGATCGACCGGGCCGCCGCGGCGCGTCCCATCCCCGGCAACCGGGTGGTGCTGCTGCAGGATGGCCCCCAGGCCTACGCCGCGATGCTCGCGATCATCGCCGGGGCCAGACGGTTCGTGCGATTCGAGAATTACATCATCCGGGATGACCGGACCGGCTGGCGCTTCGCGGAGGCGCTGGCGGAGCGGGCCCGGGCCGGCGTCTCGGTGCGGGTGCTGTACGACTGGTTCGGCTCGATGTCCACCGGCCGAAAGTACTGGCGCTTTCTCCGGCAGGCCGGCTGCGAGGTCCGCGCCTTCAACCCGCCCAATCCCTTTCACCCGATCGCCTTCTTCTCCCGCGACCATCGCAAGCTGGTGCTCGCCGACGGGGGGCTCTCGGTGGTCGGCGGCCTGTGCATCGCCGACGAGTGGGCCGGAGACCCCGAGCGCGGCATCCCTCCCTGGCGTGACACCGCGGTCCTGATCGAAGGACCGGCGAGCCTCGCCCTGGACACGGCCTTTGCCCGGACCTGGGAGCTGGCCGGTCCACCCCTGCCGGTGGAGGAGCGCATCGCGGAGGTCCCGGTCAGCGGGGAGGCGGCCATCCGGATCGTGGTCGGCGAGCCGGGGCGGGAGCGGGCCGCCCGGGTACTGGAGTACCTCGCCGCCGGGTGTCGGCGCCGACTCTGGATCGTGGACGCCTACCTGGTCCCGCCGGCCCGAATCTTCGAGGTGATGGCGCTGGCGGAGCAGGACGGGGTCGACGTCCGGCTCCTGGTGCCGGGTTCGAGTGATGTCCCCGTCATCCGCAACGTCACCCGGCTGGGGTACCGCGACATGCTGCGAGCGGGCATGCGGATCTTCGAGTGGGAAGGACCGATGATCCACGCCAAGACCATGGTCTCCGACGCCCGCTGGACCCGGATCGGGACCAGCAACATCAACCTGTCGAGTCTGGTGGGAAACTACGAACTCGATGTCGTCATCGAGGACCGCGAGCTGGCCCGCGCCATGGAGCTGCAGTTCCGCCGCGATGTCGGCGCCAGCGTCGAGGTGATCCGCCGCCCCCGCAGGGCCCCACCCGCGCTGAACCGCGTCATCCCCTCCCGCCTTGCCCGCCGCGCCAGCCGGACCGGCCAGGTCTCGCGAGGCCGGGGCCAGCGTGAGCTCCGGGCCCGCGCCGTGGTCGCAGCCCGGAGGATCACCAGCGGTGCCTTCCGGTCCACCCTGGGGCCGGTGGCCCTGATCCTCCTGGTGTTCGGCCTCCTGGCGCTCGGGCTGCCGACCGAGGTCGGCTACGTGGTGGGGGCCCTGTCGGTGGTGCTGGCCGGGGTGTTCGGGCTCCAGTTGTGGCGCCGGCGGGAGGGCGGATGGTAGCTGCGATAACCAATTATGCGGCGACGAGTTAGACCAGCCCGAACCGGGTCCGCCCAGACCCGCGTGACCGCCGGACGCCCAGGTGTCTGACGCCGAGCTGGTCCGCCGGGCGAAATCCGGAGACCGGGAGGCTTTTGGAATCCTGGTCGAGCACCATGCCCCCATGGTCCGGCGACTGACCCACACCATTCTGGGGCAGCTGGAGGACGCGGAAGACGCGGCCCAGGATGCGTTTTTCTCGGCCTGGTCGGCGCTCGACCGGTTTGACCCCACCGCCGCCCTGGGTCCGTGGCTCGCACGCATTGCCATGAACGCGGCGCGCGACCTTCGCCGGCGCCGCCGCATTCGGACCACCGAGGCGATTCCCCACTCTCAGCCCGCCACGGCACCTCCGCCTGACACCGAGGCGGAGCGGGCCCTCCTGCGGACCCGTCTCAAGGCGGCACTCGAGGAGCTGCCCGAGCGGCAGCGCCTGGCGGTCGTGCTGTTCGAGGTCGAGGGCTACAGTCACGCCGAAGTAGGGACCATGCTGGGCATTCCGGAGGGAACCGCCCGTTCCGACGTGTTTCACGCCCGGCGGAAACTGCGCCAGCTGCTGGGTCCCGGGCATCGGGACGGCTAGCCTCGGTGGATCAACGATCCGAAGGTGTGCCGCGTACTACTACCGAGACCCCTGGCGCGCAGGACGTCATCGGGAAGACCAGGAGGAAGTTGAATGGAATCGAACGCATTCGATGCCGGGCCCGATCCTGAGCTGGGCCGCCTGCTGCGGGAAGCGCTGACACCCGCCGGCCAGGCCGACTTCGTGTCGCGGGTGCTCGCCGGCTTGCCGGAACAGGGGTCGTTGTGGGACATCCTGGCCGGGTGGGCCCGCCCGGGGATCGCCGCCGCGATCCTCCTGGCCGCCGCGTTAGGCTACTGGCTCTCGCCCGGCTTCGGTGAGGGGCCGGCGCCGAGCGCCGCCGAGGTGCTCGCCGCGGACCAGCCGCTCGACCGGGAAGCCATGGCCAACGTCGTGCTGGGAACGGGGCGCTGATGCAGACCGGAACCTGGAAGGCTGTGGGCATGCTGGCGCTTGCCGCGATGGTAGGGGGCGTGGTCGGCAGCGCCATCACCGCGCGGGCCGGGCGGGAGGAGCGGGGAGGGCGCGGACACGGCCCCACCTGGTATATCGACCTGCTGGACCGCGAGCTGCAGCTCTCCCCGGTACAGCGGGACAGCGTGCGCGCCATTCTCGACCGGCGGGAAGGGTCGATGGACAGTATCCTGGCGGAGATGCGGCCGCGGATCGATGCCGCCCGTCAGGTCATTCGCGCCGAGATCAGCGGTCAGCTCACGGCGGCACAGCAGGAGAAGTACCGGGCGCTTGCCGCCCGGCTGGACGCGGAACGCCGGGAACGGGCACAACGGGAGTCGAAGCGCAAATGACGAAGGCCTGGTTGATCGTGCTGGCGGTGGCGGCGAGGCCGCTGGGAGCCCAGCAGGTGCCGTCGGTGACGCTGGAGGAAGCGGTTCGTCGAGCCCAGCAGGCCGTACCGAGCGTGGTGCAGGCCCGCGGTTCGGTCCGCACCGCCGATGCGCAGGTGCGCAGCGCCAGGGGGGCGTACCTGCCGAACCTCTCGGCCAACAGCAATGCGGCGAGCAGCTTCTCGGCCGGCCCCTCGTTCACCAACGGTAACGGGACGGTGGTGAGCGGCGACCGGACCTCGAAGAGCGTCAGCATGGGTCTCTCGGCCAACCTCGATCTCTTCACCGGCTTCCGGCGCGGCGCGGACAGCCGCTCGGCCAAGGCAAACCGCGGCGCCGCCGAGGCCTCGCTCACCGACCAGGAGTTCCAGGCGGCCCTGACCGCGACCCAGCAGTTCTTCGACGCGCTGGCGGCGCAGCAGTTGGTGGCGGTGCGCGACGCCAGCGTGAAGCTGGCGGAACAGCAGCTCGCCATCGCGGTGGCCAAGCTCCGGGTGGGTCAGGCGACCCGCTCCGATTCGCTCCGGTCGCTGGTCAACCTGGGAACCGCCCGGAGCAACCTCATCACTGCCCAGAGCGAAGTGACCCGGACCCAGGCGGTACTGGGCCGGACGCTCGGGCTGGATGGCCGGGTGCAGGCCCAGGATGACTCCGCCTTCTACCGGACCCTGGTGGAACTCGATACGGTCCAGCTGACCTCGGAGGCGTTGGCCCGGTCGCCCCAGGTGCAGGCGGCCGAGGCGGCAACCGACGCGGCCGCGGCCTCGGTGAAGTCGGCCAAGGCGCAGTACTTCCCGACCCTGGCCCTGTCCGCCGCGGCCGGCCTCAATGGCAACAACGACAACAACTATCAGCTGTTCAGCAACCGGCAGCTCACCCTGGGACTCACCTGGCCGATCTTCAACCGGTTCCAGCGGGAGCAGACCATCGAGACCCGGCTGGCCAACCTCGACAATGCCGAGGCCAACGCCTCCGACACCAGGCGGGGAATCCAGTCATCGCTCACCAGCCAGTATGCGGCACTCGACGCGGCCCGCGCCCGGATCGAGATCTCGCGCACCAGCATCGAGGCGGCCCAGGAAGACCTGCGGGTGGTCAACGCCCGCTACCAGGCCGGGGCGGCCACGATCCTCGACGTGTTGACCTCGCAGCAGTCGCTGGCGCAGGCGCGGGTCGACGCCGTCAACGCCCGGTTCGACTATCTCAAGGCCAAGGCCCAGATCGAAGCCCTCATCGGAAGGCGTCTATGAGCACCGCGATTCACGATACCGCCGAACGGATGGCGATGCTCCCCGCGGACGTGCCGCGGGACGCCGTCATCGTCACCCGCAACCTGGAGCGGGAGTACGACATGGGCGGCGAAATCGTCCGGGCCCTCCGGGGGGTGGACGTCACGATCTGCCGGAACGAGTACGTGGCGATCATGGGCCCGTCCGGCTCGGGCAAATCGACCCTGATGAACCTGATCGGCTGTCTCGACACGCCCAGCAAGGGCGAGTACTGGCTCAACGGACACCGGGTCTCGGAGCTGGGCGACGACGAGTTGGCCCGGATCCGCAATCGCGAGATCGGGTTCGTATTCCAGACCTTCAACCTGCTCCCGCGGGCCGACGCGCTCCACAACGTGGAACTGCCGCTGGTGTACGCCGGGATCGGCTCCAAGGAGCGGCGGGAACGGGCCGCCGAAGCGCTGGCACGAGTGGGCCTCGGCGACCGGATGAGCCACCGCCCCAATGAGCTCTCTGGCGGCCAGCGCCAGCGGGTGGCCATCGCGCGGGCCCTGGTCAACCGGCCCAGCATTCTCCTGGCCGACGAGCCGACCGGCAATCTCGACTCGACCACCAGTACCGAGATCATGACGCTGTTCGAGGAGCTGCACACCCAGAATCAGACCATCGTCCTGGTCACGCACGAGCACGATATCGCGTCGCACGCCAAGCGGCAGGTCCACCTGTTCGACGGCAAGGTCGAGCGCGACTTCCAGACCCCCCGCAGCTGACGCCACCCGGACACGCACCCGAAGACGCCATGCGCATCAGACCCTACCTCGCCCTCATCGTCCTCCTCGGCGCCTGCAAGAAGGACGCGGCACCGGTGGTCTATCAGGCCGTCGCCGTGGAGACCCGCGACATCGTCGTCTCGGCCCAGGCCTCCGGCGCCATTCAGCCCGACACCACCGTCGAGGTCAAGAGCAAGGCCTCCGGCGAAATCCTCCAGATCATGTCCGAGACCGGCGCCCGGGTGGAGCGGGGCCAGGTGCTGATCAAGGTCGATCCCCGCACCGCCCGCAACGCGGTGGCCCAGGCCCAGGCCCAGGTCGAGGCCAGCAAGGCCCAGCTCCAGATTGCCGAGACCAACAAGAAGCGGGCGGACGAACTCTTCCAGTCCCAGGCAATCACCCAGCAGGAGCACGACCAGGCGGTGCTCGACTACGCCAACGCCAAGGCCAACCTGGTGTCGCAGCAGGTGGCGCTGGAGAACGCCCAGATCCAGCTCGAGGACGTCGACGTGCGGGCGCCCATCACCGGCACCATCATCGAGAAGGACGTGGAGCGGGGCCAGGTAATCGCCTCGGCGCTGAGCAACGTCAGCGGCGGCACCGTGCTGATGCGGATGGCCAACCTGCAACTGGTGCAGGTCTATACCCTGGTGGACGAGACCGACATCGGGAAGATCCAGCCGGGCCAGCGCGCCACCGTCACGGTGGATGCCTATCCCAACCGGCCGTTCGAGGGCGTGGTGCTCAAGATCGAGCCGCGCGACACGGTGAGCCAGAACGTGACCATGTTCCCGGTCCGGGTCCGCATCGACAACCGCGAGGGGCTCCTCAAGCCCGGCATGAACACCGAGGTCGAAGTCCACATCGGCCAGGCCCAGAGTGTGGTAGCGGTGCCCAACGCAGCCCTTCGCACCCCGCGGGACGTGGCCTCGGCGGCGCAGGTGCTGGGGCTCTCCCCCGAGGCGGTGCAGCACCAGCTGGCGCAGGAGACCGTCATCCCTGCGCCCAGCGGTGATTCCACCCGCCGAGTGGGACTGGCCGCCACCGTGCCGGACAGCGGGACCGGGGCCAAGCGGGAGGGGAAGTCCGCCAACACGATGACCACCCCCGATGGCCGGGTGATCCCGCTGCCGGAAGGCGTCACCGAGCAGCAGGTGCGGGCCATCTTCGCCAAATTCAGAAACGGCGAGCAGCCCACCCCGGCGGAGCGGGCCATTCTGCAGAAGCTCCGCCAGTCGGGCGGTGGGCGACGTAACGGCGGCGGCGGCGGCGGCGGTCAGGGCGCCGGCGCCAACTCGAGCTACCTCTTCGGCGGCGACTACATCGTCTTCACTATCGCGAACGGCGTGATCGCGCCGAAGAAGGTGAGGACCGGGATCACCGACCTCGACTACAGCGAGATCAAATCGGGGCTGTCGGAGGGTGACTCGGTTCTGGTCCTGCCGAGCGCCAGTCTGATCAATTCGCAGCAGGAGTTCAAGAACCGGTTCAATCGGATGACCGGTGGCGGCGGGGTGCCGGGCATGCGGTCGCAGAGCAGCACCCCCGGTAGCGGCGCCCCGTCGGGCCAGCAGGCCCGGCCCACGACCCCCGCGAGGCCGTAACCATGCTGCTCGGCGAAACCATCGGGGTCGCGTTCTCCTCCATCCGGGCCAACAAGCTCCGGGCGGCGCTCACGATGCTCGGCATCATCATCGGCGTCGGCGCGGTGATCACCATGGTAGCCCTCGGCACCGGGGCCCAGAAGGCGGTGAACGACCGGATCGCGGCCCTCGGCGCCAGCGTGTTCTACGCCTTTCCCGGGCAGTCCTTCCGGGGCGGCGTGGCCACCAACACCCGGGTCAGCATGACCTATGACGATTACCTCGCGGTCAAGCGCGACGGCAATCTGCTCGAAGCGGTCATGCCCCAGATCCAGAACAACCTGCAGATCAAGTACGGCGGCCAGAACCTGAACGAGCCGGTGGTGGGGACCACCGCCAATTTCGTGCGGGTGCTCAACTACACCGTGCCCTACGGCCGCTCCTTCACCGAGGGCGAGGATAACGCCCGGCAGCGCTACGCCGTGCTGGGCTCCAGCATCCCGGAGCTGCTGGGAGTGAACCCGGCTGCGCTCATCAACCAGACGATCCTGGTCCGCGGCATTCCGTTCGAGGTGATCGGGGTGTTGAGCTCCAAGGGCTCGGCCGGTTCGTTCAACGACCCCGACGAGCAGATCTTCATCCCTCTCGAGACCGCCCGGTTCCGGGTGTTCGGCACCGACCGGCTCCGGTCGCTCGGCATCCAGGTGAAAAAGGGAGTCCCACTGCAGCAGGGGATGGTGAACCTGGAGTCGATTCTCCGCCGCGAGCATCGGATCCAGCCGGGCGGCGAGAACGACTTCCAGATCCGCAATCCGCAGGACATTCTCGCCACCCAGCAGCAGGCGACCGAGGTGTTCACCTACCTCCTCGCCAGCATTGCGGCGGTGAGCCTGATGGTGGGCGGCATAGGGATCATGAACATCATGCTGGTTTCCGTCACCGAGCGGACCAAGGAAATCGGAGTCCGCAAGGCGCTGGGGGCCACCCGGAGCAACATCCTGCTCCAGTTCCTGATCGAGGCGGTGGTCCTCTGCATGGTGGGCGGGATCCTGGGGATCCTGATCGGTTCGGGGAGCGCCCTGGCCCTGGCCAGGTTCCTCCAGTGGAATACCCTGGTGTCGCCGGTGGCGGTCGCGGTCTCGTTCGCCTTCAGCGCGGCGGTCGGCCTCTTCTTCGGCGCCTGGCCCGCCAGCCGGGCGGCCAAGCTCGACCCGATCGTGGCCCTGCGGTACGAGTAAGACGCGCGGGCACCACCCGGGACCGGGGCGCCGGGGTCGACCCGGCGCCCTTTGTGCTTTTCCGGGACGCTGGGACGTCAGTCTGACACCGCGGGTGGTTCCTTTCCTCTTTTCGAGTACCGAGGGTCCCTCCATGTCCCGGAAGCCGTTTCTTGTGCTGGCCGTCGTGCTGGCGGGTTGCGCCCAGCGCGCGCCCGGCAGCGGCCGGTTCCCCCCACCGGAGATGGCGCCAAGTCCTCCCCAGACGGTCCTCGCGCCGGGGGTGCCGCAACTCCCGGGATTCAGCACCGCGGTCAAGGTGGGCAACACGGTCTATCTCTCGGGCCAGGTGCCGCTCGACAGCGCCGGACGGCTGGTGGGCAAGGGGGACCTGACCGCCCAGGCGGTGCAGGCCTTCAGCAACATGGCGCGGGTCATCCGCGCGGCTCGGGGCGTTCCCGCGGACCTGGTTCAGATCACGGTCTATGTCGTGGGGTACGATACCAGCGCGGCAGGCGTGGTCCGGCGAGCGGTGGACCCGTACATCGAGCCGGGGGTGCCGCCGGCCCTGACCATCGTGGGGGTGAGCACCCTGCCGGAGCCGGGCATGCTGATCGCGGCCGATGGAATCGCGGTGCTCCGGGGGCTGCTGCCGGACAAGCTGAGAGACCGGGGGCACTAGGCGGTCGGAGGTCGGACGGGAATCGGCTGCGATCCGGTTCCCTCTGCGCCATCTGTGGAGGCGTTCGGTCGCCCCCTGCAGAGAAGTGCGGTGCCACGGAAGTCGCACTTGGGTTCCGCTCTCGCTCCATGCCTTTCCGGTGTACCACCCGCCCGTCGCCAGATTAGATTCTCGCCCATCATGCTTACCTCGATTTTGCTGCTGCTGAGCCACTCGGCGCAGGACACGGTGGTTGCCTCATATCGCGTCGAGATCCCCCGCATCGAGGCCACCGTCCAGGTCGACGGCAGGCTCGATGAGCCGGTCTGGCGCCAGGCTGCGATCCTCGACCGGTTCCACCAGTATCAGCCGGTCGACAGCCGCCCGGCGGAAGAGCGGACCGAGATTCGGGTCTGGTACGCCCCCAACGCGATCTACTTCGGAATCACCGCCTGGGACCGGCAGGCGGGGAGTCTCCGGGCCACAGTCGCCGACCGCGACAACCTGGACACCGACGATCGCATCACGATCTACCTCGACACCTTCAACGACAAGCGGCGGGCTTTCTTCTTCACCGTCAATCCGCTGGGCGTCCAGGAGGACGGGGTGCGGAGCGAAGGGGGATTCACCGCCGGGTCGCTCCAGGGCGGCACCACCGACAAGAGCCCCGATTATCTCTGGCAGTCGCACGGCCAGGTCACCGACTCGGGGTACGTGGTCGAAGTGCGGATCCCCTTCAAGAGCCTGCGCTATCCTGGCGACGGGGCCCAGACCTGGGGCCTCAACGTGGCCCGCATCACCCAGCGCACCGGCTACCAGGACACCTGGACCGATACCCGCCGCGCCAACGCCAGCTTCCTGCTCCAGTCGGGGAGCGTCACCGGGCTCCACCACCTGGAGCGGGGTATCACCACCGAGGTTCAGCCCTTCGTCACCGCACAGGCCAACGGCGAACGGACTCCCGCGGGGGCGTTCCGCCGGGAGGACGTCCAACCCAGCGCCGGCGCCAATCTCCGCCTCGGCCTCGCCAGCAACCTCTCGCTCGACGCGACCTACAATCCCGATTTCAGCCAGATCGAGTCCGACGCGAGCCTGGTGACGGTGAACGAGCGCTTCGCCCTCTTCTTCCCGGAGAAGCGCCCCTTCTTCCTCGAGGGTATCGAGCTCTTCGCCACCCCCAACCAGCTGGTGTACACCCGCCGGATCGTCGACCCGATCGCGGGCGGCAAGGTGACCGCGAAGTTCGGCCGTTACAATGTCGCCGCGCTCAACGCGGGCGACGAGGCGGGGCCCGATGCGTTCTTCAGCATTACCCGGGTCCGGCGCGACATCGGCGCCAACTCCACCGCGGGAGTGACGCTGACCAGCCGGGGACAGACCGGCGGCTACAACCGGGTCCTGGCCGGCGACGCCCGGGTCGTTTTCGGGAAGCTGTACTACGTGGCGGGCCAGTTGGGCGGCTCGTGGACCCGGTCGGCCGGCGGCGGAGCCCTGCGCCAGAGCCCGCTCTGGGAAGCGGAGTTCGATCGCACCGGCCGCAGCTGGGGCTTCAACTACAAGCTCACCGGCATCGGCGAGGACTTCGAGGCCCAGAGCGGTTTCGTCCCCCGCAACGACATCGTGACCGCCCGGGCCTTCAACCGACTCTCCTTTTACGGATCGCGCGGCGCCTTGATCGAGCAGCTGAGCATGTTCGCCGGCCCTACCCGGATCTGGCGCTACGAGGACTTCGTCACCGACGCGCTGGAGGGCGGCGAGAGCCTGGATATGCAGTTGACCATGCGGGGGGGCTGGCGGCCGGCGCTCCACGTGGAGCACGACTTCACCGATCTCAGGGCCGAGGACTACGCCACCTACACCGTGGACCGGGGCGCCGGGCCCCAGCCTTATCGCCCCCTCAAGGGTGTGAGCGACGGGTTCACGACCTCGATCAGCCTCACGACACCGACCTGGCAATCGGCCAATGCCTCGGCCCGGCTGGCGCGCAATCGGGGCGTCATCTTCCCCGAAGGTTCGGCCGGTTACGAGACCCGGCTCACCGGCAGCCTGTCGCTCCGCCCCACCTCCTCGGTCCGGATCGCCGCCTCCCAGACCTATTCCCACATCACCCGCGACCGGGACGGCTCCGAGTTCGCCCGCACGATCATCCCCCGGCTCAAGCTGGAGTATCAGCCGAATCGGAGTCTCTTCTTCCGGGTGGTGGGGGAGTATGTCTCCGAACGACGGGCCGCCCTGCTCGACGCCCGCACCGGCGATCCCCTGTCGGTCGGCGGGGCGCCGCGGAGCGCCTCCGAATCGGACCGGCTGCGGGTCGATGCCCTGGCCTCATTCGAGCCTACGCCCGGCACGGTGGCCTTCTTCGGCTACGGCGCGTCCCTCGATGACAACAACGCCTTCGGCTTCAGCCGGATGCGCCGGGCCTCGGATGGCTTCTTCCTCAAGCTGGCGTATCAGATCAGGCGGTAGGCGCGGGGAGAAGTCGAGCGACAGGGGTCGAAAGTACCTCAGGCTCTCAGTCTCTCGACTTCGCCCCTCACCCCCCCTCCACCCACACGTTCGCTCGCCCATCCGGGCCATACCGCACCGAGACCTGCCATGGCTGGCAACAGACCTGGCAATCCTCGACGTAGTCCTGCGCTGCGCCGCCGCCCGGGTCGAGGGCGATGCTGTTCACCTCGCCACAGTGGGGACAGACCACCTCCGCCTCGAGGTCGGCCACCCCGTCACCGAGAGGGAATTCCTCGTCGAGCGGGTCCGGGGGACCGATCATCTCCGGCCGACCGCGCTGGAGGGCCGCCACCGTAGCACCGGACGGTCATACGAGGAACCTCCAGCCCTGGGCCTACCCGTCATCATCGATTCTCCCGCTCTGGGTATGACCTCGACGAACGCGGCGGTCCGCGCTCCACGCTTGCCTCCGTCGGCCGCCGACGCCACCTTACCCGCGCCAGTCCGACCCACAGGGAATATCGCATGAGACGCACTCGAATCGTCGGCACCGGAAGCGCGGTGCCGGACCGTGTCGTCCTGAACGACGAGCTCTCCCGCCTCATGGATACCTCGGACGAGTGGATTCGCACTCGGACCGGGATCCAGGAACGCCGCTGGGTGCGGGAAGGCGAGACCGGAGTGGCCCTGGCCCGGCGCGCCGCCGAACAGGCCCTCGCCATGGCCGACGTGGCGGTCAGCCAGCTCGACGCCATCGTCTACGCCACCTGTACACCGGACCACTTCATCCCCGGTAACGGAGTGCTGCTCCAGCGCGAGATGGGCGCCCCGGGGATACCGGCGCTCGACATCCGCATGGCCTGCAGCGGGTTCCTCTATGCCCTCGCGGTGGCGGATGCCTGGATCCTGAGCGGCAGCTTCAACCGGATCCTGGTGGTGGGTCAGGAGATTCAGTCGACCGGGCTGGACCTTTCGACCGAAGGCCGCAACACCGCCGTCATCTTCGCCGATGGCGCCGGCGCCGCGGTCCTGACCCGATCGGAGCGCGAGGACCGCGGGGTCCTCTCGTTCGATCTCCACTCCGACGGCACCCACGCCGAGCTGCTCTGGGTCGACGCGCCGGGCTCGATGTACCACCCCCGCGTCAGCAAGGAGCAGATCGACGCCGGGCGCCACTTCGTGAGCATGGACGGCAAGGAAGTCTTCCGCCATGCGGTCACCCGGATGCCGGAGTCGGTCCGAACCGCCCTCGGCAAGGCCGGCCTCGGTCCGACCGACATCACACTGCTGCTGCCTCACCAGGCCAATCTCCGGATCTCGGAGGTGGTCCAGCGCAACCTCGAGCTCACCGACACCCAGGTCTACAACAACATCCAGCGGTTGGGCAACACCACCGCGGCCACCATACCCATCATGCTGGATGAGTGCCTTCGCGGCGGCCGGATTCGTCCAGACGACCTGCTGGTCCTGACCGCATTCGGCGCGGGATTCACCTGGGGAAGCGCCGTAATCCGCTGGTAGGCCGGGGCTGAATCCTCCCGGGGGCGTGTTCCGTAGTGCAACGACTCTGATCTGAACCCGACCGGCCAAGGAAACGCCTATGTCCTGGATCTATTTCGCGCTTGGAGTGCTCGCCGGGTTCGGCGGTTATTCGATCGCCAACAACTTTGTCCGCCGCCGCCTCCGGTTCGTGGACGGGATCTACTCGCCCGCGGCTCCATGGCTGGCCGGACTGGCGGCGGCGCTGATCGCCTGGCCGGTCGCCATCCTGCCCTTTGTCACCACGGTAACCACGACCATCTTCGGCATCGGTGCCGGGCTTGGCACCGCCAGCGGGGTCAAGGCGCTCAAGCGGGGCGATGCCTAAGGCCTGTGGGGTGCGGGGTTCCCGCACCCCGTGCACTCCGACGGTCACCCCCCGCGCTATCTTCCTCGCATGCCCAACATCACCTGTACCCGGTGCGGTCAGACCCGGGACCAGATGGCGTTCCGCCCCTTCCAGAACGACCTCGGCAAGCGGGCCTTCGAGGAGATCTGCTCCGCCTGCTGGGCCGAATGGCTCAAGACCCAGCAGCAGCTGATCAACCACTATGCGCTGAATGTCCGGGATCCCGAGGCCAAGGCAATGCTCTTCAAGCAGATGGAGGCGTTTCTCTTCCCTGCCGGCGGCGCCAGCTAGGCCCCGGAAGGACAGCCCCCCGGGGCTTCCACCGCACCCCTCCTCCTACCAGGTGTACCCCAGCCTGAAATTGGCATCGACGGCCGGGCCTCCGGGCCAGAGATCCTCCGTCATTCCAA
Organism: uncultured Gemmatimonadaceae bacterium; assembly: GCA_964642475.1. GTDB lineage: Bacteria > Gemmatimonadota > Gemmatimonadetes > Gemmatimonadales > GWC2-71-9 > JADJOM01. Next base: position 21,022 of record CAZXRC010000003.1, on the reverse strand, counting down.
AGCGGAATTCCCGCCCGCTCTTGCCGCGGATCATCCACCCGAAGTCGATGGTGAAATCCCACCGATCCAGCTGACCGGCGCCGGTCCGGCTGTAATAGGGCGAGTGAAGGTAGAGGTTGGCGAAACTCCAGAGCCCGCCGACGGTCCGCCACCGCCCCCCCGAGGTCGCCAGGAAGAACAGCTCATCCTGGTAGTCGGAGAGGCGTCCGTTCTTCGGGGTGTACCCGACATTGGCGGAGCCTTCGTAAATCAGTCGCGGTGTCAGCCGGGCGCGGTAGGTGTTGAGCAAACTGAAGGAGGGCACTCCGCGGGAGAATCCCGGACCGAGGGTGCTCGTGGGCAGGGTGACGGAGAGGACCGATTGGGCCACCGACCCATGGCGCCGTCCCAGACCCAGTCGCAGGTCGCCCAACCCGAACCCGGGCCTCTCGAACGACGAGCGGACCCCGTCCGACGCCTCGTAGAAGTAGCGGAAGCGGTTGTGCGGCCGGCCATCGCGCTCGGGGTAGCGGATGCCGAACAGCCCGTGATACCACTCCAGGAATCCATCAAGGAAGCCGTCGAAGGCCCCGCCGCCGGAGAGTTCGCCGGACACGAACACCTCGGGTGTGAGGTCGCGTACCACCTGCAGGTTGAGCCGGAGAACCTCGGCGTCGAGCAGGTAGGCGCTGTCGGCGAGGGTACCGCGGAAGCCGATCTCCACCATGCTGGCGTAGTCGGTCGCTATCGCCAGGCGCCACCTGGAACTCGGCGGAATCAGCGGCTGGAAGTAGAGCCCACTGCGGGCCTCGGCGACCGGATTGATGGGGTGCAGCAAAGGGAGAGACTGGGCCGGCAGGATGGCGGGGATCAGGCCCAGCAGCAGGCCCACCCATGGGGCAGAGTGGCGCAGTACGTCCTCCTTGATACCGGCCGCTCGGGCCGGCCGGGGTACTCTCGTGACCGCCTGGAAGGCATACCAGACCTGGGCGGACCGGGCAACTCCATGCCGCCACCAACGCCACCGGGGACCTGCTCGTAAGTCTGAATACCCTGCACAGCCTCGGAGTCCCATGTCGGTGCGTCGCTGGCTGGTCCTCTGGGCCCTCGGCCTGTACCTGCTCCGGTCGCATCCGGTCGCTGCACAGGTGGGCGCCACCACCGACATCCTGGTGGGAACGGTCACCGATTCCGCCGGCAATCCGGTGGTGGAGGCGGTGGTCGAAGCGGTCTCGCAGGAAACCGGCGTCTCGCGGGTGGCCCGCACCGACTCGCGGGGGCGGTACCGCATTCTGTTTCCCGACGGCGGCGGGCGGTATCAGTTGTACGTCCGCGCCATCGGGCGGAATCCGGTGCGGAGCCGGGTGGAGCGGCAGGGCGACGACGACCGGCTGGTCGCCAACATCCGACTTGCCGGCGCTCCGCCTCCGGAGATGGAGGAACTGGTCGCGACCGCGCGGCGCCTTCGCCCCGCGCTGGGCCCCACCCCCGGTTCCACCGAGACCAGTCTCACGCCCGATCGGCTGGCCCGGCTCCCCATCGATGCCGGGGACCTCAACGCCATCGCCACCCTGGCTCCCGGCGTGGTGGGCCTCAGCGGCACCGACTCCACCGCCGCCGGCTTCTCCGCCGCCGGCCAGCGCCCCAGCGCCAACACCACCACGCTCGATGGCCTGACCTTCGGCGCTGCCGGCATCCCCCAGGACGCGGTCCGAAGCACCCGGGTCATCACCAATACCTACGATGTGAGCCGAGGGCAGTTCAGCGGGGCGCTGGTGGCCTCGACCACCCGGAGCGGCACCAGCGTTCTCCAGGCCACGTTCAACGGCAGCCTCCGCGATCCCACCTTCGCGCTCGGGAGCGACAGCGTGACGGCGCTGCCCGCGGCGCAGCAGCAGCTCTCGTTCGGGCTCGGCGGCCCGCTGGTCCCGAACCGGTTCTTCGCCTTTGGCGCGGGACAGGTCCGGCACCGGAGTGAGCAGTTCGTTTCCCTCGACGAACTGCGGGGGTCGGGCGCCGACCGGCTGGGACTCGCGGCCGATTCCCTCGCCCGGTTCCGCGCAATTCTCGGGAGCCTCGACCTGCCGCTGCGGGCCTCGGGCGTGCCCGACGACCGGCTGGGCACCGACTGGAACGGCATCGCCCGCTTCGATGTCCTGCTGGGCCAGCGGCACACCCTCACCCTCCGGGGTGACGGGCGGTGGAGCTCCTCCGAGCCGGCCCGCTTTTCCCCGTTCAGTCTCTCGTCGTCCGGCGGCGCGACCACGTCGAAGGGCGGCGGCGCCATGCTGCAGCTCAGCTCGCAGATCGGGCAAAGCTGGCTCAACGAGGCCAAGATCTACCTCTCGGGATCCAGCAATCGCGGCGACCCCTACCTCGCGCTGCCCCAGGCGCGGGTGCAGGTCGGGTCCACGCTCTCCGATGGCAGCACCGGCTTCACGACCCTGGTCTTCGGCGGCAATCCCGGCTTTCCCCAGCGCTCCCGCAGTTCCACCTTCGAGGCCACCGACGAGGCCTCGTGGGTATCGGGCGACGGAGCCCACCGGGTGAAGCTGGGCGGATTCTTCAGCAGCAGCCGCACGACCTCGGAGGTGGCGGCCGATCAGCGCGGCAGTTTCACCTACCAGTCGCTGAGCGACTTCGAGGCCAACCGTCCAGCGCTCTTCACCCGCTCGCTGGCCCCGAGCGAGCGGAGTGGCCGGAGCGCCACGGCGGCGCTCTATCTGGGCGATACCTGGCGCACCGGCGCGCGGCTCCAGCTCAACTACGGTCTCCGGGCGGAACACTCCTGGCTGGGAGGCGCCCCGGGGCACGACCGGGAGATCGATTCGGTGTTCGGGCTCGGGACCGACGAGCTCCCGCGCGAGACCCGGGTAAGTCCCCGGGCTGGCTTCACCTGGGTACTTCGGGAAGCGGAGGGGCCGCCCCGCTGGACGGTGCGCGGCGGCCTCGGCGAATTCCGAAGCCCGGTCCCGGGCCAGCTCGCGGTACAGGCCCAGACCACCTCCGGTGGCGCTGCCCTGGTAACCCAGCTCTACTGCGTGGGTGCCGACGCGCCGGCGCCCGACTGGAGCGCCATCGCCCAGGATGCGGGCGCGATCCCAGACGCCTGTGCCGACGGCGGCAGTGGCACACCGCCGCCCGCCGCCCAATCGGTCACCGCCTTCGCCAGAGGGTTCACCGCGCCGAGGGTCTGGCGCGGTTCCCTCGGCGCCCAGAGGCGGGTCGGGTTGCTCACGCTGGGCGCCGATTTCTCGATGAGCTTTGGGCAGAGCCAGTGGGGTTTCCTCGATCGCAACGTGGGACCGGCCCGCTTCACCCTGGCCAACGAGGGCGACCGCCAGGTCTACGCCCTCCCCGGCGCCATCGACACCCTCACCGGATTCGCGCCCCTCGCCGCCTCGCGGGTCGACCGGCGCTTCGGGCAGGTCTTCGAGATACAGTCCGGACTTACCACCCGCTCCGCCCAGATGGTGCTGAGCGCCAACGGGATCGTGGGCCGCGGTATCGTGCTCCAGGGCTCGTACACCCTGTCGCGCTCGACCGACCAGTCATCCTCCATCGGGTTCGGCGGCGTCGGAGGATTCGCCGGGCAGACCGCCGGCCGAGGACTGATCGACCGGAACCGCTCGGCCAGCGATTTCGACCGGCGGCATCAGTTCCTCCTGACCGCCACCGTTCCTCTGGCCAAGGGGCTCGAGCTCACTACGATCTCGCGGGCCAGCTCCGGGACGCCCTACACCCCGACCGTCGCGGGAGACATCAACGGCGACGGAGCCCGGAACGACCGGGCGTTCATCTTCCATCCGGCGCTGGCCGGCCCGCTGTCCCCCGATCTCACCAGGCTGCTCGACCATGCCCCCGGCCGGGTGCGCGACTGCCTCACTTCCCAGGCCGGCGCCATCGCCGCCCGCAACAGCTGCCGCGGCCCCTGGCAGGTCACAATGGACCTGCAGCTCAACTGGCGCCCCAGCTTCTTGGGCCTGGACCAGCGTCTCGCGCTCTCCCTGGTGACCGCGAACCTGCTGGGCGGACTGGATCAGCTCTTTCACGGCGACCGGGCCCTCCACGGGTGGGGCGCCAGCTATCGGCCCGATGCGACGCTCCTGATCGTGCGCGGTTTCGACCCGGCGGCGCAGCAGTTCACCTACCAGGTCAACCAGCGTTTCGGCGATGTCCGCAGCGCCCAGGCCCTCCGGCAGCCTTTTCAACTCGGCCTGCAGCTCCGGTTGGCGCTGGGCACCACGCCGCTTCTGGGCGGCCTGGGCGGGCCCGGCGGCGGGTTCGGACCGGGAGGAGGGGGCGGAGGAGGGGGCGGGCGGGGATTCCCACCGGGAGCAGGGCCGGCCCCCGGAGCCTCCGGGGTCCAGCCGGGCGATTCCGCGGCCCGCTTCGAGAACCGACTGGCCCGGGTCATGCCGGACCCGGTGGCACGGATCCTGGAATACAGTTTCCAGCTCAAGCTCTCCGACGATCAGACCGCCCGGCTCAACCAGTCGAGTCAGCGCTTTGTGGCCGGGCGCGATTCCCTGGGCCGTGCGATTCAGCGCGAGATCGAGGAGGCGGGTCCCCGGCCGGATCCGGCGGTACTGTTCAGTGCCCTGCGGGGTCGGATCGAAACCGCCCGGGCGATGATGACCGAGGCACTCGAGACAGCCCACGCCATCCTGACGCCGGAGCAGTGGGCGGCGTTGCCGGAGGAAGCCCGGACCATACGCGCCGGCGGACCGGGCCTCCGCCGGCGGGAATGATCAGCCGAGCGAGCGCCAGAGATACCAGGCGGCGTGAGTCCGAAAGGGACGGAACCGCTCGCCCAGGAGCGCCAGTTTCTTCAGGTTCCTGATACCGTAAAGCTGCAGAGCCGCGCGCTGCACGCCGCCGTCACCAACCGGCCACACGTCGGGCCGGTTGAGCGAGAAGATCAGGAACATCTCCGCCGTCCACACCCCGATGCCCCTGACGCTGGTGAGTCGCTCGACCACCGCCTCATCCGGGAGCCGGCCCAGTCCCCGGAGCCCTCCCGCCTGCGCGAAGCGAGCCAGGTCCCGCACGTACATCGCCTTGGCCCGCGAGAGCCCGGCCCGGCGCAGACGGCGCGGGTCTGCGGTCGCAAGCCGCGCTGGTGTGACCGGCACCAGGGTCTTGAGCCTCTTCAGGATACTCTCGGCGGCCTTGCCGGAGATCTGCTGCGACACGATAGCATCGACCAGCGCCGGGAACGGGCGTCGCGGCTCGAGTTCCGGGGGGCGGTGCGTCGCGACCAACCCGGCCATGACGGGGCAAGCCAGGAGCGGCTCGGGGATCGGGTGTACCATGGGTGTTCCACGTTCCGGGTTGCCAATGGGTGACGGCCAGAGTCCCGGGAAAGTAGATGGGTCGACGCCCGAGCTCCTCCGACCACCGATCGGCCAACCTGGAACCCGGAACTCCGCCCCCTTGACCACCCGTTCCACGACGGGTAGGATCAGTCATGCGATCGAGCCAGAGCTTCTCGTTTTTCTTCTTTACCACGCCCGGCGGCGCGTCTGAGCCGTCCGGTGCGGGCAGGCCGTTGCGCTGACCCCACCCGGACCTCGACGCCCCGCCGAATGGCGGGGCTTTTGTTTTTCTGGGGGGGCCGTGATTACCCGTTGTCCGAGGAAGAGCGTCATGCGTATTGCCGTCCAGGGTACCCGAGGATCGTTCAGCGAAGCGGCCGCGCGCCAACAGTGGCCCGATCTGGAGACTGTGGCCTGCCGCGAGGTCGGCGACGTGGTCGTGGCGGTCCGCGAAGGCCGGGCCGATGGCGGGTGTCTGGCCATCGAGAACTCCCTGGTCGGATCGGTCACGCCCACCTATGACCTGCTCCAGGAAGCCTTCGGCGATGGAGAGCTGCAGCTGAGCCGCGAGGTCCTCCTGCCGGTACACCACAGCATCATGGGCGTCCCCGGCGCCCAGCTCAGTCAGGTGACCCGGGTGCTCTCCCACCCGGTGGCGCTGGGGCAGTGCCGGATCTGGCTCAACCGGCACCTGCCGTCGGCCACGCTGGTGAACGCATGGGACACCGCCGGAAGCGCCGAGATCGTCGCGCGGGAGCAGGACCCGACCCAGGCGGCGATCTGTGCCCGCCACGCCGCCGACGCCTACGGCCTCAGCGTCTTCGAGGAGCGGATCGAGGACGATCCCACCAACCAGACCCGGTTCCTGACTTTCACCCGCGCGGCTCAGCCGGAAGAGACCACCGGCCCGCAGAAGACCTCGCTGATCGTGTGGACCGACCACCGACCGGGGATGCTGGCGGCGGTGCTCCAGGCCTTCGCCGGGCGGGGCGTGAACCTCACCAGTCTCCAGTCGCGCCCCGAGCGGTCGGCCCCGTGGACCTACCGCTTCTACTTCGATGTCGAAGGCACCCGGGGCGAGCCCCGCCTGGCGGAGGCGCTCGAATCGATCGAGGCGCTGGCGTCCCGCATCGTCGTGCTGGGGAGCTACGCCGCGTGGCAGGGCGAAGGGGCGGTGCCCCAGGGTCCCACCATGCCCCGCCCGCCCCATCTCCGTCCCAAGCCCGACCTGCCGTTGTTCGACCGACGGCAGCAGCCCGAGGGAACCCGGGTCATGGTAGGCCCCGTTGAGATCGGCGGCGAGCGGCCGGTGATCATCGCGGGACCCTGCTCGGTCGAGAGCGAGGAGATGATCTTCCAGACGGCGCAAGGCGTGGCCGACGGGGGCGCGGATATCCTGCGGGGCGGCGCGTTCAAGCCCCGCACCTCGCCCTACGATTTCCAGGGTCTCGGTGTCCGGGGGCTCAAGTACCTGGCCGAGGCGCGAGAGCGCACCGGCCTGCCGGTGGTGACCGAGGTGATGAGCTGGGAGGAAGTCCCGCTGGTGGCCCGCTATGCCGACATGCTGCAGATCGGCGCCCGGAACATGCAGAACTTCGCCCTGCTCAGGGCCGCGGGCCGCAGCGGCAAGCCGATTCTCCTCAAGCGCGGCGCCGGGGCCACCATCGAGGAGTGGCTGCACGCCGCGGAGTACATTCTCTCGCACGGCAATCCCAACGTGGTCATGTGCGAGCGGGGCATCCGGACCTTCGAGCGCGCCACCCGCCACACGCTGGATCTCAACGCGGTGGCGCTGGTCCGGGAACGCACCCACCTTCCGGTGATCGCCGATCCCAGCCATGCGGCCGGCGTGCGCGCCATCGTGCCGGCGCTCACCCTCGCCTCGCTGGCCGCGGGGGCCCAGGGGGTGATCATCGAAGTGCACCCCGATCCCGACCACGCGCTGAGCGACGGCCCGCAGAGCCTCGATCTCCCGGCCTTTGCCCGACTGGCCCAGGAGATCGGGGCCCGGAGCTCGGCGCTCGGAATCCGGAACTGACGCCATGTCCCAACCCGCCGTCCACGTGCTGATCTTCGAGGGCTTCGCCGACTGGGAGCCGTCCTACGCCTTGGCCCAGATCCGGCAGACCGGGGTAGCCGGTGTGGTGACCGTAGGCCTCACCCACCACCCGGTGCGCTCCATGGGCGGCCTGACCGTGGTGCCGGACGTTACGGTGGAGCAGGTCGCCGCCGAGCAGGTGCGGCTCTTCCTGCTGCCAGGTGGCGATCAGTGGGAAACCAACGGTCTGGATCCGCGGCTGGTGGAGTTGCTCGAGGCCTGCATGGCGAACGGCGCGCCCCTCGCGGCTATCTGCGCGGCCACCACCGCGGTGGCGCGAGCCGGGCTGCTCCACGGCCGGGCCCACACCAGCAACGGGCTCGACTATCTCAAGGCCCAGGTACCGGGATACATCTTCGAGAACGACTACGTCGAGCAGCTGGCGGTGCGCGACCGCGGCCTCATCACCGCCAGCGGCCTCGGGGCGGTGGAGTTCGCCAGGGAGATCTTCGCCGAGCTGGAGGTGTTCTCGGAGGGCGATCTCGAACTCTGGTACCGGATGTTCAAGTACGGGGCATGAGGGTCGCGCCCCGTTTACCCCGTCGTTAAATCCCCCATGAAAACCCCTTCATAGGGAGGAAACACCCTTGCCGCTCCCCGGGCATCGATCGATGCTTGGGAATATGAGCGACGACCTCCCCATCGCGGCGTGTTTCCTCGGCCCACGGGCCGAGAATGCCGGTGTCTGGACCGAGATGTTCGATCACATCTTCCAGGACTACGTGCACTGGCGCCGGAACTACTTTCCGGCCGACCCATGGATCGTCGGGCGGGTCAAGCGCCGGAGCCCGGAGCACGAGTCCTGGCTCGACACCCTGACCACCCAGCTCGACGCCACCCTGAGCGAGCTCAAGTTCCATTTCCCGCTGCATTCGCCCCGCTACATCGCGCACATGGTCTCGGAGCAGAGCCTGCCGGCGGTGCTGGGCTACTTCGCGGGGCTGCTCTACAATCCGAACAACGTGACCGGCGAGTCGGCCCCGATCACGGTGGCCCTCGAGATCGAGGTCGGACGGATGATCGCGGGAATGCTGGGGTACGACCCGCGCCAGGCGTGGGCCCATATCACCAGCGGCGGCACGATCGCCACCACCGAGGCGCTCTGGGTCGCCCGCTCGGTGCAGTTCACCCCGCTCATCGTCCGGGACTACTGCCGCGAGACCAGGCTGCCCTTCGCCATTCCCCTCCCCAACGGGACCGAGGCGCCGGCGACCGAGGTGGACGACGCCACCCTGGTGGCCCTCCGCCCCCAGGACACCCTCCGCCTCCTCCGCTCGCTGGCCCGCGCGGCACAGGCGGCCCAGCGGCGCCCGGGGGAAGAGGTGGTTCGCGAGCTGAACCAGTACGTCAGCGCGCATCGCTTCAACGTCTCCCGCCACGGGCTTGGCTCGGTACTCGGCGCCACCGGGCTCCGCCCGGTGGTGCTGGCGACCGCGGCGGCCCACTACTCCATCGCGAAAGCGTGCAACGTCCTGGGTTACGGCGAGGCGGCGCTGCGACTGGTGCCGGTGAACGACCGGTTCCAGCTCGATGCCGACGCCCTCAGCGCCGCCCTGGAGGCCCTGGCCCCGGACGAATATGTGGCCGCGACGGTGGGGGTGGTGGGCACGACGGAGGAGGGCGCGGTCGACCCGATCCACCGGATCCGGGACATCCGCTCGGCCCGGGAAAAACGGCGGAACCGCTCGTTCTGGCTCCACGTCGACGCCGCGTGGGGCGGGTACTTCCGGACCCTGTTTCAGGGGCTCCCGGTGGCCCATATGCCCAACGCGGACATCGAGACGGTGGCGGCGGCCTACTCCCGGGCCCTCGACCTGCACCAGCGCTTCGAGGTGGAGGTGGGCACGACGACCAGCGACATCCGGACTTACGAGACCCGGTGGGGTGACACCGAAACCTGCGCCGCGTTCCTCGCCATGGCGGAGGGCGACTCGACGACGGTCGACCCCCACAAGATGGGCTACATCCCCTACCCCGCCGGGGTGATTGCCTTCCAGAACGGGATGGTCACCGAGTTCATCACCCAGCGGGCCCAGTATCTGAGCGACGAGGCGGAGGGCATCGGGGCCTTCGACTACCAGGACCAGATGCCGGCTTTCGGGACCCATATTCTGGAGGGTTCAAAGCCGGGGGCGGCGGCTCTGGCCTGCTGGCTGGCCCACAAGACGATCCCCCTCACCACCAGCGGGCACGGCAAAGTGGTCCGCACCACACTCCTCAGCGCCCAGCGTTTCTGGCGGCTGCTGAGCGCGCACCAGCATCTGTATGCCCGGCTAGAGCAGGAGCGGGCCCCGGCGGCGCCCTGTCCGACGCCGTTCACCTTCATGCCGATCACCGAGCCCGAGACCAACATCGTCTGCTTCCTCGCCCGACCAATGGAGTGGCACCAGGGGGCCATGCGGCCGGCCGGCGTACCGCTTGCCGACATCAACCGTCTCAATCAGCGGATCTACGCGGCCGGAAGTGTGCCGGGGGCCCGGACCCACCGTCAGTCCACGGCCCAGCCGTTCTTCGTATCCCGGACCCGCTTCGAGGAACAGCAGTACCAGGCCGCGAGCCTGAGTCCGTTGCTGACGCGTCTGGGGGTCGGGGTGGACGAATACCGGCGGGAGGGGCTGTTCGTGCTCCGGTCGACCGTCATGAACCCGTGGCACGAGGAGGCGCAGGAGGCGGGAATCGACTATCTGTCGGAGTTCCTGACGTTCCTCCACCGGGTGGCGGCGGAAGCGTTGTCAGGGGAGTGAGGTGTGACGAGCACGGGGGGAGGCGGGCCGCGGCTCCGGTCCACCCCGTACCGCGGCCGCTTACTCCTCCCGCTGGGGGGCGCTGCGGTCCATGACCATTCCGGTCACGGTCTCCTTCTTCTTCAGCCGCATGATCTCCAGCGTGAAGCTCTCGCCCGGGTCGTAGCTCTGGAGCACCCGGAAGAGCTGGCCCGGAACCCGTACCCGTCGCCCCTCCACCGAAAGCACCACGTCGCCGGGCTTGAGCCCCAGCTTCGATGGGGCCGGGACGTTGATCACCAGCACCCCATCGGGGGTCCCGAAGTAGCGGCCCAGCTCGGGATTGACGGGCGCGAGTTCCAGATCGGCGAGGGGCGAGCCCAGGGTGAACATGCGCGGTATCGTGGTGCGCATGGTGAAGGTCCTCGGCCGGGGCCCCGCCTCGACGATATCGGGCGGGTCACCCTCGGGGAAGCGCTCCCCCATGAAGTCGAAACCCTGGGGGTCCCTCGTCGCCATGGCCCAGACCGGATCGTCGCCGGCCACCACCGTGGCGTTGCGCCGATCCTTCCCGCGCTGATACTGCACCACCACCGAGTCTCCCGGCTTGATCCCGGCGGCAATCAGCGACAGCGCCAGACCCGGCACCGGCTGCCCCTGCACCAGCCGCGGGTCGCCGCCGGCAAGCAGGCGGCCGTTGATCCGGACGATGATGTCGCCCGACCGGATCCCCGCCTTGTCGGCCGGGCCGTTGGGCGTGACGCTCTGGATCAGCGCCCCGATGGAGTCGGTCTGGTCCGACGAGGTGCGCACCACCACGCCCAGTCGGCCGCGCCGCATGGCGAAGAGCTCGATCCTGCCGGTCATCGGGATCCGCTCGGTGACGATCTCGTGCCGGGGACGGGGCGGCTCCTGTGCCGGCAGCGGCCGGAGCGCCGGCAGCAGCAGGGACGCGTATCCGAGTGAACGAAGGACCGGGGGAATCATCGGAGGGTCCGGCGCCGGCTCAGTAGCCGACCGCGTTGGCGCGGGTCAGATGGACGTCCACCAGCGCGTTGAGCAGCCCCACACGCTGACGCCAGAGTTCCAGCACTTCGGCATCGCGGTCTCGGGACCCGAGCTCGCGCATCGACATCAACTGCTGGTCCACCAGCGCGATCCGATCCTCCAGCTGGCTGGCGACCTGCACGGTGCGACCGTCGGTGACCCGGGCATCGGGGTCATAGCTGTGAATCACCTGTTCCAGCTGCTGGCTGCGGGCCATCGCCTCGTCCAGCGCCAGCTGCTGAGTGATGTCGCTCGCGGGACGGACGATCCGGAGCCCGAGCACCAGTGCGACCCCCGCGGCCGCCGCCAGACCCGCCCAGGCAACCCGCCGGACCAGCTGGCGACGGCGCTCGGCCCGGAGTCGCTGCTCCAACGCCGGCCAGTGGTCCCGCGCGGGTCTGAGCGAGGCGAGCGCCCGCAGCCGGTTGGCCCGCTGCTCGATCCGGGCGGCCTCGGCCTGGCACACGGCGCAGCCCTCGAGATGAGCCCGGAGTCCCGACACACCCGGCTCGAGGCCGGGCTCCCGGAGCTGCATGAGCTGATCGAGGGTCAGGTGGGTCACGCGGCCGGCTCCTCTCCCAGCCAGCGGCGAAGGCGGGCGTGCGCCCGCGCCAGCTGCGACTTCGAGAAGCTCACGGTCTTGCCCATCATCCCGGCGATTTCTTCGTGGGTATAGCCTTCGACATCGTGGAGCCAGACGACCGCACGGCTGGTCTCGGGGAGCCGCTCCAACGCCGCCTCGAGATCCATCCGCAGCCCGCTATCGCTCCGGGGCGCCCGGTGCAGGTCGTCGTCGAATTCGTCGGTGTCACGGTACTTGTTCCGGCGGAGCCGCATGAGCGCCTTGCTCGCCGCGATGGTGCGGACCCAGCCCCACAGGCTGCCATCGCCCCGGTACTGGTGAATGCTGCGGCACACCTCGAAGAATGTCTCCTGCAGAACGTCTTCGGCGTCTTCCACGGTCCGGCAGATGCGCCGAGCCAGATTGTAGACCGGCACTTCGTAGGCCCGGTAGACCTGCTCGAATGCGGTCAGGTCTCCCGCCCGGGCACGGGCGAGAAGCGCGGGGGCATCGGCGAGCACGTAGGCTTCCGTCATGGCAGGGTGAAAGATGCTCAAACCCCATAAGGGGTTGCACCCGCCCGCGGGGGGTGGGCGCCGGTTGAGTTGGAGGCTCCTCGTGACCTTACGGGGTGACCGTGCCGGAGGTTGGGTCCGCGTCCTCGCACCAATGACACTATAGCGCCTCTATAGCGACAGTATTAATACAACCCGAGCACACAGCCCTCCACTCCTTGCCGGCCCAACGCCTGAGGCCGTTTACATTTGCCACATGTCCACCGAGTGCCCCCCGACTCGCCCCCTGCCCCACGAGTGGCTGCACCACCTCGCCGACGAAGCCGACGCCGCCTTCCTGTATCGCAAACTGGCCGCCCTGGAGCACAACGTCAGCCGGGCAGATCTCTACCGGAAGCTCGCGGGGGTCGAAGACCGGCACGTGGCCATGTGGCAGACCCTCATCCGCCAGGAGGGTCACGACGCGCCCCCGGTCGCTCCCTCCCGACGAGCCCGGACCATGGCGTGGCTGGCCCAGCGGTTCGGGCCGAGCTTTCTCGCGCCGATGCTGCTCGAGGAGGAAGGCCGCGAGGTGAAGGGGTACCTCGGCATGTACCGCCGGGCGCCGCAGGGCGCCGCCGGGGAAACCGCCCTGATTCTGGCCAAGGAGTCGGCCCAGCACGCCCAGGATCTGGCCACCCTCGTCGGCACCGGGGGCGAGCCGTGGCACAAGACCGGTGCGGGGGGAGTTCTTCGAAACCTGGTCTACGGCTTCAACGACGGCCTGACGGCCAATTTCGGCCTGGTCGCCGGGATGCTCGGAGCCCAGGGGCAGCTCAACATCTCGGCCCATGCGGTGATCGTCGCGGGACTCGCGGGGGCGGTGGCCGACGCCCTGTCGATGGGCGCCTCGGGCTACCTTGCCGCCAAGAGCGAGGCGGAGGTCAACGAACACGAGATCGCGATGGAGCGGGAAGAGATCCGGCTCATGCCCGACCTGGAGCGGGAGGAGTTGGCCCTGCTCTACCAGGCCAAGGGGATACCCGAGACGCAGGCGGAGCAACTGGCCGCAGAGGTGATGCGCGATCCGGAGCGGGCGCTGGCGGAAAAGGTGGTGGAAGAGCTCAAGATCGCCTCGCCCAGCTCGAGCCCGATGCGTGAGGCCTGGATCACCGGAACCGCCACGGCGGTGGGGGCGCTGATTCCGGTCGCCCCGTTCCTGGTGAGCACCGGTACGGGCGCGATCTGGACCAGCTTCGGCATCTCGATGCTGGCCCATTTCGGGGTCGGCGCGGCCCGGAGCTTCTTCACCGGTCGGAGCGTCTTCCGCAGCGGGCTCGACATGTTCGTGGTCGGCCTGGGCGTGGCCGCCGTGGGGTACTTTGTCGGGGAGTGGCTCACCCGGCTCCTGTAGTCTCAGCCCACCACGAGATTCAGCAGCCGATCCGGTACGTAAATCACCTTCCGGATTTCCTTCCCGGCCGCGAATTTCTGCACGCTGGCATCGGCCAGGGCCGCGGCCCGGACCTGCTGCTCGGTGGCGCCGCGCGAGACCATGACTTTGGCGCGGGTCTTCCCGTTCACCTGCACCGGCAGCTCGACCTGGCTCCCCACGGTGAGCCGTTCGTCCCACTCGGGCCACCGGGTGTCGAATACGCTGCCCTTTTCCCCCAGGCGCTCCCAGCACTCCTCCGAGAAATGGGGGGTGAGCGGCGCCAGCATGATCACCAGGTCGCGCACGATCTGGCGGTCGCGGCACCCGGTCTCCTTGAGCCCATTGACCAGCTCCATCAGGGCCGAGATGGCGGTGTTGTAGTGCAGCACCTCGTAGTGCTCGGCCACTTTCTTCTTGGTGGCATGCCAGCGGACCACGATGTCCTTGCTCAACTCGTCTCCGCTTTCGCCGCCGGCCTCGCCCACCAGGGTCCAGACCCGATCGAGGAAGCGCCGCGGTCCGCTGATGCCGGCGTCGCGGAAGTCGCCTCCCTCCTGAAAGGGGCCCAGGAACATCAGGTAGAGGCGGAAGGTGTCGGCGCCCCACTGGGCGATGTACTCGTCGGGGATGACCACATTTCCGCGGGACTTCGACATCTTCGAGCCGTCCTTGACGATCAGCCCGTGGGCCCGGAACCGGACGTACGGCTCCTCGAACTTGAGGTGTCCAAGGTCATGCAGCACCATCGTCAGGAAGCGGGAATACAGCAGGTGCAGCACCGCGTGCTCGTTGCCGCCGATGTAGCTGGTGACCGGCAGCCAGGTCTCGGTCCGCTTGCGGTCGAAGGGCCGGTCGTTGAACTCGGCGCTGGGATAGCGCAGGAAATACCAGGCGCTGTCCAGGAAGGTGTCCGAGACGTCGGTCTCGCGGCGGGCCCGTTTGCCACACCCGGGACAGGGGACGTAGTACCACTCCTCGTGGCGCGCCAGCGGTGAGATGCCGCTGTCGTCGGGGCGGAAGTCGGGAATGTCCGGGAGGATTACCGGCAGGTCCTGCTCCGGCACCGGCACCGCGCCGCAACGCTCGCAGTAGATGATCGGAATGGGCGGGCCCCAGTAGCGCTGGCGCGAGATGCACCAGTCGTGGAGCCGGTACTGCACCACCGCCTTGCCCACTCCCTTCCCGGCCAGCCACGCGGTGATCGAACTCTTGGCGGCCTCGGCCGGCTGGCCATCGAAGCCACCGGAATTCACCAGCACGAAGCCCTCGGTCTCGACCTCCGCGGCCGTGACCGGGGCCTTCGGGCTCGGAGCGCCCGCCGGCGCAAGTACCCGCACGATCTCCAGACCGAACTTTGCCGCGAACTCGAAATCCCGCTCGTCGTGGGCCGGCACCGCCATGATCGCCCCGGTGCCGTACTCCATCAGGACGTAGTCCGCGATCCAGACCGGGATCGGCTTTCCGGTGCCGGGATTGGTGGCGTAGGCCCCAATGAAGACACCGGTCTTGTCGCGTGCCCCGGTCTTGCGGGAGACCAGGTCCTGGGCCGCCGCCATCTTCGCGTAGGCATCGACCTCGGCCTTGCGATCCGGTGTGGTGAGGATCGCGACCAGCGGGTGCTCCGGAGCCAGCACCATGAAAGTGGCGCCGAAGAGCGTGTCGGGCCGGGTGGTGAAGACCCGGATCGGTTCCGGGTTCCCCCCGCCTCGTTCGGTGGTGGGTGGGACCACCGCGAACTCGATTTCGGCGCCCTCGCTCCGCCCCAGCCAGTTCCGCTGCGCGGTCAGGGTGGTGTCGGACCAGTCGATCGTCGCCAGGTTCCGCAACAGCCGGTCGGCGTACTCGGTGATCCGGAAGAACCACTGCTCCAGGAACCGCTGCTCCACCGTCGCGCCGCAGCGTTCGCAGCGGCCCCCTTCCACCTGCTCGTTCGCCAGCACGGTCTTGTCGACCGGGCACCAGTTGACCGCGGCCTTCTTCTTGTAGGCCTTGCCCGCCTTGAAGAGCTGCAGGAAGAGCCACTGGGTCCACTTGTAGTAGGACGGGTCGGTCGTGCTGAGCGAGTGGCTCCAGTCGAACATCCCGCCCATGCCTTCGAGCTGGCGCCGGAAATTGCGGATATTCTGCGGGATCAGCACCGCGGGATGGGTCCCGATCTTGAGCGCGTAGTTCTCGCTGTGGATCCCGAACGCGTCGTACCCCATGGGCGTGAACACATCGAAGCCCATGAGCCGCTTGAACCGGCCGTAGACATCGGCCCCGGTGAACGCGAACATGTTCCCGACATGCAGCCCCTCCGCGGAGGGGTAGGGGAACATCATCAGGTTGTAGAAGGGGCGCTTCGGCGAATCGAGATTGGGCTGGTTGGTGCCCCGCTCGGCCCAGCGGGTGCGCCACTTGGCCTCGACTTGATCGGGGCGGTAGGTCTCTGAGGGTGTATCGCTCATAGGGGCAGGAATTTAGGCGCGCCTGGAGCCCAGGAACAGCGTTTCCGAGTTCCGAGTTCCGAGTTCCGAGTTGCTTGGCCGGGCATCAACTCCCGAGGAGAATCGGGACTCAGGCCACTCGGAGCCTGAACCCTGTACTCGGAACTCGGAACTCGGAACTCGGAACTCAAGACCCCCGGCAGTGCCGCCAGACACGACCGGACCCACGGCTGCCTTGCCCTAACCCGGCCTGAGGCCCTAACTTCCAGCCTTCATTTCACTTACCTCTGCGAGCCCGATGGCCGACCAGCGACGGAAGTTCGTTCGCAGCATCTACCTCGTGTCAGCCGGCTTGCTGACGTTACTCGGCGCCCTCGAGGTCGGTGTCTTCTGGTTGCTTGGTTCTGAAGGTCTTCCCTCCGGTCGATTCTGGACAGCCGCCGCCGGCGCGCTGGCCACCTACGTGATCCTGGGCGGTCTGGTCGTCCTCTACACCGTGAGCTGGCTGCGGCGGAACATCCTCCGGCCGCTGGGCAACACGATCGTCGTGGCGAGCCGCGTCGCCGAGGGGGACCTCACTGTCTCGCTGTCCTCGGCGGGGGCGGGCGATGCCAACAGCCTGACCCAGGCGGTCGGCCTGATGGTGTCTCAACTCCGAACCCTGGTGTCCGCGATCCGGGGAAGCGCCCAGGAGGCCGCCGCGATGGCGCAGGAGATCTCCAGCTCCACCCAGGAGATGAGCGCCAGCACCGAGGAAGTCTCGGGGACCTGCAACGATCTGACCGACCGGGCCACCAAGCAGGCCGCGGTGGTGCGGGCCGCGGCTCAGGATGGCGACCGGATTCTCCAGATCGCCCAGACCCTGGCGGTGAGCGCCGGGGAGGCGGCCGACCGGAACGCGGCCCTGGCGCGGTTGGCCCGGGACCATCGCGACGAGCTGGATGCGAGCTCGAGCGAGCTGCAGCGGCTGGCCGAGGAGATCGAGAAGGGCGCCGAGGAAGCGGCCGCCCTGGCCGCGGCCTCCGAGGAGATCGAGAAGTTCGTCACCCAGACCAAGGCCATCGCGCGCCAGACCCACATGCTGGCGCTCAATGCCGGTATCGAAGCGGCCCGGGCCGGCGACGAGGGGAAGGGCTTCGCGGTGGTGGCCGAAGAGGTACGGAAGCTGGCGGGCCAGGCGGCCCAGGCGGCCACCCAGACCAGCGAGACGGTCCAACTGGTGCAGGAGCGGGTCGCGACCGCGCGCGACCGGCTGCTCCGACTGGCGCGGGGCGGCCAGGCGGCACGGGCTACGGCGCACAAGGCGGCGGAGGGACTGGCACGGGTGGCGGACGAGGCCCACCAGACCGACGAATGGGGCCGGCAGATCTCGAAGTCGTCGGGCGAGGTCCGCACCCTCATCGAGGGGATCGCGGCCCGGATGGCGGAGGTCTCCAGCGGCACGGAAGACGTGGCGGCGGCGGCGCAGGAGATCGCCGCGAGTGCTCAGGAGCTTTCGGCCTCGACCGAGCAGGTGGCCGGATCGGCCCACTCGCTGTCGGAGACCGCGCAGGGCCTGTTCAGCAAGGTCGGGAAGTTCAAGGTCGAGTAGGGCGGGGCAGCAGACCCTCGAGGCACGCGACCAGCGCCGACATCCGTTCGATCACCTCGCCCGCCGCATGTTCCAGCTGTAACCCGACGGTCCCTTCCAGCACACTGATCCCCGCGACCCATCCCCGTTCCCGCAGCGCCTCCGCCAGCTGGGCCGTCGTGTGGGGCGGGTCGAGCCGGAGACAGCTGGCGGTGGGGGAGCGGCGTCCCACCCGTGCCACCAGCGACACTCCTTCCCGTCCGTTCACCCAGGTTTCGAGCTGCGCCGCCGCCGCCCGGTAGCGTGACCAGCTCGCGTCCAGCCCTTCGCCGGCAAGCTGTTCCAGCCGCCGCTCCAGCCGTTCCGTCATCCTGGGCTCGAGGTCGGTGAGCAGGGTGCCCTCGGCCGCCGCGGTGTGGTGCGTCAGGTAGTCGAGCAGGACGCCGCGACCCGACAGGCCGCGGGTCCGACCCAGCAGCCGAGGCGATGCGGTAGCGAACGAGAGACCGGCCGGCAGGCCCAGCGGGCCGTGGGAGGCGGCGAGCACGAAGTCGAGGCCCCAGAGATCGGTGCGGACCGGGGTGGCGCCCAGGGAGCCGGCCGCATCCACGAACAGCACCAGCTCGGGGTGGCGCCGCACCACGCCGGCGATCGCCTCCAGCGGCGCCAGGACCCCGGTGCTCGGCTCCGAATGAACCAGCGCCACGCTGTCGATGGCGGGCTCGCGGATCCAGCGCTCGAGCTGCTCCGGCTCGACGCTCTCCCCGGGATGCACCATCAGGCGGACGACCTCGGCGCCGAGCGATTCGGCGGTGTCGGCCAGGGCCGAACTCTCCTCGCCGATCACCGGCACCAGCACCCGCTGGTCGATCGTGGCGCGAAGGCCGATCTCGCGCAGCATCGCCACCGGGGCCGGGACCAGCGACACCGGTTCCCGGGTCTGGAACAGATGCCTGAGGCCGGCAAACGCCTGGGAGGACACGGGGGCTCCGGTCGAGGGGGAACGGGTGCGCAACATAAGGAAACGGCGGAGACGGGGGCAAGTTGACATCCGTGTCGCCCGATGCCTAAATCCCTCCCTCACGACGGTCACTTTTCCTTCTCGGGGAGCGGCTCGTGTCCGATTCAGTCAGTCGCCGGGACTTCCTCGGTCAGACCAGCGCCGTGCTGGCGGCGGGTGCGATGGCTCGGCCGGTGGGTGCGCCTACGATCATCCTGCGGTCGGCCAGCCGGCCCGCGGCGGTGGGGTCCACCAGTTCGCTGGCGGGCATGGAGCTGGCGGTCCGGCTGGTCGAGGGCGGCGCCGACACGCTCGACGCCATCGTCGAAGGGGTCAAGACGGTGGAACTCGACCCCAATGACGATTCGGTGGGGTACGGGGGGCTGCCGAACGAGGATGGGGTGGTACAACTGGACGCGTCGTGCATGCACGGCCCCACCAGGCGGGCCGGCGGGGTCGCGGCGCTCGAGGGGATCAAGACCCCCAGCGAGGTGGCCCGGCTGGTGCTCAAGTACACCGATCACGTCCTGCTGGTGGGCGAAGGGGCCAAGAAGTTCGCGCTCTCCTACGGCTTCAAGGAGGAAGACCTTCTGACCCAGTCCTCGCGCGAGAAGTGGCTCCGCTGGCGGGCCAATCGCGGATCGCAGGACGATTATCTCGACGTCCCCGAGAGCGAGCCGCCGATGGCGCGGCCGACCGGCACGGTGAACCTCAACATCGTCAACCGCCAGGGCGAGATCTCCTCGATCACCAGCACCAGCGGTCTCGCGTTCAAGATCGCGGGCCGGGCGGGCGACTCGCCGATCGTCGGCGCCGGCCAGTACACCGACAACGAGATCGGCGCGGCGGGCAGTACCGGGCTGGGCGAAGCCAACATGATGGCCTGCGGCGGATTCCTGACGGTGGAACTGATGCGCCGGGGCAAGAGCCCCACCGACGCGGCGCTGGAAGCCCTCAAGCGGGTGATCGGCCAGACACCGACCCGTCTGCTCTACCCCAACGGGCGGCCGCGCTACCAGCTCAACCTCTACGCCCTCAACAAGAAGGGCGAGATCGGGTCGGCCTCGATCTACCCCAGCACCTACGCCGGTTACGACGGCAGAGCCACCCAGCGCGATTCGGCATTCCTCTTCGACAAGGCAGGCCCATGATGCAGGCACGCAGGCCGGGACGCCGCTGGCTGCCGGCGCTGATCGGCGTGGCCCTGGCGCTGGCCCCGGCCGCGCTCCCGGCGCAGGACGAGGCCGGGGACGCCCCCTGGAAGGACAGCTTCTATCCGTTCTTCCCGTCCCTGGGAAACAACTTCCCGCTGATCGCCCTGCACCTCGAGGAGCGGAAAGCGGCGGACTACTTCGCCCGCAGCAACTACGCCGGGCTCTTCTCCCTCGACGTGGGCCAGGGTTTCTCGGGTGCCCGCCTGGCGGTGGCCCGGTTCCATGCCCCGCTGCTCAAGAAGGATTGGCGGCTGCTCACCGCCCTCGGCACCACCCGCGAGACCCGGCTGGGCTATTTCGGAGTGGGGAACGATACCCGGAACGACGGGTCGCTGGTGACCAAGCGACAACCGCACTACTACGAGGCGCGGCGGACCCGGTACTTCGGCAACGTGGAGGTCTCCCGCCGCATCGCTGGACCGCTTTGGATCGCCGGCGGGGGCGGGATCGAGTACAGCAACCTGGGTGACCTGTCGGATCCCTCGCTCTTCCGCACCGACTTCGGCACCGAGGACCTCACCGACACCGACGTGCGGGGCCGGCTTACCCTGGTGCTCGATACCCGGGACAACGAGTTCAACACCACCCGGGGCCTCTTTGCCCAGGCCTCGGTGGGGGGCGGCAGCGGCGGCGACGGTTATTCCCGGATCACCGCCGATGTGCGAGGCTACCTGCCGCTCCGCGAGGGAACCGTGTTCGCCGCCCGGGTTGCGGGCTCGGGGCTCTCGACCAGGGCGCCGCTCAACGCCCGCTACGAGATGCCGGTATGGGAGGGAGAGATTCCGGTCCTGGGCGGCACCAACTCCCATCGCGGGCTGGCCTTCCAGCGGCTGGCGGGCAAGGGGGTGCTCTTCGCCAACGCGGAAGTGCGCCACAACCTGCTCGATCTGGGCGATTTCGGGGCCTTCACCCTGTTCGGCTTCGTGGATGCGGGACGAGTGTTCGAGCCGGAGGACTTCACGCTCACCACCGAGGACATGCAGGTCGGCGCGGGCGGCGGCCTCGCGATCCGGCTGCTCCGATTCACGATCTGGACCTTCAACTTTGCCGGCGGGCCGGATGGGTTCCAGTTCAGTGCCGGAAGTGGGTGGGCGTTTTAGCGCGGAAGAACGGGTAGGGGCGGCTTGTTGCTTTCCCTGCTGAAAGAAACCACCTG